>NZ_JBMOUG010000009.1:0-279049 GCF_049319725.1 Pseudomonas sp. Mn2068 | reverse complement strand
TCATAAACTCTTGAAAGGGCGGGGGGGGGTTCGCGAGGGGGTTTTTTTGCTTTTTCCCTGCCCTTGCGAGCCCCCCCCCCGCTCCCACAGACTCTGTTACTCCCACACCAGCCTTTCGTCACAGGTACTGTTACTCCCGCGCCAGCTTCCCGCCCACAGGCGCTGCTTCCTGCTTCTCGCTGATCACCTGCAAGCGATACTGCTTGTCGGCCTTGATCTGCTGCTCGGTAAACGGCAGCACGCTCCAGGCCTTCTTCGAGAACGCTTCGGTCTGGTCGCGGAAATGCGCCGAAGCCGGGTCGCTGGACAGTGAGAACGCCAGCAGGCCCTGGGCCTGCGGACCGTTGTCGTCGAAGCTGACCACCTGCAGGTAGCTGGTACCGCTGACCACCTCGCGCTTGCCGTCCTCGCCGGGAACACTCTGGATCGCGTTGTACACCCCCAGCGTGGCCGGCCCGCCATGCACCGGTACCGGTTGCCCGCCCTGGCTGACCTGCTGCACATCGCCCCACTGCGTATCGGCCTTCAGCCCCGCCTTGTTCACGCTCTCGACCGACGCCAGCATCGCTTCGCGCACGGCCCTGGCCACGTCGGCCTGCTCGATGTCCAGTCCGCGCGGGGTGTGCTGCGGATCGGTCGGATCGAACTTGACCCGCCAGATATCGCCACTCTCGAACAACTGCCCCATGACATTCTGGAAATGCACAAAACCCAGGCCACTCTGCAGGTTGGCGTGCTGGTCCCAGCTCTTCAGGCTGTCGCACAGCGGTATCAGGGCCGTGGCATCCGCGCCCAGGTCGGCGGCACAGAACTGCAGCAGGTCCGGCAGCACCTGGCCGGCGAGGTAGACCTGGTCGTCCATCACCATCCGCTGCAGATCCTCGACCTTGACCGGCCCGGCCTGGTTCAGGCGCGCCAGTTGATCGAGGGCAAAGCGCGCACGCTGGCCAAGGGGCTGGCCGTCACGGCTGATCACCGGCGAAAAACCCTTGAGCGGCGCCGCCGGATTGACCATCCAGGCCGAGTCATTGGAGTTCTGCACGTAATCGCCGCGCTCCAGTTGCGGCAGCCGGTCCGCCGGGAAGATCCCCTTCTGCGCGGCGTTCGCCGCCACGCTCCAGGCACAGCCGCGGCGCGATCCATCGAGCACGATCAGCTCGGTGCCGGCCCGCGGGTCACTGCATTCGCTCAGCTTGGCGGCGTCCACATAAGGCACCACCGACAGGTTCATGTACAGCGCCCGGCCCTGGTCATCCACCGCCAGGGTGTTGACCCAGGGAATCCCCTGGATCTTGTGCACCGCCGCCTGCAAGGCCTTGAGGCTGCCGGCCCGGTTCATCGCGTACCACTGCTGCAGCACGCGGTCGTTGTCCTGGTTGGCATCACGCAGGCTGAAGGCGACCTGACGGTTCCAATCGAGCTTGCCGGGCCATTGCACCACCGGTCCGAACACCGAGCTGTAGACCACCCGCGAGACCGCCTTGTGGCTGCCATCCGGCTGGCGAACCTGGACAGTCACCTGGCGCTTGTCCATGGCCGTGGATTTTCCATCGAGCAGATAACGGGTCGGGTCCTTGGGGTCGAGTTGCAGTCGATAGAGGGTGAAATGCTTGGACGTGTCGACCGTGTGGGTCCAGGCCAGGTGCTGGCTGAAGCCGATATTGATCAGCGGCAGGCCGGGCAGCGCGGCGCCCATCACATCGAGCTGACCGGGAATGGTCAGGTGCATCTGATAGAAACGCATGCCGCCGACCCACGGAAAATGCGGGTTACCGAGCAGCAGGCCACGACCGTTGAACGAGCGCTCGCGTCCGACCGCCACGCCGTTGCTGCCGCGATCCAGGGCGAACCGTTGCATGCGTTCGGCAGCCAGCTCGAAGGCCATCGATGGCACCTGTGCGGTCTGTTCGGGCGGCGTTGCCGCCACCAGCGCTTCGGCGAACTGACCGACACCACCTTCGACCAGCAGGCGCCGGGTCAGCTTGACCTGGTCCAGCACGGTGATCGGTCGCACCCAGTCACCCTGGCACTGCGCCGGCAGGCCCTGGGCCTGGCGCTCGCGCAACTGCCGGTTGTAGCCGGCGACATACCCCTCGACCCGCTGCCTGATCTCCGGGCTCTGCGCCTGCCAGAACGCCGAAACCGCCGCCGGCGTGTTGAGCCAGTTGAAGAACAGGTCGCTGGTGAGGTTTTCCCGTTGTTCGACCGTCAGCGCCTCGGGGCCGAAATACTTCGAGCGCTCGCCGTTGACCGTGACGATCTCGTTGGCCAGCAGGCACAGGTTGTCCTGGGCATAGGCGTAACCGATGCCATAGCCCAGGCCCCGTTCATCGCTCGCCAGGATGTGCGGGACACCGAAGGTGGTGCGACGGATATCGGCGCTCAATTCGCTGTGTGCGGAACGGGCATGGGCGCCCAGGCTCAGGCCGATCAGCAACGTTGCAAGGCAGCACCTGGAAAATGGCCGGGAAGTGATCACGCAGACTCCTGATAGAACAATCGAGTACCAGGCAGCGCGAGACATGACACGAACGGGCGCCTGGAAAAACCGGCGCCCACGGGGAAAAGCAACGGGCAGCCGATGCCTGCCCATAAAGACGAATGCCGCACGCGGAATTTAGTCGACCGGACAGCTGCGGTTCAGCGCCTCGACATGCCTGCGACCTGATAGCGACAAATTTTCTACATTCGGGGCTTCATGATTTATCCGTCTCGTTCGTCTTAACAAGCGAGAGCAGACATCACTTTCCTGATCAGGCTCTGAAAAGGAGTTTTTGCATGTACGACCAGCACAGGCCAACGGACGGTATTTCCTTGCAACGCGATCCTACCTACAGCTCGGGCGCCATGTTTGCCAAACCCGCCGAGCGCAATGGCAACGAGCGTATTCGCCAACTGCTCAAGCACTTCGGCTTGCGCACCAGCCTGATCCGGCTGAAGGTGATCGATGCCCTGCTCGACGCCGGCAACGGCCAGCGCCGCCTGGGCGTGCGCGGCGTCCACAGTCATCTGCTGGAGCTGGACATTCCGTTGTCCTTCCTCAGCGTGCGCGAAGTGCTCAAGCGCTTGTGCAGCGAAGGTGTCGTGGTGCTCAACACGGACAAGAGCTACAGTCTGCATCCGGACGCCCTGGCGGCGCTGGAACAGCAGGATTGAGGGTCAGGGCTTGACCTTGCGACGCATCACGCCGTTGATGATCACCACGACCACCGCCACGCCGATGGCGATGTACTGGAACAGCTTCTCGCTGATCACGCCGGTGTTCTGCAGGTAGGTGAGGCCGAACATGATCCCCAGCACCACCAGGACGATCAGAATCGAGTATTTCAAACGTTGTGCCTGGGTCATTGCGTGCGTCCTGAAAAAAGCCTGAAACGGAAAATTGTATCGGGTTTGTATCGGCATTCATGCCAAGCGCCTACAGCGCTCGCCGAATAAGCCGGGCCAAACGCAGTCTCATGATACAGCCGGGCAAGAGTTTTCGCTTCCCGGCTTCAACCATGAGGATGTGTCCATGTTTCGTCGAATCACACTGCTGATTCCTGTGTTGCTCATGTTGTCCATGAGCGGTTGCATCATATTTCCCCACGGCGGTGGTGGCTGGCATGACCACCGTTATTACGGAGGCGGTCCCGGTTACTACCATCGCTGACATCCACGGGTGAGCCCTGCGGCTCACCCGTTTCGTTTCAGGCCCCTGCCCCTCAACGCTGGAAACCGATGCCCGGCCGGGCACACACCTCCACCAGCCAATCGACGAACACCCGCACCCGCTGGGACAACTGGCGATGCGGCGGGTAGAGGGCGGACAGCGGCAAGCCCGGCTGCGCTATCCCCGGCAGCACCTCGCACAGTCGACCATCGCGCAATTGCTCGACCACGTGGTAGTACGGAATCTGTGCCAGGCCGAATCCGGCTTCGCAGGCGGCCAGGTAGCCATCGGCGCTGCTGACCGCGACCTGCCTGGCCAGGTGCAGGGCCTGCAACTGACCGTCGTGGAGAAAATCCAGGCCATAGCGCTTGCCGCTGGCGCTGGAAAAGTACTCGACCATCCGATGGGCCGAGAGCGCCTCCAGCGAGTCGGGCACGCCGTGCTTGTGCAGATAGGCCGGGCTGGCGCAGATCACCTGTTCGACCGTCACCAGCGGCCTTGCCACCAGCGAGTCGTCCAGCACCCCGCCACCGCGCAACACGCAATCGATGCCTTCGCGAATCAGGTCCACGGGGCGGTCGTTGAGACCGATCTCCAGCTCGATCAGCGGATAACGCTCGGTGAACTCCGGCAGCACCGGGATCACGATCAGCCGCCCGATGGCCGCCGGCATGTCGACCCGCAAGGTGCCGCGCGGATTCAGGCGCGTGGCGCGAAACACCGCCTCGGTTTCTTCCAGGTCCGCCAGCAGGCGCACGCAGCGCTGGTAATAGGCCGCGCCGTCGAGGGTGGTGCTGACCTGGCGGGTGGTACGGCGCAGCAACTGCACTCCCAGGTGCGCCTCCAACTGCTTGACCAGGATCGTCACCGAGGCACGGGGCAGTTGCAGGCTGTCCGCAGCCTTGGCGAAACCGCCCAGCTCGACGATCCGGGTAAATACGCGCATGGCGTTGAAACGGTCCATCAGCGATCCATTATTTAGAAAATACGAACAGTGATAGCACTTTTAACGGGTTTATCGCGCTTTTGTCGAGGACCACAATGGGCAATCTTTCGTACAGGAGCGCCAACGATGCACACTCGTCAACTGGGCAGGAACGGCCCGCAGGTTTCCGCCATCGGCCTGGGCTGCATGGGCATGAGCGATTTCTATACCACCGGCGGCACCGGCGAAGCCGTCGCCACCCTGCACCGCGCCCTGGAGCTGGGCGTGACCCTGCTGGATACCGCCGATATCTATGGTCCCTACAGCAACGAAGAACTGATCGGCAAGGCGATCGCCGGCAAGCGCGACCAGGTATTCCTGGCGAGCAAGTTCGGCATCCTGCGCGACCCGGCCAATCCCTCCCTGCGCGGGGTCAACGGCCGGCCGGAGTATGTCCGCAGCTCCATCGACGGTACCCTCAAGCGCCTGGGCATCGAAACCCTGGACCTGTACTACCAGCACCGTATCGATCCGCACGTGGCCATCGAGGAAACCGTCGGTGCCATGGCCGAACTGGTCAAGGCCGGCAAGGTACGTTATCTGGGCCTGAGCGAAGCCTCGGCGGCGACCCTGGAACGCGCGCACAAGGTCCATCCGATCAGCGCGCTGCAAAGCGAATACTCGCTGTGGAGCCGCGACCAGGAGGACAACGGTTGCCTGCAGGCCTGCCAACGACTGGGCATTGCGTTCGTACCCTACAGCCCGCTGGGCCGGGGCTTCCTCACCGGAGCGCTGAAAACCCCGGACGACTTTGCCGCCGACGACTTCCGTCGCACCAGCCCGCGCTTCCAGGGCGAGAATTTCGCGAAGAACCTGCAACTGGTTGCGCAGGTGCAGGCACTGGCCGCGCAGAAAGGGGTCAGCGCCGGGCAACTGGCGCTGGCCTGGGTATTGGCCCAGGGCGACTACCTGATTCCGATTCCCGGGACCAAGCAGCGCAAGTACCTGGAAGAGAATGTCGGCGCACTGGACGTGCAGTTGAGCACGGCTGAACTGCAGGCGCTGGAGGCGGTTTTCCCGGCAAATGCGGCGGCGGGCACCCGTTACCCCGAGGCGGCGATGAGCAGCCTCAACCGCTGAGCAAACGGCTTGCCAGCGAAGAGGCCCCTGGGCCTTGCGGTGTCTGTCAGGGCGCCTTCGCCGGCAAGCCGACTCCCACAGATTCAATCAGTGGCGCGCCATAGCCCTTGTGGGAGCTGGCCCGGCGCTCCTGCGCCTGCCGGCTCCTCCCCTCAGAAATCCCGCTTGTAGAAGATATCCAGCGAACTCGCCACGCCACTCGCCGCCTCCAGGTACACGCGCTTGCTCAGCAGGTAGCGCAAGGCAATGGTATTGGCGGGTTCGAACACGCCCACGCCGTAACGCAGGCTGAGCTTTTCGGTGATCTTGCCGCTGGCCACCACCGCCGTGTTGTTGCCACTGCCCTGGGTATCCAGCTCGAAATCCTGGATGCCGAGGTTCTTCGCCAGGTCCGAGGTCACCGACGAACTGCCCATCAGGCCCAACCCCAGGGCGGCCTGGGCGAGCATGTTGTTGTCTTCCCCGGTGGTGCTCAACGGACGCCCCAGCACCAGGTAGGACAAGGCCTGTTCCTGGCTCATGGCCGGTTCCGAGAAGATCTGCGTGGTCGGTTGCTCGGCGCTGCCGCTCAGGCGGATCCCGGCGATCACATCGTCGGTCTGGCGGATCGCCTCGATATCCAGGTACGGCTGGTCGACCGGGCCGGCAAACAGCAGGCGCGCGCGGCGGATGGTCAGGCGCTGGCCGTAGGCCCGGTAACGTCCGTCATTGAGCCGCAACTCGCCACGGGTATCGAGGTTGTCACCGATATGCACCTGCCCCGCCAGGTTCGCAGTGAGGCCGAAGCCGCTGAAGCTCAGCTTGTCCTGGCCGACCACGACATCGATGTCCATGGCGATGGCCAGCGGGGTCTTGCCCTCTTCGGTCTGGTGCCCGACGATCACCGTGTCGTCCGACACCTTGACGGTCGACGGCGGTAACTCGCGCACGGTGATTTCGCCCTTGGGCACCAGGACCTTGCCCACGATCGCCAGCTTGTCGCCGCGCATGGAAATCTTCAGGTCCGGGGCGACTTCCAGAGTCGCGTAGGGTTCGACGGTCACTGGCAATTGCGCGCCCTTGACCGCGATATCCACCAGCAGCGCGTCAGCCCAGCCGACATGCCCGCCCAGGCTGCCCTGCCCCGACTCGCCACCCTTCCAGGTGCCATTGAGCTGCACGTTCTCGCCGGCGATCTGCGCCTGGATCTGCAGGTCGCTGATCGTGGTCGGCAGTTCCGGCCCCGAGATTTCCCCACCACTGAGGCTCAGGTTGCCGTTGACCTGCGGCGCCAGCAGGCCACCGGACAAACGTCCGCTGCCGTCCAGGCGCCCGGCCAGTTTCTCGACCATCGGCACGAAAGGCCGGATCACGGTGAGATCAAGCCCGCCGAGACGAAAATCGCCACTCAGGGGTTTGTTCTTCGCCAGCGGATTGATCTGCGCCTGGAGGGTCAGTTCGCCCAGCTTGCCGCCGCGAAAATCCAGATGGGTATCGACCCGCCGAGGCGTCAGGTTGCTGGTCAGGCGGAGGGTTTCATAGGGGAAGTCCAGCCACTTGCGGCGCTTCTCGCGGATGCGCAAGGTGCCGCCACTGGCGTCGACCACGATCTGGCCTTTCGGCCCGCCCGCCGGCAGGTCCAGTTGCAGGTCGGCGTTGAGCCGGTCCTGCCAGGCGAAATCCCGGGGCATCCACTGCGCCAGGCTTTCCAGGGGGAATTGCTTGAGGTGATAACGCAATTTGGGCTCTGGCATCAGGCGCTGGTCCTCGCCGCACAGGCTGGCGTCGCCGGACATCCAGCAATGGGCACCAAAGGTCAACCGACCATCGGCCAGCCGCTCCAGTTTCGCCGGGTTCTGCAGTTTCCAGTCCTGGCCGCCGGTCTGCACGTCGCCCGAGGCCAGGCGGCCGCGCCAGTTGCCCTGGTCCAGCGTACCGTCCAGGCCCAGGGCCAGTTTCAGCAGGGGCCCCTGCAGATCCAGTTGCAGTTGCTGGCGCTTGAGATCGCCCTGACCATTGACCAGCAGGTTGCCCAGGTCGGTTTCCCCGAGCTTGATCGCGTTACCTTTGAGTTCGAGACGGGCGCGCTGGGCGTCGTCGAGGTTGGCTTCGAGGCTGAGGCTCTGCAGGCGGTTGTCGGCGAACACCAGTTGCTGCCCTTGCAGGCTGACCTTGCCCTGGGGCGCCCTGAGGCTGCCGGCGAGATCGACCCGCCCCTTGAACTGTCCGCGCAACTGCGGCCAGAGCTGGCCGAGACGCGGCATATCGAGGTCGAGCTGGCCGGCCAGGCGCTGTTGCAGGCTGCCGTTGCCGGTGATGCGGTTGTCCCCCAGGCGAATATCCAGGGCGCCGAGATTCCACTGCTCGCCGGTCCCGGCCGCCTTGGCCTGGAGCACCGCCGGTTGCCCGCGCAGCCGGCCCTTGAGATCGAGATCGGCCGCGAGGTCGAGTTGCCCGTTCTTGAACTGCCCCTTGCTGCGCAACGGCCCGGCCAGGGTGCCGGGCAGTTCCGCCAGCCAGTAAGCCGGGTTGAGCGCACTGAGGTCCAGCGCGGTATCCCAGGCCACGCCGTCGGCAAACTGCAACTTCAGGTAACCGCTGGCCTTGCCCTGCCCCGCCGTCAGTTCGAATTGCGGCAGGGCGATCTGCTGCAGGTCGCCGCTGAACGGGCTGAGCAGGTTGAAGCGGCCCGCTGGCCCGTCGAGGTCAGCCTTGAAATTGCCCAGGTAGTTGCCGTCGGTGTAATGCACTTCGCCGATAAAGGTCCGCGCCTTGACCGCCGGTTCATCGATCAGCGGATACAGCCGATGCCAGGGGAAATCCAGCCAGTCGACATTGGCGTCGGCACTGAAGCCCTGGTGCCAGTCCAGTTGCCCGCTGACCTTGAGGCGCTGGTCGGCACTGGCCGTCAGGTCCAGCGCGGCGATCTGCGCGCCGTTGGCATCGACCCGGCCTTGCAGCGCCAGGCCGATCGGCCCCTGCTCGGCCGGCAGGGTCGCCTGTCCCTGCAACTGGTAGCCGTTCTTCAGGTCGCCGTTGCCGGTCAGTTCCAGCTGATTGAGTTGCAGGGTATCCGGCAGGTCGGCGCTGGCCTTGAAGCCGTCGGCGGTGATCTTCACCCGCGCCGGCAGGTTTTCCGCCAGGGCCTGCAACTCCCCCGTCAGTTGCCCTTGCAGGTAACCGCTGCTGTCGGCCTTGAGTCGCAAGGTCTTGAGCAGGTCGCCCTGGATATCCAGGGCCAGCGACCACGGCGTGGCGCCGGGTGCCGGCAGCAGCAACTTGCCCCGCAGCGCCAGTGGCCAGTTACCGGTCGGCTGCAATTGCCCGTACAGTTCCAGGTTCAGGTCATCGCGTTGCAGGTGCAGGGTGTCGATCTGCAGACCGTTGTCCGCCCAGCGCGCCGCCAGTTGCAACGCCTTGAACTGCTCGCTGCCATCCAGCAGGAGACTGCCGATCCGCACCTGCCCCAGGCGAATCGCCACGGGCAATTTCAGCTCGGGCAAGGTCAGCGGCCCGCTGCTGGTTTGCTCGCCCGGCGCGAAGTGCAGCTCGACCCGCTCGACATCCAGTTGATCGATACACAGGTTCAACCGCGCCAGGCACGGCAGCGACCAGTCGAAGCGCGGCTGCAGCAGCTCGACCTTGCTGCCGTCCTGCTGCCAGAGCAGGTGATCGGCACTCCATTGCCCGCCGAGACGCCCCTGGAAATTCTCCACGCTCAAGCCCGGCACCTGGGCCAGCGCCCAGCGGCTGCCAGACTGGGTCCCGAGCACCAGCCCCAGCAGCGTCGCCACGAGCAGCAGGCCGGCGAGGAACACCAGGCCGGCGATTTTCAAACCACGCTTCACAGCTCAGGCCCCATTGAAAAGTGCAAACGGATACCGCCGGGATCATCCAGCGCATGGGCCAGGTCGAGACGGATCGGACCGACCGGCGAAACCCAGCGCACGCCGATGCCGACGCCGGTCTTGAGGCTGGGAAAGTCCAGGGTATTGAACGAATTGCCCTGGTCGACAAAGGTCGCGATGCGCCACTTGTCAGCCACGGAATACTGGTACTCGAGACTGCCGGCCACCATGTAGCGGCCACCGATCCGATCGCCCTGGTCGTTTTCCGGGGACAGGCTCTGGTATTCGTAGCCGCGCACGCTCTGGTCGCCACCGGCAAAGAAACGCAAGGACGGTGGCACCGACTTGTAGCCGTTGGTGGCGCTGCCGCCGAATTGCACCCGACCGAGGAAACGGTGCTTGTCCAGGACCGTGGTCAGCCCCTTGAGCATGGCGGTGCCGTACAACAGGTTGTTGTCCGAGCCCAGGCCCTCCTTGGCGACCTTGGCATCGAACTGCAGGCGATAGCCGTCATGCGGGTCGATGCGGTTGTCGCTACGCAGGTACGAGTAGCTGACACCCGGCATCAGCAAGGTACTCAGGCCGGAGTCATCGCCCAGGCGATACTCTTCGCGCTGCCATTTCAACGAGATCACCCGCTGCCAGCCGCTGGGCAGCTTGCTGTGCCATTCCGGGCCGACGGTGAGCAGCTTGCTCAGGCTGTCGGTGTTGGCCAGTTCTTCATATTGATAGCCGGCCGCCCAGCGCAGCTTGTCGGTCAGTGGCGGATCCAGCGGATGGTCGTACCAGATGCCGACGTTCTGCCGCGGCGCGGAGATTTCGCTTTCGATACCGTAGCTGTCACCCTCGCCATTGACCCAGTGGCGGGTCCAGTTGGCCTTGCCCCGCGGGCCGACGTCGGTCGAATAGCCAAGGCCCAGGCCCATGGTGCGCGGCTTGCGGGTCTGCAACTGGACCTCCACCGGAATCACCCGGGCCGTGGCGGCGGTCGGTGCGGCGTCCACCCGCACACCCTCGAAGTAACCACTCGATTGCAGGGCCTGGTTGAGTTCGGCGATCAGCTCGGAGTCGTACGGGGTATCGGGCTTGAATGGCACCATGCGTTGCAACAGGTCATCGTCGAACGGCGTGTCACCGGCGAAATGCACATGGCCCAGGGCATAACGCGGGCCGCTGTCGTAGACCAGTTCGATATCGGCGACACCGGCCTGCGGGTCGACCAGGAGTTTCTGCGCGGTAAAGCGTCCGCTGAAGAAACCGTAGCGCGAGGCCTGGTTCTGGATCAGTCGCTTGGCGTCTTCGTAATGACCATGATTGAGCACGGCGCCGGGCTTGAGCGTATCGCTGCGCGGCACGCGGAATGCCTTCAGGCTGGTGGCCGGCCCCTCGATGCGCACGGTCACATTGCGCAGGCGCACCGGTTCGCCGGGGTCGATGGTGAGGATCAGGCGCGGCGTCTTGCCGCCCTCGACCTCGGTTTCTATCCGCGGCTGGTAGTAGCCCAGGGCCTGGGCGGCTTTTCGCGCCTGCTCCTCGGCCCCCCGGCTGAAACGCTCGAGCCCACGCTCGCCACGATTGCCGAGGCTACCGATGTAACCTTCCACATTGGACTTCAACTCATCGTTGGCCGGTTTGACCCGAACATCGAGTTCACTTTGTGCCAGCGCCGTCATGCTGCACAAAAGCAGGAGCAAGCCGCTGGTGAATCTTCCTGAAAACGTCATAAGCGCGGATGCTACCACGGGCTGGGGACCGTCATAGAACCCCGTCCGGGGTTAAAGTTCGCACTCAAGCCATTGCTGTTTGTAACACCTGCGGGTTGGCGTGATAGAACACATGTTCCAGGATCGGCCCTACCGCCACTTCGCCGATCTCCTCATAGCCCTGGCGCTTGTAGAACTCCAGGTAGCGCGGATTGCCGGTATCGAGGATGACGCCTTCGGAGTGTTCGTCCTCGGCACACCAGTTATGCACCGCCGTCAGCAGCTGCTCGCCGTAGTGCTGGCCCTGGAACTGCGGATGGATCCCCAGCAGCGGCAACACGTGCACCGAAGTGGAAGGCACGCAGGCCAGCACCGCCTGGTGATAATCCAGGTAACGCCGGGTGCATTTGAAACCGGTGCTGAGCAGCATGCGCATGCGCCAGGCCCAGCTCTCGGTGATCCCCAGCCGGCGTTGCGGCGGCGCGATCAGGGCAATACCGATCAGACGGTCGTTGACCAGCAGGCCGATGGCCGGCAGTTCCTGGAGAAAGTGCTGCTTGACCAGTTCCCGTACCGTGGCGCGGACCCGCTGTTCATAACCCGCGCGCTCGGACTCGAACAGGTAGCCGAAGGTCGGCTCGTGGCGGTAGGCCTGGTACAGCAAGGAACGGGCTTCGCGTGAATAACCACCGTCCAGCAGGTGAACCTGGGCGATGGTTTCTGAAGTGTCGGGCATGACGGTCGATCTCCCTGAACGCTGCGTGGACGCAGCTTGTTGTTATGTACGAGCGCTGGATGGGCGCGACAGTTCAAAGCGACTGCCTACAACCTCTCGATAAAAGACGTTAGCAGCGCATTTGTCCTACCGCCATGCTGGCCGGGATCCGACTTGTCGGCTAGCATCGCTGTTTTGCCAGGACTGCCGCCCATGAAGATCGTCTCGTTCAACATCAACGGCCTGCGCGCCCGTCCCCATCAGTTGGCGGCGCTGATCGAAAAACACCAGCCGGACGTGATCGGCCTGCAGGAAACCAAGGTTTCCGACGACCAGTTCCCCCAGGCCGAAGTCGAAGCCCTGGGCTACCACGTGCACTTCCACGGCCAGAAAGGCCATTACGGCGTCGCCCTGCTCTCGCGCCAGGCGCCATTGAGCCTGCACAAGGGCTTCGAGAGCGACGACGAAGAATCGCAGAAGCGCTTTATCTGGGGCACCTTCGCCGATGAAAACGGCACCCCGGTGACCATCATGAACGGCTATTTCCCCCAGGGCGAAAGCCGCGACCATCCGACCAAGTTCCCGGCCAAGGCGCGCTTCTACGAGGATCTGCAACAGTTGCTGGAGAGCCGTTTCAGCAATGACACGCCGCTGGTGGTGATGGGCGACATCAATATCTCCCCGGAAGACAACGATATCGGCATCGGTGCCGAGAACGCCAAGCGCTGGCTGAAAACCGGCAAGTGCAGCTTCCTCCCGGAAGAACGCGAATGGCTGGCGCGCCTGAAGAACTGGGGCCTGGTGGACAGCTTCCGGCACCTGCACCCCGAGGTGAACGATCGCTTCAGCTGGTTCGACTACCGCAGCCGCGGCTTCGAGGACGAGCCCAAGCGCGGCCTGCGCATCGACGTGATCATGGCCTCCAACGGCCTGCTGTCGCGGGTCAAGGCCGGGGGTGTCGACTACGAACTGCGCGCCATGGAGAAACCGTCGGATCACGCGCCGATCTGGCTGGAACTGGGCTGATCCCCGTTCTCCCAGGCAGTACAAAACCCTGTAGGAGTCTGGCTTGCCAGCGATGGCGGCCGAATTGATGATGCAATTCTGACGGGCCTCATCGCCGGCAAGCCAGCGCCTACAGGGGCTACGGAGTTTTCAAGAAGGGGCCCCGGCCCCGTCCCATGTCATTTAACTGAAACCTGACTGACTCATTCTCGCAGCACTTTTGTTGATAAAAGGTGCCGCCCTCATGCTGCGCGCGCTCTCCCTGCTGATATTTTGCGGTCTGACGCCCCTGGCGTCGGCCGCCCTGCCGCCGCCGCCCGATGACGGCCCGGTGCTGCGTATCCAGGGTTCCAACACCATCGGTGCCAGCCTCGGCCCGGCGCTGGTCAAGGGCTGGCTCGAAGAACAGGGCCTGCGCGGGGTGCATGACGCGGCCACCGGCAAGGACAACGAGCAACGGCTGCTCGCCACCACCGAGCAGGGTCGGCGGGTCAGCGTGGAAGTCGCCGCCCATGGCTCCAGCACCGGCTTCGCCGCCCTCAAGGCCGGCACCGCCGACCTCGCCGCCGCTTCCCGACCGATCAAGGAATCCGAACGCCAGGCCCTGGAACACCTCGGTGACCTGAAAAGCCCCGAGGCCGAGCAAGTGATCGCCATCGACGGCGTGGCGATCATCCTGCATCCGCAGAACCCGCTGAACCAGCTCGATACCGGGCAACTGGCGAAGATCTTCGCCGGTGAGGTGAAAACCTGGGAAGAACTGGGCGGTATCGGCGGAGCGATCCACCTGTATGCCCGCGATGACCAGTCCGGGACCTGGGACACGTTCAAGGACCTGGTCCTCGCCCGGCGCGGCAAGTCCCTGGCCGCCGGGGCCCGGCGCTTCGAGTCCAGCGAACAGCTGTCGGACGCGGTGAGCCAGGATCCGGCCGGCATCGGTTTCATCGGCCTGCCCTATGTGCGCCGGGCCAAGGCCGTGGCCATTGTCGACGGTGATTCGCAACCGATGCTGCCGCTCAACAGCCTGATCGCCACCGAGGACTATCCGCTGTCACGCCGGCTGTTCTTCTACTTGCCGCCCGACCTGCCCAATCCCTGGGCCCAGTCGCTGGTGCGCTTTGCCCAGAGCAAGGCCGGACAGGCGATTGTCGCCCGCAGCGGCTTTATCGCCCAGACCGTCCAGGCTATACCGGTACAGGCCAGTGCGCAGATGCCGCCCGGCTACCAGCAACTGGCGAAACGGGCGCAGCGTCTGTCGGTGAATTTCCGCTTCGAAGAAGGCAGTGCCAGCCTCGACAACAAGGCCCGCCAGGACGTGCTGCGGGTGCTCGATTACCTGCGCGGCCAGAACAAGCTGCACAAGCGGGTGACACTGGTGGGCTTTGGCGATGCCAAGAACGATCCGCAACGGGCGGCGTTGCTGTCCAGGCTGCGAGCGATGGCGGTACGCCGGGAACTGCTCAAGGGCGGCGTGGTGTTTCGCGACATCCAGGGCTTCGGCGCACAGATGCCGGTGGCGGCGAATACCGCCGACGAAGGACGGATCAAGAACCGCCGGGTCGAGGTGTGGGTGTACTGAGGGATCGGCCCTTGCGGGAGGCTGACCTTGCAGGAGACTGACCTCATGGGCAGCCGACCTTGTGGGAAGCCGACCTTACAGGAGACTGAGCTTGAGAGAAGCCGACCTTGTGGGAGCCGGCTTGTCGGCGATGAGGCCCTCAAGACAAGCCTTGCCCTCACGGACCTCATCGCTGGCAAGCCAGCTCCTGCAGGGGACCGGGCTCACCCCGGCAGCGGTGTGGGATTCAGCGTTCCGAACGCATCATCTCCCGCGGCACGTACTTGCCGATCTCGAACTTGCCGATCGCCGCGCGGTGCACTTCGTCCGGACCGTCGGCCAGGCGCAGGGTGCGCTGCATCGCATACATGTAGGCCAGCGGGAAGTCATTCGAGACCCCGGCCCCGCCGTGGATCTGGATCGCGCGGTCGATCACCTTCAGGGCCACGTTCGGCGCCACCACCTTGATCTGGGCGATTTCGCTTTTCGCCACCTTGTTGCCGACGGTGTCCATCATGTACGCCGCCTTCAGGGTCAGCAGGCGGGCCATGTCGATCTCCATCCGCGAGTCGGCGATCTTGTCGATATTACCGCCCAGGCGCGCCAGCGGCTTGCCGAACGCGGTACGGTTGACCGAGCGCCTGCACATCAGCTCCAGCGCCCGCTCGGCCATGCCGATGGAACGCATGCAGTGGTGGATCCGGCCCGGGCCAAGGCGCCCCTGGGCAATCTCGAAGCCCCGCCCCTCGCCCAGCAGCACGTTCTCGTAGGGCACCCGCACGTTCTCGAACAACACTTCGGCATGGCCGTGGGGGGCATCGTCGTAGCCGAACACCGGCAGCGGACGGAGGATCTTCACACCCGGTGCATCCACTGGCACCAGGATCATCGAGTGCTGCTGGTGACGCGGCGCGTCCGGGTTGCTCAGGCCCATGAAGATCAGGATCTTGCAGCGCGGATCGCAGGCACCGGAGGTCCACCATTTCTTGCCGTTGATCACCCACTCGTCACCATCGCGCACGGCCCGGGCGGCCATGTTGGTGGCATCCGACGAGGCGACATCGGGCTCGGTCATGGCGAACGCCGAGCGGATCTCGCCGCGCAGCAGCGGTTCGAGCCAGCGCTGTTTCTGTTCTTCATTGGCATAGCGCACCAGCACTTCCATGTTGCCGGTATCCGGCGCCGAGCAGTTGAACGGCTCCGGGCCCAGCAAGGAGCGGCCCATGATTTCCGCCAGGGGCGCATATTCCAGGTTGGTCAGGCCGGCGCCCAGTTCGGACTCCGGCAGGAACAGGTTCCACAGGCCCTCGGCCTTGGCCCGTGCCTTGAGCTCTTCCATGATCGCGGTGGGCTGCCAGCGATCGCCTTCGGCGACCTGGCGTTCGAACACCGGTTCGGCCGGATACACATAAGCGTCCATGAACGCGGTCACACGTTCACGCAATTCCTGAACCTTGGGCGAATAGGCGAAATCCATGGGCAGCTACCTTCTTGAGCAGGTGGTCGGGGTCATGGAATCGATGCTAGATCAGCTACGAAAATTTACCAAAGCTATTCTCGGCGTGTATTAACATTCATCACCGATATATGATCGGCTGATCGAAACCCCATAATAAGAGCGCCGCGAAATGAATCTGAGCAAGGTCGACCTCAATCTTTTCATCGTCTTCGACGCCATCTACACCGAAGCCAACCTGACCCGTGCCGGGCAGATCGTCGGTATCACCCAGCCGGCGGTTTCCAACGCCCTGGCACGCCTGCGCGAAACCTTCAACGACCCGCTGTTCGTGCGCACCGCCCAGGGCATGGTGCCCACCCCGATGGCCCAGAACATCATCGGTCCGGTGCGCAACGCCCTGTCGCTGCTGCGAATCTCGGTCCAGGAAAGCCGCATCTTCAACCCGTTGCAGGCGAACAAGACCTACCGCATCAGCATGACCGATCTCACCGAGGCGGTGATCCTGCCGCCGCTGTTCCAGCGCCTGCGCCGCCTGGCGCCGACCGTGGCGATCGAGAGCTTTCTCTCCAAGCGCCGCGAAACCACCAAGGAACTGGCCGCCGGGCGGATCGACTTCGCCGTCGATGCACCGCTCAACACCGACCCGCAGGTGCGCCATGTCAAGCTGATGGAAGACCGCTATGTCTGTGCCATGCGCAAGGGGCATGCGCTGGCGGGCAAGGACAAGCTGACCCTGGACGATTACCTGGGGCTGACCCACATCCATATTTCCAGCCGCCGCAACGGCCTCGGCTACGTGGACCTGGCCCTGGGCAAGATGGGCATCCAGCGCAAGATCGCCCTGCGTTCCCAACATTACCTGATGGCCTCGCAGGTATTGCAGCAGACCGATATGGTCATGACCGTGCCGGAGCGCTTCGCCCGCCGGCACGACCTGCATTACTTCCAGTTGCCGGTCAACGACGTGCCGCCGGTGGAAACCCACCTCTACTGGCACGAAAGCACCGATCAGGACCCGGCCAACCGCTGGATGCGCGAACAGATGATCGAGTTGTGCCAGCAGGTCACGGCCCACGAGAAGAAGCTCGACAAGGCCTGACCCCGCACAGGGCCCGCGCGGATGCCGACATGCTTGACGTATACGTCAAGCAGCCCTTAGCTTAGCGCCAAGACCTTTGCCGAGCGCTTTCATGAGCAGCCAGACCTACAGCATCTCCGACCTCGCCCGCGAGCTCGACATCACCACCCGGGCCATTCGCTTCTATGAAGAGCAAGGCCTGCTCTGCCCCGAGCGCCGCGGCCTGGAACGCATCTATTCGGCCCGCGACAAGGTGACCCTGAAACTGATCCTGCGGGGCAAGCGCATCGGTTTTTCCCTCGCCGAATGCCGCGAGCTGATCGAACTCTACGACCCCACCAGCGGCAACCAGAAACAGCTCAACAGCATGCTGGCGAAAATCACCGAGCGCCGTGCGCAACTCGAACAGCAACTGCTGGATATCGAGCAGATGCAGCTCGAACTCGATACGGCCGAGGAACGCTGCCATCAGGCCCTGGCGCAGACCCTGGAAACCCAGGCCAGCCAGATCCTCTAGGCGCTCCATCGACAACAACCCCATTGCGCAAGGTATCCCCATGTCCCTACCTACCCACGTACGCCTGATCGAAGTCGGCCCCCGCGATGGCCTGCAGAACGAGGCCCAGCCCATCAGCGTCGACGACAAGGTCCGCCTGGTGGACCGCCTGACCGATGCCGGCCTGGGCTATATCGAGGTCGGCAGCTTCGTGTCACCCAAATGGGTTCCGCAGATGGCCGGCTCCGCCGAAGTCTTCGCGCGCATCCAGCGCAAGGCCGGGGTCACCTACGGCGCCCTGGCGCCCAACCTGCGCGGCTTCGAAGACGCCATGGCCGCCGGGGTCAGGGAGGTGGCGGTGTTCGCCGCCGCTTCCGAGGCCTTTTCCCAACGCAATATCAATTGCTCCATCAGCGAAAGCCTCGAACGTTTCGTGCCGATCATGGATGCCGCCCGCCAGCACGGCGTGACCGTGCGCGGCTATGTGTCCTGCGTCCTCGGCTGTCCCTACGAGGGCCCGGTCGCCGCCGAGCAGGTCGCCGTGGTGGCCCGCGAGCTGTATGCCATGGGCTGCTACGAAGTGTCCCTGGGCGACACCATCGGCACCGGCACGCCGGGGGCCACCCGCCGGATGTTCGAGGTGGTCTCGGCCCAGGTGCCACGGGACAAACTCGCCGGGCACTTCCACGACACCTACGGCCAGGCCATGGCCAACCTCTACGCCAGCCTGCTCGAAGGCATCCAGGTCTTCGACAGTTCCATCGCCGGCCTGGGCGGTTGCCCCTATGCCAAGGGCGCCAGCGGCAATGTCGCCACCGAAGATGTGCTCTACATGCTCAACGGCCTGGGCATCGACACCGGTGTCGACCTGGATCGCCTGCTCCTGGCCGGCCAGGAAATCTGCGGCGTGCTGGGACGTGTTACGGGGTCGCGGGTCGCCAAGGCACGCCAGGCCGGTTGAATGTGTCCGGGTGTTACCGTCTGGAAACACAAACGAGTAACACGGAAACAGGTTCAGCGATTTTTCCTGCAACGATTGTCGGACAAAATTTTCAAGCCATTGATTTTAAAGGCTTTGCAAAAGTTGGCACGCCACCTGCTATATCTCCTGCATAACAAGAATAAAAAGCAGCAAACCAATAAAAACAAGACGTACCGACTCTGACATAACAAAAACAACACGGCAGAGACGCAGCTAACAGATTTTTTTGGAGAAGGTGTGCTTTCAGGGGACTTGACCGTCACCCGCAACCGGGCAGAGAAAAATAAAACTACCTCAAGGTAGCTCCCGAACTGGTTGGATCACCTGATAAAGCAGATCAGCGCTCAAAAAAATACGTTTGCTCTTTGACCCCGGATGGGGGTCAGCCAAAACAGCGGTAAAGGGCCACGGTTGACAAAAACAACAACAGACCGCCCCTCAATAATAAAAAAAGAGCATACAACAACGCATTCAAGGGGAGCTTCGGCTCCCCTTCGTGTTCCTGCCATTTGCTGACCCCCTCCCCGTCCATATCTATGTAACGCATCCGCGGATCCACCGACCGGATACTGAATCCGCCTGCGCCAGCGTCTACCTGCCCCCAGGTACAACACGTGGCGCCGTCCATTCAACCGTCAGGAAAATCGGCAGATATCACAGTGTCTCCAAGAATCCCGCTCAAGCCAGAAACGCCCACCCTTCGCGTGCCCGGATCAAAGACGCCGAGCCTCCCCGAATCCTCGCTACCCCACCGTGAGCCAACTATCAGCGGCTTGCGCGTAAACCGGCCGGACCACCCGGCGCTTGCCGTCGGCCAGGCCCACAGCCAGCCGCCCCGGGCACCGGCCGGCACGCCGGCGGCTGCGGACATACAACTGACGTCCTTGCCAGCTCAACCCGTGGCCGGAACCTCCCGTTCGCTGGACAACTACCGGGTCGCCGCGACCGCGGCATTGCCGCCACCCGACCCCCAGGGCCTGCGGATCGCCAGGAAACGGCACTATGTCGATCTCGACGAAGGCGGCACGGTGATGGTCGCGTATGACGCGCAACTCGAAACCTACCGGGCCAGGCGTGTCGATGAGTTGCTGCCCTCCGGCCCGCCGTTGTACCGGACAGGCCACGGCGGCACCTGGGGAACGCACCCCGTGCCAGCGTCCCCCGCCCAACCCGCCATCAGCCCGCCACCGCCCAAACGACCGCGCCCGGCCGAGGAGCCGGCACCCGCCGTGGTCGTCGCCAAGTTCAACTACACCCTCCGCAGCCGCTATACGCTGCTGGCGGGCCCCGATGGGCAAGGCTATTACCGCTTGCGAGATAATGATGCCGCCAGGCACCCTGGCGCCGCGGAGCGTGTGTTCGCCTTCAGCAAGGACGACGACCATTGGGCACTGGTCGATCCACCGACAGGTCGCATGGACGCCAGCGGCCAGTCCCTTGCCCCCGACAAGCTGCCAGCCTGGACCGACCGCGATATCTGGGAGCACTACGGATTGCACGGCAACGCCATCGACCGTTTCCGGGCCGATGCCGCAGCGCTCGGCACACCACCGCAATGGGCCCGCCCCAGCCAGGAAGGTAGTACTCGCCAGCAACTGATACGGGCACTGAAATGGGCCCATCCGGACCAGACCGCGGAAGAACGCGGGGAGCTACTGCGACGCTACAACCTGCTGCCCAGCATGCTGCCGCGCCTGCAACAGGCGCTCCAGGAAAACGGCGCGATCCCGGAATGGGCCGAGTCGCACAAACGCCAGTCGATGGCCGAAACCCATCCACGGCGCTTTGACCTGCTGGAACAGGAGGTGATGCCGCAGATCCGCAAGGTGCGCAACTTCGAGCCGCACACCCTCGAAGCGGATTTCGACGCCTACTACACCGGGCCATTCCTGGAAGCCTTCCTGCTCCGGCTCGGCTACCGCAAAAACATCCATGGCTGCCTGTACCGGACGGACATTCCCGCGATGTTCAGGAGCGAAGACCGCACGCCGTTCGAGCTGGCCCGGGATGGCTGCATGCTCGCCCGCGAGCACCATGCAACCGGCTCGACCACGAAAAAAGCCCTGAGTGCCACCTTCAGCCTGAGCGACGCCAGAAACTACAGTGTCGGTGGCGGGCCGGGCGCCGGCCAGTTGCGCTACAACACGCAAACCAATAAATACCCCGGCAAGCGCCCGGAATCGGAGAGCGACTCCGACAGCGAAGCGAGCAGCCAGGGGCGTTCGTCGGATACCTCATCGGCAGCCTCCGGCAGCACCGGCCAGTCCGCTGGAACGGCATCCAGCGGTTCGGGCGCCGCGCTCTCACTCGACAGCGAACGCGGCTACACCACCTACCGGCACCGGCAGACCACCAGCTTCACCTATATGATCGATACACGTGAGATCGAAGTCGTGCCGGGTCAGGAAAATCGCCTGTTCAACCGCGACTCCCGCGACCGCCACTTCTTTCCCTACGACGATATCGAAGGGCATATTTCCGTTTCCCCTAGGGGCATCGCCGCCGGGCGGATCTGGCTGGTCAACTCCAGCCTGACCCGTGCCGCCAGTGTCCGTGCGATCCATGCGGCGGCGGGACAAAGCGCCGCCGACATCGAAAGTGCGACCTGGAGCGGCACCGATAACAGCGCGGTCTACGACCAGTTGATCGACCAGGTGGCCGAATCCGGCGGCACGGTACTGAACTGGCCGGCCGACGGGAAAATCTTCGCCGATGACGTGATCTGGCCGGTCCCGAAAAACTGACGTCACCTCCCGGCCGGGTGAATACCTACCGCAGCCCCGGCCGGCACGCCGAATACCCTGCCCCTTCGAACCACGAATCGGGCTTCACACCATGACCACCACCACGTCGGCGGACGCCGGTTCCGCCACTGTCCCCAGCCGCCCCCCCGCACTGCGCGGGCACCGGGGGGTTCACTATGAATTCATCAAGGGCAAGTTCCCCGAATGGCTGGTCCGGGCCGACACCCGGACCCACCTGGCCCTGGGCCAGCGCGCGTTGGGTAAACTGCCTCGGTTGAAAGACGCAGCGCAGGTCTTCACCCACCTGCACCAGAGCTATACCGCCTGCCGCTATTTCCAGCGCAAGGTCGAGGACATACTGCGCAACGTGAGCACGGTCGAGGCCTTTGCCAAACCGCTGCTGGAGCAGGCGCTCAAGGACGAATTCGGACTGACGCTGGACGTCGGCAAGACCTTTATCCTCCAGCCCACCAAAGGCAGCCCGGGGGACCTGCGCTCATCCGTCGCCACCTTGCTGCACGCCGCGCTGCACAACTACGAGGCCTGGGAAACCAGGGACGGCAAGCTGGACGCGCCCGGCCTGCCCGCGGCAATCTACAACAAACCGCCCCTCGATCCGGACGCACGGCGCCTGGCCCTGTCGCCAGCCGGTTTCGCCGCCCTGTGCCGCAAGCTGGACCTGGGCCGGCAGTACCAGAAACATCTCGCCGGGGTGTTCTTCCCCACCGCCAGGGCCGGCGAAGCGACGCTGGAAGCGCAACACGCCGTGCGCGGCCATTTCACCGTTTATGACGCCTATGCCCTCGAGACGCAGGTGCATATCGCCTTCCTGCAACGTCACCTGGACGACGCGGCCTATCGGCTGATGCTGGAAGTGGCCAGGGGCAAGCAGGTCCCCGTGCCAGCCGGACATCCACAGCGCTGCTTCACCCTGAGCCTGCTGCGGATCGCCCTCAACGGCATCCTGGTGGTGCGCACCGACGACCATGCCCGCAGTTGGGTGGTCTATCTACCGGACGATCCCTTCCATCCGGTCCGGCAATATCCATCCCGCGCGGCCTTCGAAGACCACCTGCGAGAGAAGCTGCGGGACTTCGAGTACCTGAAGTTCTTTACCCGTTTCATTCCCCAGCGCTCGCGAGCACGTTTTTTCGACAAGCTGCGTGAACGCCTCTCACCGCGCCAGTGGAACGGCTATTTCTATCAGCCGACCCCCGACCCGAAGGCCAGGCTCGATGTCGCCGGCGACCTGATCGACAGCTATGTGTTTCGCCAGCGCTACCAGCAGAAGGTCGAGACCTTCTTCGAGGATGCCCTGTTCATCGCCGTGCCCACCGCGGAAAAGGACCGGCAAAGTCTCACTGCCCGCCTGGAGCACTACCTCACGATTGCCCTCAATGTGCTCAATGTCGCGGCGTTTATCGTTCCCGGGCTCGGCGAAGTCATGCTCGGGGTGGTCGCGGTCCAGTTGGGCAGCAGTATTTTCCACGGCATCGACAGCTTTGCCCTCGGCGAAAAAAAGCAGGCCTGGGCCTACCTGACCGGCGTGTTGCAGAACGTCGCGTTGATCGCCGCGCTCGGGGCCGCCGGAGCGTCGGCGGCCGCCGCCGAAAACGCGGCAATCGGCAGTGCCGGATTTGTCGACGGGCTGCGTCCGATAAAATTGCCCAATGGCGATATACGCCTGTTCAACCCCGACCTGGCGCCCTTCGCCCACAAGTTGGTGCTGCCGGCGACCCTGGAACCCGATGCCGCGGGCCTCTACCACCACCAGGGACGCACCTACCTGCCGCTCGACGGCAAATTCTACGAGCTCAAGCCGCAGCCATCCTCCCCGCGCTACCAGGCCCTTCATCCACGGAAAACCGACGGCTATGCACCGGCCTTCAGGCACAACGGCAGCGGTGCCTGGGTCCACGAATTCGAGCAACCACAAACCTGGGATGACCTGCGGGCGTTTGCGCGCCTCGGCCCGGACGCCGCGGCCCTGGACGAAAGCGCCGCGCGCAGTGTCATGGGCACCAGCGGCGTCGGCGGCGATGTGCTGCGCAGCGTGCACCTCGACAACCTGCCACCCCCGGCGCTGCTGCGCGACACCCTGATCCGCTTCAAGCTCGACCAGGACCTCGGCAAGCTGATCGCCCGCCTGCAGCGCGGCGATGCGCTGGGCTATTCCCGGGACGAGTTGCACATGACCCTGCAACTGCTGACCAACCGCCCCGTGTGGCCGACCTCGAAAGTGCTGCGCCTGCTGGACGAGCAGAACGTCACGCTGAGCGAATACCCGCCCGGTATCGACAGCCGGGTGGCGCGCCTGGACGCCACCTGGGACAGCCTGCACGCCAACGATCTGCTCGAACTCGTGCTCACCCGGCTGGGCGAGCGCGAGATCGCCAGCCTGCTCGACGAAGAATTCGGCCAAGGCCCGCTGAGCCTGACGGTGCGCACCCGCAGGCTGCGGCAGATGCTCGCCAGGGAGGCAGTGCAGCGACGACACAGCCTGTTCGCCTCCCACTACGAGTTTCGCAGCCGCCCGGCCAATCCCTCGGCGCCGGTAACAGTGATCCAGCGGGACTTCCCCGCGCTGCCGAGCCTGGTCGCCGGGGAACTGGTCGGCCAGGCCAACGGCGCCGAACTGCAACGACTCGCCGCCGGATCGGTGCCACTGCGCCTGGCCGACGGCCGCCTCGGCTATCCGCTGAGCGGGCGCGGCACGGGCCGGGCGCTGCGCTCGTTCCAGTTCAACCGCCTCGCCCAGGAGCTGTACCCGACCCTGCGCCTCTCCGAGGTGGAAACCCTGCACGGCCTGCGCGACCTGAGCCTCGGTGCCGGCATCGAGCGACTGCGGGCCCTGGAACTCGAATACGCCACCCTGGAAGACGAACTCGACGCCTGGATCGGCGGGCCCCAGACCAGCGCCGAAGCCAACGGCAAGCGCCGGATCGCCATCCAGATCAAGCGTTGCTGGCGCCATGAAACGGACCTGGCCACCGACGCCAGCGGCCAGCCCATCGGTGGCCGCCAGCTCAGCTTGGCCGGCTATGCCGTTGAACGCCTGCCGACGTTGTCGGCCAACTTCGACCATGTCACCGACCTGCACCTGCGCGGGCTGGCACTGACGGTCTCGCCGGAACTGGACGGTTTCCTGGGCACTTTCCGCCGCGTGCAACGCCTGAACCTGAGCCGCAACGCCCTGACCCGGTTGCCGTCCGCCCTGGAACGGCTGACCGAGCTCAGGCACCTGGACCTCAAGGCCAACCGGATCGTCATCACACCCGCCACCGGCGCGCCGCTGACCCACCTGACCCGCCTGGAAGTGCTGATCCTGGAAAACAACAATACCCTGTCGATGCTGCCCGACCTCAGCCCACTGACCCGCCTCGCCTACCTGCACCTGCGCAATACCGGGCTGCGCCAGTGGCCGCCCGGTTATGACCAGCTTCGCGCCCTGCGCCGCCTGGACCTGAGCGACAACCACATCGACACCATCCCCGACGAAGTCTTCGCCAGCGACCCGCAACGCCAGCGCCTTAACCGCGCGATCAACCTGGAAGGCAACCCGATCCCCATCGCACTGCGCCGGCGCGTCGACCTCTACCGGCAGGAAACCGATCTCGACCTGGGACTCGATGTACTGGTCGAAAGCGACGATCAGTCGGAATGGAGCAGCGACTCGCGCCCTCAATCACGGGTCAGCTCCCGCCACGGCCGCTGGGGCACGCCCTCGCCCGTACCGCGTGACAGCACGCCCTGGCTCGAAGGGCTGAGCCGGGCGGAACGACATGCCCGACGCGACCTGTGGCTGCGCCTGGCGAGCGACGATATCGAAGCCTCCGAAGCCTTTTTCCGGGTGCTGGAAGACCTCAGGTTCTCCGCCGACTATCTCGACGCCGAATATCGCCCCGAACTGTCCAACCGGGTCTGGCACATGGTCAGGGCGGCCACGGAAAATAGCGAGTTGCGCGAGCAACTGTTCAGGCGCGCCAGCGCGCCGGATCCGGACAGCTGTGAAGACGGGATCACCGTGGTGTTCAGCGACATGGGCTTCGATGTGCTGTTGCACGAAGCCAGGGCCCTGCCCCTCGAACAGCGGGAAGGCGAGCTGCTGCGCCTGGCCCTGGGCAAATTGCACCTGGAGTGGGTCAATCGTCATGCCCACCGCCTGATCGACGCCCGCAAGGCCATCGGAGTGAACCCCGATGAGGCGGAGGTCTACCTGGCCTTTCGCATCGGCCTGGCGCAACGGCTCGACTTGCCCTGGCAGGCCAGGACAATGAAGTACGAGCGGATCGCCGACGTCAGCAGCCGCAAGCTCGACGAGACCTACCAGCTGATCCTGGCCCGCAAGCGCCTGCCCGGCGAAACATCCAGGGGCCTGCTCGACCAGCCGTTCTGGAAGGACTATCTGGAAGAACGCTTTCATGACGGACCACTCCAGGCGCCACGGGAAGATCGCGACCATCTGATCGGCGCACTCGACGATCTGCTGTCCGCGCAACGCGAATGGTTTGACGGCAACCCCCTGGACGAGCGGCAGAACGCCGACCTGGCCAATACCCTCAGGCAATCGGCGCAGGCACTGGGGCTGATCGCCGATGCCACCTTCGCCGCGGCCCTGACGGACAGCGCCTACCTGAGACTGTCCGCCGATATCGCCAGACCCTATAACGACACCTTGAAGCAATTGACCGAACAGTTGCTGCGCCAATACGGCCTGTAGCCTCCCGGTCGCTCCCACGCTCCAGCGTGGGAGCGATCAGGGCCGCTTAACACGGGAGCCTGGCCAAAAGCCCATAACCGGCTACTTCAACGGTACAAATTATCGATCACAACCCACTGATAAAGCTCAATTTTTTCAACTTTTACGGGCCCACATTCAGCATAAGCTGAAGCCTCGTTCACGGAAGAAGTTGACCTACATGAGCAACCCGCAATCCACACCTGCCACGCCAACCGCAACGGTTCGATCGATCCGCAACCATCGCCTGCTGCTCAAGCAACTGCCCACCTGGCTGGCCCAGGCGCCCCTCGCCCGTCGCCGGGCATTCGCCACGCGCCTCAAGCAGAGCCAGAGCTCCAAGGCCCTGCTGGGGCGTTATCTGCAAGGTTTCAAAAGCGTCAAGGACTTTGCCGCCCCGCTCCTGTCCAGGGCCCTGGACGAGCACTACGGCCCGGGCCTGGACATCCACCACGACCAGCTCCGCCACGTGCATATCCTGGCCGCCGCCACCCTCGGCGCGCCGCGCCAGGAGAGCACCCTCGTGCAGAGCCTGCTGCAGGCCGCCCTGCAGAACTTCGAAAGCAGCGAAACCGGTCGCTTCGGTTTCGACAGCGGCTCGGCCATCCTGCGCAAAAGCACCGCGATGCTGAAGAAACCCATCACCCCGGCGGATTTCGCCGCCGTCTGCCGCCAGCTCGACCTCGGCGGCCAGTACAAGCAGCACGTCGAGCATTTTCTCCTGCCCACCCAGCATGGCCGCCCACTGCCGCTGTTCAAGGCCCTCTTCGAGCAACAACAACGCGACGAACTGGCGCTGGGAGCGGAAATCGCCCTGATCCAGGGCCACTTGGACCAGCCGGCCTACCAGATGCTGCAAAGCCTGCTCGACCCGGCGCAGCCCACCCGCTGGGACAATCGCCCGGTACACTGCCACTCCCTCAGCCTGCTGGACTTTCCCAACGTCGACAGCGGCTCCTGGGGCGCGTTGCTCAAGGGTGTGCTGCTGATCGAGCACAGCGTCCCGGCCAGCAACAGCGACCTGCCCTGCGTCGCCTACCTGGCAGGCGATCCGCAACAGGCCGTCAAGCGCTATCCGTCCGTCACGGCATTCCATGACGAGCTCAGGGAACGCCTGCGGGATAAAACCTACCAGGCGTTCTTCCAGCGGTATGTGCACCTGCGCACGCAACCGGCTTTCTTCCAGGCCCTCGACGATTGCCTGAACCCCCTCGACCCCGCCAGCGGACAGCGCAAGGCGGCCCCGCAAGCCAGCCTGAACCTGCAGAAAAGCTCGCTGGGCGACAGCCCTTTCGACGAGTTCTGCGACCTGCAAACCATCAAGAAACTCGACGACGCCCGCGTCAGCGCGGTGCCCACGGACGACGAGGACAAGAAGACCCGGCTGACGCGCCTGCACGCGTTGCTGAACTGGGGCATCAACCTACTGTTCCTGGTCCCCGGACTCGGCGAGGCGATGCTCGCGGTGGCCGCCGCGCAAATGATCGTGCAGCTCTACAACGGCATCGAAGAATGGCGCCATGACGAGAAAATGCAGGCGGTGCTCGGTTTTATCGGCGTGCTGCTGAATGTCGAGTTGCTGGGGGCGGGAACCGCGCTGACCCGCGAGGTCGAAGGGGCATCGTTTGTCGAAGGGCTCAAGCCGATCCAGTCGCCACAAGGCAAGCCGGCGCTGTGGAAACCCGACCTGGCCCCTTATGAACACCCCCTGCCCGACAAATCGGAACTGAAAGTCGATGCCAACGGGCTCTATCACCATCAGGACAAGACCTACCTGGGGCTCGACGGCCGCCACTACCGGATCCGCCCCGGCGCCAGCGCCAACCGCTTCCACTTGCAGCACCCGAGCAACCCCGATGCCTACGCGCCGCTGGTCTATCACAATGGCAAGGGCGCCTGGCTCCATCAGTTCGAGAACCCCTTGCAGTGGCAACAGCCGCAGCTGTTTTCCCGACTGGGGCCGGATGCGGCCAGCCTGGACCCGGCGGCGGCGCAAAGAATCATGCGACTGAGCGAAGTCGACGACGGCATCCTGCGCAGGCTGCACCTGGACCAGGCACCACCTCCGGCCCTGCTCGAAGACAGCGTGACCCGCTTCACGCTCGACCAGGACCTCAAGGCCCTGGTGCAACGTCTGCAAAGCGGTGGCGCGGCCAACAGTTCACTGGATGAGCTGCACATGGAACTGCAATTGCTCACCAGCGAACCGGTCTGGCCGCCCTCGAAAGTGCTGCGCCTGCTGGACCGTCACGGCGCCCCGCTGAAGGAATACCCCGGCGGCCAGTTGCAATCGCTGCAGCGCATCGACCTGCAATGGCCCGGACTCAACGCCAACCAGTTGCTGCAAAAGGTCCTGGTCAATCTCGACGAGAGCGAGATCCGCAGCTTGCTGGGCGAAGACTTCGGCGCCGGCCCCATCAGCCTGGAGGCGCGTACCGTGGCGCTGCGGCGCAAGCTCGCGACCCAGGCCACCCGCCGCCGGGCAGCGCTGTTCGATTCACACTATCGCTATCGCACCCAGAGCAACGACCCCGCCGTCGCCTTGATCCGCCAGGCATTTCCCGAGCTGTCGACGCCGATCGCCGAGGAACTGTCCAGAAACGCCAGTCCGGCCGAGCAACGGCTGCTGCTCAAGTCCCGCCGCGTACCGTTGCGACTGGCCGAAGAAGCCCGCTACTACAGGCGCAACCTGCGCCTGGCGCGAACCCAGGAAGGGCTGTATCTGGACGCCACGAACAACCCCGATGCCGACAGGCTGATCCTCAGCCAGATCGGCAAGTTGCCGGGCTGGTCGGACCAGATCCGCCTGGAAATCCGCGAGCCGCACTTCGGCGGATCCTTGCTCGACAGCCTCGGCCAGGAGCAGGCGCCGATCCGCAAGGTCCTGGTCAAGACGGACGGCCAGTACGAAGCCTATGACGCCCTGGGCCAGGAACTGCACGGTCCGGACAATCTCTACAGCAGCGTCCTGCACGCCCTGCCCGACACCGAGCGCAAGGCCCTCGGCTTTCCCAGCCCCCATGAAGCGGCCAACCTCAAGCAGGCCGTGCTCGACCAGCCATTGCCACCACGCAAGGAGATGGAGAAACTCCTCGGCGCACCGCCCACCAAGCCCAACCCCACGCCGCCCATGCGCCTGGCCGGCCGCCGCGCCAGCGCTGCCGCCGCCGAAAGCGAGGCGACGCAGCGAATTCCCGGCACTCGCTCCCTGGCCTTTACCGAGCTGACGCGACGCCTTTACCCCGAACATCCCTGGCGAGATGTCGAGGCCTTTCTCGGCATGCGCGGCCTGAACGACGTCGCGGCGGTGCACCGCCTGGAAGAACTGGAGATCGAATACAACACCTTGTGCGCGGAACTCGATGCCTGGGTCGGTCTGACGCCACCGTCCAACGTGCAAAGGATGGTCAGAGAGTTCATGGCCCAGTCGGTCAAGCAATGCTGGCGCCGGGAGTTCACCCAGACCCCCTATGGACAAGCCTACCGGCTCAGCTTCGTCCTCCACGAACCGACCGCCCGGCTGCCGGCGCTGTCGGCCAACTTCAGCCATGTCAGCGAAGTGCTCCTGACCCTGGGCCATGCGGACATCACCCAGGGACTGAACGCGTTCCTCGAGGGATTCCCGCAACTGAAGCGCCTGTATATCAGCGGTGGCGGGCTGACCGAGATTCCCGCGGCGCTGGGCTCGATGTCCGAACTCACCCACCTCAACCTGGGCGGCAACCAGATCGTTCTGACCGAGGAAAGCGCCACCCTGCTCGGCGGACTCACCCACCTGCGGGAATTCAACCTGAGCAATAATCCGACCCTGGGCCGTTCGCCGGATTTCAGCGCGATGCGCGAACTGACCCGGATCGGCCTGCGCAACACCGGGCTCACCCAATGGCCGACCGGTTTCACGGACCTGCCGGCCCTGACCCACCTGGACCTGAGCGAGAACGAACTGACCATGATCCCGCAATCGGTCCTGGATACCAGCGAAGCCGGTCAACGGATCGCCCGCACCCTCAATCTCTACGGCAATCCCCTCGAACCCTTTTACGTGAACGATGCCCTGGACTATCACACGGAAACCGGGATCGACCTGGGGCTGGACATACCGGCCGACTCGGATTCGGATAGCAACCTCAGCAGCGACGATTCGCCGGTGCACAGTCCGCAGGGCTCGCGCCCCCCCGCCTCCCGCGACGAAAGTCCCTGGTTGCAAGGACTCGACAGCCAGGAGCAGCAGGCCTTTCGCGCCACCTGGATGAGCCTGGCCAGCGAGGAGCCGGTGGAGCAGTCCGAAGCGTTTTTCCGGGTGATCGGCGACCTGGCACTATCGGCCGATTATAAAGAGGCAGACGCTCGCCCGGGGCTCCTGGACAAGGTCCGGCGCATGGTCCGTGGCGCCGCCGAGGACACCGAACTGCGCGAGAAGCTGTTTCTCAGGGCCACCGCGCCGCAGTCACACGCCTGTGCCGACGGCATCGCCGTGGCGTTCAGCGACATGGGTCTCGACGTGCTGCTCCATGAAGCCTACGCCGAGCCGGATGCCCAGAAGATCGAGGCGAAACTGCTGCAACTGGCCAGGGCCAAGTCACGCCTGGATCGCACCAACGCCCAGGCCCGGGCCCTGATCCAGGAACGCCGGGACGCGGGTTGGCATCCCGATGATGCGGAAGTCTACCTGGCCTTTCGCATCGGTCTGGCGCAACGCCTGGAACTGCCCTGGCAGGCCTCGAAGATGCTTTTCGGCAGGATTACCGGGGTCACCCCGGACCAGATCGAGGCCGTCTACCAGGCTATCCTCGAACAGGAACGGCAGCCCATGGACGGGGTCCGGCAGATCATCGCGCAGGAGTTCTGGAGGGACTACCTGGAGGTCCAGTACCTGCAGGAGCTCAGCGTGAAGGAAGCGTTGCGCGAGGCCAAGAGCGACGCCCTGCTGGACCTGCAATCGGCACAGGAGCGCTGGTTCGGCGATGACGCTCTGCCCGAGGAGGAAAAGACCCGTCTGCAGGCTGTCATGAAAGCCTCGGCCGCCACCCTGGGCAAGCCCGAGACGGAAGTGTTCGCCCGCGTCATGACCGATGCCGAATACCAGAACCTCTACCAAGCCATCGCCCGTGAGCACAGCGACGAGATGGAGCGCCTGACCGCGGAGGCGCTGAAGGAGCACGGCATGGCGCGCTGACCCCGCCGGGGCTGCGCCGCCAACCCCGAGCCGAACCCTGATGGAGGGCGAGCGGGCCACCCCGCTCGCCCCGGAGCACTCCCTGAAGCGATCCCCCGCAGAAAGCCCCACCCGTGGAAAAACAGCGCCGTGGAAATGTCCAATTGACAGCCGACGCCATCGGCTTTACGTTAACGTAAAGGTCAATAACCACTGACACTCCTGCCTTGCTCATTCCATAACAAAAGGTGCCTCATGAGCTATCCGACCCTGAACTTCGACCTCGGCGAAACCCTCGACATGCTCCGCGACCAGGTGCAGGGCTTCGTCGCCCGGGAGCTGGCGCCACGGGCGGCGCAAATCGACGTGGACAACCTGTTCCCCGCCGACATGTGGCGCAAGTTCGGCGACATGGGCCTGCTGGGCATCACTGTGCCGGAAGAGTACGGCGGTGCCGGCCTCGGCTACCTGGCCCATGTCGTGGCGATGGAAGAAATCAGTCGCGGTTCGGCCTCGGTGGCCCTCTCCTACGGCGCGCACTCCAACCTCTGCGTCAACCAGATCAACCGTAACGGCAACCATGCGCAGAAAACCCGCTACCTGCCGAAACTGATCAGCGGCGAACACATCGGCGCCCTGGCCATGAGCGAACCCAACGCCGGCTCCGACGTGGTCTCGATGAAGCTGCGCGCCGACCGTCGCGGCGACCACTACGTGCTCAACGGCAGCAAGACCTGGATCACCAACGGCCCCGACGCCAACACCTACGTGATCTACGCCAAGACCGACCTGGAAAAGGGCGCCCACGGCATCACCGCGTTTATCGTCGAGCGCGACTGGAAAGGCTTCAGTCGCGGCAACAAGTTCGACAAGCTCGGCATGCGCGGCTCCAACACCTGCGAGCTGTTCTTCGATGACGTCGAAGTGCCCGAAGAAAATATCCTCGGCACCCTCAACGGCGGCGTGAAAGTACTGATGAGCGGCCTCGACTACGAGCGCGTGGTGCTCTCCGGTGGCCCGACCGGGATCATGCAGGCCTGCCTGGACCTGGTGGTGCCCTATATCCACGACCGCAAGCAGTTCGGCCAGAGCATCGGCGAGTTCCAGCTGATCCAGGGCAAGATCGCCGACATGTACACCCAGCTCAACGCCAGCCGCGCCTACCTGTACGCCGTGGCCCGCGCCTGCGAACGCGGCGAGACCACGCGCAAGGACGCCGCCGGGGTGATTCTCTACAGCGCCGAGCGCGCGACCCAGATGGCCCTGGAAGCGATCCAGATCCTCGGCGGCAACGGCTATATCAACGAATTCCCCGCTGGACGCCTGCTGCGCGACGCCAAGCTGTATGAAATCGGTGCCGGCACCAGCGAGATCCGTCGCATGCTGATCGGCCGCGAACTGTTCAACGAAACCCGCTGAGGGGCGCGCACATGGCAATCCTGCACACGCAACTCAACCCGCGCTCGGCGGAGTTCGCCGACAACCGCGCGGCGATGCTCGAACAGGTGGTGGCCCTGCGTTCGCTGCTGGCCCAGGTGCAACAGGGCGGCGGACCGAAGGCCCAGGAACGGCACACCTCGCGGGGCAAGCTGCTGCCCCGCGAACGCATCAACCGCCTGCTCGATCCCGGTTCGTCGTTCCTGGAAATCAGCCAACTGGCGGCGTATGAGGTGTATGGCGAAGAGGTGCCGGCGGCCGGGGTGATCGCCGGGATCGGTCGCGTCGAAGGTGTCGAATGCATGATCGTCGCCAACGATGCGACGGTCAAAGGCGGCTCCTATTACCCGCTGACCGTGAAAAAACACCTGCGGGCACAGACCATCGCCCAGCAGAACCGCCTGCCGTGCATCTACCTGGTGGACTCCGGCGGCGCCAACCTGCCGCGCCAGGATGAAGTGTTCCCGGACCGCGAGCACTTCGGGCGGATCTTCTTCAACCAGGCCAACATGAGCGCCATGGGCATCCCGCAGATCGCCGTGGTCATGGGCTCCTGCACCGCCGGCGGCGCCTATGTACCGGCCATGGCCGACGAAGCGATCATGGTCCGCCAGCAGGCGACCATCTTCCTCGCCGGCCCGCCGCTGGTGAAGGCCGCCACCGGTGAAGTGGTGAGCGCCGAGGACCTGGGCGGTGCCGATGTGCACTGCAGGATCTCCGGCGTGGCCGACCACTATGCCGACAGCGACGAACACGCCCTGGCCCTGGCCCGGCGCAGTGTCGCCAACCTCAACTGGCGCAAGCTCGGCGAGTTGCGGCAACGCGCGCCGATTGCCCCGCTGCATGGCGCCGACGAGCTGTACGGCGTGATCCCGGCCGATGCCAAGCAACCCTTCGACGTGCGTGAAGTGATCGCCCGGCTGGTGGACGGTTCGCTGTTCGATGAATTCAAGGCGCTGTTCGGCACCACCCTGGTCTGCGGTTTCGCCCACCTGCACGGTTATCCCGTGGCGATCCTGGCGAACAACGGCATCCTCTTCGCCGAGGCCGCGCAGAAAGGCGCGCACTTCATCGAACTGGCCTGCCAGCGCGGTATCCCGCTACTGTTCCTGCAGAACATCACCGGTTTCATGGTCGGCCAGAAATACGAGGCCGGCGGTATCGCCAAGCATGGCGCCAAGCTGGTCACCGCCGTGGCCTGTGCGCGGGTGCCGAAGTTCACCGTGATCATCGGCGGCAGCTTCGGTGCCGGCAACTATGGCATGTGCGGCCGGGCCTACGACCCGCGCTTCCTGTGGATGTGGCCCAACGCGCGGATCGGCGTGATGGGCGCCGAGCAGGCGGCGGGCGTGCTGGTGCAGGTCAAGCGCGAACAGAGCGAGCGCACCGGCCAGGGCTTTTCGGCCGAACAGGAGGCCGAGATCAAGCAACCGATCCTCGACCAGTACGAGCACCAGGGTCATCCGTACTACTCCAGCGCACGACTGTGGGACGACGGCGTGATCGATCCGGCGCAGACCCGCGAGATCCTCGGTCTGGCGCTCTCGGCCTCGCTCAACGCACCGATCGAACCGAGCCGCTTCGGCGTGTTCCGGATGTGATCCCCCTGACTGTGGGAGCGGGCTTGCCCGCTCCCACAGGGTTGGCATCGCCTGCACACATGGAATCTCCCGCCGGTCTGACTCCAGTCGACAAGGCAACAGACACCGCTGCACAGGACCCGACACCATGACCGATTTCAACACCCTGGAACTGCAGACCGACCCACGTGGCTTCGCCACCCTGTGGCTCAGTCGCGAGGACAAGAACAACGCCTTCAACGCCGAGATGATCCGCGAGCTGATTCTCGCGCTGGACAAGGTCCAGGCCAACCCGGCCCTGCGCTTCCTCGTGCTGCGGGCTCGCGGCCGGCACTTCAGCGCCGGTGCCGACCTGGCCTGGATGCAGCAGTCGGCCGAACTGGACTACCACACCAACCTCGACGACGCCCGCGAACTGGCCGAACTGATGTACAACCTGGCCCGCCTGAAGGTCCCGACCCTGGCCGTGGTGCAGGGCGCGGCCTATGGCGGAGCCCTCGGCCTGATCGGCTGTTGCGACATGGCCATCGGTGCCGACGATGCGCAGTTCTGCCTTTCGGAAGTGCGCATCGGCCTGGCCCCGGCGGTGATCAGCCCGTTCGTGGTCCAGGCCATCGGCGAACGCGCCGCCCGCCGCTACGCCCTGACCGCCGAGCGTTTCAGCGGCGTGCGCGCCCGTGAGCTGGGGCTGCTGGCCGAAAGCTACCCGGCGACCGAGCTGGATCGCCAGGTCGAGGCCTGGATCGACAACCTGCTGCTCAACAGTCCCCAGGCGATGCGGGTGAGCAAGGAACTGCTGCGCGAAGTCGGCAGCGGTGCCCTCACCCCCTCCCTGCGGCGTTACTGCGAAAACGCCATTGCCCGTATCCGGGTCAGCCCCGAAGGCCAGGAGGGCCTGCGCGCCTTCCTGCAAAAACGCCCGCCGGGCTGGCAAGCCGAACCGACTGCCAAGGAGCCCCGTTGATGAGCGCCCCCGTGATCACTTCCATACTGGTCGCCAACCGTGGCGAAATCGCCTGCCGGGTGATGCGCACCGCCAAGGCCATGGGCCTGACCACCGTCGCCGTGCACAGTGCCATCGACCGGGATGCCCGCCACAGCCGTGAAGCCGACATCCGCGTCGACCTGGGCGGCAGCAAGGCCACCGACAGCTATCTGCAGATCGACAAACTGATCGCCGCCGCCCAGGCCAGCGGTGCCCAGGCCATTCACCCCGGCTACGGTTTCCTCTCGGAAAACGCCGCGTTTGCCCGGGCCATCGAGGCCGCCGGACTGGTCTTCCTCGGCCCGCCCGCCGCCGCCATCGACGCCATGGGCAGCAAGTCCGCGGCCAAGGCGCTGATGACCACCGCGGGCGTGCCGCTGGTGCCCGGTTATCACGGCGAGGCCCAGGACCTGGACACCTTCCGCAGCGCCGCCGAACTGATCGGCTACCCGGTGCTGCTCAAGGCCACCGCCGGCGGTGGCGGCAAGGGCATGAAGGTGGTCGAGGACGTCAGCCAGCTGGCCGAAGCCCTGGCCTCGGCGCAGCGCGAAGCCCAGTCGTCGTTCGGCGATTCGCGGATGCTGGTGGAAAAGTACCTGCTCAAGCCCCGTCATGTGGAAATCCAGGTGTTCGCCGACCAGCACGGCAACTGTCTGTACCTCAACGAACGCGACTGTTCGATCCAGCGCCGCCACCAGAAAGTCGTCGAGGAAGCGCCGGCACCCGGCCTGAGCCCGGAGTTGCGCCAGGCCATGGGCGAGGCGGCGGTACGCGCGGCCCAGGCCATCGGTTATGTCGGTGCTGGCACCGTCGAGTTCCTGCTGGATTCGCGCGGCGATTTTTTCTTCATGGAGATGAACACCCGCCTGCAGGTCGAGCATCCGGTCACGGAAGCCATCACCGGCCTCGACCTGGTGGCCTGGCAGATTCGCGTTGCCAGCGGCGAAGCCCTGCCGATCAGCCAGGAGCAGGTGCCGCTGCTGGGCCACGCCATCGAAGTGCGCCTGTACGCCGAGGATCCGGGCAACGACTTCCTCCCCGCCACCGGGCGTCTCGAGGTCTACCGTGAATCGGCCGCCGGACCGGGACGCCGGGTCGACAGCGGAGTGGCCGAAGGCGACAGTGTGTCGCCCTTCTACGACCCGATGCTCGGCAAGCTGATCGCCTGGGGCGAAACCCGTGAACAGGCGCGCTTGCGCCTGCTGGCGATGCTCGACGAATTCGCCGTTGGCGGGCTGAAGACCAACCTTGGTTTCCTCCGGCGGATCATCGGCCACCCGGCCTTTGCCGCGGCGGAACTGGATACCGGCTTTATCCCGCGTTATCAGGAACAACTGCTGCCGGCTGCCGGCGAACTCTGCGACGAGTTCTGGCAGGTGGCGGCCCGGGCCTGGTCCTGCGGCCTGGCGGCGACGCCACGCGCCGATGATCCCGGCTCGCCCTGGGCCAGTGGCAACGGCTTTCGCGGCGGGCTGCCGGCCGAAACCGCCCTGCACCTGAGTTGCAGGGGCGAAGACCGCGCCCTGACCCTGGTTCCGGACCAGGGTGTGGGAGTCGAGTGGCACGGCGAATCCCTGTCCATCGAACGCCAGGGTATTCGCCGCCGCTATCGGGCCATCCGCCAGGGCGATAACCTCTATCTGCAATGGCAAGGCGAGCTGCTGGCGATCAGCGCCTTCGACCCGATTGCCGCGGTCGAGGCCAGCCACGGCCATCAGGGGGGCCTGACGGCACCGATGAACGGCAATATCGTCCGGGTACTGGTGCAGGTCGGCCAGAGCGTCGAGGCCGGGACCCAACTGGTGGTGCTCGAAGCCATGAAGATGGAGCACAGCATTCGCACGCCCCAGGCCGGCGTGGTCAAGGCGTTGTATTGCCAGGAAGGCGAGATGGTCAGCGAGGGCAGTGCGTTGGTGGAACTGCAGGAGTAACCGGCACCGCGACATGCAGGAGCCGGCTTGCCGGCGATGGCGTCCTTATCGGCACTGCAAGGCTTGCTGACCCCATCGCTGGCAAGCCAGCTCCTACAGGGTTCCAGTCTGGACCATAGTCCATGGCGAGCCCCCATCCTGTGGGAGCGGGCTTGCCCGCGAAAGCGGCGGCGCGGCTGGCATCGTCATCGCTGGCAAGCCAGCTCCAATCGGTCACCTTTAGAACTTGGTGGTGGCCTGTACGACCACACCGATAATGCTGTAGTCCTCGGTAAACAAAATCTTCGGATAAGTCGGGTTCAGCGGTTTCAGGTAGCGCTGGCCGCCCTCTTCCACCCACTGCCGGAAAAACGCCTCCTCACTGTCCCGCAGGCGGGCAATCACCAGCTTGCCGGGTTCGGCGTCGAGGTCGGGGTCCACCAGGATCAGCATGCCCTCGGGGACGCTGGTGCCCACCGGCGCGGTCATCGCATCCCCCGCCACCTTCAGCCAGAACGCCGCTCCCGAGGCGTAATGATCGGTCACCTCATAGTGCGTCTTGCGGTAATCCCCCACATCCGTCTCCCGCGCCGGCACCACTGAATGCCAGTCGCTGACCGGGTAGCGGAACGCCGAGGTGATGTCATAGGCCTGCCCGTCCCGCTCCGACGGGTCCTGCGCCGCCACCGAACGGTCACGGATCACCAGCACGACCTCCAGATGCCCGAGTCCCAGGGCCTGGAGCACCTTGTTCATGCTTTCGAGATCCGGCTGGCGCCGTTTGTTCAGCCAATGACCGACACCGCCCTGGGATACCCCAACGCGTTCTCCGAGTTTCTCTTGCGTGAGGTCTAGCTCGCGCAGCTTGGCTCTCACCAAGGCAATCCATTTATCCATGGGCGGAACAATACGGGCTGTATTCCGCCGTTCAATACACAAACTGTATTATATGTGACAAACATAAAAATACGGTTAGTACTAGGCTTGTAACGCTGATGCGACTTCTTCCTCAAAGGCAGGTTTTCCATGACTTCCACACCCAAGCACATGACCGATTTCCACACCATGTCCCCCTGTAATTCGCTCAAGGGGAGGCACGCGGCCCAACGCGCGCTCGACTATTATTTGAAACCAAGCGTTTCCGGCCCCCTCTCCGACGAGGGTGCCTGCCGACCTGACGAAGACAAGCTGTTCGCCGTGCGCGAGAACCTCAGCGTCGAGGAGGCCATGGTCCATGCCTCGGACCTGCTGCGTTGCGCGGCCGCCACGGCCTATGAGGCCGCCGATGCCCTGCAGGGCTCATCCCGCGACCTGGCCTTTTCCGTGGTGTACATGGTCGACATGGCCAAGGCCATGGTCGACCGGGCCCTGAGCGCGGAATGCCCGGGAATGTGAAGGGCGCGCGAACGCACCGCCGGTGCAGGGCAGCCAGCGAAACAGAGTGGAGTCTGGAGAGAGGAGTGGAAAAATAATTTCCAGGAGAGACAGGAAAACATTTGACTTGCAAATGATAATGATTATTATTGCAAGCAGCTGATCGCGAGATCAGTCGATAACCCGGAGACCTTAGGTCGGACTCTGGATTATCTCCTCATCAGGCTAATCACGGTTTTTGACCCGGCTTTTTGCCGGGTCTTTTTTTTGCACCCGTTTTACGGGCTTTGCTTCAGGCTAATGAAGACTTTGGCGCTGCCATCTCGATGGGGCAGTCGCGATGGCGCGGATGATAGCAAAGGAACATCGACGAGCGAAAGTCCGTCATCCCGGGTAGGAGAACGGAAAAACCATGGAAGTACTTGAGAATCAATATCACAAACACTAAGCTGGCGCGGCGTCATGGACGACGCCCCCTTCCCCGCTCCAGGCTTTCTGCGGCTCGGCCAACGACCGCCCGCCGTGTACAGTAGCAACCACAAGACATCATATTCAGGTACACAGACTATGACCGTGGTTCTGCCCTCACTCAAAATCAGCAGCGACTTCGACAGCGGCAATATCCAGGTACTGGATGCCAGCAACCCGCAGCACCTGCTGCTGGCCATCGAGCCAGACACCCGCAGCCACCATTTCCAGTGGTTCCATTTCAAGGTCGAAGGCCTGCAACCGGGACAGACCTATACCTTCGAACTGAGCAATGCCAGCCAGTCCTCGTACAACAAGGCCTGGACCGGCTATCGCGCCGCCGCGTCCCACGATCACCACGACTGGTTCCGCACCGACACGCGCTTCGACGGTGAAAGCTTGCATATCCAGTTCCAGGCCGAACAGCCCCAGGCCTGGTTCGCCTATTTCGAACCCTACAGCCGCGAACGGCACGACTGGCTGATCGAACAGGCCCTGAGCCATGCCGGTACCGAACTGCTGGCCACCGGCAAAAGCGCCGAGGGCCGGGATATCCCGCTGCTGCGCAAGGGCGACGGCGCGCCGGGTAAACGCAAGGTCTGGATCATCGCCCAGCAGCATCCGGGCGAACATATGGCCGAGTGGTTCATGGAGGGGGTGATCGAGCGCCTACAGGAACAGCACGATCCGCAACTGCAAGCCCTGCTGGCCGCTGCCGACCTGTACCTGGTGCCCAACATGAACCCCGACGGGGCGTTCCATGGACACCTGCGCACCAACGCCATGGGCCAGGACCTCAACCGTGCCTGGCAGAGCGCCAGTGCGGAGATCAGTCCGGAAGTGTTCTTTGTCCAGCAACAGATGGCCCAGTACGGCGTCGACCTGTTCCTCGATATCCATGGCGATGAGGAAATCCCCTATGTGTTCACCGCCGGCGGCGAAGGCAACCCGGGCTACACCCCGCGTATCGCCGACCTCGAACACCATTTCCGCAGCCACCTCAGTGCGCTTACCCGGGACTTCCAGACCACCCACGGCTACACCCGCGACCTGCCCGGCGCAGCCAATATGACCCTGGCCTGCAACAGCGTCGGCCAGCAGTACGACTGCCTGTCGCTGACCCTGGAAATGCCGTTCAAGGACAACGATGACGCACCGGATGCGCGCACCGGCTGGTCCGGCAAACGCTCCGCGCAACTGGGCAAGGACGTGCTGAGCAGCATTGCCGATATCGTCGGCCGCCTGCGCTGACCTCGTCTAGCGGACCGTACAGATGGGCGGCGTCTCGACCTGCGCCACCAGCCGTGCGATCAACCAGGACGCCGCCGGCCCCGGTGGCGTATCGGTGCGGTAGATCGCATCGAGGCCGTAGGGCCCGCCGCGCATATCCGGCAGGTCCAGGCGCACCAGACGCCCGCTGGCCAGATCCTCGGCGACCATCGGCGCGGGCATGTTGCCCCAGCCCACGCCCTCGCGCAGCAGCATCAGCTTCGACCCCAGGTCCGCCAGACGCCAGGTGCGGGTGCCGAGCACGCCGAACTCCTGGTTGCGGGTCAACGTCGAGCGGTCCGACAGTACCAGTTGCACGTGCTCGCGCCCGGCGCCGGGCAGGTTCAGGCCCTGGGCCAGCGGGTGATCGGGGGACGCCACTGAAATCAGCTCGACGCTACCCACCCCGACCCGTTCCAGCCCGGCCATGCCGCGACTGAAGAAACCACTGACACCGACACTCGCCCGCCCCTCCAGCACCAGTTGCGCCACCGCGCCCAGGGCTTCCACATGCAGATGCAGGAGTACCGTGGGAAACTCCGCGCGAAACCCCTTGAGCACATCCACCAGGCGCGCCGCCGGCAACATCACATCGACCACCAGATGGATTTCGCCCTCCAATCCCTGCAACAAGCCCTTGACCTTGGCCCGCAGGCCATCGATGCCGTTGTAGATGGTCCGGGCTTCGGCCAGCACCGTACGGCCGGCGTCGGTCAGTTGCGGCTTGCGGGTGGTGGTGCGATCGAACAGTTGCACCCCCAGTTGCAGCTCCAGGTTGGCGATGGTGTAGCTGATCACCGACGTGGCACGACTGAGCTTGCGCGCGGCACCGGCGAAGCTGCCGGTTTCGACGACCGTCAGCAGCACCCGTAGCTGGTCGAGGGTGGGGGTTCCGGGATTGGTGCTCATGACAAGGTCTCGGTGGGCGGAAGGACGAGAGCAATGTTCGATAAAATCGAATCTGATACTCGAAATTATTCGACTATTGCGTACGTTACGCCAATGGCAGACTGCTCACCAGTCCGACGCGCCATAGGGGTCGCGCCGCTTTTTATCAGGTACTTCTCATGTCTCAAAGCACCCTGTCTCAAAACACCACAGCTCATTCTGCCCTCGGCTCGCTGTCCGACAATACCTCCGCATCCGCCGGTGTCGCCCTGGCCGGGCGGATCCTGCTCAGCGTGATCTTCCTGCTCTCCGGTTTCTCGAAAGTCGCCGATCCCAGTGCCATGCTCGGCTACATCGGTTCGGCCGGCCTGCCGTTCCCGCAACTGGCGCTGATCGTGGCGATCGCCGTCGAAATCGGCGGCAGCCTGCTGCTGATCCTCGGCTACCGGACCCGCCTGGTCGCGCTGGTGATGGCCGTCTTCACCCTCGCCACCGCCCTGGCCTTCCACAATCACCTGGCCGACCAGAATCAGTTCATCCATTTCTTCAAGAACATCGCGATGACCGGTGGCCTGTTGCAGGTGGTGGCCTTCGGTGCCGGGCGTTTCAGCCTGGACGCCCGTCGCCGCGGTTGAGATCGGACTCCCCGCCCGGTTGAGCGGGAACCACACCTGCAGGCGCCGGCTTGCCGGCGATAGCGGCCGGTCAGGCGATGCAAGGCCCGCTGGCCTCATCGCCGGCTTGTCGGCGCCTGACAGACCTTGGCCTCGCCGTACCAGACATGATGTGCAAGGATAGTGCGCTGCACAGCGTTGTCTGCCGGATTGCCAAGGATGCTTCATGACTGCCCTCTCCTCCCACGCCCCGCCCAAACAGGCCCCGACCAAACCGGGCCGCCTGGAACAGATGTCGACCCGTATCGCCTTCTTTATCGCCGGTTTCGGTGTCGCCGCCTGGGCACCGCTGGTGCCCTACGCCAAGGCCCGCGCCGGACTCGATGAAGGCACCCTCGGTCTGCTGCTGTTATGCCTGGGCGTCGGCTCGATCATCGCCATGCCCGTGGCCGGTGCCCTGGCCTCGCGTTTCGGCTGCCGACGGGTGCTGACCGTCGGCACCCTGCTGATCTGCCTCGCCTTGCCCCTCCTGGCCACCGTCAGTTCCCTGCCCCTGCTGATCCTCGGCCTGTTCCTGTTCGGCGCCGGGCTCGGTTCGGTGGACTCCACGGTCAATCTGCAGGCGGTGATCGTCGAGCGGGCCAGCGGCAAGACCATGATGTCGGGTTTCCACGGTTTGTTCAGCCTTGGCGGGATTGCCGGCGCGGCCGGGGTCAGCGCCCTGCTCGGCCTGGGGCTGTCGCCACTGGCGGCGATCGGCGTGGTGATCGTGCTGCTGATCCTGGCCCTGCTCAAGGCCGCGCCGCACCTGCTGCCCTATGGCAGCGAAAGTTCCGGCCCGGCCTTTGCCGTGCCTCACGGCGTGGTGCTGTTTATCGGCCTGCTGTGCTTCGTGGTGTTTCTCGCCGAAGGCGCGATGCTCGACTGGAGCGCGGTATTCCTCAATGCCGAACGCCAGGTGCCGGATGCCTATGCCGGTCTCGGCTACGCCGCCTTTGCCCTGACCATGACCCTCGGCCGCCTGACCGGCGATGCCATCGTCCGGCGCCTGGGGGCGAAACGGGTGATCGTGATCGGCGGTATCACTGCCGCGGCCGGACTGGCGCTGTCCACCCTGGCACCGGCCTGGGAAGCGGCGTTGCTCGGCTATGCCCTGGTGGGCGCGGGCTGTTCGAATATCGTGCCGGTGCTGTACACCGCCGTGGGGAAACAGAAGGTCATGCCGGAAAGCATCGCCATACCGGCGATTACCACCCTGGGTTATGCGGGGATTCTGGCGGGGCCGGCGGCGATCGGCTTTATCGCCCATGCCAGCAGCTTGAGCTTGGCGTTCCTGCTGATCGCGCTGATGCTGGTGGGCGTGGCGATCGGCGGAAAGATCCTGCGGGTCTGAGTCGACACACGCTTTTGCAGGGGCCGGCTTGCTGGCGATCCAGGCAACGCGCAGTGACAGGACAGCGCGTCGATGCGATCGCCGGCAAGCCGGCTCCCACAGAGGTCAGGAAGGGTCGATCAGAACCCGACACTGGCCTGCACGAAGAAGGTCCGTGGTTCACCCACGTAGATCCCCGAGTTGTTATCGCTCGACCGCGTGAAGTAGCGCTGGTCGAACATGTTGCGCACCCCGGCGCCCAGCTTCAGGTTCGACAGCTGCGCACCGAAGTCATAGGCACCGCGCGCATCCCAGGTCATGTAGCCGGGAATGTTGCCGTACTGGCCATCGGCGGTCGGCTCGGTGATGTAGTTACCGTTGAAACTGCCATCAGCGTTGGTTCCGGTACCCGGCGCACGTTGGGCGGACTGGGCGAAACCGTCGAGGTTGTAGGTCCAGCGGTTGACCGCGTAACGCAGGCCGACATTCAGCACCTGACGGGAATACAGCGGCAGGTCGCGGTCCTTGAAGCCCGGGATATCGCCCTGGGAAGTCGCCTTGGTGTAGGTGTAGCCGGCGCTCGCGCTCAGGCCGTCGAGCACCGGGTTCAGCGCCGACAGGTCATAGTGCACGGACGTCTCGATCCCCTGGTGCTTGGTCGCGCCGAGGTTGGTCCAGCCCACATCGTTGCTGACGTATTGCAACTCGTCGGCGAAGTCGATGTAGAACAGGGTCATCTCGCCGCCCCAGGTGCCGTTGTCATACCGCGTACCCAGTTCGTAGGTCTTGGCCTTTTCCGGTTGCAGGCCGTTGGCGGTGCTGTTGCCGTTGCCGCCTTGCGCCACCTGGAAGTACTGCAGGCTGCCGAAGGAGGTCTCGTAGTTGGCGAACAGTTTCCAGGCATCGGAGATGTGGTACATCACACTCAGGGCCGGCAACGGCTCGTTGCTGTTGACGCTGCGGTTCTTCTCCTGGACCGGCACGCCATTGGTGCCCAGCACCGGCCGCTCATGCCAGTCGGTGTTGATGCGCTCGAAGCGGATGCCCGGGGTGATCGTCCACTTGCCCACATCGATCTTGTCGTCGATGTAGAAGGCGTTGGCCTCGGTGCCACCGGTACGGTCCTGGAAGATATGGCCGTCGGAAGTCGGGGTAATGGTCGGGATATTGTTGACCAGGGCCACCCGGCTGGACGACTCGTGCATCGCCTCACGCAGGTAGCGATAACCGACGCTGACTTCCTGGCTGGTGTCGCCCAGTTCGAATACCCGCGATGCACGCGGCTCGACACCCAGGGTGTAGTAGCTGCGCGGGAAGGAGCTGAGGGTCTTCTGGTCGCGGGCGGCGATGTTGCTGCCACGGAAGCTGTCGGTGTAGTAGGTCAGCACTTCGACCTGGGTCTGGTCATCCACCTGCCGCTTGTACTTGAAGGAAATGTCCTTGCGGCGACCGGTGAAGTTGTCGTAGTCGCGCACCGACTGATACGGGTTGTCCTTGTACTGCTGCTGGGTCAGGCCGCCCGGCATGTCCGCATTGGCATCGTAGTAATGCAGGTTGAGGGAGAAGTCGTCCTGGTCGGTCGGCGCCCAGTGGGTCTTGAGCAGGACATCGTTGATGTCGTTGTCGTTGTTGCTTTTGCGGTAGCCCTCGCCCTTGACGCCGGAGTACAGCAGCGCAGCGCCGAAACCGTTGTCGGCGGTGCCGCCGAGGAACGCCGTATCGAGATGCTTCACCCCGCCATAACGCGAGGTTTCCACGGTGCTGCCGATCTCACCGGAAAACTTCTGCGGGATCGCCCGGGTCACGAAGTTGATCACGCCACCGACGTTCTGTGGTCCATAACGTACCGAACCGGCACCGCGTACCACGTCGATGCTGTCCAGGTTACCCACCGACACCGGAGCCATCGACAACTGTGGCTGGCCATAAGGAGCGAATGCCGCCGGCACGCCGTCGATCAGCACAGTGGAGCGTGGCGACAGACGGGACGTCAGGCCGCGCACACCGACGTTGAGGGAAATATCGCTGCCGCCGGTGCCGTTGTTTTCCTGCACCTGCACGCCGGGAACGGTACGCAGCGCGTCTTTCACGTTCATCGCACCCTGCTCGACCATCGCTTCACGACGAACCACGGTCCGCGCGCCCGGGTGGTTCTGCACGATCGCCTGGTCGGCGTCGCCGAGCCAGTCGCCCACCACCTTGACGTCCAGCGGTGCCAGTTCCAGCGAACCGGCGGCGGCCGGGGCGGCTTCGCGCAGGGTCACCGAGCCGTCCTGGAGGTCATAGTCCAGGCCGCTGCCACGCAACAGCACGTTCAGGGCTTCTTCCGGCGACAGGTTGCCATCCACCGCGGGGGCCTGCTTGCCGGCCACCAGTTGCGGGCTGAAGAACACTTGCAGGGAGGTCTGTTGACCCAACTGGCTCAAGGCCGATGCCAGGGGCTGGGCCTGGATATGAATGGCCGAATCGGCCTGGGCCGCCTGGCTCAGGGGGACAACGGCACTGACCGCCAGCGCCAGGGCAAAGGCCTGGGAGCTGGGCAGCGCGTTGCGGATCGCCTGGTAAAGCGCGTTGGGTTTGTTGTTGTTCACGTCTGACCTTGTCCTGTTGTTCGCAAATGTATGCGGCTGTTAATGCAAACCAGTTGCAGTTGGACAAGAAGACGAAGAACTCGAAAAAAACCTGAATCTATTTTGCAATTATTTCCTGGGCACCGTCGGCGCGGCTCCTGACCGCCACCGGCAGGATGCTCGGCAGGGCCTTGAGCAGGGCGTCGGTATCGTTGACCTTGAACACGCTGGTCAGGCGCAGGTTGCCGACGGCCGGGGTGGCGACGCTCAACGGCTTGTCCCGGTAGCGCGAGACTTCCGCCACCACATCGGCCAGGCTGGCGTTGTTGAAGATCAGCTTGCCGCTGCGCCAGGCCGTCAGCTCCTCGGGGTTGACCGCCTGCGCCGCCGCGACCCGGCCCTGGGCATCGACCCGCGTACCGAGGCCGGCCGTCAGGGCGACGAACTCATCGTCGCGGGCATCGCGGCCCTGGACCTTCACCGTTCCCGCTTCCACCACCACGCGGGTTTGCGTCGGATCGCGGCGCACGTCGAAGCGTGTCCCGGTGACCGTCACCTTGCCGACCCCGGCCTGCACCACGAACGGCCGGCTGGTGTCGTGCTCGACGCTGAACATCGCCTCGCCCTCCTCCAGCTCGACATTGCGCCGGTCCTGCTGGTAACTCACGCGCACCCGGCTGCGGCTGTTGAGGTCGATGACCGAACCATCGGGCAAGGCCACATGGCGGCGCTCACCGAGCACCGTGGCGAATGTCGCGCTGTAGGGCGCGGGATGGTTCAGGCCGCTGAACAGACCCAGTCCCAGGGCAACCGCGATCACCCCGGCCGCGATCGCATAGCGCAGCAACGGCCGGCGCCCGACCCGCGCCGGCGGCACCTCGCAGAGCGCCTGCAGGCGCGCCTGGGGCACCAGGTCGGTGGCGCTCCAGAGCCCCTGGAGCACGTCGAACTCGTCCTGGTGCAGCGGATGCTCCTGGCGCCAGGCGTCGAACTCGGCCTGTTGCGCGGCGCTCAACGGCGCCTCCCGCACCCGCACGAACCAGGTGGCGGCCTCATCGCGAACCGTGGCTGGATCGCGTGTGCAATCGCGGGTATCCATCATGGAAAGTCCTGTCCGGGTGGAATGTGCATCGCCTTGTCCTTCATTGATCCGGTCCATCCAGGCGATCGCGCAGATGCCGCAGGGTGCGGATCATATACTTCTCCACCATGTTCTTGGACAACCCGAGGCGTTCGGCGATCTCCGCCTGGGTCAAACCCTCGATCTTCTGCCAGACAAAAGCCTTGCGACAGTTGACGGGCAACTCGCCCAGGGCCCGCTCGATGGAGTCGGCAAGCTGGATGGCGTGCATGAAATGCTCCGGGTCGCCGGTGGGCGGCGCGCTGTGATGAATCGCTTCCAGTTCCAGGGCACCGCGTCGGTCTTCGCGACGATAGGCATCCACCGCGATATTGCGCGCGGTCTGGTGCAGATAGGCCCGTGGCTGCTCGACGCTGCCAGCACGGCTTTCCAGCACCCGCACAAAGGTATCGTGGGCCAGGTCCTCGGCTTGCTGACGGTTTCTCAGCCGGCGGGTCCAGGTGCCGATCAACTCTTCGTAATGCTCGAAAAAACCGGGTCTGCGGGGTGGCTGGAGATTCATGGCGACGGGCTATGAAGGTGGGGCGTGAATAGTAATGCTTCCTATTAATAGCTGCAATTCATTCCGCGAAACCACGACGGCGGGTCGCCGCCCGACCATCGGCACGCCCATGAGAGCGCCTGATGACAACAACTTCAACCAGATGGGCCGGTGCCATGATGAAGGACATCGATAGCTACTCCACCATCAGGCACACGCCTCGAACACCGGCAGGGTGAAGCGGAATTCAGCGCCTTTTCCAGGCTCGCTGTTGGCCACGATCTGTCCGCCATGGGCGTTGACGATCCCCTGAGTGATGTACAGGCCAAGGCCGGTACCGGTCGGATTGCCCTCTTTCAACGTCCAGTAGCGGCTGAACACATGCGGCAGGTGCTCCTGGGGAATGCCTTCGCCGCTATCGCGCACGGTGAAGACGATTTCATCACCGGACGACTGCGCCCGCACCCCGACCGACCCCATGCGCGGGGTGAACTTGATGGCATTGCCGACCAGGTTCGACAACACCTGGAACAGCCGCTCGGGATCGGCGTGGATGCGCAGGTCGGGGTCGGCCTCGAAGGAAATGCTGATGTCCTTGTCCAGCGCCAACGGTGCCAGCAGCGATTGCGCTTCCTGGAACATCTGTCCGACATCGAGTTGCTGTGGCTTGATGAGGTAGCGTCCGGCGTCGATTTTCGAGGTATCGAGCAAGTCTTCCAGCAGCGTGTTCATACGCGCGGCCGCCTGTTGCATGGTGTCGATGGCCGTGGTGATGCGCCGCGAGGTGTGCGGGCCGTCCGAGCTGAACGTCTTCTGCATCATGCCGCAGAGCATGGAGATCACGGTCATGGGATTACGCAGGTCGTGCGAGACCACGGCCACCAGGTCATCGCGGGCGCGCACCGCTTCCTGCTCCCGGCGCACCTGGCGGGCCAGGTCGTTTTCCAGCGCCGAGCGGCGCAGGTCGTTCGCCGCGAACAGGTCGCCATGGTTCCACTTGATGGAAATCCCGGCCATCTCGACTTTCCAGATCTCGAATGAGGTGCGCGGGCGCAGGCGCAGGCCGGCGTCAGAGTTTTCCAGATCCAGCGGTTTGCGCGGATCACCGCTCCAGTTGATGCTCTCCTTGACCTCCGGCCGGAACCACAGCACGCCGTTCTCCACCGGCTTGGGCAGGCTCATGGCGAGCACGCCGCTGGCCACCTGCTGATAATGCGCGGCCGGCGGGTAAACGCTGGCCAGATGATGACTGGCGAACACCGGTTCCCCCGACGCCTGCAACCATTTGTGCAACGCGCGGATCTCTTCCGGCTCCGGGCAGTTGCCGTGTCGGTGCAACTGCTGGTCTTCAATGATCGCGATGCCACCGGCATTGACCAGCGCCATAAGTACTTCTGGCTGATGGGCCAAACCGTCGAAGACATTTTGCGGCGAATCGATCATCGCCTGGTTGAGCACGGCCAGGGCTTCGACCTTTTCCTCGCGCTGGCGACTGACCTCCAGCGCCTCCAGCGCACTGATCTGCAGTGAAAGCACCTGGCCTATGGTCTGGCAGGCGATGCGCAGCTCATGTGGCACGTGCAGCGGCTGACGGTTGCCGCAACTGATCAGGCCCCACAGCTTGTCGCCCTTGAGCAGGGAAATGCTCATCGATGACAGCACGCCCATGTTCTTCATGTACTGGCAGTGGATCGGCGAAACGCTGCGCAGGGTCGCGAAGCTCAAGTCCAATGGCGTTTGCGTGTCGGGGCGCAGTTTCGGCACCAAAGGCACTGGCTGGTAATCGGCATTGGGAATGATCCGCAGCCAATTGGTGCGATACAGCTCGCGGGCCTGCTCGGGAATGTCCGAGGCAGGGAAGAACAACCCGTTGAACAGCTCCATCGATGGCGCGGACGCCTCGGCGATGACCTGGCCGTGCCCCTCCTCCTCGAAACGATAGATCAACACCCGGTCGTAACCGGTCATGGCCTGCAGTTCCCTGACACTGATGTCGTACAGCGCCTGCAACGACGTGGCCGCTTGCAGACGCTGCAGCAGGCGCCCCAGATGGGTCTGGTGGCCGGCCACGTTCAGCGGCTGGAAGTGCTCGACGTGGATCTCCAGCTCCAGAATCAGCACGCCTGCGTGCCGATGCAGCAAGCCTTCGAACGCGGTGTCGTTGAGGTGGAAATGCAATGGTGGCGCATCGAAAAACGCCGGTTGCCGTAACGCCTCGCGCACGGCCTCGGTATACGCGGCGCCGATCAGGCTTTGCAATGGCTGGCCAATCAACGTCTGCGGCGCACGAGCGAGCAGGGTTTCAACGTTGGCGCTGATCTGCACGATTTCCAGCGCCGGCTCGCTCAGGGTCAACAACAGGCCGTGGGGCTGGATGGCGCCGGGAAAACGGATCGGTTCGTCGGCACAGTTGGCCAGAAACTCTTCAAACGCTTCCTTGTCCTGAGGGGTCATGCCAGTACCTCCCGGCTTTCGAGCCAATTTTCGAAACAGCCGAATGTCGATTGTGCCGCCGTGACGACAGCCTCGCGCTCGCCCGCCTCCATCGGGCGGCTGCCCAGGTATTCAATGAAATCGAGCCAGCGCCGTCCGGTGGCGGAGCCGTAAACCTGCAGAAACGCCGCGCCCGTGTCGGCATCAAGGCCCAGGCGCCTGGAGACCTCGCGGCGCAGGATCTGCCCGCCGAGCGTCGCCCCCTCCAGCACATACAACACGCCCAGGCATGCGGCGCCGGAGTCGATGGCCGGCAATGACGCACAGGTCGGCAAGCGGTCGATGGCTTCGAGCGGCAGCCCCAGGGTATGCAGGTCCGTGCGCAGGGTTGCCGCCTTGAGGCGCGGCGCCAGATCAAAATCGGCGGGAAGCAGACGACAGTCGAGCAAGGCCTGCTCCAGCGGCAGGTAGAAGCCGTAGTAAGCCTGCATCAGCCGTTGAAAGGCTTTCGAGTCGAGGGTATCGGAGAAAAAGGGAAGACGTTTTTCCAGTGCGACGTGCCGCTCAGCCGTGCCGGATCGCAGGTCTCGCAGAACCGGGGGTACATCAACTTCACGGGCCGCTGCTTGCATGTATATCGCTCTTGGTGGGGTTGGCCACAGCCATTCGGATGTGACGACGAATAGGATCAATCTATCACGATGAATATCGATACTGACTTGATGGTTAGTTTTCCCTTTCGGCGAAATGTTCCAACCTCATGGGATGAGTGACGCTCGCAGGCAAGAAAACCTGAACTGACATGTCAGGCAAAAGCGAGATTTTTGAACTCCTTTACCTACGTACAGCTCCATCGCTAAGAGACGCCGTCAGCGAACAGGAGTGACCATGACGACCCAGGCCCTGCAACATGCCGCCGACGCCCCAGCGGACGAGCGCTGCTACAGCACGGACATTCCCGCTCGCCTCGACCGCCTGCCGTGGACCCGTTTTCACACCCTGCTGGTGCTGGCGCTGGGCATCACCTGGTTGCTCGACGGCCTCGAAGTGACACTCGCAGGCGCCGTATCCGGAGCGCTCAAGGACAGCCCGGTCCTGGCCATGAGCAACACCGAGATCGGGCTGGCCGGCGCCACCTATATTGCCGGCGCGGTGCTGGGCGCGTTGTTCTTCGGCTGGCTGACCGATCGCCTGGGCCGGCGCAAGCTGTTTTTCATCACCCTGTTCCTGTACATCGGCGCCACGGCGGCCACGGCCTTTTCCTGGAGCCTGTGGAGCTTCCTGTTGTTCCGCTTCCTCACTGGCGCGGGTATCGGCGGCGAATACACAGCCATCAACTCCACCATCCAGGAGTTCACCCCGGCCCGCTATCGCGGTTGGGTCGACCTGACCATCAATGGCACCTTCTGGATCGGCGCCGCCCTGGGCGCGGTGGGCTCGGTGATCCTGCTCGACCCGGACGTGGCCGGCGGCGAACTGGGCTGGCGGCTGTGCTTCGGCATTGGCGCGGTGCTCGGGCTGATCATCATGCTGCTGCGCCTGTGGGTCCCGGAGAGCCCGCGCTGGCTGATGATCCACAACCACCCGGAAGAAGCGGAACGCATCGTCGCCGAGATCGAACGCCATTACCACGAACGCGGCATCGAGATACCTGCGATGCAGGAGCCGCCCCTACGTTTGCGGGCCCGCGACCATACGCCACTGCGGGAGGTGTTCCACAGCCTGTTCGTCGATCACCGCCGTCGAGCGATGGTCGGGCTGACCCTGCTCACCGCCCAGGCATTTTTCTACAACGCCATCTTCTTCACCTATGCGCTGGTGCTGACCAATTTCTATGACGTGCCTTCCGCGCATATCGGCTGGTACCTGCTGCCCTTCGCCCTCGGCAACTTCTGCGGGCCGCTGCTGCTGGGCCGCCTGTTCGACGTGATTGGCCGGCGCATCATGATCAGCAGCACCTACCTGATTTCCGGCGTGCTGCTCTGTTTCAGCGGCTATCTGTTCCAGCAGCAGATGATCGACGCCACCCAGCAAACCATCGCCTGGGTGGTGATTTTCTTCTTCGCCTCCGCGGCGGCCAGCTCGGCCTACCTCACCGTGGCCGAAACCTTCCCGCTGGAGATCCGCGCCCTGGCCATCGCCGTGTTCTACGCCTTCGGCACCGGCCTGGGCGGCCTGATCGGCCCGACCCTGTTCGGTGCCCTGATCGAAACCGGCGAGCGCACCAATGTGCTCTACGGCTACCTGATCGGCGCAGCACTGATGATTGCCGCGGCGGTGATCCAGGCGATCTGGGGTGTGGCGGCGGAACGGCGCTCGCTGGAGCATGTGGCCAGGCCGTTGTCGCAGGTGAGTGATTGAGCTGACGGGGTATTCCCGCAGAAGCGGCAATACCCCGTCTTGAGACATTGCTGGCGGTTTCTATCTGCGCAGGTAGCGGTAGGTCAGCAGTGCAAACAGCACGGTTGCCCCCGCCACCATGCCACTGGAAATAGCAACGCTCTCTCGAAATGCCGCATTGACAGCCTCCAACAACCCCACGGTCGCAGCGTCGGACCGGGTTTGGCTGATGGCATGCGCGCCGCCCAGCGTTTGCGCTGCTTTCACAACCTCTTCGGACACCCCCTCCGGCAAGGCCAGCGACAAACGATAGAGGGCCGCCACTGCCCCTCCGATCAAGGTGGTCCCCAGCACCACGCCAACCTCATAGGCCGTCTCGCTGACTGACGAAGCGCTGCCCGCGCTCTCGGCGGGCACCGAGCACAGCACCAGATCGTTGGATACGCTGGTGATGGCTGCCACGCTGACATTCAACAATATGAACGCTACGCACACCGTCAGCATCGTCGCCGGGAACAGAGCCATCACCGTAAAGGCCGCTGCCGCAACCAGCAGGCAGCCGCTGATGACCCGGTTCGGCGCGACCCGTTGCGCAACCGGCACAATGGCCATGCCGGCGACAATTGCCAGCGCCTGGCCGGGTACGAGAATCAGGCTGGCCATCAGCGGCGACATCCCGAACACCAGTTGCAGCAACTGGGTGGCGAAGAAAATGAAACCGATCAGCATTCCCAGGCTCACCAGGTTGACCGTGATCGATACGCTGAATACTGGCCAGGCGAACAGCCTGAGGTCCAGAAGGGGTTGCTCCAGCAGCAGTTGGCGACGGACGAAGAGCACACCCATCAGCACACCGGCCAACGCCCAGAGCAGCGCCTGGGTATCGGCTCCGACCGTCGCCAGATGCTTGAGAGCCAGCATGGTACCGGTCATGGCCCCCAGGCTCAGCAGAATGCTCAGGTAATCGGTCGGCGCCCCTTGCTGCCTTGACGATTCGGTGATCGACGAAGCCAGCAACAGCACCGGCAACAGGAAAGGCAAAGCCACCAGAAATACCGCTTGCCAGTCGAAATACTGCAACAACAAGCCTCCCAGCAGCGGCCCCAATGCCGAACCGATGGTCAGGCAGGTTGCCCAGACCGCCACCGCCAGGCGACGCTCTTCGCGGTCCTCGAAAGCCGTGCGAATCAGGGCCAGGGTTGCCGGCAGGATCATGGCCCCAAAGCAGCCCAGCAACACCCGGCCGGCGATCAAGTGCCAGGCTTGCTGGGAAAAGACTACCAGGACCGAAATGACGGCGAAGCCGCTGCAGCCCAGGCACAGCATCCGGCGATGCCCGACACGATCGCCGGTACTGCCCATGGTGACCAGCAAGCCGGCCAGCACCAGGGAATAAGCGTCGATCATCCACAACTGTTCGGCGGCCGAGGGCGCCAACGCCGTCACGATACGTGGTAGGGCGAAGCTGAGAATGGTGTTATCGATGGTCACCAGCAGTACCGGTAGCATGATGACGAGTAACGCCGCGCCCTTTGAGCGATCCTTGAGGATTGAAACCAGTGGACTTGCTGCTCCCTGCATCAGTCATTTCTCCCCGAAGGACTTAGAACATTGAATAGTGTTTCACAGGTTTTTCCGTATTCATCCACGTAGCCGCCCAGTTGCCGGCGCACCGCGACAATTTCCTCGGCGAAGCGCTCCGGAGTATCGAGCCCGCACAGCTGGTCCAGCATAGCCAGGCTGTCCGACAGTCGATCACGCTGCAACTGACCTGCACTGTTATGTTTCTGGATATCCCAGTAAGTGACAGGCGCATTGAGCAGGATCCGCGCCGACAGGCTCAGCAGAGTCCTCATTGGCGGCGGTGCCAGCGCCTGTATCGTTTCCAGGTCGCACTGGCTCCTCGACAATGCAAAAGTAAACGCAAGGATGGCGGCATGGGGCAATGCCTGGCATACAGCCATCGCCTGGTCATGCTCATCCGGCGACAGGCGCCTCACCTGCATGTCCTGTTCGTGCAACAGTGTCTCGAACCAGTCTCCCGCCTTGCTGGCCGTACGCTCACACACCACCACCGGACGCCCGCGACAGTCGAGCGTCGGGGAAAACATGGGATTGATGCCAACGCAAGGCACGTCGGGAAACAACGACTCGGCCCTGCGCTGGAAAGGTCCCTGCACCGAACAGGTATTGATGATGACCTGGATCGAGGCCAAGGCTCCCGCATAACGCTCAAGCACCTGTATCGCGACGTCTTCGGGCAAGGCGAGGACGATAGCGTCGGTGGCCTCGAGCAACCCCGGTGCCTGCTCGGGCAAACCCAGCGCATCCATTACCCGGTAATCGACTGCAAGGGGCGAGGGTACAAGGTCCACGATCGTCGGTTCGTATCCGCGCTCCTGCAACATCCTCGCAACAAAGCTGCCTACGATGCCGGCCCCACCCAGGATCAGAAAATTATTCAACGGCTATCTCCCTCGCGCTGATGCTGTGGAATGGCACACTGGCCTTGACCAGCGTCTCATGCATCTCCTCTGCCGGATCGGAGGCGGCCACGATTGCCCCACCAATGCCGAAACGGGCCACGCCGTCCTTGATCACCGTCGTCCTGATGACAATGCTGAGGTCGATGTAGCCATCCAGGCCGATCCAGCCCAGGGCCCCGGAATAGATGCCACGTGCGGAGGACTCCAGCTTGTCGATGATTTCCATGGTGCGTACTTTCGGCGCACCGGTCATCGAGCCGCCAGGGAAACAGGCCTTGATCGCCGCGAACGAATCGCCCCCCGCACGCAACTGTCCTTCGACGGTCGAGACCAGTTGATGTACCGATGAATAGCTTTCGATATCGAACGCTTTCGGCACTTTCACCGAGCCCGGCACACAGATACTGTTCAGGTCGTGACGCACCAGATCGACAATCATCAGGTTTTCCGCACGGTCCTTGGCCGAACTCGCCAGCTCGCGCTTGAGCTGATCATCCTGCTCAAGGTCAAGTCCCCGCGGACGTGTGCCCTTGATAGGGCGGGAGGCAATGCGGCCGCAGCCATCGATTGACAGGAACGTCTCGGGGGACGCGCTGAGGATGGAGAACTCCCCGGTGTCGATATAGGCACCATAGGGCACGGGACTGATGCTGCGCATGCGCAGATAGCCGTTTAGCGGATCCTCCGTACATTCCAGGCTCGCACGGTTGGTCAGGCAGATTTCATATGACTCGCCATCGACGATCTGCTGCAGGCACAGATTGACCTTTTCGATGTAGGCCTTCGAGCAGTCGGCCAGTTGCAGCGCCGACTCGGCCACCGGCCCGGGAACGAAGGGTTGGTAGCGCGGTTGCTCGGCATCGTCCGCAGGTTTCAGCACAAGACGCTCACCCCACAGGTGACAGAGATAGGTGAGTTCATTCCGGTGATCGAAGACCAGCATGTTCTGCGGTAGGTAGAACAGCGCATCGGGCAATTCGGACACATGCGTGTTGCACACGCCGGTAGCGGTCAGGGCCTTGAGTTCGTACCCCAGGTAGCCGATCAGGCCGGCACTGAAGGGAAACGGCGCCTCGGACTGGCGGGCCGCCCCGAGGTGCTCGACGATGCCGGCCATCAACTCGAAGAAATCCCCCTCGAGACTCGCCTGCCCCGTGGGCCCCTCGATCGACAGACGCCGACGATTGACGTCATACCTGAATACCAGCGCCGAGTCGCGATCACAGGCGCCCATCACCGAGTACCGGGCTTGCGGCCGATCCGACAATTCGCTGTCGAGCCAGAAGGCCGCCGGCCGTTCTGCGAAATGGGCCTTGAACATCTGCGATGGCCCTGGAGCTTGCTCAATGAGCTGGAAGTCAAACGACAGCTCCATCGAACCACCCGCAACTTGCAATGCCCGTCGCACAGGATCGATCTCCTGTTCGCAATTCTGGCGACCTCGCGCCTCAGCGACGAGACGCACGAAATTGCGGATAACCTGCAAGCCATATTCCGAGTCTATGGACTCCGGGTGGAACTGCACGCCCCAGATTGCCCGCTCACGATGAGCGAGCCCCATGATCAGGCCACAGTCGGAGCGTGCGGTCACTTCCAGGCAGGATGGAACCTGCGTGCACACCAGCGAGTGATAGCGGACCACCTCGAATGCCTGTGGAATTCCGGCAAACAGGCCGCTGCCCGAATGAATGATGCGGGTACGGTAGCCATGTACGGGTTCCGGTGCGTGCTCGACCGCACCACCGAAGAAGCAGTTGATCCCCTGGTGCCCCAGGCAAACCCCGAGCACCGGGATCCGGGCACGTGCCAGCACCTCCCGGCACACGCCAAAGTCGGCGTTGCGGGCAGGATGTCCGGGGCCCGGGGAGAGGATGACGGCATCGTAACCCTCCAGGTCGAGGTCCTCGAAAGCAGTGGAATTGGGCACGATCTCAGGCTGTTCGCCGCAAGCCTCGTAGATGTACTGGGCAATATTGTTGGTAAAGGAGTCGAAGTTATCGACAATCAGTGTACGCATGCCTCATTCCTCCACACGTGACTGATCGAGAGCATCCATGATGCGCAGTTCCTCATCGCAGGTTTCCTTGATGATCAACTCGAACACCCGCTCCAGGTATTCCGGACGCAACTGACGAGATCGCGATAACGCCATCACCTGGTCCAGCGTCGAGGTGATCCGGTGCGGTTGCATCATCGGGATTCCGCTCACGTGCTTGATCCCGGCGATCGTCCGGCATACGTCCATGCGCTGGGCCAACAGATCAACAAGCGACTGGTTGATCCGGTCCAACTGCTGACGACACGGCTGAAGATCCCGCTCCGCCGACGCAGCATTCCTTTCTGCATTCATTGACATGGTCCTTGCTGTTTATCGTCGTCAGGCCGATGCCCGGCCCAGTTGCTGATTGAGCTGACAGGCCAGCGCGTTGATCTGTCCCGGTGTATGAACTGCCGAGACGGCGCAACGCAGCATGGCCTTGCCGGTCTCCACGATCGGATAGAACACTGGAAACACGATCAGCCCCGAGGCCCGCAGGGCACTGGCCGCCATGACCCCCTGCCGTTCCGACTCGAACAGGGCTCCACGGATGGGAGCACGCAAGGAGGCATTCATCATGCGCTGCGAGACCTGGGCGTCGAGACTCCGCACGTTCGCCCACAACGCGTCCTGCAGGGACGATATCTCGGAGGACAGGTGAATCTGCGCAGCTGCGACGTTTGCCGCCTGCAGTGGCACGGAAATGGTGTGACCGAACACCAGCGGATTGGCCAACGCCCGTAGCTGCGCCGCGTTGTAGCCGGGCTTGAGCACGATGAAACCGCCCGTACCACCAAATGCCTTGCTCAACGAGCCCGCGATGAGGGTATTGGCTGGCAACCGGTAGCTCAGATTCTCGAAGGCATAACCGGCACCATGCCTGCCGGTAATCGAAATGCCATGGGCGTCGTCGATATAGAGGTAGCCGCCATAGGCCTGCAGCAACTCGCTCAGCTCACCCACCGGGAGCAGATCCGACATCGAGCCGACCCCGTCAATCAGCAGGACGGGGGTAATCTGCTCCCTGTCACATTGCACCAGTGCCTGCCTGAGCGCATCGATGTCCTGGGTATCGACTCGCTTGACCGCGCCGAACTGCGACATGACCCCTCGCAGAACCTGCATCGAGGCGTGGGCGGTTCGATCGATCAGCCACATGACCGAGCGCCTGATCGGATAGCCTTCCATTGTGCCACTGCCCAGCAACGGCAATACACCGAGGTGGGCATTGCTGGTGGAGGTGAATACCGTCACGCTGGCTCCAAGATAGATCTCGCCCAGCAACTGTTCGAGCTGCCGCAGATAGACCGGGCTCATGGCGCTGCGACTGGCCGACAGGTGGATGCCGATTCGCTCGAGGGCCGACTGCGCCGCCATGATCAGCTTGGGATGGCTTTCAAGTCCCAGATAGGAGCATGAAATAAACTCCGTGCAGGTCGAGCCATCGGCCAACTCCACTTCCTTGCCTTTGCGTGAAACCACCTCGAAACCGGTCAGGCCATCATCCGACGCGCTACCGAGCGCCCCACTGGTGCGCTGCTGGCGAATCGTCATCCAGTTGTCATGGGTGGCTGCCGCCAGGCGTGAGTCCATGTTGTTCATGCCTTTCTCCCTACAGTCACGACGGCAGGTCCCGTCGAATCGCCAAAACGTCCATCGACACAAGTACGAACCGAGTCAAAACCATACTGTTCGAGCAGCGACCTGACCCGATGCCCCTGCGCTTCGCCATGCTCGATCAGCAGCGCCCCCTTCGGCTTGAGGATGAGGTCGGCCAGTCGCGCCGACGCCTCGATCAACTCGCCGCCCTGGTCACCCGCGTAAATGGCGCCGGAAGGATGATGAATGCCCCACTCGGGCAGAAGCTCGGTCCCCGCCGATACATACGGAGGGTTGGACACGACTACGTCGACGCTGCCACGCGCCTGCTCGAACGTGTCGAGCCTGCTGATATCCCCCTCGCACAACGTCACGTCCGGACGCCCCTGGCAGAGCCGATGGATGTTGCGCCCGAGGTAGGCCTGGGCGATCGGGTCGTTTTCGACACAGACCACCCTTGCCCCGGATCTGGACCATATCGACAGGCCGATTGCACCTACTCCCGAGCACAGGTCATACACCATCGAATGGCTATCGAGTGGCAGGTTCTCCTCGATCCACCTCACCATCGCCATGCTCTGCAAGCGCGGGATGAATGCGCCACTGCCCACGACGAAGCGCAGATCGGCAAAATCGGTGTATCCCAGGATGTGCCCCAGGGGCGTCCGGGCACAGCGCTCAGCCACATCCAGCTGAAACGCCGACAACCTGTGGCCATCGGGCTCGAGCCCGGAAGAAAAGTGCTTACCCGCAATGGCCCGCAGATCTCCCAGGGGGTCCCATACACCCGCTTTCGTCAGGTTCTCCAATGCCGTGACGTGCTCATGCTCAAGCTGTGAATGGATCATGACCAGGCCTCGTAGTAGCGCGCCAGACGCTCGTACATCGAACGGTACAGATAGGAAAAGGCAACCAGTTCGGGCGGCGGAGTGAAATGCGGGTGCAACGACTCGATCAATCTCGTGTAGTTGTCGGTCATGCCCTTGTCGAGCAGTGGCGTCCAGTAAGGCTTGATGTCCCAGCGGTACTCATAGCCCGTGGCGAACATCTGTTTCACCGTCTCGGCGACCGTACTGCTGCGCGCGAGGCCCTGAAGCGGCTTGCGCACCGGAGCGAAGGAGGACAGGTCGAGACCGTTGGGCACGCCCTGTATCTGGTCCGCCATCCAGCACGCCAGCAGCGGCGATTGATGCAGGCCATCCCGGTAGGTGCCGGTGGCCAGCCAGAGGCCCTCGTACTCGCATTGGCCGATCAGCGGAAAACCATCGGCTGGAATAGGCCGGTTCCCCACCTGGATATTGACGACCTCGGCATCATGCAAATCCAGGTTGAGCTGGTCGACCGCACAGTCGAGCAGGAACTGCACATCGGAAATCAACGCATGGGAACGAGGTTCTTCAGCCAGGATGTTGGTTGCGCCGATATACAGCAGGTCGGCCGAGCGCGGAACACAGTGCAAGCCACAGGCGAAGGCCCTGTTGGGCGTTCGGATAACGGTCGAGGGGGTAGTCTGCCCCGGCTTGAGCCTGGCCAGGATGGACACGCCGTAACCGGCGAACAGTGGGGGAATCCGCGTTTTTATATCGTCCAGGGCGTCGAACAGCTCCAACGATTGGACACCGGCCGCCACGACGACATGCTTGCCGGCAATTTGCTGGCCATTCTCCAGCACCACTCCCGTGGCAACCCGACCTTCGGTTATCAGGCTGCGGGCATTGCTCGTGACAAGTTCACCGCCGCATCCCAACAGGGCGGCATCCAGTTTTTCAAGGAGCAGGTGCGAATCGAGCGCGTTTTCATCGGGGATCAGCAGTGCCTGCATCGGCCGGACCAGGTCGTTGGCCTTGATCCAATCCAGCCGCTCAGGAGCGACCTCGCGGTAGGGGACCTTGTGATCAACCAGGGATTTCTCGATAGCGGCATAGTTGACGCTGTCGATTTCCGCCATGCCGGCAGAGTTCAGGATGACGTGGGTACCACGGGCCGTCAGCAACTCCTCGCGATTGCCGGAGGCCTGGGCAAGACGCTCGGCCCATTGCCCCCACACGCCTTTGGCCTGGATATCCATCGCCAGTTTCAGGCGACCATGTTCGCTGGCCAACAGACCGTTGGTAATCTCGCCAAAACATCCATTCATCGCGCCTGCCGCTCTGGATGCCGCATTGATCCTGTTTATTTCCCCCACCCGGCAGACTTTGAGTCCGCGACTTGCGAGTTCGAATGCAATGGAGCCACCAATAGCACCGCTACCGACCACAACAACATCGTAGATCATCTTTATCTCCGCAGAAAAACACTTAAAACTTAAACCGAAACCCGAACTTCAGGCCTGAAAAAACTAGAGAGCAATAATCGACTTGTTATCGATATGCTCTTGCAATGTTTCATCCAGATTCACCCTGTGAATGAAGTTCAAGAACTGATGAGTGGGAAAACACAATGCAACCAGCTTGTCCTTGCCCCTGCTCAAGGATCCACCCAGTCTGCGTAGTTCTACACCATGACGCAGAAAGTAACGCTCCAGCGATTGCGTGGTCACAGCCACCACGTCACGAACGCCCTGCATGTGGGCGAACTGCATGGAGACCTTGAACAGGCTGATGCCGAGCGTCCCCGAGACCTCGGGAATAGCTGCATAGCGCGACAATTCCCAGACTTTCGCATCACGGGGAACGGGCTTGTCACAGAGTCGGGGAAAAACCTCGCCAAGCAGATAAGGCTGAGTTGTCGGCAACAGGCGAGTACAACCAGCCACTTGCCCTTTATTATCCAAGGCAGTGATGAAAATTGTTCCATCCGTATCAAACTGATCAATTTCTATGCCTGGCCTCGGATGCAAGCTAACAACGTCCCAGCGCAACTTTCCGATGAACACCTCATGACGAAATCGGCCCAACTCTTCAAGTGCATCCTTATCCATATCGGCAAAACGCCTGCACACAAACCTGTACATCGGACAGCACCTCCTTTGCAGATCAGGCAGAACTTCCTGTAATTATTTAAACACTATGGATAAAGCCTGAAGACCGCAACTACCAAAATTAGTAGTCAGACATATCACGAAAAAATATGAAACACTTTTATCCTGTGAAAAAAACAGGAGAAGACGTACTAATCAGAAGGAAAAGCATTGGGTGAGTCCGCCATACATGAACGAAGAGTCGTTCAGGCCAGGCAAATCAAGAAAAGCGGCACACTGCTATCAGTCATGCCGACAACTCGGAGAACGGAAATCCAGGCAGAAGAAAAATACGAAATCCGCAAGATCAAATAACACCAAGCGCCGCCGCATATGCCGCCGTCAACACCCTGTTACTGGAGCCAAACTTTCGCTGGATGCTCTTTACATGATAATTTATGGTATGTTCTGAAAGACTCAATATTTCAGAGATACTCCTGGAGCATTTGCCATCGGCAATCCAACGCAGGATTTCGACCTCGCGCCCGCTCAATAGCACCTCTGCCTGAACAAGATTGTCAGGACAGGACAAATTGTCCTCAAGCAGCTCCGTGATGCACCTCAACTTGAGCTTGAGCAGCAGGGCTTCATCAGCGCCAACAGAGTCTTCAGCCCTGGAGATCCCCAGCATGTGCAGCGTCTGGTCCCTCCCCCGGGCCACAAAGGTAGCGCCAATGTTCAGATTCCACTCGCGCGCCTCACGGAACAGTTCAGAGCCCAGCAATTCGCCATGCTCTTCCCAGATCACAAGCCCCTGACTACGCGCCTTGATCACCGAGAGGTCAATGGCCCCGTAGCCCTTATCGTTGTAGCGCTCGAGCCATTCCCCGGGATAGGTGCCCACGATATGTGTTTCGGCCTGGTTGAAGGGCACCGGGCGACGATAACCATAGGCAAAACAATCAAAACCCATGAGATGAACTTCATGTTCAATCTGGCGAAACAACTCCTCCGGCCGACTACAATTGGCGAAGCGCGAATTGACGTCGAACCACCACGTCATGAAATCAGCATTTTGCCTCATTGGCATCACCATACTATTCCTTTAGAAATTCAATCTACTCCAGAGTTAAATCTTGAAACAACAACTCGCCCCGGAATAAGTGTTGCAATATTTGAAAACAACCACCTGCTACCGGGAAGCCCAGTTATCCACGTAGTGTTCCGGTCGTACATCAGGGACAAGAGAACGAATAAATCCACTGGAGGGACTCACCCTGGCCGGCGAGCCCCGTGGACGCGGATCGACCCGACACCACCCCACTCGAGAAGAAGTCACGGTCGCCCGCCAGATTCGCCAGGGACTCGACGCGGAAATGATTCAGTACGGTGTGAGGGTCTGGTTTCTGACCACTACACCCCTCACGAAAACAACCCCAAACTATCATCCGTCGCAATCACCGCCCCCGTCACCGCCGCAGCCGTCACTCCCACCGCCACAGCGGCGGGCACCAACGAATCCGCCGCCGAAGACGACTGCGAAGAGCCTGAAGTCCCTGATTCCGTTGGCGCTCTCGATTCGTTCGACTCGCTACTGAACTCCCGCCGCACCTCATCAACCTCCCGCCTTGCCTCTTCGACCGTATCGATCACCAGCGTGCGCAAGCTCGTGGACATATCCGTTGCCCAGTAGATCAGCAGGTCCAGCGGATTATCGCGCTGCTCCGGCCCCCGCTCGTCCACCGTCGTACGACTCGAGTCGTTGGCGTGGCGGGAGCTGTAATCACGATAATCCCGTTCCATGAAATCCGCCCGGTCATCGTTCCTGCGCGCCGCCCGGGCCAGGGTCGCCAGGTGCCGGACCTGTTCCTGCACCTGCAGCGGCAACGGCGTGCCCTGCCGTCGCGCCTGTTGCAGCAATGCCAGCAGTTCGCCGGTCGCCTGGCGCTGGAACTGCAGCCCTTCGCGCTGCGCCGACACCTGGGCGATCTCGTCATTACGCTCGCGCAGGCCGGCATGCTGGAGTTGATCGAGATGGCTGGCCAACCGGGTCTGCAATAACGCCAGGGTATGGGCGTAGTCCTTGCTGGCAAACAGGCCGAGAAATTTGCGCTGGGTGTCGAAGCTTTCCTGCACCTGTAGCGTGACGAAGCCCGGCACCTGCTCGCGCAGCCTGGCCAGGACCACCGAAGACAGCTTGGGCAGCAGGTCGTAGGTCACCTGGCTCAGGTAGGCCTTGCGCTGGCGCGCCAGTTTGCCAAGGGCGCGTTCGCTGGCCTCGGCGCGCTGTTCAAGGGTTTCGAGCACATTGCCCAGCTCGGCAATGGCGTCGTCCAGGTCCGGGTCGCGCAAATCGTTCATGCAGGATTCTCCTCGATCGCCTGGAGGCCGTCTTCGTGGCGGCTGGCAAAGTAGTTGGCGAAGTACTGGCGCAGTCCCGGCTTATCCATCCCTGCGGCCCACTCCAGCGGCGCGCCGGGGACGATCTGCAGGTCGGTCCAGGGGTCGAAGCCAAGGTCGGTGATGTCGTGCATGCGCAGGAAGTAGCGGCGGTTCACGGCGTCGCCATGCCACAGGTGGCGAATGCGTCCTGGCACCACGCCGAGGCGGCCTTGCACCCGTTGGTGGAAGCGCCGACCCCAGGCCTTGAGGTGGTCGATCTGCCGGGGGTCGTGCTTGAGGGCATTGCGGATGCAGAAGTTGTAGTCGCCGAAGATCGCATGGGCCATGAAGTGGTCGGCGCTGCCGGAGACGGCGCACTCGTAGAGCCCCACTTCATCGAAGATCTCGCGGCGCATCGCCCAGCCGTAGCCGGTGTGGCCATGCAGGTCGTAGCGGCCGGCATCGAGGCTGTCGGGCTGGCGCCGCGTCACCGCGGCAAAGGAATGCGCGACGTCGGCCACGGCCCCCTCGACGTTGCCGTGTTCCAGGCGCAGGCAGCTTTCGAAGACCTGCGCAACCGGGTACTCACGCAGCACACGGACCAGGTCGCCGACCCAGGAACGGTTGTCGAAGAGGATGTCGCAGTCGAGCCAGGCGACATAACGACAATTTCCCGGCAGCCAGGAGGCGGCCAGGTTGAGCAGGCGCTCCTTCTGCCAGAGCAGCGTGCGCGCGCGGACCTGAATCACGTCCAGGCTCGCGGGCAATTCGAAGGGTTCCTCGCCGAACGCGCATTCGACGGTGATGCAGGTCACCCCGGCCCGGCGCATGCCGGCGATAAACAGGTCGTAGTTGTGCCGGCGGCTGCTATAGCCGCAGGGGTTGAAATAGGTGGTGATGACAACGAGTCCGTTCATCTCGACGATTATCTACCAACTCCGAGCGCCTGCAATCGCCGATACAAGGTCCGTTCGCTCATGCCCAGTTCCTTCGCCAGTTCGCTGCGCGAGCCCTCGAACATCTCCAGGGCATGGGCCAGCTGTTCCAGTTCGTTGCGCCCGCGCTGGCGCACCGGCGCCACTCGGGGAATATCGCCGCGCAATTCCGCCGGCAGGTCCTGCACGCGAATCACCCCATCGTCGGTAAACAGCCGCGCCCGCTCCAGCACATTGCGCAGCTCACGGATATTGCCCGGCCAGGCGTACAACGTCAGCGCCCGCAGCGCCTGCGAATCAACGCGTGGCACGGCACCCGGTGCCAGGCGCTGCAACAGGCTGTCGATCAGCAGCGGCAGGTCGTCGCCACGCTCGCGCAATGCCGGCAGGCGAATCGGGAAGGCGCTGATGCGGTAGAACAGGTCCTGGCGGAAACTGCCCGCCGCGACCATGTCCTTGAGCGGCTTGTGGGTCGCGCAGACCAGGCGGAAGTCCGAATGCACGGTGCGCAGGCTGCCCACCGGACGGAAGCTGCCGGACTCGATCAGGCGCAGCAGCTTGACCTGCATCGCCAGCGGCACTTCGCCGATCTCGTCGAGGAACAGCGTGCCGCCATGGGCCGCCTCGGCAAGGCCGATCTTGCGCTGCAAGGCACCGGTAAAGGCGCCCTTCTCGTAGCCGAACAGTTCGCTCTCCAACAGCGTCTCGGTCAGGCCGGTGCAGTCGACCACCACCAATGGCCCGCCGGCCCGCGGGCTGCCTTCATGCAGGGCCCTGGCGAAAAGCTCCTTGCCGGTGCCCGATTCGCCCTGAAGCAATACCGGGATCGGCGACGGCGCGGCCCGCTGCAGTGCGGTCAAGGCTTCCTTGAACGCCACCGAACGCCCCACCAGCCCCTGGTGCTGGGGCTGCGCCGAGGCCACAGCGACACTGTTCAGGCGCTCGACATAACCGACCACCTCACCCTGGCGGTCCAGCAGAGGGCGCAACTCCACATCGACATGCTCCGGCCCGCGTGGTGTGTGATGGATATGCAGCACCCGTTCCGGCAGGCGCGTATCAAAGGCCTTGCGCATCGGGCAGTGTTCGCCGGCCTGGTCACAGGGCACCGCGAACTGATGGGACACCCGATAACACTTGGCGCCGACATGAGGCCGCCCCTGCACGCCGAACTGGCGCTGGTAGGCGGTGTTGGCCGCGACAATGTTGTACTCGGTGTCGAGGACGATGGTCGGCTGCACATCGTGTTCGAGGTAGGACACCAGTGCCTGCATGTCCGGGTGGGAAAGATCGGTGGCAAGGATGTTCATGGCGACTCCCGGGCGAAGGCCGGAGCTTAATACAGCCGGAGCGCTTCTGCCATCCTCTGCCATTGACTGCCACAATGACTGCCATTTTCTGCCAATTATTTATCTCATCCAGATAACTTCGGCAATTGCGCTGACAAAAGTCAATGAACAGGTAAAAAAATCGCAACCCGTGCTTGGCATGCTTATTGAACTCACTGACAGACAAGGGAAGGCACCCGGCTGGACAGGTGGGCCCCCTCTTTGCCTGGAGTACGCAATGATCATCGGCGACAAGCTCACCGTAGAAGCCTTTTTCGATCCCAATACCTGGACCATCAGTTACCTGGTGATGGACCGCGAGACCCGCCACTGCGCGCTGATCGACAGCGTGCTCGACTACGACCCCAAGTCCGGGCGCACCCGCACGGAGTCGGCGGACCGGATGATCGCGCGGATTCGCGAACTGGATGCCCGGGTCGAATGGATCCTGGAAACCCATGTACATGCCGATCACTTGTCGGCCGCCGCCTACCTCAAGGAACAGCTGGGCGCCAAGGTGGCGATCGGCAGCCGCATCACCCTGGTCCAGCAGGTGTTTGGCGAACTGTTCAACGAAGGCACTGACTTCAAGCGCGACGGCAGCCAGTTCGACGTCCTGCTGGGCGACAGCAGCGAATTCACCATCGGCAACCTCAAGGCCCTGGCCCTGCACACCCCGGGTCATACCCCGGCGTGCATGAGCTACCTGATCCGCGACAAGGACGAAACCGTGGCCTTTGTCGGCGACACCCTGTTCATGCCCGACTACGGCACCGCCCGCTGCGACTTCCCCGGCGCCGATGCGCGCACTCTGTACCGCTCGATCCGCAGCCTGCTGGCGTTGCCGCCGCAGACCCGGCTGTTCATGTGTCACGACTACCTGCCGGGCGGTCGCGAGTTGCAGTACATGACCACCGTCGCCGAACAGCGTGCACGCAATATCCATGTGCACGAAGGCATCGACGAAGACACCTTCGTCAGCATGCGCGAAGCCCGTGACGCCACCCTCGAGATGCCGGTGCTGATGCTGCCCTCGGTGCAGGTCAACATGCGCAGCGGCCACCTGCCCGAGCCGGAAGAAAACGGCATGCGCTACCTGAAGATCCCGCTCAATGCCCTCTGAACCAGGACCCGCTTCCATGAATTCGACACCCGAACAAGCCCCGATCCGGCACCAGGTCGTGATCGTCGGTGCCGGCGCCGCCGGCATCGCTGCCGCATCCAGCCTGCTGGCCCGCGCGCCCGGCCTGGATATCGCGATCATCGACCCGGCCGACAGCCATTACTACCAGCCCGGCTGGACCCTGGTCGGCGCCGGGGTGTTCAGCCCCGAATCCACCGCCCGGCCGCTGGCCTCGCTGATCCCCAGGGGCGTGCACTGGATCAAGGCCGCGGTCAGCACCTTCGAACCGCAGTCCGATACGCTGGTGCTGGCCGACCGGCGCCGCATCGGCTATCAGCAGTTGATTGTCTGCCCCGGCCTGAAACTTGACTGGGCCGCCATCGACGGCCTGGAAGCGACCCTGGGCCGCAACGGCGTGACCTCCAACTACCGCTACGACCTGGCGCCCTACACCTGGAAACTGGTGCAGGAGCTGCAACACGGCCAGGCGCTGTTCAGTCAGCCGCCGATGCCGATCAAGTGCGCCGGTGCCCCGCAAAAAGCCCTGTACCTGTCCTGCGACCACTGGCTGCGCAACGGACGCCTGGGGCAGATCCAGGCCCGTTTCTTCAACGCAGGCGCCGTCCTGTTCGGTGTCGCCGACTACGTCCCGGCGCTGATGGAGTACATCAACAAGTACGCGGTGGACCTGCAGTTCGGCCATAGCCTCGTAGCGGTCGACGGTCCGGCGAAACAGGCGACCTTCGCCCGCACCCTGGCCGACGGCAGCCGCGAAACCCTGGTCCGGCCTTTCGACATGCTGCACGTGGTGCCGCCACAGGTCGCCCCGGACTTCATTCGCGCCAGCCCGCTGGCCGATGCCGCCGGCTGGGTCGATGTCGATCCCGGCACCTTGCAGCATCGCCAGTTCGCCAATATCCACGGCCTCGGCGACGTAACCAACACCAGCAACGCCAAGACCGCCGCCGCCGCGCGCAAGCAGGCGCCGGTGGTGGCCAACAATGTGCTGGTGGCCCTCGGACGCCTGCCGCGCCAGGCGGTCTACGACGGCTATGGTTCCTGCCCGTTGACGGTGGAGCGCGGGAAAATCGTCCTGGCCGAATTCACCTACGGCGGCAAACTGGCGCCGACGTTCGCCCCATGGCTGCTCGACGGACGCAAACCGACCCGCCTGGCCTGGTGGCTGAAGGAACGCCTGCTGCCGCCGCTGTACTGGCGCGGCATGCTCAAGGGCCACGAATGGCTGGCCCGACCGACGCTGAAAGCGGACAAGCAGCCGGTATGAATGAACATATGCTGCTGGGCGCCGGACTCGGCACGCTGATCGGCGCGATCCTCGCCCTGACCGGAGCCGGTGGCGGCATCCTGGCGGTGCCGCTGCTGGTGTTCGGTCTCGGCCTGTCGATGGTCCAGGCGGCACCGATCGGCCTGCTGGCGGTGGGCCTGGCGGCCGCGGTCGGCGCCCTGCTCGGCCTGCGCCAGGGCATCGTCCGCTACCGGGCCGCCGGTTTTATCGCCGGGATCGGCATCCTGCTCACGCCGCTGGGTTTGTGGCTGGCCCACCGGCTGCCCAACGAACCGCTGGCACTGGGCTTTGCCGTGGTGATGGTCTATGCCTGCGCACGGATCTTCAACAAGGCCCGCCACGAGTTGCTGCATGGCCAGCCGGCGCCACGGGCCGATTTCCTGCCCTGTGTGCTCAACCCGTTGCAGGGTCGGCTGCGCTGGACCCTGCCCTGTGCCCGGGCGCTGACCGTGACCGGCATGCTGTCGGGGTTGTTGTCGGGACTGCTCGGGGTCGGCGGCGGCTTCGTGATCATCCCCGGCCTGACCCGCTATACCAACCTGGACAGCAAAAGCATCGTCGCCACGTCCCTGGCGGTGATTGCCCTGGTGTCCGTCGGCAGCGTGGTCACGGCGACGCTGTCCGGAGTGATGCACTGGTCGATCGGTGCGCCGTTCGCCGCCGGTGCGGTACTGGGGCTGGTGTTCGGTCGCCAGGTCGCCGGACGACTCGCCGGCCCGAGGCTGCAGCAGCTGTTTGCGCTGGTCGGGGTACTCGCGGCCCTGATGCTCGCCGCCGGTGCCATTGGCCTGTCATAAGCCCGGAGCAGCGGCTCGATAGGGCTCCAGATAGGCGCAGCCGAGCAGTTCATGCAGGCGCCGGCCGTCGCTGAGTCGGCGGAAAAAACCCGGCGACTGCCAGGGTGCCCGACCATCGACATTCGGCGCACCGCGACCGGCGAGGACATCGTCGATCCACAGCGTGCGGGTTTCGAAGGAGATCCGCGTCAACCCCGTGTGGTTGGGCACTCCGGCATGGGCATGAGCCCCGGAGAATGCCAGCAGTGTGCCGGGGTCGATCACCACCGGTATGGCACTTTCGCCTTCGATGGACTCCAGCAGGTGCGCGATGGCCTGATCGGCATCCACCGTATTGCGCCCGTCACGGTGTGAGCGTTGGAGAACCTGCTGCAGATCGAAGTCGGCGCTGCTGTTGGCCAGCGTCCGCTGCCAGAGCTGCGGATAGATCGCGAAGGTACGCCCGGCGCTGATGGGATAGATCGGGGCCCACCAGTTGGTCTGGGCGTAGAGGTTCGAGCCCCAGGTATCGCGGTGAAAGGCAATGGTCGCCGTCGCGCGGTCCCGGGGGGCCGTTCGACCGGGCTCGGACGGTGGCTGGAAGCGCAGGTGCAGGCGGTCACAGGTAATCCCGGAAGCCGCCAGCCCGAGACTGTCGAGCACCTGCCGCCAGCAGCGCCGTACGCCATCATGCTGATGGAACTGCGCCTGCAGGCGAGTAAAACATTCCGCCTGCCGTGCATGGTCCAGATGCCGGTGAACAAGCGTCGGGTCATGGGGATACAGGGTTTCTTCCAGCAACCCGCGGGCCACGTCGACCAGTTCCTGCATGGCCGGCAACGCCAGGGCAAAGATCTCCCCGGCGTAGATCCGCGTGTGAAAGGCTTCCGGCAACGCCGGTGGCTGCAACAGGCTGTACATCCGCTCTCGCTCCCCAGGATGCTGGCTCACAGTTCCACACTGTAAAAGCCCGCGTCCGCCGGGAACAGCCTCAGTGGCGCGGAAAAACAGGCGCTCAGCCAGACGTGACCGCGATCACTCCACCGGCATCTTGCGGAAACCGATGGCCAGGCGATTCCAGCTGTTGATGGTGTTGATGGCCAGGGTCAGGTCGACCATTTCCGTCGGGCTGAACTCGGCACTGAGCAGCGCATAGTCTTCGTCCGAAGCGTGAGTCTCGGAGATCCGGGTCAGGGCTTCGGTCCAGGCCATCGCCGCGCGTTCGCGAGCGCTGAAGAACGGCGTTTCGCGCCAGGCCGAGAGCGTGTACAGGCGCCGTTCGGTTTCCCCGGCCTTGCGGGCGTCGGCGCTGTGCATGTCGAGACAGAAGGCACAGCCGTTGATCTGCGAGGTGCGCATCTTCACCAGTTCCAGCAGGGACTTTTCCAGCGGCAGCTTGTTGACCGCGTTTTCCAGGGCCAGCATGGCTTTCATGGCATCCGGGGAAGCGGTGTAGAAATCGATACGAGGTTGCATGGTGTCGCTCCTGATAACGTTGGGGATGACGCTACGTTAAGCCCACCGGACGCCAGGCCAAATAGCCAATTCCGGCAAAGATCGGGAAGCCAATCGTCCGGGCCCGGACAGCGGATGCCAGCCCGGCCACGGCAAGCTAAACTGCGCCCCACCGCGCACGGCTTTTCTCCTCTCAACGAGCCTTTCCATGGAATTGCATATCAACCTCGAGGGTCGTCGCGACCTGGCCAGGCAGATCACCGAACAACTGCGCACGGCCATCACCCAGGGCCAGTTGGTCGCCGGCACGCAGTTGCCGCCCACCCGCCTGCTCGCCGAACAACTGGGGGTTTCGCGCAAGACCGTGGCCGATGCCTATGCCCAGTTGACCTATGACAACCTGCTGGTCGGCCGGGTCGGTGCCGGGACATTCGTCAACTCGCATATCCCCCAGGCCCGCGCCAAGGCCCAGGGCGAGGAACTGGCCGGCGCGGCGGTGATCCAGCAGTGGCGCGAGGCGTCGATGCCGATGCATCACCCCATCGGCACCCTGCGCTACGACTACCTCGGCGGGGCCACCAGCAAGAACCAGTTTCCCCATGACGAATGGCGCCGCAGCGTGCTGTTCGCCCTGCGCCAGACCGCCCAGGTGCGCGGCCTGTACAGCCAGCCGGAAGGCATCCCGATGCTGCGCGAGGCGATTGCCCGGCATATCGGGTTTTCCCGTGGCGTGCGCTGCAACAGCGATGACCTGCTGGTGACCAACGGCGCCCAGCAGGCCCTCGACCTGGTCGCCCGGGTGCTGGTCGAGCCCGGCTGCACCGTCGCCGTCGAGGACCCCGGCTACCCGCCGGCGCGGCTGCTGTTCGCCGCCCAGGGCGCCAGGGTGGTCGGCATCCCGGTGGATGACCAGGGCATCCGGGTCGAGCTGATCCCCGAAGGCACGCGGCTGATCTACGTGACCCCGGCGCACCAGTTCCCCCTCGGCATGCCCATGGGCCTGGAACGCCGCCTGGCCTTGCTGGAGCGCGCACGGGAGCTGGGAGCGATCATCATCGAGGACGACTACGACTGCGAATTCCGCTACGAAGGACGGCCCACCGACTGCCTGCAGAGCCTCGACCAGCATGGCCTGGTGGCCTATGTCGGGACCTTCTCCAAGACTCTGCTGCCGGAGCTGCGCCTGGGCTACCTGGTGGCCCCGCCCGGCCTGCTCAAGGCGCTGATCTCGGCCAAGCAGTTGACCGACTGGCACACCGCGACCCTGACCCAGTGGGCCCTGGCCAAGTTCATGGTCGACGGCTACCTGCTCAAGCATATCCGCCGCTGCCACCAGGCCTACGCCAGCCGCCGCGAACACCTCATCGAACGATTGGACGGCGACCTGTCGCCCTGGTTCCAGCGCATCCATTCCACCGCCGGCTTCCACCTGGCGATCCTCGACAAGGGCGAACTGAATATCCCGCTGCTGATCGACCTGGCGAAAAAGGTCGAGGTCGGCCTGTACCCGCTGGCGCCCTTCTACCACACCGCCACCCCACGCACGGGCCTGCTGATGGGCTACGGCTCCATCGAAACCCTGGATATCCAGCCGTCGCTGGACCGGGTGCGCGAGGTGCTCAGGCAGATCGCCTGATCCGACCGGCGGCATAACCACCGATTCACTCGCCCACACAGGACAATTGCCAGCTCGCGATGCGCACCGCTAGAATGCGATCAATTCTTAATTACATTCAGGCAGGATGCCGCGTAGCGAGCAGTCGGTCCCATGTCGTCAGCCCATCACCCCTATATTCATACGCTCTACAGCGAGCATCATGGCTGGTTGCAGGGCTGGCTCAACCGCAAGCTGGGCAACTCCTTCGATGCCGCGGACCTGGCCCACGATACCTTCCTGCGTCTGTTGACCCGCCCCGCCGCGCGGTCCCTGGGCAGCGAGCCACGGGCGCTGCTGACGCATATCGCCAAGGGCCTGCTGATCGACCGCTGGCGTCGCCAGGACGTCGAGCGGGCCTATCTGGACACCATCGCCCATCTGCCGCCGCAGGAAGTACCGTCGCCGGAAACCCGCCTGCTGATCCTTGAAACCCTGTGGCGCATCGAGGCACTGCTGCGAGAGATGCCGCGCAAGACCCGCGAGGCGTTCCTGCTGTCGCAGATCGAGGGACTGACCTATGCCCAGATCGCCGAGCGCCTCGGGGTCTCGCTGGTCAGCGTCAAGCGCTACATGCGCGAGGCATTTATCGCCTGCCTGAGCGTCGCCTGATGTCCACACCGGCCATCAACCCGCATATCCTCGGCGAAGCCGCCGACTGGCTGGTGCAATTGCATTCCGGCACCGCCACCGCGGCGGATCGCCAGGCCATCGAGCAGTGGCGCCAGCGCAGCGCCGAACACGCCCAGGCCTGGCAACGGGCGCAGGCGATCCTCGGCGACTTCCGCAGCGTACCGGCGGGGATCGCCCTGCAGACCCTCAAGCAGGCCGAGCGCCAGCACGGCCTGGGCCGGCGCCAGGTGCTCACCCGTCTCGGCCTGTTGCTCCTGGCCGGGCCGATCGGCGTGGCCTGGCAGCATGCCTCGTGGGAACAATGGAGCGCCGAACAGCGCACCGCCGTTGGCGAGCAGAAAACCCTGACGCTGACAGACGGCACCCAGGTCGTGCTCAACACCGACAGTTCGCTGGATATCGCCTTCAGCGGCCATGAGCGCCGGCTGATCCTGCTGACCGGCGAGATCCTGATCAGCACCGCCAGGGACCCCGCCCCGGCTTACCGGCCATTTATCGTCGAGACGCCGCAAGGCACCGCGCGGGCTTTGGGGACTCGCTTCAATGTGCGGATCGATGGCCATCGCAGCGAAGTCGCGGTGCTCGAAGGCGCCGTGGAACTCAAGGCCCAGGCTGGCGGACCGGGTTCGACACTGCAGGTCGGGCAACGCGCGGGCATGCGCCATAGTCGGGTCGAGCCGCCGGAGAGCTTCGATATGACGAGCCTGACCTGGGATCGTGGCATGTTGCTGGCGCGCAACCTGCGCCTGGCGCAGGTGCTGGATGAACTGGGGCGTTATCGCCCGGGGGTTTTGCGTTATCAGGCGGATGTCGCCGAGTTGCGGGTGTCGGGGGCCTTCTCCCTGAAGGACACCGACTCGAGCCTGCAACTGTTGCAGAACACCTTGCCGCTGAAGATCAGCCGGTTGACCCGGTACTGGGTGTCGGTCGAGAGCCGGGGGTGATCTTCAGGAGTTCTTTGCGGCCCCCGCTGATTTGAAGATGTCTTTTTCAAAACCTGCCCCCTGGGCAAAGACAATGCACAGTCAGCTTTTCCAGATAGAGCCTATTAAAAAGCCAAGAAAAATCACACAATCAAAAAGAAATATAACTCAACAACAAAAGAAAACTCTTACATTAATCTCTATAAAACAAAAACATTAAGATCAAGCCCTAGCCAAACAACGCACCCCACCTTATAAAAAACAAATCATAAACTCCAAAAAAATCAGCCACATCCAAGCACTCCTACAAAACAGAAAAACAAACTTACAAACTACAGTTTGTCTTATACACAAAGCACACCTAACTTTCACTAACCCTAAGTAGATTAGGGTCACAACCCAACGCAAAACAACAAATAGAGAAAACTCATGAAATCTGCAATCAAACTTTTCAAAACCGACATCACTGACGTAACCACCAAGGGCGTCGGCATGTGGTAATGCGTTGATCTATGCAGCGAGTTAAGAAAGAGCAATCGATATGCGAGCGTTGAGTCTGAATCGAGGTACGCGCACTCTTTCAGTCGGCTATTTTTTCTCAAAATGCGGTGAGTTCGCATTCGAGACGACCTTCGCTGTTGCTGTCGTCTCGATGGCCGAAGCGGATCTGTTATTTATCGGTGTGGTTTATTTCTTCCGCTATTTACCGAGCGTAGTGTGCTCCCCCATCGGAGGCTGGCTGGCGGATAACTGCGAGAAGAAGCGCACTCTGGTGAGAGTGGAGTTGGCGAAAAGTCTTCTGGCGCTGGCCTTCTTTGCCTTGTTTACTCTGTCCACCCCGACACTAGGTGCAGTCATCGGATTGGCGATGCTGATGACCGCGCTGGATTGCTTGTATGTGCCGACGTTCCGTGCCTACTTTCCTGATATCGTCGAGAAGGATGAGCTTTCCTCAGTCAACAGCGGCGTGCAAGTAATCGAGGATATTTCCTCGATTCTCGGCCCTCTGGTTTTCTCGATACTGGCCCTGCTGCTGTCCAGTAATACGACATTTCTGTTCTTCGGCTTCAGTCTTTTGTTGTCCGCCGTCAGCATCACCCTGTTGGAACCCGGAAAGAGAAGCCCAAAAGTCGCTTTTGATGGCCTGATCCTGATACGTGATGCGGCCCGGTGCGTGGGCAAACTCAGGATCGATAACCCGCCACTGTTCGCAGTGATCTGCTGTACAACACTTTGTGCCTTATTCGCGACTTCGGTGATCCGCTTCATTCTTCCAGCCTCGATACTTGAACACTTCGCTTCCGAAGCAGCGGTTGGCTATGTGTTCTCCCTGTTGGCCGCGGGCACGGTGTTGGGCGGAGTGCTCTACACCCGGTTCAACAAACACACCACCGCACGCCTGGTGCTGCGCTACTGGGTCGTGTATGGCGCACTCTTCGCCACGGCCGCCGTGGCGCTCGAATTCAATAGCTGGTTATTCCTGCTGATTCTGTTCTTTGTCGGGTTCGTTGGCGCCTTTGTCGATATTGCCATCGTCACCAATATCCAGTGTCTGTCAAAAGATCATGAAGTCGGCAAGAACTTCTCGCTGTACTACTTTACAGCCGTTATCGGTGATGCTGCTTCGGGGCTGGTCGCCAGCCTGGTCTACATGCTGGCGGGGCCGGCTACTTTCATCTGGATGACGCTCATGCTGTTTGCCGCACCGTTACGCTGGAATATGAAAGGCAGCCTTGATGATAAGAATCGTGCATAGCATCTCAATCACCTTGGGTGACGAGCTCAGCCACGAAGGATCGCAACAATCACAAGTCTGTGTTCATCGGGGCATTGGTGCATTGCCGGTCTATCTGGAAAACGCAACAGCTGGAACTATCGTGGTAGAGGGCCTCAAAAAATAATTGCTATTAACTGATACCTTTTCCGCTCTCGTCCGGTGTGTGGATAACCCCTTGCGTTTCCACGCGTCCGACAGGATTGTTCGATGACTTCCAGGCCTTCCTCCCCCCTCACTCCCCGCCTGCCACTCAAGGCCCTGACCCTGGCCGTCGGCCTGAGCCTCGGCGTGACGCTGCCGCCTGCCAGCGCCGCCGAAGTCGCCGCCGAAAACACCCCGCACCGCTACACCATCGGTGCCGGCCCGCTGCATCAGGTGCTGGCGCAGTTCGCCGTTGTCGCCGGCGTGCCCCTGTCCTTCGACCCGGCGTTGCTCGGCAACCGCCAGAGCCCCGGTCTCGACGGCAACTACAGCGTCCAGCAAGGTTTCCAGCAACTGCTGCAGGGCAGCGGCTTCGACCTGGTCAGCAGCGGCGGCAGCGGCTACACCCTCGCGCCCCACGTCGAGGCCAACGGCGCCCTGGAGCTGGGTGCGACCAACATCAACGGTCAGTCCGCCCAGGATGCCGAGGTCTACGCCGGCGGCCAGGTGGCCCGCAGCGCCCGCCTGGGCATGCTCGGCACCCAGTCGGTCAAGGATGTGCCGTTCAGCGTCACCAGTTTTACCGCCCAAACCATCCGCGATCAGCAGGCCCAGACCGTCGGCGATGTGCTGCTCAACGACGCCTCGGTGCGCCAGTCCGCCGGCTTCGGCAACTTCTCCCAGGTGTTCATGATTCGCGGTCTGCCGCTGAACGGTGACGATATTTCCTATAACGGTTTGTATGGCGTGCTGCCGCGGCAGATCATCGCCACCGAGGCCCTGGAGCGGGTCGAGCTGTTCAAGGGCCCGAACGCCTTTGTCAACGGCGTCACCCCCAGCGGCAGTGGGATCGGCGGCGGCGTCAACCTGCAGCCCAAGCGCGCCGAGGACACCCCGACCCGCAGCGTGACCCTCGATGCCGGCGGCTCCGGCCGTACCGGTGGGCATATCGACCTGGGCCAGCGTTTCGGCGAGGACAATCGCTTCGGCGCACGGGTCAACCTGCTGCAACGCGAAGGCGATACCGGTATCGACGACGAAGACCAGCGTTCGACCCTCGCCACCCTCGGCCTGGATTATCGCGGCGAGCGCCTGCGGTTGTCGGCGGACTTCGGTTACCAGAAGCAGGTGATCAACCAGGGCCGGCCGGTGGTCTACCTCGGCGCCGGCCTGAGCAAGGTGCCCCATGCCCCCTCGGCCAGGGACAACTACGCCCAGGACTGGAGCTACTCGCAACTGGAGGACACCTTCGGCATGGCCCGCGCCGAGTATGACTTCAGCGACAACTGGACCGGCTACGTCGCCGGAGGCGCCAAGTACACCCGGGAAAACGGCGTGTACTCTTCGCTGACCCTGACCGACCTGGCCGGCAACGGTCGCGGCGGCATGCTCTATTCGCCCCACGACGAGGAAAACAAGAGCCTGATGGCCGGGCTCAACGGCCGTCTGCAGACAGGACCGGTCAGCCATCAACTGAACTTCGGACTGGCCGGCATGTGGGGCGAACAGCGCTCGGCCTACGAAACCATCGCCACCAGCGCGCGCTACTTCAACAATCTCTACGATGTAGTCCAGCGCCCGCGGCCAGTCGCCACCTCGTTCGGCAGCGATATCCACGACCCGCGGATCGTTGGCAAGAACCAGATAAAAAGTACGGCGGTGGCCGATACCCTGGGCTTTCTCGACGACCGCGTGCTGCTGACCCTCGGCGTGCGGCGCCAGTCCATCGTGGTCGATGGCTGGAGTACCGTCACCGGCGCGCGCAACGCCAGTTACGAAGAGTCCGTCACCACACCGGTCTACGGGCTGGTGATCAAGCCCTGGGAGCATGTCACGTTCTACGCCAACCGCATCGAAGGCCTGGCCAAGGGCCCGACGCCGCCGACCTCGGCGGTCAACCGCGACGCCACCTTCGCCCCGGTACGCAGCAAGCAGGTCGAGGCCGGGGTGCGCCTGGACATGGACACCTACGGGGCGAGCCTGGGGGTCTACCGGATCGAGCAGCCGTCGAGCTACACCGGCTCCGACAACGTGTTCCGGGTCGATGGCGAGCAGATCAACAAGGGCGTCGAACTCAACCTCTACGGCGAGCCGCTGGATGGCCTGCGCCTGCTGGGTGGGGCGACGGTGATGAAGACCGAGCTGGATGGCACCCTCAACGGCAGCAATGACGGCAACCGCACGATCGGGGTGCCGAGCTTCCAGCTCAACCTGGGCGCCGACTGGGATATCCCGGGGATCGAAGGAGCGGCGTTGAGCGCCCGGATGCTGCGGACCGGCGGGCAGTATGTAAACGCCGGCAACACCCTGAGCCTGCCGACCTGGAACCGCTTCGACCTGGGCTCGCGCTACCGTTTCAAGCTGGATGAAAAGGCAATCACCTTGCGCGCCAACCTGGAGAACGTCGCCAATACCGCCTACTGGGCCTCGGCCAACGGCGGCTACCTGACCCAGGGTACGCCGCGCACCCTGAAAGTCTCGGCGACCGTGGACTTCTGATAGACCGCGTTATCGTTCTTCGCGGGCAAGCCCGGCGCCTGCGGGTGCGGCGTGGAACACTCAATGTGACACGCCAACCCGGGTCGATCACTCAGGTCAGACCCGGCTGCGCAGCCACTGCATGAAGCCACTCTTCGGCACCACCTTGGGTACTTCGCGGGTCAGGTTCTGCGCCGCGTGCAGACGGTGATCGAGCAGGCTCTTCATTGCCTCGCTGATGTCGTGGCGGGCATCCAGGCAGGGCTTGAGGTATTCCTTCTCGATGCGGTACAGCATGCAATCGGTCTTGGCCGTGAAGTCCGCCGGCACGCCTTCTTCGGAGAGGATCCCGGCCTCGCCGATCACCTCCCCCGGTCCCATCCGCCCGGCTTCGATCGGCTTGTCGCCGCGCAGCAAGGTAACCGAGACCACCCCCGACTCGATGATGAACAGATGATCGCTGACCTCGCCCCGCGGCAGGATCATGCTGCCGGCGCGGAACAGTTGCGGGGTCATGTTCTGGCTGAAGGTGTCCTTTTCCTCCGAACGCAGGGTCGAGAAAATCACCGAGCTTTCCAGCAAGGCCCGCGAACGAGAAATGGTCGACGGCGACGTGCTCTCCCCCGTCGACAGCAGGCTCACGCCAGACGCCTGCAGATGCCGGAACGCCAGGTCATAGAGCTGGTTGCGCACCTCGCGCTTGAGCCCCATCGACACCACGAAACCGCTGATCTCGTATTCCACGCCCGCCGCACTGGAGCTTTTCAGCGCCACGCTCGGCGCGGGCGCCGCCAACAGCGCCCGACACCCGAGCATCGCCCGCTCCAGGGCCTCTATCACCACGTGCGGCCGGGCGTGGGGACTGACCTGCAGGCTGATGACCACGCCATGCATGTCACGGGGCCGGCTGAAGTTGATGATCTTGGCCTTCGCCGCCAGGGAGTTGGGCACCACCGCCATGCTGCCCTGGGAGGTCTGCATGCGCGTGGCGCGCCAGTCGATATCGACCACCTTGCCTTCGATGCCGTCGATGGCGATCCAGTCGTCCACCTGATAGGGCTTGGTGGTGTTGAGCACAATGCCGGAGAACACGTCGCTGAGGGTACTCTGCAATGCCAGGCCGACAATGATCGCCAGGGCCCCGGAGGTCGCCAGCACGCCCTTGACCGGCAGGTCGAGCACATAGGCTGCCGCCGCGACAATCGCGATCAGGAAAATGATCGCCCCCAGTACGTCCTGCAACAGCCGCCCGGCATGCCCGACCCGCTGCATCATCACCGTACCGAGCAGCACCGTCAGGGTTCGCGCACCGAACAGCCACCAGCCGATCTGCAAGCCGGTGGCGGACAGGTGCCGGGGTATATCCTCGGGCCAGGGCGCGGTCTGCAGGGGGTTCATGCCCTCGTTGAACAGCACCAGGCTGTACAACGTAAACACCGACAGGCGCACCACCAGCTTCCAGGTGCTGCTGCGGCTGCCGAGCAGGCGCCAGAGCAACAGGTCGACCACCAGCAGCAGCAACGCACATAACAGGGGGTGTTCGGACAAGAGGGGGTGTTGAGTGAACAGGTCTGGCATCGCACGACTCCGGGAGCAGCTGGACAGCTGCAAGCTTCAAGCGCCAAGAATAGCCCGCTTTCACTTGCAGCTTACAGCTCGCCGTCAGCTGTGCATCGTTCCGAAGCGCCCGCTGTGGAAGTCGGTGAACGCCTGGTGGATTTCCGCCTCGCTGTTCATCACGAACGGACCATGGCCGACGATCGGCTCGTCGATGGGTTCGCCGCTGAGCAACAGCAATACCGCGTCATCGTTGGCCTCCAGGGACAACTGCGTGCCGTCCCGTTCGAACAGCACCAACTGCCCCGGACGCGCGACGGCCTCGCCATTGACCTGCACCGTACCGTGCAGGAGCACCAGCGCCGTGTTGTGGCCGGCCTGCAGGTCCAGGTTCAACACCTTGCCGGCGTTCAGACGCAGGTCCCAGACATCGATGGGCGTGAAGGTCCGCGCCGGCCCCTTGTGCCCGTCGAACTCACCGGCAATCAGACGCAGGCTGCCGGCATCGTCTTTGAGGGCGATCCGCGGAATATCGCCGTCGAGGATGTTCTGGTAGCCGGCCGGAGCCGATTTGTCGCGTGCCGGCAGGTTGACCCAGAGCTGGACCATTTCCAGCTTGCCGCCACGTCGGGCAAAGGCTTCGGAATGGAATTCCTCATGGATGATCCCCGCCGCCGCGGTCATCCACTGCACGTCGCCCGGTCCGATCACGCCGCCGGCACCGGTGGAATCACGGTGCTCGACTTCGCCGTCATAGACGATGGTCACGGTTTCGAAACCGCGATGGGGGTGCTGGCCGACCCCGCGGCGCTCGTCGGTCGGGGTGAATTCGGCCGGCCCGGCGTGATCCAGCAACAGGAACGGGCTGATCTGCCGGCCCAGGTTGTCGTAGGAAAACAGCGTGCGCACCGGGAATCCATCGCCGACCCAGTGGCCGCGCGGGCTGCTGTAGATACCAAGAATCTTTTTCATGGATGCCTCCATCAGGTGATGGAGTACAGCTTAGATTCGTTATGTTTTTGGCGGTAGTCGGCAAAAACCGATCTGATCGTTCCACCCATGGAACGACTGGCTTCCGGGTCCGATCCGGCGCATCCGCCCTGGGGCTAATGCTCACGAGTGGCGTGCGGGGGGCTGGATTAATTTATATTTCGACCATAATATAGAAAAATATTATACCCGTAATTTTTCTCTCTCGCTGCTTTTCACCCACGGTCGAGGTGCCCCATGCAAAACCCAACCCGCGATGCCACGCTGGCTCAATGGATAGCCCAGGAACAGGCCATGCGCAGTCGCCTGCAAGCCCCCGGCAGTCTCACCATGGCCCAGGTCAGCGAACTGACGCCGGCGCAGTTCTTCGATGGCATCGGCAATGGCGAGCTGCCCGCGCCTCCTATCGGTGATCTGCTGGACTTCGTGCCCATCGAGTGGTCCGAGGGGCTGTTCGTGTTCCAGGGCACGCCCGACAACCGCCACTACAACCCGCTGGGCATCGTCCATGGCGGGTACGCCGCGACCTTGCTGGACTCGTGCATGGGTTGCTCGGTGCACACCCGCCTGCAGAAAGGCCAGGGCTACACCACCCTGGACCTGCGCATCAGTTATGTACGGGCACTGACCAACCGCAGCGGACCGGTCCGCGCCGAAGGCAAGGTCGTCCACCTCGGGCGCTCCACCGCCCTGGCCGAAGGTCGCATCTACGACGTCGACGGCCGGCTTTATGCGACGGGCACGACCACCTGCATGATCCTCGAACCCCGGGGCTGAGCCTCGCCTGACTCGACACCACGCCTCCCTGCAGGAGCCGGCTTGCCGGCGATCCGGGCGACGCGGAATGACAGGACACCGCGTCGATAGGATCGCCGGCAAGCCGGCTCCTACCAGAGCAGCGTTGTTTTCAGAATCGAATACATGAGAATCAAGCCATGAAGCCCTTCAACACCCACCTGGCACGCCTGACCCCGCTGGCCCTGCTGGTCCTTCTCGGCGGCTGCAACAGCCAGGCCGATACCGGCGTCACCGCCGCCCTGCCCCGGGCCGTCCTGGCGGTCCGGGTGGAACCGGCCAATCAGCAGCAGAATGCCTATACCGGGGTGGTCGCCGCCCGCACCGAAAGCGACCTGGGTTTCCGCGTCGGTGGCAAGGTGATCGAGCGCAAGGTCGATCCCGGCCAGCGCGTGCACAAGGGCGATACCCTGCTGGTGCTGGATATCCAGGACTTCGACCTGGCCCTCAAGGCCGCGAAAAACCGCGTGGTCGCCGCCCAGGCCCAACTGCGCCAGCGTCGTGATGACGCCAACCGTTACCAGCGCCTGACGACCACCGGGGCCATCTCCCGGCAGATCTTCGACCAGGCCGCGACCAACCTGCGGGTCGCCGAAGCGGAAATGGCCTCGGCCGACTCCGACGCCCGGCAGATCGAAAACCGCCGGACCTACTCGGTGCTCAAGGCCGATGGTGACGGGGTGATCACCGAAGTCCGGGTCGATCGCGGCCAGGTCGTCGCCGAAGGCCAGGTCGTCGCCCGCCTGGCCCAGGACGGTGCCCGCGAAGCGGTGATCAACCTGCCGGAGAACCAGCGCCCACTGGCCGGCAATCCGGCCCAGGCCTTCCCCTTCGGCGCTCCGGACCAGGCCGTAGGTGCCCGCCTGCGCGAGTTGTCCGCGGCGGCTGACCCTAGCACCCGGACCTTCCGGGCGCGCTATGTGCTCGACGGCCAGGCCGAACGCTTCGCCATCGGCTCGACCATTACCGTGCGCCTGTCCGCCGCCGGCCAGGAACAGACCCGCGTGCCCATCGGCGCCCTGCATGATCCCGGCACCGGTACCGGCGTGTGGCTGATCGGCAGCGACAACCGGGTCAGCTTCGCCCCGGTCAAGGTCGCCAGCCTCGGCCAGGAATACGCGCTGCTCGACAGCGGCGTCAGCGCCGGTCAACTGATCGTCGCCCTCGGCGCGCACCTGTTGCATCCCGGCGACCCGATACGGGTCCCGGCCGCCCAGGCCCTGGCCTTGAACCGAACGCCTACCCCTGCCCAGGATCGTTGATATGCGCGGCCTCAATCTGTCCCAACTGGCGGTCAAGCACCGCGCGGTCACGCTGTTCCTGATTCTCGCCATCCTCGCCGCGGGCATCTTCGCCTTCGGCAAGCTGGGGCGTTCGGAAGACCCGCTGTTCACCGTCAAGATCATGACCGTGACCGCCGCCTGGCCCGGCGCCACGGCCCAGGAAATGCAGGAGCAGGTGGCCGACCGCCTGGAAAAGCGCCTGCAGGAACTGGACTCCTACGACCGGGTCGAGACCATCGCCCAGCCCGGTTTTGTATCGATGAAGGTCAGTTTCCTCGACTCCACCCGTCCCGGGGAAATCCAGGACCTGTTCTACCAGACCCGCAAGAAACTCGGCGACGAAGCCTCGAAACTGCCCAAGGGGGTGATCGGGCCGTTCTTCAACGACGAGTATTCCGATGTCTATTTCGCCCTGTATGCCCTCGAAGCCCAGGACCTGCCCCATCGCCAGCAGGTGCAGATGGCCGAGGACCTGCGCCAGGGCCTGCTCAACCTGCCCGGGGTGAAGAAGGTCAACATCCTCGGCGAACAGGCCCAGCGGATCTTCGTCGAGTTTTCCTATGAGCGCCTGGCGACCCTGGGCATCAAGCCGGAGCAGATCTTTGCCGCCCTCGCTGCGCAGAACAGCGTCACCCCTTCGGGTTTTGTCGAGACCGCCGGCGCCCGCGCCTATATCCGTGTCGACGGGGCCTTCGACAGCCTGGCGCTGATCGAAAACGTGCCGCTGGTGGCCAATGGCAAGGTGCTGCGGATCGCCGATGTGGCGACCGTGACCCGTGGCTATGAAGACCCGCCCGGCTATCGTATCCGCCATCAGGGCGACCCGTCGCTGATGCTCGGCGTGATCATGGAAAAACACTGGAACGGCCTGGAACTGGACAAGGCCCTGCAGGCCGAGGAAGCGCGAATCCAGGCGGACCTGCCGCTGGGCATGCGTTTCGACAAGGTCGCGGACCAGGCGAAGAACATCCGCCTGGCGGTCAACGAGTTCATGCTGAAGTTCTTTGTCGCCCTCGCCGTGGTGATGGTGATCAGCCTGCTGGCCCTGGGTTTCCGGGTCGGCCTGGTGGTGGCCGCCGCCGTGCCGCTGACCCTGTCCATCGTCTTCGTGATCATGCTGATGACCGGGCGCGAGTTCGACCGCATCACCCTCGGCGCGCTGATCATTTCCCTCGGCCTGCTGGTGGACGATGCGATCATCGCCATTGAAATGATGGTGGTGAAACTCGAGGAAGGCTTCGACCGCATCCATGCCGCGACCTTTGCCTGGAGCTCCACCGCGGCGCCTATGCTGACCGGCACCCTGGTGACCATCATCGGTTTCCTGCCGGTGGGTTTCGCCCGCTCCAGTGCCGGGGAATACGCCGGGAATATCTTCTGGATCGTCGGCTTCGCGTTGATCGCCTCCTGGCTGGTGGCGGTGGTCTTCACCCCGTACCTGGGGGTCAAGCTGCTGCCGGACATCAAACCGGTCCCGGGTGGCCACGAGGCGATCTATGACGGTCGCTGGTATCGGCGTTTCCGCGCCCTGGTGGAACGCTGCATCGCCAACCGCTGGCTGGTCACCGGGCTGGTGGTGGCGGCCTTTGTCCTCTGCGGCCTGGGCATGGGCGTGGTGAAGAAACAGTTCTTCCCCAACTCCGACCGTTCGGAACTGATCCTCGAGGTCTATATGCCGCCGGGAAGCGCCTTCAAGAGCACCGAGGCGGTGACCGCCCAGGTGGAGAAGGCCTTGCTGGAGGAACCGCAGACCCTGCTGGTGGACAGCTATGTCGGTGGCGGTGCGCCACGCTTCTTCCTGTCGCTGAACCCGGAACTGCCGGACCCGGCCTTCGCCAAGCTGATCGTGCAGACAGCCGATGCCCATGCTCGCGATGCGCTGAAACTGAAAATGCGCGAACGGATCGCCGCCGGCGAATTTCCCTCGGCGCGGGTACGGGTCACGCAGTTGCTGTTCGGTCCGCCGGTGCCCTTCCCCGTGGTCTTCCGGGTGTCCGGGCCGGATGCCGACGTGCTCCGTGGACTGGCCGAGCAGGTGCGCCAGGTGGTCGCGGCCAACAAGCTGACCCGCGACGCCTTCCTCGACTGGGGCGAGCGCACCAGCGGCTATCGCCTGGTCCTGGATCAGGATCGTCTGCGTCTGCTGGGCTTCACTCCGGACCAGGTGAAATCCCAGCTCAATGCCCTGCTCAGCGGCAACCCGATCACCGAAGTACGCGAAGGTACGCGGGTGGTGTCGGTGGTAGCGCGCTCCCGCGGCGACCAGCGCGAAGACCTCGGCAACCTCGACAACATGACCCTGACCAACAACGCCGGGGAGTCGGTGCCGCTGTCCCAGGTCGGGCATTTCCAGCCGGTGATGGAGGATCCGATCCTCAAGCGCCGCGACCGCGCCACTACCTTTGAAGTGCGTGCCGACATTGTCGACGGCAGCCAGCCGCCGGATGTCGAGCTGGCGGTCTGGGCCGACCTGCAGCCACTGCTGGCCAAGCTGCCGGGCGGCTACCGGGTGGTGATCGCCGGGCCCGTGGAAGAAAGCGTCAAGGCCAACGTTGCGCTGGCGGCGCTGTTCCCGATCATGATCCTGCTGACCCTGCTGGTGATCATGTTCCAGGTGCGTTCGTTCGGCGTGATGTTCATGGTCTTCGCCACCGCGCCCCTGGGCCTGATCGGCGCGGTGCCGACCCTGCTGCTGTTCAACCAGCCGTTCGGTTTCAACGCGATCCTCGGGCTGATCGGGATCGGCGGGATCCTGATGCGCAACACGCTGATCTTCACCGACCAGATCCGCCAGAACCAGGAACACGGCATGGCGATCCGCGAGGCGATCATCGAAGCCACGGTGCGTCGAGCGCGACCGGTGGTACTGACCGCGCTGGCGGCGGCACTGGCGTTTATCCCGCTGACGCTGTCGGTGTTCTGGTCGTCGCTGGCCTATGTGCTGATCGGCGGCGTCCTGGTGGGCACCTTGCTGACGCTGCTGTTCCTGCCGGCGTTGTGCAGCCTGGTACTGGACCGCGTCGCCCGCAAGGCCACGCAGCCAGTCCACGCCTGACGCCCCCGCGTGGGTTTGTGACGCGGAGCGTCACGGGCTGCGTTCCCACGCCGAGCGTGGGAACGATCGGGGGTGCGGGGCCGCATCGATAGCTGTGCAGCACGATCTGCTAACACTCTGCGGTACGAGCACTCCGCGGCTGCGCCTAAACTCCAATGATCGTTCCCACGCTCCGCGTGGGAATGCCTCCATCGACGCTCCGCGTCGCCGGGCCACCACCGATTCAAGGATGAATCCATGGGCAGAAGCCGCTACACGATCACAGAACCGGATCAACCTCACTTCCTCACCTGCACGGTGCTGGAATGGCTCCCCCTGTTCACCCGCCCCTCCCTCGTCACTCTGCTGCTGGACTGCTGGCGTTATCAACAAGCCAATCAGGGACTGCGCCTGTATGGTTACGTTGTGCTGGAAAACCATCTGCATTTCGTCGCTCAGGCACCCGAGTTGAACACATGCCTGCGCAGCTTCAAGTCATTCACTGCACGTCAGATCATTGATCACCTTCATGAGAACAACGCTGAACGCGCACTACAACGCCTGCGCTTCAGCAAGCGCGCTCACAAACACGACCGGGTCTATCAGTTCTGGCAGGAAGGCTCACACGCCGAACTGGTGTGCAGCGAACAGGTCATGCGCGAAAAGCTCGACTACATCCATCACAACCCAGTGAAACGTGGCTATGTCGATCAGGCGGAGCACTGGCGATACTCCAGCGCTCGCAACTATGCAGGGCTGGAGGGGCTGATCGAAATTCAGCGATGGTGCTAGGTCATGATGCGCTGTGACGCGGAGCGTCACGGGATGCGTTCCCACGCGGAGCGTGGGAACGATCGGGGGTGCGGGGCCGCATCGATAGCTGTGCAGCACGATCTGCTAACACTCTGCGGTACGAGCACTCCGCGGCTGCGCCTAAACTCCAATGATCGTTCCCACGCTCCGCGTGGGAATGCCTCCATCGACGCTCCGCGTCGCCGGGCCACCACCGATTCAAGGATGAATCCATGGGCAGAAGCCGCTACACGATCACAGAACCGGATCAACCCCACTTCCTCACCCGCACGGTGCTGGAATGGCTCCCCCTGTTCACACGACCCTCCCTTGTCACTCTGCCACCCTGCGCGCGTTCGCGCGACCTGAAAGGGCGACTTGGGAAGCACAGGGTTACAAACATATAAAATTATCGTTTTACAGTAATTAATTGCTGCAATATAGTCATTCAAACGCCCACCCTCTCGGGCGTTCTCCAGATCGCTTCCCGACAATAAGGACGTGTTATGACCTCCAATCGCCTGGCCCGCCACAGCCGCCTCCTGGCCTCCGCCACCTTGCTGCTGATCATTGCCATGCTGCTCGTCAATATCGCCTGCTGGTTCTATCCCAGCCTGGTCAGTAACTACGGCGTGGGTTTCAACCTCGGCTCGATGGCCACCGAGTACAGCGTGAAAGTCGATGACATGCCGTGGTGGCAGGTCGCGGGCTGCATCCTGCTGTCGAGCATTCCGCTATTGATCCTGGCCCGCGGGTTGTTTGCCTTGCGCAGCCTGTTCCAGGCCTATAGCCAGGGCGATTACTTTTCCCCGGACTCCGCCGAACGGCTGGGCAGGATCGGCAGGAGTGTCGGTTTCTGGGTACTCGCCACGTTTCTGCTGGAACCGGCCCTGAGCGTGTGGATGACCTTCCTGTTGCCCGAGGGCGAGCGCATGCTGACCCTCGGCTTCAGTTCGGCACAGGTGGTGGCCCTGTTTCTCGCGGCCTCGATCATGCTGATCGCCAGAATCCTCTACAACGCCTGCTCGCTGGCCCGTGAAAACCAGCAGTTCGTCTAGGACAGCACCATGCCGATCGAAATCAAGCTCGATGTCATGCTCGCCCAGCGCAAGGTCAGGTCCAAGGATCTCGCGGCAGCCATCGGCATCACCGAACAGAATCTCTCGCTGTTGAAGCAGGGCAAGGTCAAAGGCTTCCGCCTGTCGACCCTGGAAGCGATCTGCAGCTTCCTCGATTGCCAGCCAGGTGACCTGCTCGCCTATCGGGCCACCCCGGAAGAAGCCGTGGCCGCCGTCCCACGGGACTCTTGATTTTCGGTAAAGAGTCCTTTTCCCCATCACCTATTTTTCTCAAAGATAGCGATGGGGATACTCCTGGTCATTCCCACTGTCATTCCAGGAGTCACCCATGTCTGTTCCCGCCTTCGGCCTCGGCACGTTCCGCCTGCAGGGCCAGGTCGTCATCGATTCGGTCAGCACCGGCCTCGAACTGGGCTACCGGGTCATCGATACCGCACAGATCTACGAGAACGAAGCCGAAGTCGGCCAGGCCATCGCCGCCAGCGGCGTGGCCCGTGACGAGCTGTTCATCACCAGCAAGATCTGGGTCGCCAATTTCGCCAGGGACGCGCTGATCCCCAGCCTCAAGGAAAGCCTGCGCAAGCTGCGCACCGATTACCTGGACCTGACGCTGATCCACTGGCCCTCGCCCGAGGACCAGGTACCGGTCGAGGAGTTCATGGGCGCGCTGCTGGAAGCCAGGCAACTGGGCCTGACCCGCCAGATCGGCATTTCCAACTTCACCATCGACCTGATGAAACAGGCCATCGCCGCCGTCGGTGCCGACAACATCGCCACCAACCAGATCGAACTGCACCCCTACCTGCAAAACCGCAAGGTGGTGGAGTTCGCCCAGAGCCAGGGCATCCAGATCACCTCCTACATGACCCTGGCCTATGGCGAGGTACTGAAGGACCCGGTGATCCAGCAGATCGCCGCGCAACACCAGGCCACTGCGGCCCAGGTCACCCTGGCCTGGGCGATGCAGATGGGTTATGCGGTGATTCCGTCCTCGACCAGACGGGACAACCTCGCCAGCAACCTCAAGGCCCGCGAGCTGCGCCTGAGCGACGCCGAGATGACCTTGATCGCCGGCCTGGAGCGCGGCCAGCGCCTGACCAGCCCCAAGGGCATCGCGCCAGACTGGGACTGATCGCCCCGCCCCCTCAGATCAGGTGGTTGCGCTTGGCGAACTCCGCCAGCGCGACTACCGACTTGAGGTTCAGCTTGTCGATCAGGCGGGTCTTGTAGGTGCTGACGGTCTTGTCGCTCAGCAGCATCAACTCGCTGATCTCCTTGTTCTTCATGCCACGGGCGATATACCGCAGGATGCTCAGTTCCCGATTGCTCAGGTTCTCGATCTGCCGTGACTCGGATTCATTGACGCTCGCGGCCGTGCGCCCACGGTCCTCCAGGCGCGGGAAGAAGCTCTTGTTGAGCATCACCGCCCGCACCGCCAATTGCAGCTCGTCGAGCTCGGCGGTCTTCGACACATAGCCCAGGGCGCCGGCGCGCATGCAGCGTTCCGAATAGAACTCCGGCGATTGTTCGGTCAACACCACGATCTTGCTCGACAACCCCAGCGTGGTGATCCGGGTGATCACCTCGAGGCCGTCGAGCCGGGGAATGTTCAGATCCATCACGATCAACTGCGGTTCGAGTTCCCGGGCCCGCTGCACCGCATCGACGCCGTTATCGGCCTCGGCCAGCACTTCAAAACCGAGCTTCTCCAGCAATATCTTGATCGCCAGGCGAACGAACGGGTGATCATCCACAATCAGTGCGTTACGCATCCGCAAATCCTTGAGAAGTACGCCGGCCACTGCTTGAGACGGGAACGTGCTTGCATCGATCAGTAAGGGAAGACAATCCAACCCCATAGAGTGTAGGAAACTTCCTGGAACTTGCCTTGGCGCACGGGCTCGATACCTCAGCCGTCGGCCGGATGGGGCACGCACTTTAGCGGGCGGTCCTGGCAAGATATGTAGGAATAATCCCAAGACTGTCCCGCCGGAACGGAAGATCGCGGCCGCCCGGCAGGAAGCCGGCAGGCCACGCGGGTCAGTCGGTGGTGCTCGGGCTCCAGAACGCCTGCTGGACCAGGCTCGATGTCGACAGGCGTGCCACCAGCGCATCCAGCTCATCGCCGTCCACCGAAGTGATCGCCAGGGTCGCCTCGATTTCCACATCCTCGTCGCCGAACGGCCGCACCTCGACGTCACTGGCCGGGAAGTTGCTGCGTTCCAGCTCCTTTTCCAGCAACGACATCACGGTCTTCTGCTGGTCGCGCCCGGCGATCAGATAGAGGATATAGGTGACCTCCGCCGACACCACATCCAGCGGCTGGCGGTTGATGTAGTTGACGATCGGCCGCAGCAGGGTGTTCGCCGCCAGCACGAACAGGGTCCCCAGGAGCGCTTCGAGGATCAGATCGGCACCGGCGCAGGCACCGACCGCCGCCGAGGCCCAGAGCGTCGCCGCGGTGTTCAGGCCGCGGACATTGCCCTCTTCGCGCATGATCACCCCGGCGCCGAGGAAACCGATGCCGGAGACCACGTAGGCCACCACCCGTACCGCGCCCTCGGCGCCGCCGAGGCGGTTGGCCATGTCGACAAAGATCGCCGCGCCCACCGCCACCAGCACATTGGTGCGCAAACCGGCGGTGCGCTGGCGGTACTGGCGCTCGAAACCGATCAGGCCGCCAAGGATAAACGCGGCGCTGAGGCTGACCAGGGTGTCGACCAGCGAGTCGAGGTTGATGTTGTCGAGGGCCTGCATTCACTCACTCCTTGATCATGCTCCTGATTATTGCCAGCCGAACCTGCGGATATAGAACCCCTTCACCGCCTGCGTCAGCGCCATGTACGCCAGCAGGATCACCGGCAGGAACACGAAGTACAGCGACGGCAACGCCTGCAGCTTGAAGTAGTGCGCCAGCGGGCCCATCGGCAGGAAGATCCCCACCGCCATGATGATTGCCGTCATCGCCATCAGCGGCAGCGCCGCGCGGCTTTGCAGGAACGGAATCTTCGGCGTGCGGATCATGTGCACGATCAGCGTCTGGGTCAGCAGGCCGACCACGAACCAGCCCGACTGGAACAGGGTCTGGTGGTCCGGGGTATTGGCATCGAAGACATACCACATCAAGGCGAACGTGGTGATGTCAAAGATCGAACTGATCGGCCCGAAGAAGAACATGAAGCGACCGACATCCGCCGGCTGCCAGCGTTGCGGCTTACTCAGCATTTCCTGGTCGACATGGTCGAACGGAATGACGATCTGCGAGATGTCATACAGCAGGTTCTGCACCAGCAGGTGCATCGGCAGCATCGGCAGGAACGGGATGAAGGCACTGGCCACCAGCACCGAGAACACATTGCCGAAGTTCGAGCTGGCGGTCATCTTGATGTACTTGAGCATGTTGGCAAAGGTCCGGCGGCCTTCCAGCACGCCCTCCTCCAGCACCATCAGGCTCTTTTCCAGGAGGATGATATCCGCCGCTTCCTTGGCGATATCCACCGCGCTGTCCACCGAGATACCGATATCCGCGGTGCGCAGGGCCGGCGCGTCGTTGATGCCGTCGCCCATGAAGCCGACCACATGGCCATTGGCCTTGAGCAGGCGGACGATGCGTTCCTTGTGGGACGGGGTCAGCCTGGCGAACACGTTGGTGGTCTCGATCGCCTTGGCCAGCTGCTTGTCGCTCATGCGCTCGATATCGTTGCCCATCAGCAGGCCCTGCTGCTCCAGGCCGACCTCGCGGCAGATCTTCGCCGTCACCCGTTCGTTGTCGCCGGTCAGCACCTTCACCGCCACGCCGTGTTCGGCCAGGGCGCGCAGGGCCGGCGCGGTGCTGTCCTTGGGCGGGTCGAGAAAGGCCACGTAGCCGATCAGGGTCAGGTCCTGTTCATCCGCCAGGCTGTAGATATCGCCGCCGGCCTCCATGGCGCGCGCGGCCACGGCCACCACCCGCAGGCCTTCTTCGTTGAGCGCCGCGGTGACCTGGCGGATCCGCGCCAGCAGCGCGTCGGTCAACGGCTCCTCGGCATCGCCATGGCGCACCCGCGTGCACACCGCCAGCACTTCCTCGACCGCGCCCTTGCAGATCAGCAGGTGCGGATGGTCCTGCTCGACCACCACCACCGACATGCGCCGGCGGTTGAAGTCGAACGGGATCTCGTCGACCTTCTGGAACGCGGTGCCGACCTGCAGCTCGCGGTGCACTTCGACGTGTTCGAGCACGGCGACGTCCAGCAGGTTTTTCAGGCCGGTCTGGTAGTAGCTGTTGAGGTAGGCCATTTCCAGCACGTCCTCGGACTCTTCGCCCCAGACGTCGACATGCCGGGCCAGGAAGATCTTGTCCTGGGTCAGGGTGCCGGTCTTGTCGGTGCACAGCACGTCCATGGCGCCGAAGTTCTGGATCGCGTCCAGGCGCTTGACGATGACCTTCTTGCGCGACAGGAACACCGCGCCCTTGGCCAGGGTCGAGGTGACGATCATCGGCAGCATTTCCGGGGTCAGGCCGACGGCGATGGACAACGCGAACAGCAGCGCCTCCATCCAGTCGCCCTTGGTGAAGCCGTTGATGAACAGCACCAGTGGCGCCATCACGAACATGAAGCGGATCAGCAGCCAGCTGACCTTGTTGACCCCGTGCTGGAACGAGGTCGGCGCCCGGTCGGTGGCGCTGACGCGCTGGGCCAGGGCACCGAAGTAGGTGTTGTTGCCGGTGGTCAGGATCACGGCCGTGGCCGCGCCCGAGACCACGTTGGTGCCCATGAACAGGATATTGTCGAGATCCAGCGGGTTGGTGGTGCTGGGGTCGATCTGCCGCGGGAATTTTTCCACGGGCATCGATTCGCCGGTCATCGCCGCCTGGCTGACGAACAGGTCCTTGGCCGTCAGCACCCGGCAATCGGCGGGAATCATGTCGCCGGCCGAGAGCACGATCAGGTCGCCGGGCACCAGTTGCCTGATCGGCAGCTCGATGCGCTGGGCGCCCTGGATCTGCACCGCGGCCCCGTGGAACCTGCCGAACACCGGCGAGGTGTCGGCGGCGAAATCGCGGCGCATGACCGTCGCGGTGTTGCTGACCATCGCCTTGAGCGCATCGGCGGCCTTGTTCGACTTGGCCTCCTGCCAGAAACGCAGCAGGGTCGAGAGCACCACCATGGAGAAAATCACCGTGGCCGCCTTCAGGTCGTCGGTCAGCCAGGAGATCAGCGCCAGCAGGGTCAGCAGCAGGTTGAACGGATTCTTGTAGCAGTGCCACAGGTGGGTCCACCACGCCAGCGGCTGCTCGTGCTCGATCTCGTTGAGGCCGAACTTCTCGCGCAGGGCCTGGGCCTGGGCCTCGCTCAGGCCATCGGCATGGGCACCGAGGCGTTCCATCAGCCCGAGCGGATGGTCGTTGGCCGCCGTCGCCAGGGTCTGCGCCAGGGTCGGCGGGACCTCACGGCTGACGCTGGCGTCGGTGATGCTCTCGAACAGGGCCAGACGGCGGAAATGCCGGGCGAAATGCCGGGTCCGCAGGAAGCCGGCAAAGAATTCTTTCAACAGGGTGAGTTTCATGAATATCGCTTCTCGCTTTCGGGCGAGACAACGACAGGGAAGCTGCGCGTTATCTTGCCGAGACTGTGCCGGTCATGGAGACCGACCGCCTACTGCCACTCGAACAAGTGCCCACATGGGCCTCCGCGGGGGATGAAAACGCGCGAAGCTTACACTTCGTCATTTGCACGGGTAAACGGTAACGGCGTGTTTCACGGCGCTACCGAAAGATTCTTCAGGAAGGGTTCAGGTTGAGGGCGCGGGCCGCGTCATTCACGGTCCCACTGACGCATGCGCACGCGACAGTGTTTCATGGCATTGACGATATGTTTTTCCACCAGGCTGCGGGAAATGCCCAGGCGCTCGGCGATCTGCGGATGCGACAGGCCGTCGAGCTTGCGCAACAGGAAACTGTCGCGGCACAGGCTCGGCAACTCCGCCAGGGCCCGCTGCAACATGTCCAGGCGCAAACCATGGTCCAGCGAGGTTTGCGGGGAAGGACTGAAAAACCGCTCATCGCTGTCGAGCACTTCCAGCGACTCGTTCTGGCGCACGGCGTTGCGCCGATAGTCATCGATCACCAGGTTCAATGCCGTGCGATAGAGAAAGGCCCGCGGCTGTTCGATCGGCGTATCGCTGGAACGCTCCAGGACCCGCACATAGGCGTCATGCACCACGTCTTCGACACCATGACGATTGCCCATCTTGGCATTGAGGAAACACACCAGTTCGCGGTAGTAGTTTTCCAACATGACTCCTGTCCGCACAGTCGGCGGGAGCTGTCCTTGAAACCATCGACAAGGTCCGCGGCAAGGACGTCCCGATGATGTCAGTTTGAGGGGTCGTAATTTATAGTAATTCTCATATAGATTTAAAGTACCCCTGGGCAAAAGCCCGAAATGTTTCGAAAAAAAGCCCTGGGCAAAGGCTTAAATTACCGCGGCGAGCCCTCGTCTATTGGACAGCTTCCGTGTTTGTCGCCCGGCGACAACAAGCGCCGCCGGGCGAAACAGCCCCACCGGCGTGGCAACGGACCGACCTTCCACCGGCTGGAACCCTGCATGAAACGTCCCCGACGCACCCGACGCGCGCTGCTTGTCTCACTGTGCCTGATCCCTGTCGTTGCCTTCGCCGCCTGGCAGATCCTGCCGCCAGGGCGGGACAGGTTCGCCACCGTCACGGTGAACCGCGGCGATATAGAAAGCAGCGTGACCGCCCTCGGCACTCTGCAACCGCGCCGCTACGTCGACGTCGGCGCCCAGGCCTCCGGGCAGATCCACAAGATCCACGTTGAAGTCGGCGACCAGGTCAAGGAAGGCCAGTTGCTGGTGGAAATCGATCCGTCCACCCAGAAGGCCAAGCTGGACGCCGGGCGCTACTCCATCGAGAACCTCAAGGCCCAGCTCCAGGAACAACGTGCCCTGCACGACCTGGCCCGGCAGAAATACCAGCGCCAGCAGCAGCTCAATGCCGGCGGCGCGACCCGGGTCGAAGACGTGCAGAGCGCCCAGGCCGAAATGCGCACCACCCAGGCCCGCATCGACATGTTCCAGGCGCAGATTCTCCAGGCGCAGGCCAGCCTGCGCAGTGACGAGGCGGAACTGGGCTACACCCGTATCTACGCGCCCATGGCCGGCACGGTGGTCGCCCTCGACGCCCGGGAAGGCCAGACCCTCAATGCCCAGCAGCAGACCCCGCTGATCCTGCGCATCGCCAAGCTGTCGCCGATGACGGTCTGGGCCGAGGTTTCCGAGGCCGATATCGGTCACGTCAAGCCGGGCATGAACGCCTACTTCACCACTCTCAGCGGCGGCAACCGGCGCTGGAACAGCAGCGTGCGGCAGATTCTGCCGGTACCGCCCAAGCCGCTGGAGCAGACCAGCCAGAGCGGTGGCAGCCCCAACAGCAGCAGTAAAAGCGGGGCCGCCCGCGTGGTGCTCTATACCGTCCTGCTGGATGTCGACAATGCCGACCAGGCGCTGATGGCCGAGATGACCACCCAGGTCTTCTTCGTCGCCGACCGTGCGCAAAACGTCCTGACCGCGCCCATCGCCGCCCTGCAGGGCGGTGCGCAGCCCCATGTGCAGAGCGCACGCATGGTCAACGCCAAGGGCGAGATCCAGACCCGCGAAGTCCGTACCGGCATCAGCGACCGCCTGCGCATCCAGATACTCGACGGACTGGTCGAAGGTGACCACCTGCTGATCGGTCCGGCTGTCGGTAGCGGAGGCTGAATGCAAACGCCACTGATCGACCTGCAGGACATCCGCAAATCCTATGGGGGAGACGACAGCCCGCTGGTGGAAGTGCTGCGAGGCATCGACCTGTCGATCCATGCCGGGGAGTTCGTCGCCATTGTCGGCGCCTCCGGCTCGGGCAAATCGACGTTGATGAACATCCTCGGCTGCCTCGACCGCCCGACCTCCGGCAGCTATCGCTTCGCCGGCGAGAACGTCGCCGAACTCGACAGCGACGAACTGGCCTGGCTGCGCCGTGAAGCCTTCGGCTTCGTGTTCCAGGGCTATCACCTGATTCCTTCCGGCTCGGCCCAGGAAAACGTCGAGATGCCGGCGATCTATGCCGGCACGCCCGCCGCCGAACGCCATGCCCGGGCCGCCGCCCTGCTCGACCGGCTGGGCCTGGCGAGCCGCAGCGGCAATCGTCCGCACCAGCTGTCCGGCGGCCAGCAACAGCGGGTATCGATCGCCCGGGCCCTGATGAACGGCGGCCATATCATTCTCGCCGACGAACCCACCGGCGCCCTCGACAGCCACAGCGGCGCGGAAGTGATGACGCTGCTCGACGAACTGGCGAGCCAGGGTCATGTGGTGATCCTGATCACCCACGACCGGGAAGTCGCCGCCCGCGCCAAGCGCATCATCGAGATCCGCGACGGCCTGATCATCAGCGACACCGCGCGGCACAACCCCGAAGTCCAGCGCAGCGCCAACCCTTCCGCCCTGCAGGCCGTGGACCTGCGCCAACGCCTGAGCGATGGCAGCGAATACAGCGGCGCCTGGAAGAGCGAGTTGCTGGAGGCCGTGCAGGCAGCCTGGCGGGTGATGTGGATCAATCGCTTCCGCACCGCCCTGACCCTGCTCGGCATCGTCATCGGCGTCGCCTCGGTGGTGGTCATGCTGGCGGTCGGCGAAGGCAGCAAGCGCCAGGTCATCGCCCAGATGGGCGCCTTCGGATCGAACATCATCTACCTCAGCGGCGCGCCCTCCACCCCGCGCGCGCCCCTGGGCATCATCACCCTCGACGACGTGGCCGCGCTGTCGGCCCTGCCCCAGGTGAAAATGATCATGCCCGTCAATGGCAATGACGCGGTGGTGCGTTTCGGCAGCCTCGACCACACCGCCTATGTCGGCGGCAACGACACCCAGTTCCCGGCGATCTTCAACTGGCCGGTGGTCGAGGGCAGCTACTTCACCCAGGCCGACGCCAGCGCCGGGGCCGCCGTGGCGGTGATCGGCCACAAGATTCGCGAAAAGCTGTTCAAGGACATCCCCGATCCCATCGGCCAGTACATCCTCATCGAGAACGTGCCGTTCCAGGTAATCGGCGTGCTCCAGGAAAAAGGCGCCACCTCCGGCGAGACCGACAGTGACGAACGGGTCGCGATTCCCTACTCCGCCGCCAGCACACGCCTGTTCGGCACGCGCAATCCGGAATATGTGGCGATCGCCACCAGCGACGGACGCAACGTCAAGGAGGCCGAGCAGGCCATCGACCAGGTGATGCTGCGCATGCACAACGGCCGGCGGGATTTTCGCCTGACCAACAACGCCGCGATGATCCAGGCCGAAGCCCGCACCCAGAACACCCTGTCGCTGATGCTCGGCTCGATTGCCGCCATTTCCCTGCTGGTCGGCGGCATCGGCGTGATGAACATCATGCTCATGACCGTGCGCGAACGTACCCGGGAAATCGGCATCCGCATGGCCACCGGAGCCCGCCAGCGGGACATCCTGCGCCAGTTCCTGACCGAGGCGGTGATGCTCTCGGTGGTCGGCGGCCTCGCGGGCGTGGTATTGGCCCTGGGGGTTGGCGGCGTGCTGCTGCTGGGCAAGGTCGCGGTGGCGTTCTCCCTCGCCGCCGTGGTCGGAGCCTTTGCCTGTGCCCTGGTCACCGGTGTCATCTTCGGCTTCATGCCTGCCCGCAAAGCTGCCCGGCTCGACCCGGTTACGGCCCTTACCAGTGAATGATCGATCTATGAAGCCGCAACTCTCCCTGCTCACGGTCTGCCTGCTGCTCAACGCCTGCAGCGGCGCGCCGCCAGGTTCCAACAGCGGCCTGGTGCCGCCGGCCAACTGGCAGTTCGAACAACAACGCAGCACGCAACAGGACACCCGCCAGTGGTGGCGGCAATTCGGCAGCCCGGAGCTCGACCAGTTGATCGAGCAGGCCCGCCAGGGCAGCTACGATGTCGCCGCCGCCGTGGCCCGGGTCCGCCAGGCACAGGCCTCGGCCGTGATCGCCGGCGCGCCGCTGCTGCCGGAAGCCAAGCTGAGCCTCAATGCCAGCCGCAGCAAACTGCTGCACGGCAACGACAATGCCGACAGTGACAACAACAGCAAGAGTTTCGGTGCCAGTCTCAGCGCCAGCTACGAAGTGGATTTCTGGGGCGGCCTGGCCGCCGCCCGCGACAGCGCCCTGCAGAGCCTGCGCGCCAGTGAATTCGACCAGGCCACGGTGGAGCTGACCCTGCTGGGCGGCGTCGCCGATCAATACGCCCGGACCCTGTCCGCCCGTGAACAGGAGCGGATTGCCGAGTTGAACCTGATCAACGCGCAAAGCGTGCTCAGGCTGGTCCAGACCCGCTATGACTCGGGCTCGACCACCGCCCTGGAGCTGGCCCAGCAGAAAAGCCTGGTGGCCGCCCAGCAACGCCAGCTGCCGCTGATCCGGCAACAGGCCCGGGAGTCGCTGATCACCCTCGCGGCGCTGCTCGGCCAACCGGTGCAGGACCTGAAGATCGGCACCCAGGCCTTTTCCAGCCTGAACTGGCCGGTAATCGGTTCGGGAGTTCCCAGCGAACTGCTGAGCCGGCGTCCCGACATTGCCAGGGCCGAAGCCCAACTGGCGGCGGCGCAGGCCGATGTCACCGTGGCCCGGGCGGCGATGTTGCCGAAACTGACCCTGGGAGCCAGCCTGGGCTCGGAATCGACCATCGCCTCCGAGGCCCTGCGCACGCCGTTCTACAACCTGACCGCCGGCCTGGTGGCGCCCATCTTCAACAACGGCCGGCTGCGGGCCGAACGGGACAAAGCCACGGCCCGCCAGGAAGAATTGCTGGAAACCTATCGCGGCTCGATCGTCAATGGCTTCGCCGATGTCGAAAAGGCCCTGAACAGCATCAGCGGCCTGGACCAGCAACGACGCTGGCAGGATGAGGAACTGCAGCAGGCCAGGACGGCCTTCGAGATCTCCCAGAGCCGCTACCAGGCCGGCGCCGCCGACCTGCTCACCGTGCTGGAAACCCAGCGCACGCTCTACGCCGCCCAGGACCTCAACGTGCAACTGCGCCTGTCCCGACTGCAGGCCAGTATCGCGCTGTACAAGGCGCTCGGGGGCGGCTGGCAGGCGCCCTGACGGGCAAGCCCCCGCAAACTTGAAATACCCGCCCTTGAGGAGCCGGCCTGCCGGCGATGGCGCCCGAAAGAGCGCCTCAGGGCTCAAGGGCCCCATCGCTGCCCTGCCCGTCCCGACAAGCCGGCTACAACAGCGCCGCGACCTAGAACAAGCGGTCCTTGAACGACAGGTGACGGGCATACCAGGGACGTCGCGGAACCCGCCGCAACAGGTCGCCGACGCTTTTCTCCTCGGTAAAGGTGATCCGCAGCGCCAGCTTCATGGTTTCCGGATCCATCTCCACCGACTTGCCGACACTCAGGCCCGGCGTGGTGCTGCAACCATGGGTGCTCGGGCCGAGCCAGGGATCATCCACCTCGACCCAGCGTCCTGGTGCGAACCAGGGCACGCCATTGACCTCCAGGCGTGACACCTCGCCCGGATGAAAGCGCTCGTGGGCCCGAAACCAGTCTTCGATACGGTCATCGATCCAGCCGTGGAACAGCCAGAACACCGGGTTCACATGGGACGAGAACGGGTCGCCGAGAAAGTCGTTTTCCGGCTCGTACCAGCGCGGGGCAAAGTCCATGAATTCACGTGCCATCGGCACCGGCGCACTGTTGGAAGGATCACGGGCCACGGACGCCCAGCGCATGTGCAACCAGTCGTGCAGGCCCAGTTCCAGCTCGGAACCGAACTGGCCCAGGGTCAACTTCGACAGGTAGCGCGGATCGCCGTACTGCGATTCCCATACCTGGAAATTGCTGTGGTAGGTCTCGGCACTCTTGATGTCGCCGACCCACTTGCTGTAGTCATCGTCATCCTCGGCCAGCCAGGTCGGCGGTACCGACCAGCCGTCGTGGTTGTCGAAGTACCGGGCGAAACCGGCCCGATCGCGTTCCAGCTCGGGCTGGGGCTGCGGGAAGCGGGTCCACGAGGGCAGCGCCTGGTACTGGCGCGCCGCCCGCAGCATGTGCCGGTGCATGAAGAAGAAGTCGATGCCCGAACCGTTGCGGTCCTTGCGTGGCCCCCGGGCGTCGCGCTCCTTGTCCCGCGGACCGGGCTGCCAGCCGATCCCGCGCAAGCCGTTGCGCTTGTCTTCGGACAAGGTGTGCCATTTGTCCCGGGTGGCGTGCCAGAGCTGGTGAAACAGGCGGTGCTCGGGCGACACCAGCGAGGCCAGCAACGGCGCCCCGAGGGCGATCCGCTCACGGGCCTCGGGGAAGACCTGCTTGCTGGCGACGAGACGATTATCCAGTTGCCGCAACGCCAGCGGGCGGTCGAGACGATCGATGCGACCGCTGAGCGTGCCGGTGCCGGCATTGCCATAAGTGGCCCAGACTTCATCCAGGGTCAGGCTGAGCTCGTACTCGGGGATGTCCTGCCCGACACGGATCAGACGCCAGAACAGGCGGGCTCCGTCGGCGACCGCCAGATCGCCCAGCAGGCGAAAGCGCGGTTCGGCGTCACTACGCAGGGCCTCGGCGGTATCGATGAAACCGCGCACCCCCCGCCCCCGCGGGGCAATATCGACAAACAGTTCCAGCCCCTTGAGCGGCAAACCGTCAAGACCGCCATCGCGCCCCTCAAAACGCAGGCTCCAGACCCCGCGCAACTGGTTGGCCAGGCGCTGGCCAGCGGTGTCGGGCAGATCGACCGTGGCCTCGCCCGGGGTAATCGGGTCATCCTCCCGCGTCAGTTCACGGTGCGCATAATAAGCCGCGGGGATGGCGGCGCCGGTCAGCGCCAGGCCCGCTATGAACCCTCGTCGAGAAATCGTCATCGCCCTACCTGTGTCAGCCCTGAAGCAGGCTTTATCCAAGCTAGAACGTTGCACCCGCGGGGAAATTTAGCCCGCGACAGGCCACCCGGGGCCTAAATTGCGTGCCCCTCCACTCGTTCTTCCCAGATAGCGAAGGCCCTTGTGCCTGCCTGTGACCTGCGAACCAGAATGAGATGGCAATGACAAAACCGCGTTCGAAAAAGGCTCTCTATATCGGCCTGCCCCTGGCCCTGGCCATTTCCGCTGCGGCGGCCTACCTGACCTGGGACTACTGGCCCAATCCGGGTTACTCGCTCAAGGTCATGAAACAGGCGGACGAACTCCAGGACCGGATCATTTCCTTCGACAGCCACATCACCGTGCCCCTGACCTTCGGCACCGAAGGCCGCGAGGCCGACAAGGACGGTTCCGGCCAGTTCGACCTGGTGAAGGCCGCTCGCGGGCGCCTGTCGGGCGCGGCACTGACGGTGTTCGGCTGGCCGGAAATCTGGAACGGGCCGAATGCGCCACACCGTCCGACGGCGGGCTTCGTCGACGAGGCGCGCAAGCAGCAGGAAGTGCGCTACAAGATCATCACCGGCATGGTCCGCGATTTTCCCAACCAGGTAGGGATCGCCTATACCCCCGACGACATGCGGCGCCTGCACGGCGAAGGCAAGTTCGCGATATTCATCAGCATGCTCAATGCCTATCCGCTGGGCCATGACCTCGACCTGCTGGACACCTGGACCGCGCGCGGCATGCGCATGTTCGGCTTCAGTTATGTCGGCAATAACGACTGGGCCGATTCCTCGCGCCCGCTGCCGTTCCTCAACGATACCCCCGACGCCCTCGACGGCCTGTCCGATATCGGCAAGCAGGCCGTGCACCGCCTCAACGACCTCGGGGTGATCATCGATGTCTCGCAGATGTCGACCAGGGGCCTGGAGCAGGTCAGCCAGTTGAGCCGCACGCCGATGGTCGCCTCGCATTCGGCGCCACGGGCCCTGGTGGATATCCCGCGCAACCTCAGCGACAAGGAAATGCAACTGATCAAGAACAGCGGCGGCGTGGTCCAGATCGTCGCCTTCCCGGCCTATCTGCGCCCCCTGAGCCAACCCACCCAGGACAAGCTCAATGCCCTGCGCAAGCGCTTCGACCTGCCGCCACTGCCCAACCTGGCCATGGCCCTGATGCCCGGCGATCCGATCATCACCGTCTGGCCCGAGCAACGCTTCGGCGAGTACGCCAGCGCGCTCTACGCCATTCTCGACCAGGAGCCCAAGGCTGACCTCAAGGACTTCGGCAATGCCATCGACTACGCCGTGAAGAAGATCGGCATCGACCATGTGGGCATCAGCTCCGACTTCAACGACGGCGGCGGCATCGACGGCTTCAAGGATGTCAGCGAGGCCCGCAACGTGACCGCCGAGCTGCTTGAGCGCGGCTACTCCGAGGCCGATATCGCCAAGCTCTGGGGCGGCAACTTCCTGCGGGTCTGGGACGAGGTGCAAAAGGCCGCCAGACGCTGATCTCGAGATCGCCGCAAAGGTGGCGGGCAGGCTTGCCCACCCGCCGCCCAACCACCCTGACAGCTCAAGTGAACGCTCCCATGACTGACCGCAGAACCTTTCTCAAACAGGCCGGTGTACTCGCCGCCAGCCTGCCACTCGGTGTGAGCCTGACAGCCCGGGCGGCCAGCACGCCGCCCCTGCCCCGGGACAAATGGGCACAGCTGCGCCTGCTGTTCGACCAGGATCCCGACTACCTGCACTTCTCCAACTTCCTGGTCACCTCCCACCCCAAGCCGGTGCGTGACGCCATCGAACTGCACCGCGCGGCACTCGACCGCAACCCCGGCCTAGCGATGGACTGGGACCTGGAGGAAACCTGGAAGCGCGAAGGCCAGGTCCGGCTCGCCGCCGGCCGCTACCTGAAGGCCAGGCCGGGGCAGATCGCCCTAACCGGCAGCACCACCGAAGGCCTGGCGATGATCTACGGCGGCATTCATGTGCGTCCCGACCAGGAAATCCTCACCACCGAGCACGAGCACTACTCGACCCGCAACATCCTGCGGTTGCGCACCGAACGCGAAGGCACCCAGGTGCGCAAGATCAGCCTGTTCAAGGACGCCCACCAGGTCTCAGCCGATGAAGTGCTCGGCAACATCGCCCGCGCGATCAAGCCGCAAACCCGTGTCCTGGGCATGACCTGGGTGCAGTCGGGCAGCGGCGTCAAGCTGCCGATCGGCGAGATCGGCAAGCTGGTGGCCGAACAGAACCGCAACCGCGACGACAAGGACAGAATCCTCTACGTGGTCGACGGCGTGCATGGCTTTGGCGTGGACAACCTCGACTTCCCGGACATGCACTGCGACTTCTTCATCGCCGGCACCCACAAGTGGATGTTCGGCCCGCGCGGTACCGGGATCGTCTGCGCCCGCTCGGAAGAAGTACGCGACGTCACGCCCCTGGAACCGACCTTCTCCGAAGACACCAACTTCGCCACCTCCATGAGCCCCGGCGGCTATCACGCCTTCGAACACCGCTGGGCCCTGGACAAGGCTTTCGACTTGCACATGGAACTGGGCAAGGCCGATGTCCAGGCGCGGATCCATGCCCTCAACAGCGACCTCAAGCAGCGCCTGCAAGCCGATTCGCGGATCGAGCTGGTGACGCCCATGAGCCCCGAACTGTCAGCCGGCTTCAGCTTCTTCCGGGTCAAGGGCCAGGACAGCGACAAGGTCGCCGCCTACCTGATGAAGAACAAGGTGGTGGTCGACGCGGTGGATCGCGATGTCGGGCCGGTCGTGCGCACGGCGCCGGGCCTGCTCAATACCGAAGCCGAGCTTGATCGCTTCATGACCCTGCTCGGCAAACAGTCATGAGCACCGCGCCCCCCCCGACACCTTCAGACTTCTGTTCCTTGCCTGCGAGAAATCCGATGAAATCCAACCTGCTCACTGTCCGGCCTCGCGCCTGCCTCTGGTCCGCCCTGACCCTCGGTACCCTGCTCGGCGCCTGGCTGCCGGGCGTCACGCTCGCCGCCACCGCGCCACTGCCGGGCAAGGTGTTCAAGGACTGCAAGGACTGCCCGGAAATGGTCGTGCTGCCGGCCGGCACCTACACCATGGGCTCGCCCGAGGACGAACTCGGCCGCGAGCCGGACGAGGGGCCGATGCACGAAGTCACGTTCAAGAAGGCCTTCGCCATCAGCCGTTTCCAGGTGCTGAGCGGCGAGTGGAACGCCTACATCCGCAGTTCGGGCTACAAGATGCCCGACGGCGATGACCGGCCTGGCCGCGAATGCCTCGCCGGCCAGCCGCGCTATCCCATGAGCGACCGCCAGCCGGCGGTGTGCATGGATTTCCACGAAGCCCAGGCCTACACCGAGTGGCTCTCGAAAAAGACCGGCAAGGCCTATCACCTGGTCAGCGAAGCCGAGCGCGAATATGCCGTGCGCGGTGGCAGCACGGGGCCGTTCCCCTTCCCGTTCGATGAAGGCAAGGAATACAGCATCGCCAAGCACGCCAACACCTACGGTCCGGCGGACGGCTTCAGCTACACCTCGCCGGCCGGCAGCTTCCCGCCCAACGCCTTCGGTGTCTACGACGGCCACGGCAATGTCTGGGAATGGACCGCCGACTGCTATGTCGACACCTACAAAGGCGCCCCGACCGATGGCAGCCCGCGACTCGACAGCCAGGAATGCGAGGAGCGCCGTTCGATTCGCGGCAATGACTGGACCGAAGCGCCGATCTTTTCCCGTTCCGGCAACCGCAACGAACGCAGCGCGATCACCCGCGGCGACTGGCTGGGCTTTCGGGTTGCCCGCGAGCTCTGACGCTAAATCACGGCCAGACCCTCTCGTCCTTTAAGAGATCAAGGCGCCGCCCCACCCGGCGGCGCCGACGAACCATCACGAGTAGACCCCATGACCCTCCAAGCACAAAGCCTCGCCCAGGAAACCCTGAGGATCCTCAAGCCTTTCTGGCTACTGGTCGCGCTCTCGGCCGCGCTGGGGATTGTCAGTGGCCTCAGTGTCACGGCGCTGCTGGCGACCATCAACAGCGCCATGAACGCGGTCGGCGGCCCGGATACCCATACCGCCCTGCTGTTCGGCGGGCTGTGCCTCCTGACCCTGGCCTGCTCCACCGTCTCCAACCTGCTGACCAACTATGTCGGCCAGCGGGTGGTCGCCAAGCTGCGCCGCGAACTGGCCGCCAAGGTCCTGGTGGCCCCCATCGAGCAACTGGAGCGCTACCGCGCCCACCGGCTGATCCCGGTGCTGCTCAATGATGTCGGCACCATCAGTTCCTTTGCCCTGTCGGTGGCACCGATGGTGATTTCCTTCACCGTGACCATCGGCTGCCTGTCCTACCTGGCGATGCTGTCCTGGCAGATCCTGCTGCTGACCGTGCTGACCGTGATCATCGGGACCGGCGCGCAGTTCCTCGCCCACCGCTTCGGCATGCGCAGCATTCTCAAGGCCCGGGACGGCGAAGACGACCTGCAGAAGCATTACCAGGCGATTTCCGGCGGGGCCAAGGAACTGCGGATCCAGCGCAAGCGCCGCCAGCACATGCTCGACGAGCAGATTCACGGCACCACCGAACGCATCTGCAAGGCCAACATCCGCGCGGCGAACATCTTCGTCAGCGCGGAAACCTTCGGGTCGATGCTGTTCTTCGCCGTCATCGGTATCGCCATCGCCTTCCAGGCGCTCTGGCCCACCACCGACAAGACCGTGCTCGGCGGCTTCGTGCTGGTCATGCTGTACATGAAGGGTCCGCTGGAACAGTTGATCAACACCCTGCCGAGCATCAGCCGCGCCGAGATCGCCTTCCGCCGTATCGCCGAGCTGTCGTGGCGTTTTTCTTCCCCGGAACCGCACCTGCTGGTCAGCGACCGCGCCGTCGATCCGGCCCCGCTGCAAAGCATCGAACTGCACCAGCTGCGCTATGACTACCCGCAGGTCGAAGGCAGCCAGGCCTTCCACCTGGGGCCGGTGAGCCTGACCATCCAGCAAGGCGAAATCCTGTTCATCGTCGGCGAGAACGGTTGCGGCAAGACCACCCTGATCAAGCTGCTGCTGGGCCTGTATACCCCGCAGCAGGGCGAGATCCGCCTCAACGGCAAGGCAGTCACCGCCGAGGGCCTGGACGACTACCGGCAGCTGTTCACCACCATCTTCGCCGACTACTACCTGTTCGACGAAGTGACCCAGGGCAGCAACCCGTTGCCGCCGGAATCGATCAAGTACCTGGAACGCCTGGATATCGCCCACAAGGTCAGCATCCGCGACGGCAGCTTCACCACCACCGACCTGTCCACCGGCCAGCGCAAGCGCCTGGCCCTGATCAACGCCTGGCTCGACCAGCGTCCGGTGCTGGTGTTCGACGAATGGGCCGCCGACCAGGATCCGGCCTTCCGCCGGGTGTTCTACACCGAGTTGCTGCCGGAGCTCAAACAGCAGGGCAAGACCATCATCGTGATCTCCCACGACGACCGCTACTTCTCGGTCGCCGACCAGCTGGTGCGGATGCAGGCCGGGCAGATCCAGGTCGAGCGCGTCGAGCGGCAAGCCCTGCCGGCCTGATCACCGAGTGCCCTCGCTCCCGTGCGTGCCACGCGGGAGCAACCCCGCCCTAAATTTCCCCGCGCCCGTTTCGTTCTTCCCTATAGCCAACGACCCGACAGTCCCCTCCGGCCCTGCGTCCACCGCGCAGGCGCCATGGAAGAAAGCCCCCTCAGCGAATTTTTTCTTCTTTTTTTTCCGATTTTGTCGAGCCGGTGCGTCTTCTTCTCAAGTGATAACAATTCCTACTCGCTTCTCCGACACTTTAAAAAGAGCTGAAACAATGCCGAAAACACACCGACTGACCCCTTTGAGCAAAGCGTTGCTGGTTCGCCAGCTCTTCTGCTCGCCTGTTTCGCTCAGCGCCATGGGGATGGCGCTGGCACTGCCGATGGCCGCCCAGGTCCAGGCCCAGGAGTTCGAGTTCAACATTCCGGCGCAGTCGCTGGCGAGCGCCCTGCAGGAACTGGGGCGCCAGGGCAATATCCAGGTGCTGTACAACCCGGAGCGGGTCAAGGGACTGCAAGGTGGCGCGGTAAAGGGCAAGCTGACTCCCGGCCAGGCGGCCAGTGAGCTGCTGAAGAACAGCGGTGTGAACTACAGCATGCAGGGCGATACGCTGACCCTGAGCAACGCCCCCGCCACCGGCGCCAGCTCGGGCGTGAACCTGGCGGCCACGACCATCGGCGGCCAGATGCTCGGCACCAGCACCGACGGCACCGGCTCCTACACCACAGGCGCGGTGACCATCGGCAAGACGCCCCACACCCTGCGCGAGATCCCGCAATCGGTGACGGTGGTCACCCGCCAGCAGATGGACGACAAGAACCTCACAAAGCTCGATGAGGTACTGGCCCAGACCACTGGTATCACCCGCTCCAACCGCAACTTCGGCGGTAACGTATTCAACTCCCGGGGTTTCACCCTGGAAGACGACAGCTATCTGATCGATGGCGTACCGGGACTGGCCTATAATCTCACTGGCTGGCTACGTCCCGACATGGCGGTATTCGACCGTGTCGAAGTCTTGCGGGGCTCCGCGGGTCTGCTAGTGGGGGTCGGTAATCCAGGCGGCGCGGTGAACCTGGTGCGCAAGCGCCCTACCGCCGATCCGCGCTTCTCGATCAGCACCAGCGCCGGTTCCTGGGACAACTACCGCATGGACCTGGACGGCAGCGGCCGGCTGAACGATCAAGGCACCCTGCGCGGTCGCGCCGTAGTCGCCTACGAGGATCGCGGTTACTTCCAGGACGGCCTCAACTCCCAGACCCCGTTGCTGTACGGGATCGTCGAAGCCGATCTGAACGACGCCACCACCCTGGCCGTCGGCCTGCGTCACCAGCGTACGATCTACGAGGGTTATACGATCTACGGTCTACCCCGCTACACCGACGGACACGCCCTCGATGTCTCACGCTCCACCTCTCTGGGCCAGGACTGGAACCGCCACGAAATCGAAGTCAACGAAGTCTTCGCCGACCTCGAGCACCATATCAACGATAACTGGACCTCCAAATTATCGGTAACTCAGTCAGAAAGCATGTTCAACCAACGCGTAGCTTATGCTCAAGGCGCCGTCGACCCTGTCACCTTGAGCAACACAGAGCTGAGCGCCACGCAGTTCCGACGCGAGTACATCACCAGCAAGGGAATTGACGGACACGTCTCGGGCAACTTCGACGCCTTCGGTTTGACTCATGAGTTGATGGTGGGCGCGAACTGGTCGCAGCAACATACCCTGAGCAAGCAAGCCCAGACTGATATCGGCCTGCCAATCAACGTATTCGACCCCAACCACAATCTCATCCCCAAGCCACAGCAGCCGGCCTGGCAGAGTCTGGATGACATCACCCAGCGCCAATATGGCCTCTACAGCACTCTGCGCCTGCGTCTGGCCGAACCCCTGAGCCTGGTACTCGGCGGCCGTCTGAGCTGGTACAAGAACGACAATACTCGGGATGACTACACTGCCACCCCAACGTCAGTCACTACCAACAACTACCGCGAAGACAAGAAATTCACGCCGTTCGCCGGACTTATCTACGACCTGAACGAGCAATGGTCGTGGTATGCCAGTTATGCGGATATCTTCCGTCCACAAAGCAACTACCGCGACGAGTCTGGCAAAGGCTTGGACCCGACCACCGGTTCCAACTATGAAACAGGTATCAAGGGTGCACTGTACGACGGGCGCCTGAATCTGTCGGCAGCGGTCTTTTATATCAAGCAAAAAGACCTGTACCGTGCAGTAGAGAACGTCAGTTGCCCACAGTTCAACGCCGACGGTTCGTGCTACGAGAACGGTCCACCCAGCACCAGCAAGGGTGTAGAACTCGAAGCGAGCGGCGAGATCGCCACCGGCTGGCAGATGGCGGCCGGTTACACCTACAACATCACCCGTGGCGACGACGGCAAATCCATCGACGCGGAAACCCCGAAACATATGCTGCGCGTTTCCACCATGTACAACCTGCAAGGCGACCTGAATCGCCTGAGCGTCGGCGGTGGTGTTTCGACCCAGAGCGGCTACTCGTCGCAGTACCAAGGCCAGACCGTCGCCAACCCTGGCCGTGCAATCTGGGATGCCCGCACGGCCTACAAGCTGGACGATCACTGGAAACTGTCGTTCGACCTGAAGAACGTCTTCGACAAGAAGTACTACGAAGCCACCGGCGAGTTGCGTCGCGGCAGCTACTACGGCGAACCGCGCAACTTCATGGTCACCCTGCGTGGCGACTTCTGACTGAAGGCGGCGCCTCTGCCACGGGGGCGCCGCACAGCTTGAACGCAGTACCCAACCAAGGGGCGACCCTTGGTTTTTTTATGCCTGTTGCCGCCCCCCCCTGAACACCGCGCAAAAAAAAGCCAGGGAATACTCCCTGGCTTTTTTCATTCCGCCTCCGTCAGTTGCGCGTTTTCAAGCGTTCCAGCACTGCCGTCAACAACCCCTGGGAGAGAATGATGCTGTCATGGTTCTCCTCCAGCACCGTTGAAGCCGCCAGCCCGTCGGCTGAGCACTGCTCCACCAGCACCGCCTGCGCCGCGCTGATTTCCCCGGCGGTCTTGCTCGCCCCCGCCCACCAGCAGTCCGGCTTGACCCGCAACGGCTTGAGCGTAAAGGCCTCGCTCAGGAGCGCGTTGGTGCGCAGCAGGCGGTAGCCGGTCTCGATTTCGTCCTGCACCGCGATATCGCGGTAGACCTCACGCAAGCCCTCGGCACTGACACCACCGGCCAGCGCCACCTGATCGATGACCCAGTCGGCAATTGCCTGCTCATCGCTCGACTGCGCCCTGGCCTGTTCGATCAGCCCGACGATGGTCTGCTCCTCGACCCCGGGGACAAACGCCACGAGGCTGCCGACCAGATTGGCGAACAGGCTCTGTTCCTCCTGCGCGGCATCCGCCACCGGCTCCTGCTCGGGGGCAAAGACCTCCAGCGCCGCAGGCAGGCTGGTGTCCACCAGGCCGAGGAAGTCCACCCGCTCACCAGCACTCTCCAGCACATGGGCCACTTCAAGCGCCAGGGCACCGCCCAGGGACCAACCCAGCAGGTTGTAAGGCCCTTCGGGTTGGGTATGCCTGATCTGCTGGACGTAGTAAGCGACCATTTCCTCCCAGGTGCGATCGAACCAGCCAGGCACCACGTAGCTTTTATTGACCAGGCCATAGACGCGCCGGCTGTCCTTCAGTTGCCCCGCCAACGGGTAGTAGGAGTAAGTACCACCACCACCCGGCGGCAGGCAGAACAACGGCGCGGCCTCCGTACGGCAGGCGTTCATGGCGATCACCGGCGTCTTCACTTTCGCCTCGCCTTCGCGCATGAAGTCCGCCAGGTCGGCCAGGGTTTCCATCAACAGGAAGTCATGCAGCTTGAGGGTCACATCGAAGGTTTCCCGCAGCCGGCCGACCAGCGAAATCACCAGCAGCGAGTGTCCGCCCAGCTCGAAGAAGTTGTCGTTCAAGCCGACGCTCTCGACCTTCAGCAACTCGGCCCAGATGGCTGCCAGGCGCTGTTCCAGCTCGGTACGCGGGGCCACATGGGTTTGCCCGGAAGCCGTGGCGACCGGTGTCGGCAGCGCCTTGCGGTCGAGCTTGCCGTTCGGCGTCAGCGGCATCCGCTCCAGCACCACCAGGTGCGCCGGCACCATATAGTCAGGCAATCCGGCCTTCAGGTGAGCCTTGAGTTCGCCGCGCAGGACGTCCAGGGACAGCCCGGCCCCCGCTTCGGCCAATACCACATAGGCCGCCAGTTGCTTGCCCGCCGGCCCCTCGATATCGATGACACTGGCTGCCCGCACCGCTGCGTGTTCTTGCAGGCGTGCTTCGATTTCGCCCAGTTCGATGCGCAGGCCGCGAATCTTCACCTGGTGGTCGAGACGGCTGACGTACTCGATCACGCCCCCGGCGCGATAGCGCGTCAGGTCGCCGGTGCGATACAGGCGTGCCCCGCCCTGTTCGCTGAAGGGATCGGGAACGAAGCGTTCGGCGGTCAGCGCCGGACGCTGATGATAACCACGGGCCAGGCCCTGGCCCCCGATCAGCAGCTCACCCCGCGCGCCCAACGGCAAGGTATCGAAATCCTCGCCGAGGATATGCAGCGTGGTATTGGCGATGGGGCGACCCAGCCAGACATCGTCGCTGGATGTCAGGTAATGGCAGGCCGACCAGATGGTGGTCTCGGTCGGGCCATAGACGTTCCACACATGCCCGGCCTGGGCGATCAGGCGCTGTGCCAGTTCGCCACTCAACGCCTCGCCGCCGCAGAGCACCTTGCGTCCGGCAAACGCTCGCGCCGGCGCACTGTCGAGCAACATGCGCCAGGTCGACGGCGTGGCCTGGATGACACTGACCGCCTGTTGTTCGATCACCGCCAGCAAGGCTTGCGGGTCCTTGTTCTCATCGGTGTGCAACAGCACCACCGCCGCCCCGCGCATCAATGGCAGGTACAGTTCCAGCCCGGCGATATCGAACGACAGCGAGGTCAGCGCCAGCACCCGGTCGCCAGCCTCGACACCGGGTTGCACGGCCATGCTGAAGAGGAAATTGCTCAAGCCTTCATGCCGCACGGCGACCCCCTTGGGCTTGCCGGTGGAACCGGAGGTGTAGATCACGTACGCCAGGTTTTCCGGCTGCGCGAGATTGACCAGCGGGGCGTCGCTGACCCCCTCCAGCCATTGCGCGGACAGGTCCAGGCACAGGCTGCGGATCCGCGCCGGAATCGGCAGGCGCGACACCAGCTGACTCTGCGTCAGCAGCAGCGCCAGCCCGCTGTCCTCCATCATGTAGGCCAGGCGATCCTCGGGGAAATCCGGGTCCAGCGGCACATAGGCACCGCCAGCCTTGAGGATCGCCAGCAGGCCGATCAGCATGTCCGGCCCACGCTCCACCGCGATCCCCACCAGGACATCGGGGCCGACCCCCTCTTCACTCAGGCGTCGGGCCAGCTGGTTGGAGCGCAGGTCCAACTGCCGGTAGTCCAGTTCGGTTTCCCCCCAGAGCAGCGCGGTCGCCTGGGGCGTCGCCCGAGCCTGCCGGGCAATCAGTTCGTGGATGCACTGCTGCACGGGCGCGTCGCTGCCGGTGCGGTTCCACTCCTGCTCGATCTGCTGCCGTTCGGCGTCGGCCAGCAACGGCATGTCAGCAACACGCCGGTCGACATTGACCGTGATCGCCTCCAGCAACGTGCGCCAGTGACGCGCCATGCGCTCGATAGTGCTGCGCTCGAACAAGGCGCTGGCATAGGTCAGCGTGGCACCGAGGCCGTCATCGCCCTCGCTGGTGTCCAGGGTCAGGTCGAACTGCGCCGTGTGGCTGTCCGACGCCAGGCCCTGGACCTGCAGGCCCGGCAGCTGACGGCCCGGACCACGCACCTGGGTCTGGTGGTTGTACATCACCTGGAACAGCGGGCTGTGGCTCAGGCTGCGTTCCGGTTGCAGGGCTTCCACCAACTGTTCGAACGGCAGGTCCTGATGCCCCTGGGCCTGCAGGGCGGTCTTTTTCACCTGTTGCAGCAATTCACGGAAGCTCAGCTCGGGCGAAAAATCGGCCTTGAGCACCTGGGTATTGACGAAGAAACCTATAAGCCGCTCGGTCTCGACCCGGGCACGGTTGGCGATCGGCACGCCGACACGGATATCGGCTTGCCCGGAATAGCGCTGCAACAGGGTCTGGAACGACGCCAGCAGCAACATGAACAGGGTCACGCCCTGCTCGCGGGCCGTGGCCTTGAGCGCCTGGGTCAACCCGGCATCGAGTTCGACCGCCAGCCGCTCCCCGGCATAACTCTGGTGCGTGGGACGCGGCCGGTCGAAGGGCAGCTCCAGCACCGGTTGCTCACCGCCCAATCGGGCCTGCCAGTAATCGAGCTGGCGACGCTGCTCCCCGGCCGCCATCCACTGGCGCTGCCAGACGGCGTAGTCGGCGTACTGGATCGGCAGTGCCGGCAATTCGACCTCGCGGCCCTGGCTGTAGCCTTCATACAACTGCACCAGCTCGTCGACCATGACCGGCATCGACCAGCCGTCGGCCACGATATGGTGCAGGGTCACCACCAGCACATGGGCTTGCGCCCCCAGGCGCAGCAGCCGGACCCGCAACAGCGGTCCTTGCTCCAGGTCGAACGGCCGGCGGATTTCCTCGTCGATGTACGCGGCGATGTCCGCCTCCGAGAGCACCCGGTCCGGCTGATCGACATCGAGCACGAAAGGCGCCGGCGGCCGGATGATCTGGCGGGCCTGCCCACCGTCCTGGCAGAACGTCGTGCGCAGGGTTTCATGGCGCGTGACCAGCGCCTCGAAGCTGCGACGCAAGGCCTCGACCTCCAGGACACCGTCGAGACGCAGGGCCGCCGGGATATTGTAGGCGGCGCTCTCAGGCTCCAGCTGCCAGAGAAACCATTGGCGCTGCTGGGCATAGGACAACCCCAGCGGCTGCTCGCGATTCACCCGGACAAAAGCCGGGGCCTGGCTGGCCGTGCCCTGCCCCGCCAGTTCGGCGAACTCGGCGAGGTTGCCGGTCTCGAACAGGCTGCGCAGGGACAGTTCGACCTGCAGGCCCTGGCGAACCCGGGAAATCACCTGGGTCGCCAGCAGCGAATGCCCGCCCAGGTCGAAGAAATTGTCCTCCAGGCCGACCCGCTCGACCTTCAGTACATCCGCCCAGATCGTCGCCAGTTGCTGCTCCAGCGCTGTCCGCGGCGCAACGTGCTCCGCTTGTGACAGGCTGGCCTGTGGCGCCGGCAGGGCCTTGCGATCGAGCTTGCCATTGGGGGTCAGCGGCAGGCGCTCCAGCAGCACCAGGTGAGCCGGCACCATGTAGTCCGGCAGAGCGGCTTTCAGGACGTCCTTCAGCTCGCGCCGGAACTGCTCCTGCCGTGCCGCATCCCCCTGGACCAGCGTCGCATCCTCGGCCACCAGGTACGCGGCCAGCTGCTTGCCCGCCGCGCCGTCGATATCGACGACCAGCGCTTCACGCACACCGCAGTGCTCTTGCAGGCGTGCCTCGATCTCGCCCAGCTCGATGCGGAAACCGCGGATCTTCACCTGGTGATCCAGGCGCCCGGCGTACTCGATCACCCCCTCGGCGCGATAGCGGGTCAAGTCACCGGTACGGTACAGCCGACCGCCGCCTTGCGGGTCGAACGGATCGGGAATGAAGCGCTCGGCCGTCAGGCCCGGACGCTGATGATAACCACGAGCCAGGCCCTGCCCGCCAATCAGCAATTCACCCCGGGCACCCGGCGGCAGCACGTCGAAATCGTCGCTGAGGATATGCAGGCGGGTGTTGGCGATCGGCCGGCCCAGCCAGATATCGTCGCTGGCGGTCAGGTAGTGTCGCGCCGACCAGATGGTGGTCTCGGTCGGACCATAGACGTTCCAGACATGCCCGGCCTGCTCGATCAGGCGCTGCGCCAGCTCGGCGCCCAGGGCCTCGCCACCGCAGAGAATCCTGCAGCCGGCGAAAGCCCGTGGCGGCGCGCTGTCGAGCAGCATGCGCCAGGTCGACGGCGTGGCCTGGATCACATTGACCGCCCGTTGCTCGATGACTGCCAGCAACGCCTGCGGGTCCTTGTTCTCCTGCTGGCGCAAGAGAACCAGTGCGGCTCCGCGCATCAGCGTCAGGTACAGCTCCAGCCCGGCGATATCGAACGACAGCGAGGTCAGCGCCAGCACCCGGTCCGACGGTTCGATCCCCGGCTGCTCGGCCATGCTGAAGAGGAAATTGACCAGGGCGCCATGGGACACGGCAACCCCCTTGGGCTTGCCGGTGGAACCGGAGGTATAGATCACATAGGCCAGGTTCTGCGGCTGGGCCAGATTGACCAGCGGCGCATCGCCGAGGCCCGCCCACTCGTCCGTCGAGGTGTCCAGGCAGAGGCTGCGCACCTGCTCGGGAATCGCCAGGCCGGGCACCAGGCGGCTGTGCGTCAAGAGCAGGGCCAGGCCGCTGTCTTCCATCATGTAGGCCAGGCGGTCCGCCGGGAAATCCGGGTCCAGCGGCACATAGGCGCCCCCGGCCTTGAGGATCGCCAGCAGGCCGACCACCATGTCCGGGCCACGCTCCAGCGCGACCCCGACCAGCACATCGGGGCCGACGCCCAGCTCGCGCAGCCTGCGCGCCAGGCGATTGGACTGGCGATCCAGCTGCTGGTAGTCCATCTGCCCATCGCCGAACAGCAGGGCCACGCCCTGCGGCGTCTCCAAGCTCTGTGCGACGATCAGTTCGTGCACACATTGCGTCATCGGATACGAGGCTTCGCTGCGGTTCCACTCGCCCACGATGCGCTGCCGTTCCTCGTCGGCGAGCATCGACAGCTCGGCCACCCGCTGGTGGGCGCCGCCGGCGATGGCCAGCAACAGGTTGCGCCAGTGACCGGCCATGCGCTCGATGGTCGAGGCGTCGAACAGCGCGCTCGACCAGGTCAGCGCGGCGCCCAGGCCGTCGGCGTGTTCATGGGTATCCAGGGTCAGGTCGAACTGGGCGACATGGCTGTCCCAGGACAAGCCTTCCACCGTCAGTCCCGGCAATTGCCGGGCTTCACCCGGCGCCTCGCTCTGGTGGTTGTACATCACCTGGAACAACGGGCTGAGGCTCAGGCTGCGCTCCGGTTGCAGGGCTTCCACCAGTTGCTCGAACGGCAGGTCCTGATGGGCCTGGGCCTCCAGCGCCGCCTGCCGCGCCTGCTGCAGCAACTCGCTGAACGTCATGCCCTGCGTGAATCCGGCACGGACCACCTGGGTGTTGACGAAGAAACCTATAAGCCGTTCGGTCTCGACCCGGGTGCGGTTGGAGATCGGTACGCCGACGCGGATATCGGCCTGCCCGGAATAACGGTGCAGCAAGGTCTGGAACGAGGCCAGCAGCAACACGAACAGCGTCACGCCCTGCTGGCGCGCGACGGCCTTGAGCGAATCGGCCAGCGAGGGCGCCAGCTCGATGGCCAGGCGCTCGCCGACATGGCTCTGGATCGTCGGGCGTGGCCGGTCGGTGGGCAGCTCCAGCACCGGTTGTTCACCACCGAGTTGCCGGGTCCAGTAGGCCAGCTGGCGCTCCTGCTCACCTGCCGCCATCCACTGGCGCTGCCACTGGGCATAGTCGGCGTACTGCACCGGCAAGGCTTGCAGGTCGACCTCATGACCCTGGCTGTAGCCGGCGTACAGTTGCACCAGTTCATCGACCATGATCGGCATCGACCAGCCATCGGCGACGATATGGTGGAGCGTCAGCACCAGCACGTGCTCGGTCTCCCCCAGTTGCAGCAGCCGGACCCGCAGCAACGGGCCGCGGACCAGGTCGAACGGACGTCCGACCTCGGCTTCCACATACTCACGGATGGCGACCTCCCGTTCGCTCGCCAGCTCATCCGGCAGTCGCTCCACGGCCAAGGCAAATGCCGTGGCCGGATGGATGACTTGCACGGCCTGCTCGCCCTCCTCGCGGAAGGTGGTGCGCAGGGTTTCGTGCCGGGCGATCAGGGTCTCGAAGCTGCGCCGCAACGCCTGGCTGTCCAGGCTGCCGTTGAGGCGCAGGGCCGCCGGGATGTTATAGGCGGCGCTGTCCGGCTCCAGCTGCCAGAGGATCCACTGGCGTTGCTGGGCATAGGACAGCGCCAGCGGCTGGCTGCGATCCGCCAGGGCGAAAGTCGGTGTGGCCGCAGTGGCCGGCGGCTCCTGCAACGCACTGCGCACGAATGCCGCCAGGTCCTGGGACTCGAAGAGATCACGCAGCGACACGTCCAGCGACAGGGTCTGGCGAACCCGGGAAATCACCTGGGTCGCCAGCAACGAATGGCCTCCCAGTTCGAAGAAGTTGTCGCTCAGGCCGACCCGTTCGACTTTCAGCACCTGGGCCCAGATATCCGCCAGTTGCTGTTCCAGCTCGGTGCCGGGTGCCACATGGGTCTGCTGCAACTGGCTGACATCCGGTGCCGGCAGCGCCCGGCGGTCCAGCTTGCCGTTGGCCGTCAGCGGCATGCCTGCCAGCACGATCAGGTGCGCCGGAACCATATAGTCCGGAACCACGGACTTGAGGTACGCCTTCAGCTCGCGACGCCATTGGCCCTGGGTGTCGCCGTCGGCCCCGGCCAGCGCCGGATCGGTCGGCACCAGGTAGGCCGCCAGTTGCTTGCCTCCCGGCCCGTCGATGGCAATGACAATGACTTCGCGGACATCGGCATGCTCTTGCAAGCGCGCTTCGATCTCGCCCAGTTCGATGCGGAAACCGCGAATCTTCACCTGGTGGTCGAGCCGCCCGGCGTACTCGATGACGCCTTCGGCGCGATAGCGGGCCAGGTCGCCGGCACGGTACAGGCGGCCGCCGCCCTCTTTATCGAACGGATCGGGGACGAAGCGTTCGGCGGTCAACGCCGCACGCCGGTGATAGCCGCGCGCCAGGCCGGCACGGCCGATATGCAGTTCGCCGGTGCAGCCCCGGGCCACGGGATTGAAATCGGCATCCAGGACATACCACGACAAGTCATGGATCACCTCGCCGATCGGGCTGACGGTGGCCTGCGACAGGTCGTCGCGAGTGATCGGCCGATAGGTGACATGCACCGTGGTTTCGGTGATGCCGTACATGTTGATCAGTTGCGGCGAGCGGTCGCCGAAACGCTCGAACCAGGGTTGCAGGCTGCCGACATCCAGCGCCTCACCGCCGAACACCACGTAGCGCAGCGCCAGGGCAGGTGTCGGCGGCGCCTCGCAGGCCACCCGCATCAGTTGCTTGAAGGCGGAGGGCGTCTGGTTCAGGACCGTGACCCCTTCGCTGACCAGCAATGGATAGAAATCCTGCGGCGAACGGCTGGTTTCACGCGGCACGATGACCAGCCGGCCGCCGTACAACAGCGCACCGAAGATCTCCCAGACCGAGAAGTCGAAGGCATAGGAGTGGAACATCGTCCAGACATCGCCCGCGTCGAACCCGAACTGCGCCCCGGTGGCCTCGAACAACCGCAGGATATTGCGGTGCGGCAGCAGCGTGCCCTTGGGCTTGCCGGTGGAACCCGAGGTGTAGATCACATAGGCCAGGTTATCGGGCCCGGCCAGGGTCGGCAGTTGCTCTTGCGGATAGCCTTCCAGCCAGTCGCCCTCCTGGTCCAGGCACAGGCTGTTGACCGTGGCCGGTACCGGCAACTGTCCGACAAAGCGGGTCTGCGTCAGCAACAGGCGGATCCGGCTGTCCTCGATCATGTACGCCAGGCGGTCCTCGGGATAGTCCGGGTCCAGCGGGACATAGGCACCACCGGCCTTGAGGATCGCCAGCAGGCCGACCATCATCTCCAGGCCGCGGTCCACCGCCAGGCCGACCAGCACGTCCGGCCCCACCCCCGACTCGCGCAACTTGTGCGCCAGCTGGTTGGCGCGACCATTCAATTCATGGTAGCTCAGGCTCTGCCCGTCACAGGTCACGGCGAGGGCATCCGGCGTTTTCAACGCCTGCGCCTCGATCAACTCATGCACGCAACGGTCGCTGGCGTAGCTCGTCGTCGCCGGGTTCCAGGCCTTGAGGGTCTGCTCGTGCTCCGTGTCGCCCAGCATCGGCAAGGCGGCAATCTTCTGCCCGGCATCCGTGCCGATGGCCTGCAACAGGCAACGCCAATGCCCGGCCAGACGCTCGACGCTGGCGTGGTCGAACAGGTCGCTGGCATAGGTCAGCGCGGCCCCCAGGGCATCGTCGCTTTCGAAGGTGTCCAGGGTCAGGTCGAACTGTGCGGTGCGTTTCTCCCAGGCCAGCCCCTCGACCCGCAGCCCGGCCAGCTCGCGGGCTTCACCGCGGACCTGGGTCTGGTGGTTGTACATCACCTGGAACAGCGGCGTGCGGCTCAGGCTGCGCTCCGGCTGCAGGGCCTCGACCAGTTGCTCGAACGGCAGGTCCTGATGGGCCTGGGCCTCCAGCGCGGTTTTCTTCACCTGTTGCAGCAATTGGGCAAAGGGCGCTTGCGCGTCGATCTCGGCCTTGAGTACCTGGGTATTGACGAAGAAGCCGATCAAGCCTTCGGTTTCCACCCGGCTGCGGTTGGCAATGGCCACCCCGACGCGAATATCGGTCTGTCCGGAGTAACGATGCAACAGCGTCTGGAACGACGCCAGCAGCAGCATGAACAGCGTCACGCCCTGCTGCCGGGCAACGGCCTTCAGGGAGCGGGCCAGTTCCGGCGCCAGGTCGATGGCAAGGCTTTGCCCCGCCAGGCTCTGATGACTCGGGCGCGGCCGATCGGTGGGCAGTTCCAGCACCGGCTGCTCGCCGCCCAGCTGGCTTTTCCAGTAGCCCAGTTGCCGCTCCTGCTCGCCCGCTTCCATCCAGTCGCGCTGCCACTGTGCATAGTCGGCATACTGGATCGGCAAGGCCGCGAGTTCTGCCTCGCGGCCCTGGCGATAACCGTCGTACAGGCGGACCAGCTCGTCGACCATGATCGGCATCGACCAGCCATCGGAAACGATGTGGTGCAGAGTCAGTACCAGGACATGATCGTCACGGCCGACCGCTACCAGGCGGACACGCAGCAACGGTCCGTTCTCCAGGTCGAAGGGGCGTTGTACTTCCGCCTCCACGCAACGCCGGATCTGCTCCTCCAGGTCGTCACGCTCCGCGACCGCCAGCCCCTCCACCGCCAGCGTGAACGCCTCGGGCGGATGCACCACCTGCACCACCTGCCCGCCTTCCTGGCGCAAGGTGGTACGCAAGGTTTCGTGACGCCGGATCAGCGTCTCGAAACTACGCCGCAAGGCCTCGATATCCAGGCCACCCTTCAGGCGCAGCGCCGTCGGAATGTTGTAGGCGGCGCTGCCCGGCTCCAATTGCCAGAGAATCCATTGGCGCTGCTGGGCATAGGACAGCACCGACGACGCCTCGGACTCCCGCCTGAAAATCGGGGTCACCCCGTACAGGTTCACACCCTGTCGCTTGAGCAACGCCGAGAGTGCCTTGCGTTCCCGGACGGACAGAGATTTTACGGAGTCGAGCAGCTCTTGCACTTTGGTGTTCTCCCGCTAAGCGATCAAATTATCGATTTCCTCCGCAGTAAGACGTTTGAGGGCGGCCAGCGATTTAGCCAGTTCGTCCTGTGCATGGTCACTTTGGCCGTTTTTCTGCTGCACCGCGCGACTGAAGTCAGCCAGGACCGGCAGTTCGAACAGCTCATTGAGCGATACCTCGATGTGCAGCTGGTCACGGATCCGCACCATCACCTGCATCACCAGCAAGGAATGCCCGCCCAGTTCGAAGAAGTTGTCGTCCAGGCCGACCCGTTCGACTTTCAGCACATCGGCCCAGATCGCCGCCAGTTGCTGCTCCTGTTCGGTCTGCGGCGCCACATAGCGGTGCTGCAACAGGCTCGCGTCCGGCTTGGGCAGGGCCTTGCGGTCCAGCTTGCCGTTGGCGGTCAGGGGCATCCGTTCGAGCAGGACCAGATGCGCGGGTACCATGTAGTCCGGCAGGTGTTCACGCAGGTGATCCTTGAGGTCATTGCGCAATACGCCCGAATCCTCACCCAGCCAGGCCGCATCCCTGGGCACCAGGTAGGCTGCCAGCTGCCGGCCACCGGGACCGTCGATATCGACCACCACCGCCTCGCGCACCGCCTCATGCTGTTGCAGGCGGACTTCGATCTCGCCCAGCTCGATGCGGAACCCGCGAATCTTCACCTGGTAATCGGTACGGCCGACGTATTCCAGGACACCATCGGCGGCCCGGCGTCGCGCCAGGTCGCCGCTGCGGTAAAGACGCTCGCCCGGCGTCGTGCCGAACGGGTTGGGGACGAAGCTCAGGGCCGTGCGTTTCGGATCACCGAGATAACCACGACCGACGCCCATGCCGGCGATATGCAACTCGCCGGTGGCACGCTCCGGCATCGGTTCGAGCAGGTCATTGAGCACGCTCAGGCGGTTGTGGTCGGTCTCCAGGCCGATCGGCAGGTAGGCCCGCTCGCGGTCCTGCAACTGCACCCGGTGCAGCGCCACATCGTCCGAACACTCGGCCGGACCGTAGGCGTTGATCAGCGGGATATCCGGATACTGGCGTAGCCAGCGCTCGGCCAGGGCCGGGGCCATGGCCTCACCGGTGGTCAACAGGTAGCGCAGGCTCGCCAAGCTGGCCGGCGGCCGGTCGAGCAATCCCTGGATCAGCGCCGGCACCACTTCGAGCACGGTGATACCGGTCTCTTCCACATGCCGCAGCAACGCCGCCGGATCCTGGACAATAGCCGCCGGGACGATCTCGACCCGGGCCCCGCACAGGCCGGCCGTCAGCAACTGCCAGACGGAAATATCGAAGCTCTGGGACGCGGTCTGGGCGATCACATCGGCCTCGGTCAGGCCCAGGTAGGGCAACTTGCTCAACTGGTTGTTGAGCATCCCCGCCTGCTCCACCATCACCCCTTTCGGCATGCCGGTGGACCCCGAGGTGAAGATCACATAGGCCAGGTGCTGCGCCGCATTCGCAGGTAACGCGGCCAGCGGCGTGAGCGACTGGGCCTGCTCCAGCACCTGCTCCCAGACCAGCAGCCGCGGACGGGCATCGACTGCGATGCGCTCCAGCAACTGAACGGCCAGGGCCTGGCAGGCGGCGGTGCAGACCAGCACGCCACTGCCGCTGAGGGTGAGGATATCCGCCAGGCGCTGGGCCGGCAGCGCCGGGTCCAGTCCCAGATAGCCGGCACCGGCCTTGAACGCCGCGACCACCGTGCCCAGCAACGGCAAGCCGCGCTCGCCGAGGACCGCCACCAGGTCGTCGGCCTGCACACCTTCGGCCTGCAGCGATTGCGCCAGGCGCCCGCTGTGTTCATCCAGTTCGCGATAACGCCAGCTCTGCCCCATGCAGGTGGCGGCCACCTGCTCCGGCAGCCGCCGCGCGGTGCGCTGGAACAACCGCGCATAGCCCTGGTGCAGGTCGTCGCTGACCGCCGCCCCGGCACTCGCCGGCACGACCGGCCGCGGCTGTGGCACGGCGGCCAGTTGCTGGAAGTCCATCTCGACCCCGGCGGCAAACGTCAACAGCACCTCGCGCAGGTCCATCAGCAACTGCTCGACCGTCGCCACTTCGAACACCCGCTCGTCGTAGGACAGGTGCAGGCCCAGGCTCGCGCCCGGGTAGATCACCACAGTGATCGGGTAGTTGGTATGGGTCCGCGACGAACCGGACTCGATCTTCATGCTGTCGGCCTGTTCGCCGATGCTATCTTCGATCGGCGCGTTCTCGAACACGAACAGGCTGTCGAACAGCGCCTGGCCCTTGCCGACCTCGCTGCTGCCCTGGATGGTCACCAGGTGCAGGTGTTCATGTTCGCGCAGTTCCAGGTTGTGTTGCTGCAGCCCTTGCAGCCAGCCCTTGACCGTCTGCGCGCCCTCGGCGCCGGGGATACGGACCCGCAGTGGAATACTGTTGATGAACAGCCCCACCGTCGCCTGCATTTCGGGAAACTCCACCGGCCGACCGGCCACCGTGACGCCGAACAACACGTCGCGCTGGCCGCTGTAGCGATGCAGGACCACCGCCCAGGCCGCCTGCACCAGGGTGTTGAGGGTCAACTGGCTGGACTGGGCGACCTGGGAAAGCTTGCGCGTGTCGTCCAGGCTCAGGCGGCTCAGGCAGTCGCCGGTGGACGAAGTCCCGGCATCACGGCTGATCACCCGGTCGAACGGCAACGCGGTCGGCTGTTCGAAGCCGGCCAGTTCGCGCTGCCAGAACGCCCGCGAGGCCTGTTCGTCGCGATCCTGCAACCAGGCAATGAAATCGCGGTAACGCGACGGCAACGGCAGTTGGCTGATGCGCCCGTCGACCAGGGCGCCGTAGAGTTCGAAGAATTCCGCGACGATGCCCATCCGGCACCAGGCATCGAGCAGGATATGGTGATTGCTCAGGACAAAGCCGTAGCGCTGCGGCCCGAGCTGGATCAGGCGCAAACGGAACGGCACTTCGCCGGCCAGGTCGAAGCCCTGCTGCAACTCGGCACCCAGCTCGGCGCTCAGACGTGCTTCGTAGTCGGCGGCATCCACGCCTTGCCAGTCCATGAAACGGATATCCGGCGTCGCACTGCGATGGACGATCTGCACGATGGCATCGCTGACGTCCCAGCAGAACGAGGTGCGCAATACCTCATGGCGCTCGACCACGGTCTGCCAGGCGCGGGTAAAGGCGTCCCGGTCGATGGCGTGGTCGATCAGGTAGCAATACTGCATCAGGTAGATACCCGAGCCCGGCTCGCGCAGGGTATGCAACAGCAAGCCTTCCTGCATCGGCGACAGCGGATAGATATCGGCGATGTCCTGCACGGCCACCGGCAGGCGCCCCAGTTGTTCCTGGGTCAGGCGGGTCAGCGGGAAGTCCGAAGGGGTCACGCCGGCGACACCCTCGGCGGTGCAATGGGCGATCAGCGCCTCGAGCTCGCGACGGTAGTCATCGGCCAGTCGCTGCAGGGTCGGGGTGTCGAAGACCTCGCGGCTGAAGCCCCAGTGCAGTTGCAGTTCACCACCCTGGACCTGACCGTTGATGCTGATCAGGCTGCCCAGTGGCGCCTCGTCGTCCTGGCCCTGGCCGCTGCTCTCCCCGGACAGGAGGAACAGGCCGTCCGCGGCCTCGACACCCTGGTCGACCTGGCCCAGGTAGTTGAACACGATGCTGCCCTCGGCCAGGGCCTGCAAGGCCTGGCGGGCCGCCGACGAACCGAGGTAACGCAGGACGCCATAACCGATGCCCTTGTTCGGCACCGCGCGCAATTGCTCCTTGATGGTCATGATCGAACCACCCAGCGAATCCGCGGGGCTGAGTTTCACCGGATAGAGCGTGCTGAACCAGCCGCTGGTGCGGCTCAGGTCGAGGTCGTCGAACAGGTCTTCGCGACCGTGGCCTTCGAGGCGGATCAGCACATCCGCTTGCCGCGTCCAGCGGCCGATCACCCGCGCCAGGGCGGTCAGCAGCAGGTCGTTGATCTGGGTCCGGTAGGCCGCCGGCGCCTCCTGGAGCAGGCGCCGGGTCAGGCCGGCATCCAGGTGCGTACGGACCGAGGCCGCGTGACGTTGTTGCTGGCCACCGTCAGGACGATCACAAGGCAGGGTGTCACTGACACCCTGCAACTGCGCCTGCCAGTAGCCCAGTTCCCGCGCCAGCTCCGGGCTGGCGGCATAACGGTGCAGGTGTTCGGCCCAGGCCTTGAACGATGTGCTCTTGGCCGCCAGCGCCGGGGCCTTGCCCTGGGCGACGGCCTGGTAGGCGCCTTGCAGGTCTTCGAGCAGTACCCGCCAGGACACGGCATCCACCACCAGGTGATGGATCACCAGCAGCAGGCGTTGCCCGCCCTCGGCCAGGTTGATCAGGACCGCGCGCAGTAACGGACCCTTCTCGAGATCCAGGCTGCGCTGGGCCTCGTCGGCCAGGGCGGTGAGTTGCGTGGCGTCATCCAGTTCGCGCAACCACAGCAGCTCGGCGCTGCGGGCCGTCGAATAGCGCGCTCGCCACTCACCGTCGTGCTGCGCGAAGCTCAGGCGCAGGCCGTCGTGGTGCTCCACCAGCGCCGACAACGCCACTTCGACGGCGCCGGCGTCCAGCGGATCGCGGGCCTTGAGCATCACCGACTGGTTCCAGTGATGCCGCTGGGGGATGTCGCTCTCGAAGAATCGCGCCTGGATCGGCAGCAACGGTTGCTCGCCGCTGATCTGCGACGGCGCTTCGGCCGGCGCTTTTTTCTCGATCAGCCTGGCCACCGCCGCCAGTTGGCCGATGGTCTGTTTCTCGAACAACTGCTTGGGACTCAGCTTGATCCCCTGGCGCTTGGCCCGGGCGATGATCTGCAGGCTGAGGATCGAATCGCCGCCCAGTTCGAAGAAGTTGTCGGTGGTGCCAACCCGCTCCAGCTTAAGCACATCGGCCCAGACCGCCGCCAGTTTCTCCTCGATCTCGCCCACCGGCGCGGTGTACTGCTGCTTGACCGCGCCCGGCCTGGGCAAGGCACGCTTGTCGAGCTTGCCGTTGGCGGTCAGCGGCAGGCGCTCCAGCAAGAGAATCTGCGCCGGCACCAGGTACTCCGGCAAGCCGGCCTGCAATTGCTGACGCAGGGCTTCGACCTGCAACGCGACACCCGTCGCCGCCACACAGTAGGCCACCAGTTGCAGGCGCGTCGCATCGCTCTCCAGGGGCAGGGCCAGGACCACCGCCTCTGCCACGCCGTCCAGGGCCAGCAACCACTGGGCGACCTCACCGGGTTCGACCCGATAGCCACGGATCTTCACCTGATCGTCGGCCCGGCCCAGGTACTCCAGGCACCCCCCGACCCAGCGCGCCCGGTCGCCGGCCCGGTACAGGCGCTCGCCATGCACCGCGGCCGGGTCCGGGACAAAGCGCTCGGCGGTCATGGCCGCCCGTCCCAGGTATCCCTGGGCCAGGCCCGCGCCGCCCAGGTACAACTCACCGCTAACACGTTCGGCCACCGGGTTCAGGTAGGCATCCAGCACCCGCGCCTGGTCATTGTCCAGGGGTTGGCCGACCGGCACCGTGCGGCAACCGTCCAGGCGCTGTTGCACCTCGTGGGTGAGGATGCCCACGGTGGTTTCCGTCGGCCCGTAGTGGTTGATGATCCGGCAGTCCGGCGCCAGCTTGCGCACCTGTTCGATCAGCGCCCAACTGCTGGCCTCGCCACCGAGAATCAGCAACTGCCGTGGCAGCACGTCCGCCGGGCGTGCCGCCTGCAACAGGCCCTGCAGATGGCTCGGGACGATTTTCAGCACATCGACCCGGTGCTCGGCCATGTAGCCCGCGAAGCTGTCCGGGTCGAATGCATGCTCATGGGCCATCAGGTGCAGCAACCGCCCGCCCGCCAGGGCACCGAACAGTTGGGTGTGACCCAGGTCGGCGGCAATGGTCGAGACCAGCGCCATGCTCGCCTCGGAAGTCAGTTGCAGGCGTTGCAACACCGCTTGTACATAGTTGGCCAGGGCACGATGAGTGATCAGCACGCCCTTGGGTTGCCCGGTCGAACCGGAGGTGTAGATGATATAGGCCGGTTGTTCGGGATCGACCCGGGTCGCCAGCGCGTCGACGCCGTGATCGGCCCACTGTTCCGGAGCATGGGCCAGCACCGGGCAGATCCCCAGGCCGGCGCACTTGTCATCGTCCGGCGCATGGATCAGCAGGACCGCGCCGCTGTCCTTCAACAATTGCTGCAGGCGTTCGGCCGGTTGCTGGGTGTCCAATGGCAGGTACACCGCCCCGGCCTTGAGCACGGCGAGCAACCCCACCACCCACTCGATGGAACGCTCCTGGCACAGGGCGACCACGTCGCCGGCAACGATGCCCTCGGCCTGCAGATAACGTGCGAGCTGGTTGGAACGGTGCTCAAGCTGGTCGTAGTCGATCAACTGCGCAGCGCAGCGCAGCGCCGGTTTGCCGCGGCCAGCCTGCAGTCCCCGGGCCCACAGTGCAAGGAAATCGGCATGGGCAAAACCGGCGACCGCCGCTGGCGGCGCGACGGCAGCCGATAGCGGATGTTCCAGCAGGCGGCCGGCAGCGCCACCCGCCATCCACCCCAGTACCTGATGCCAGGCCGCCGCCAGGCGCTCGATGGTCGCGACCTCGAACAGGTCCGTGGCGTAGGTGAATTCAGCCTCGATTCCCTCCGGCGTATCGGTGAAGTCGAGGGCCAGGTCGAAGCGCGCATCGGCCACGCCGATCGGGAACGCCTCGACGCTCAGGGCCGTGTGCACCGGCGCAGCGTTGCTGCGCGAAGCGAGGACGTTCTGGTTGATCTTGACCTGGAACAACGGGTTGTGGCTCAGGTTGCGCTCCGGCGCCAGGGCGTCCACCAGCTGCTCGAAGGGCAGTTCCTGATGGGATTGCGCGCCGGTCACCACCTGCTTCACCTGTTCCAGCAACTGCTCCAGGCTGTCGCGCTCGTCCACCTGGATCCGCAGGACCTGGGTGTTGATGAAGAAACCGATCAACCCCTCCAGCTCCTCGCGGTTACGCCCGGCGTTCGGCGCACCGATACGGATATCGGCCTGGCCGCTGTAGCGCGCCAGCACCACGGCCAGAGCCGCCAGGGCCAGCATGAAGACGGTCTGGCCGTTCTGCCGGGCCAGGCTCTTGAGCTGCGCCGCCAACGGCGCGGGCAGATGGGCGTGGACAATGGCACCGCGATGACTGGCCGTGGCCGGACGCTCGTGGTCCAGGGGCAACTCCAGCACCGGCTGCTCCTCGCCCAGTTGCTGCTTCCAGTAGGCCAACTGCCGCTCGCCCTCCCCGGCTTCCAGCCAGGCACGTTGCCAGATCGCATAATCGGCATACTGGATCGGCAGGGGCGGCGGGTTTGCACCGGTCCCGGCCACCTCGGCGAGGTAGAACCCGACGAACTCCCGGACCAGCAGTTCGCCCGACCACCCGTCCGACACACTGTGGTGCATGCACAGGGTCAGGACGTGCTCGGACTCACTCAGGCGCCAGAGCCTGACCCGCAGCAAGGGACCTTCCAGCAGGTCGAACGGTGCCGCCAGTTCGGCCCCGACCAGGGCCTGGAGCCGCGCCTCAAGGGTTTCGGCGGGCTGGGCCGCGACGTCGATCCGCTCCAGGACGACCGGCGACCGTGGCAGGATCTCCTGATGAAACTCGCCCTCCACCGAGACGAAGCGCGTACGCAAGGCCTCGTGGCGCTGGACCAGCAAGCCGAGGGCGCGGCCCATTGCCGCCTCATCCAGGGCACCCGCAAGGCGCACCGCCATCGGCACGTTATAGGCGCTGTTGTCCGGGTCCAGTTGCCAGAGGATCAGCATCTGCTGCTGGGCGTAGGACAGCGGAATCCGTGTGACATCGTGGCGGGTCACGGCAATCGGCAGCAGCTTGAAGCTCTGCCCGCTCTCGCTCATTTTCTGCAGGATCTGGCGCCGCTGTTCCAGCGGCAGGCCGACGAAGCGCTGGGCAATCCGTTGTGCTGTAGTCTTGTCCATCTCAAGCCTCCGCCATTTCGTTCATCATTCTTTCAATGTCGGACAGCCCGTCATCGGTCAGGGACAGGCCGGTGTCTGCAAAGGCCTGGGAAAATTCGTTCAATTGGGGTTTCTCGAAAATGAGCCGCAGCGGTATGTCGATACCGAGGCCCGAATGAATCCTGGAAATCGCCTGGGCCGCCAGCAACGAATGGCCGCCCAGCTCGAAGAAGTTGTCGTGCAGGCCGACCCGCTCGACCTGCAGCACCTCGGCCCAGATCGCCGCCAGTTGCTGTTCCAGCTCGCTGCGTGGAGCCACATAGTCCTGCTGCCAGAGGCTCGGGTCGGGCTTGGGCAGGGCCTTGCGGTCGAGCTTGCCGTTGGGGGTCATGGGCATCCGCGCCAGGACCAGCAGATGCGCCGGGACCATGTAGTCCGGCAGGCTGGCCCTGAGGTAGTCGCGCAGTTGCCCGCTCAGGTGCTGTCGGGTGGCGGCATCGGCCTCGGCCAGCGCCGGGTCGTTCGGCACCAGGTAGGCCGCCAGTTGCTTGCCCGACGGGCCGTCGATATCGATGACCAGGGCCTCGCGGACCTGGTTGTGTTCCTGCAGGCGCGCCTCGATCTCGCCCAGCTCGATACGGAAACCACGGATCTTCACCTGGTGGTCGATCCGTCCCACGTACTCGATCAGGCCTTCGTCGCGGTAACGGGTGACGTCGCCGGTGCGGTACAGCCGGCCGCCGCCCTGCTCGTCGAACGGGTCGGGGATAAAACGCTCGGCGGTCAGCGCCGGACGGTGGTGGTAACCCCGCGCCAGCAGCGCGCCGCCGATCAGCAACTCGCCACTGCCGCCCTGGACCGCCGGATTGAAGGCGCCGTCGAGGATGTACATGCGCCGCCCGCCCAGCGGTCGGCCGATGGGCATCAGCACCGGCCTGGCGAGGTCGCCGCGCACATAGGGCGCACACTCCAGGTAGCTGGCGGTGATGGTGGTTTCGGTCGGGCCATAGGTGTTGAGCAGGCGGATGTGTTCCAGTCCCGCCTGTTTCCAGAACGCGATGCCTTCGGCCGGCATGGCCTCGCCCGTGGCGCTGACCTGGCGCAGCGGACCGAAGTCGCGGATGCCCAGGCGGTTGAAATCCTGGACCAGCAGGTACCAGTAGGCGGTACTCAGGTCGGCCACGGTGATGCCCGAACGCAACACCTCACGATGGAAGGTGGTGCTGTCCCAGACCTCGTTGCCCCGTATCACCACCCCCGCGCCGTGGCACAGCGCCGGGAACAGTTGCTCGACGAAACCGTCGAAGTTCAGGGTGGAGAACAGCAGGACGCGATCGCGGGGCTCCAGGCGGAAGTATTCGATGGCCACCTGGCAATGGGCACTCAGGGCCCCATGGTCGATAGCCACGCCCTTGGGTTTGCCGGTGGAACCCGAGGTGTAGATCACATAGGCCAGGTTGTCGCGTAGCGCGAGGTTCGGCAGCGCGGCTTCGCTGAACGCCTGCAGTTCGGCGCCGGCCCGATCCAGGCACAGGACCGGCAGCGCCGCCGTCAGCGGCAGGTGCGCCAGCAAGCGGCTGTGGGTCAACAGCAGGCGGATGCCGCTGTCCTGCATCATGTAGGCCAGGCGATCTTCGGGGAACTCCGGGTCCAGCGGCACGTAGGCACCACCGGCCTTGAGGATCGCCAGCAGCCCGACCACCATCTCCAGCCCGCGGTCCACCGCGATGCCCACCGGCACTTCCGGACCGACACCCATCGCCCGCAACTGGCGGGCCAGGCGATTGGCCTGGCCATCCAGCTCGCGGTACGTCAACGTCTGGTCGCCGAAGACCAGGGCGATGGCCTCCGGTGTGCGCCGTGCCTGGGCCTCGATCAGGACATGCACGCAGTGTTCGCCCGGATAGACCCCCTCGGTACGACTCCAGCGGCCGAGGATCAGTCGTTGTTCCTCGTCGCCCAGCAACGGCAGGTCGGCAACGGGCTGGTCCACGCCCTGGCTGGCAATCGCCCGCAGCAGGTTGCGCCAGTGACCGGCCAGGCGCTCGATGGTCCGCGCTTCGAACAGCGCGGTGGCGTAGGTCAATGCCGCCCGCAGGCCGTCCTCACCCTCGAAGGTATCCAGCGTCAGGTCGAACTGGGCGGTAGGGCTGCCGGTATCGATCGCCTCGACCTGCAACCCCGGCAACGGACGCACCGCCCCCTTGAGTTCGGTCTGGTGGTTGTACATCACCTGGAACAGCGGGCTGTGGCTCAGGCTGCGTTCCGGCTGCAGGGCCTGCACCAGATGCTCGAACGGCAGGTCCTGATGGGCCTGTGCCCCCAGCACCGCCTGCCTGACCTGTTGCAACAGCTGGCCGAAGGTGGTCCGTACATCGAACTCGGCCTTGAGCACCTGGGTGTTGACGAAGAAGCCAATCAGCCCTTCGGTTTCCACCCGCCCACGGTTCGCCACGGGGACGCCGACGCGGATGTCGCCCTGTCCCGAGTGGCGGTGCAGCAAGGTCTGGAACGATGCCAGCAACAACATGAACAGGGTCACGCCCTGCTGCCGGGCAACCCCCTTGAGTTGCCGCACCAGCCCGCTGTCCAGCTCGATGTTTGCCCGCGCCCCGGCATGACTTTGCAGCGATGGCCGCGGCCGGTCGGTCGGCAGTTCCAGCACCGGCTGTTCGCTGCCCAACTGCGCGGTCCAGTACGCCAGTTGCCTGGCCTGCTCGCCGGCCTCCATCCAGTCGCGCTGCCAGTGCGCATAGTCGACGTACTGGAACGGCAGGGCCTTGAGCCGCGACGCCTGGCCCTGGCTGCAGGCGACATAGCCTTCGATCAGTTCGTCGACCATGATCGGCATCGACCAGCCATCGGAGACGATATGGTGCAAGGTCACCACCAGCACATGTCGCTCTTCGCCCACGACCAGCAGCCGGGCCCGCAGCAGCGGCCCCTGTTGCAGGTCGAACGGGGTCAGGACTTCGCGGCTGATGCGCGCCATGATCGACTGCGCGTCGGCCTCGGCGCTGTCCAGCGTCTCGACCGCCAGCTCGAAAGCCGGTGCCGGGTGCACGATCTGCACAGCCTGGCCGTCCTGCTGGCGGAAGGTGGTGCGCAGGGTTTCGTGACGGGCGATCAGCGCTTCGAAGCTACGCCGCAGCGCCTGCCGGTCAAGGCGACCGTTCAGGCTCAGGGCGGCCGGGATGTGGTAGGCCGTGTTATCCGGCTCCAGTTGCCAGAGGAACCATTGCCGTTGCTGGGCATAGGACAGGCGCAGCGGCCCGGTGCGATCCGCCGCGGTGAAAGCCGGTGCCCGGTCGGAGCCGGCCTGCCCGGCACTTTCGGCGAAACCGGCGAGATCGCGGGTCTCGAACAGGCTGCGCAGCGTCAGCTCGATACCCAGTACCTGGCGCGCCCGGGAAATCACCTGGGTCGCCAGCAGCGAATGTCCACCCAGTTCGAAAAAGTTGTCGCTCAAGCCCACCTGCCCGACCTTTAGCACCTCTCCCCAGATGGCCGCCAGTTGCTGTTCGAGGGGGCTGCGCGGCGCGACATAGGCTTGTTGCAACAACGCCGTATCGGCAGCCGGCAGGGCCTTGCGGTCGAGCTTGCCGTTGGCCGTCAGGGGCAGGGCTTCCAGGAGCATCAGGTGCGCCGGCACCATGTAGTCGGCCAGGTGCAGCTTGAGATAATCCCGCAGTTCGGCGCGCAACGCCGCCTGCTGCCCGGCGTCGTGCATGAGCGTCGCCCGGGCCGGCACCAGGTAGGCCACCAGTTGTGTGCCGGTCGCCCCGTCCACGGCCAGGACCGCGGCCTCGCGCACCTGTCCGTGGCCTTGCAGGCGGGATTCGATTTCCCCCAGTTCGATGCGGAAACCGCGGACCTTGACCTGATGATCGCGCCGCCCGATGTAGTCGATCACACCATCGGCACGCATCCGCGCCAGATCGCCGGTGCGGTAGAGTCGTCGGCCACCCGCGGGGTCGAAGGGATCGGCCACGAACCGGCCGGCCGTCAGGCCCGGCTGGTTCAGGTAGCCGCGCGCCAGGCCGGCGCCGGCGACATACAGTTCGCCGATGCAACCCGGCGGGGTCAGGTTCAGGGCATCGTCCAGCAGATACCAGGACAGATCGACGATCGGCTCGCCGATGGGGCTGCCCGCCGCCTGCTCCAGGTCGGCCAGGGACAACGGCCGATAGGTCACATGGACCGTGGTCTCGGTAATACCGTACATGTTGATCAGGGTCGGCGAACGGTCGCCGAAGCGCTCGAACCACGGACGCAGGCCCTGCACTTCCAGGGCTTCGCCCCCAAACACGACATGACGCAAGGCCAGCTCGCGCGGCGACTCGATCGCCACCGCCATCAGCGACTTGAAGGCCGAAGGTGTCTGGTTGAGCACAGTCACCCGCTCATCGCACAACAGGGCATGGAACGCCTGCGGCGAACGGCTGACATCGTGGGGCACCACCACCAGCCTGCCACCATGGAGCAATGCACCGAAGATTTCCCAGACGGAAAAATCGAAGGCATAGGAGTGGAACAGCGTCCAGGTATCGGCGCTGCCGAAGTCGAACCAGTGATCGGTGGCGCTGAACAGGCGCAGCACGTTGCGATGGGGCAGCAACGCGCCCTTGGGGTTGCCGGTGGAGCCCGAGGTGTAGATCACGTAGGCCAGGTTATCGACACCGACCGCACACTCGGGGTTGCTCGCCCGCTCGTCTTCGGGCGGGCGGTTCAGGTCCAGGCATTCGACGCCGGCGGGGACCGGCAGTTGCGCCAGCAGATGCCCCTGGGCCAGCAGCAGCTTCAGGCCGCTGTCGCCGATCATGTAGCGCAGGCGCTCGTCGGGGTAGGCGGGATCCAGCGGCACATAGGCGCCGCCGGCCTTGAGCACCGCGACCAGGGCAACGATCATCTCCAGCGAACGTTCCGCCGCCACGCCCACCAGCACATCGGCCCCCACGCCCCGGGCAATCAGCTGGTGCGCCCACTGGTTGGCCCGGGCATTGAGTTCACCATAGGTCAACTGCCGGCCGGCACAGCTCACGGCGATGGCGTCCGGCTGCTGCGCGGCCCGTTCCTCGATCAGTTGGTGCAGGCAACGGCTGACCGGGTGTTCCAGCGGCGCCGGGTTCCACCGGGCGAGGACCTGTTGCTGCTCGGTCGCATCCAGCAACGGCAACTCGGCGATCCGCTGGCACGGGTCCTGGACAATCGCCCGCAGCAGGCTCGCCCAGTGCTGCGCCAGGCGCTCGACGGTGGCGGCATCGAACAGGTCGGTGGCGTACTTCAACACGGCTTCGATACCGTGGGCCTGTTCGCTGGTGTTGAGCACCAGGTCGAACTGGGCGGTCTGGCTCTGCCATTGCAGCGGCTCGAGGTGCAGGCCGGCCACCCCCGTGGCGAGATTCAGGCGGCTTTCGGCCTGGTGGTTGAACATCACCTGGAACAGCGGGCTGTGGCTCAGGTTGCGGCCCGGCTCCAACGCCTCGACCAGTTGCTCGAACGGCAGGTCCTGGTGGGCCTGGGCCTGCTGCGCGGTCTGCCAGACCTGTTGCAGCAGATCGACGAAGCGCTGCTGGCCGTCGACCTCGGCCTTGAGCACCTGGGTGTTGACGAAAAAGCCGATCAGGCGTTCGACTTCGGGGCGCTCGCGGTTGGCCACCGGTACACCGACACGGATATCGGACTGGCCGCTGTAGCGATGCAGCAAGGCCTGGAACGACGCCAGCAGCAGGGCGAACAAGGTGACGCTCTCGCGGCGGGCCAGGGCCTTGAGCCCTTCGCTCACGTCGCGTTCGAGGGTCAGGTTGCAGCTCGCCCCGGCAAAGCTCCGGGACACCGGGCGCGGATGATCCGTGGGCAACTCCAGCACCGGTTGCTCACCGCCCAGCTGCTGTTGCCAATAGGCCAGCTGGCGCTCCTGCTCGCCGGCCTCCATCCAGTGGCGCTGCCACAGCGCATAGTCGGCATACTGGATCGGCAACGCCGGCAGGTCCACCGCGCGCCCCTGGCTGAGGCCAAGGTACAACTGCATCAGCTCTTCGATCATCACCTGCAGCGACCAGCCATCGGCAACGATATGGTGCAGCGTCAGCACCAGCACCTGTTCCTCGGCGGCCACCTGCAACAGGGCCGCACGCATCAGGGGGCCGCTGCGCAGGTCGAAGGGCGCCTGGCTGTGGTTCTGGACAAAGGCCTGGATCTGCGTGTCGCGATCCCCCGGCGACAGCGCCTCGACCGCCAGGCTGAACGGCCCGGCGGGCAGCACCACCTGCAAGGGCTGCTGCTCCACCTGGGTAAACACCGTGCGCAGGGTCTCGTGACGCGCCACCAGGGCCTGCAGACTGCCCTGCAACGCCGTCACATCGAGCTCGCCCTGCAAGCGCAACGCCACGGCGATGTTGTAGGCCGCGCTTTGCGGTGCCCATTGCCAGAGGAACCACTGGCGTTGTTGAGCGTAGGACAGGCGCAGCGGTTCTTCCGCAGCGCGCTTGAACACCGGCGCGATTTCGAACAGGTTGATGCCCTTCTGCTTGAGCAGAGTGGCCAGGCCTTTTCGCTGCATCGCCGAGAGCTGCCCTACCGACTCGATTAACTCCTGCACGCGTTGCACCCTCTCAAAAAGCCATTCGGAAAAATCAGCCGGGAAACCGGTCAGGAGACCAGTTTTTCCAGATCATCGAGGGATAGACGTTTGAGGGCCTCCAGTGATTTAGCCAATTCATCCTGAGCCGGTGACAAACCACCGCGCAGGGCCTCGATCCGCTCGCAGAACGCCAACAGCGTGTCGGCCTTGAACAACTCCTTGAGGGCGATCTTGTCGCCCAGGCGCTCGGCGATCCGGGTCACCACCAGGGTCGCCAGCAGCGAGTGGCCGCCGAGCTGGAAGAAGTTGTCGTTGAGGCCGACACGCTCGACCTCCAGCACTTCCTGCCAGAGGCTCGCGACCTCTTGCTGCAATGCCGTGCGCGGCGCTTCGTAGTGCTGCGAGTGCGGATTGCCGCCCAGGGCGATCAGGGCCTTGCGGTCGAGCTTGCCGTTGGGGGTCAACGGCAATGCGTCGATCAGGTGCACATGACCCGGCACCATGTGGGCCGGCAGGCGGCTCGCCAGAGTCGCGCGCAGACTGTCGGCAAAACCTCGCGTATCGCCGGGCAGCGCCTGCGCCACCACATAGGCGTGCAGGTGCTTGCCCGCCGCGCCGTCCTGGGCCAGGACCACGGCTTCACGCACCGCCGGTTGCTCCAGCAGTCGCGCCTCGACTTCGCTGAGTTCGATGCGGAACCCGCGGATCTTCACCTGATGGTCGGCCCGGCCGATGTATTCGATGCGTCCCGCGTCGCCCTGGCGCACCAGGTCGCCGGTACGGTACAGGCGCTCGCCGTTGTCGCAGAACGGGTTCGGCACATAGCGTTCGGCGGTCAGCCCGGCCCGCAGCAGGTAGCCCCGGGAGACCCCGGCACCGGCCAGGTACAGCTCGCCGGCGACGCCTTCGGGGGATACGTGCAACTGGCCGTCGAGCAGGTACGCGTCGGTATTGTCCAGCGGTCGGCCGATATTCGCCGAACCCATCGCCGTGCGCAGGGTGAAGGTCGAATAAGTGGTGTCTTCCGATGGTCCGTACAGGTCGTAGACCCGTTGCACCGGGGTACTGGCGTAGAGCGTGTCCACCAGCGCCTGCTTGAGCGGTTCACCGGCCAGGTTGATGGTGGTGACCGATGGCGGGATCTGTCCGGCGCGCTGCAAGGCGGCAATCGCCGACGGCACGGTGTTGATCAGTTTGACCCGATGGCGCGCCGGCAGGTCCGCCAGGGCCAGGGCGTTGTCCGCCAGCACCAGGTAGCCGCCTCCGGCCAGGGTCACGAAGATCTCCCAGACCGACAGGTCGAAACAGATCGAGGTCGAGGCCAGCACGCCCCGCAACTGGTCGCTGCCATAGACCCCCAGGGACCACTGGATCAGCGCCGCCAGGTTGGCATGGGTGATCGCCACGCCCTTGGGCTTGCCGGTGGAACCCGAGGTGTAGATGACATAGGCCAGGTTCTGCCCGTCGATCAGCGACAACGGCGCGCTGTCCGGACAGTCCGCCAGCCAGTCTTCCCGTTCCTCCACCAGCAGCACCTGCGACGGCAGTTCCCGGGGCAGGAATCCGAGCAGGCGCGACTCGCTCAGCAGGACCGCCGAGCGGCTGTCCTCGAGCATGTGCAGCAGACGTTCCTGCGGGTACTCGGGATCGAGGGGGACATAGGCACCGCCGGCCTTGAAGATCGCCAACAGGCTGACAATCATGTCCGGGGTGCGCCGCAGGCAGACGCCGACGCGGACTTCCGGCCCGACGCCCAGCTCGCGCAGCTTGTGGGCCAGGCGGTTGGCCCGGCGATCCAGGCTGGTGTAGTCGACTTGCCGCTCCTCGAACAGGATCGCCGCCGCATGGGGCTGGCGGGCCACCTGGGCGTCGATGCGCTCGAGGACATTGCGCGGATCGAGCGCGCTGACGGTGCCCCTGCCCCACGCCAGCGCGGCCTGGCGCGACTCGCCTTCGAGCAGTTCCAGGGCGCCCAGCGGCTGCTCCGGGTCAGCCATGAAGCGGCTCATCAGGCGTTCGAGTTCGCGACCCAGGCGCGCCACGGTCGCCGCGTCGAAGCAACCGCGGTCATAACTCAGGCCCAGGGTCAGTTCACGACCGGTGACCGCCACCAGCGTCAGCGGGTAGTTGGTCTGTTCCTGGCGGCTGATCGCGGCGAACTCCAGGCCACTGCCCGAGGCCTGGCCGAGCGCCTCGGCCATCGGGTAGTTCTCGAACACCAGCAGGCTGTCGAACAGCCCGCCCGCGCCGAGGCCGGCCCAGCGCTGGATGTCATAGAGCGGGGTGTGTTCGTGTTCACGCAGCGCCAGGTTGAGATCCTGCACCTGTTGCAGCCAGGCGGCGACGGGGATCTGCGCCTCGGGCGCGGCCACCACCGGCAAGGTGTTGATGAACAGGCCGATCTGTTGCTCGACCCCGGCCAGCTCCATCGGACGCCCGGCCACCGTGGCGCCGAAGGCGACGCCGGCCTGCCCGGTATAACGCTGCAACAGCACCAGCCAGGCCGCCTGCAACAGGGTGTTGAGGGTGACTTTCTGCTCCCGGGCGAAGCGATTCAGATCCGCCGTCAGAGCTTCGCCGAAGACGTGCTCATGGTCGGCATGACCGCTTGCCAGGGCCTGCCGGCTGCCCAGCGCACTCGCCAGGCGCGTCGGCTCCTGCAAACCGGCCAGGGCCTCGGTCCAGAACGTCTGGCTGGCCTGCGCATCGCGCTGGCCGAGCCACTCGATGTAGTCGCGATAACGCCCTGCCCCACGGGCCATATCGGCCCCGGCATAACGCTGCAGCACTTCACCGAACAACTGCGAAGTACTCCAGCCGTCCATCAGGATGTGATGGCTGGTGTAGATCAGGTGATAGTCGCTGGCCGAGGTGCGGACCAGGGTCACCCGCAGCAGGGGCGCGCGGTCCAGCTCGAAGCCGGTCGCCAGGTCTTCCCGGGCCAGCGTCTCGAGTGCCGACTCAAGGTCGCCGCGCTCGCGCCAGTCGTGCACCACCAGCGGCATCCGCACGCCGCGCAGGACGATCTGCAACGGCGCGGCCAGGTCCTGGGGCCAGACAAACACCGAACGCAGCACTTCGTGGGCGTCGAGGCTCTGTTGCCAGGCGGCGCGGAAACGCTCGGCGTCCAGCTGGCGCACATCGACCCGCAGCTGGTTGGTGTAGGCCGCGCCATCCGGCTCGTCGAGGGCATGGAAGAGAATGCCCTGTTGCATCGGCGACAGCGGATAGATGTCCTCGATGTCACTCATCGGCACCGACAGGCGTTCCAGTTGCTGCGGCTTGAGCGCCACCAGCGGGAAGTCGGACGGCGTCACGCCCAGTTGTCCGCCCTGGCTGCAATGCTCGACGATCCGCGTCAGTTCCCGCTCGTAGGCCCGGGCCAGGGTTTCGATGGTCGACGGCAGGTACAGCGCCTGGTCGAAGCTCCAGTCCAGTTCCAGTTCACCGTCGAACACCTGGCCGTTGAGGCTCAGCCAGTTGGCCGGCGGCGTATCTTCGGGCTGATTGAGACCGCTGCTGTCGCCACTCGGGACAAACAACGCGCCGTCGGCCTGAGCGAAGCTGCCGTCGAACTGGCCCAGGTAGTTGAAGGTCACGCGGGCCTCGGGCAAGGCCTGCAGGCGCCGGGCGAAATCCCTGTCCCCCAGGTAACGCAGGATGCCGTAGCCGACGCCCTTGTTCGGCACCGCCCGCAGTTGCTCCTTGATCGCCCGGATGGAGGCCCCCAGGTCCGCCTGCGGGGTGAGCCGCACCGGGAACAGGCTGCTGAACCAGCCCACCGTACGGCTCAGGTCGAGGTCATCGAACAGGTCTTCGCGTCCGTGACCCTCCAGCTGGATCAGCGCCGATGGCTGTCGGCTCCAGTCACACAGCACCCTGGCCAGGGCGCCGAGCAACAGGTCATTGATCTGGGTGCGATAGGCCGCTGGCGCGACGCTCAATAGTTGCCGGGTCAGCGTCTTGTCCAGGCGCGAGGTGGCATGACCGACGCCATGGGCGTCATTGTCGAGACGGTCCCGGGGCAGTTCCTCAAGATCCTGCGCCAGGTTGCCCAGCCAGTAATCCTGTTCCGCCGCCAGCGCCTCACCCTGTGCATAAGTCTGCAGGCGTTCGCCCCAGGCCTTGAGCGAACTGCTCTTGGCCGCCAGTTCCGGGGGCTTCCCGGCGGCGATGGCCGCATAGGCGACTTGCAGGTCTTCGAGCAGCACCCGCCAGGACACGCCATCCACCACCAGGTGATGGATCACCAGCAGCAGGCGTTGTTCGCCGCCCGGCAGATCGACCAGCAGCGCCCGCAGCAACGGCCCCTTCTCGAGATCCAGGCTGCGCTGGGCCTCGTCGGCCAGGGCGGTGAGTTGCGTGGCGTCGTCCAGCTCGCGCAACCACAGCAGCTCGGCCGCCGGGGCCGAGCTGTAAGAGGCCCGCCATTGACCGTCATGCTCTGCGAAATGCAGGCGCAGGCCGTCGTGATGCGCCAGCAGGCTGGCCAATACCGACTGCAGGTGCACGGCATCCAGGCGGACCTGGGGCTTGAGCATCAGCGACTGGTTCCAGTGGTGCCGCCGAGGGATATCGCTCTCGAAGAATCGCGCCTGGATCGGCAGCAACGGTTGCTCGCCGCTGATCTGCAACGGCGCTTCGGCCGGCGCTTTTTTCTCGATCAGCCTGGCCACCGCCGCCAGTTGGCCGATGGTCTGTTTCTCGAACAACTGCTTGGGACTCAGCTTGATCCCCTGGCGCTTGGCCCGGGCGATGATCTGCAGGCTGAGGATCGAGTCGCCGCCCAGTTCGAAGAAGTTGTCGGTGGTGCCAACCCGCTCCAGCTTGAGCACATCGGCCCAGACCGCCGCCAGTTTCTCCTCGATCTCGCCTACCGGCGCGGTGTACTGCTGCTTGACCGCGCCCGGCCTGGGCAGGGCACGCTTGTCGAGTTTGCCGTTGGCGGTCAGCGGCAATTGCTCCAGCAGCAGGATCTGCGCCGGGACCATATAGTCGCTGAGCAACGCCTGCAACTGTCGACGCAGCACCTCGACCTGCAACACCGTGCCCACCACCGGCACGCAATAGGCCACCAGTTGCAGCCGACCGGCATCGTCGTCCATTGGCAGGGCCAGCACCGCCGCCTGGGCTACCGACTGGAAACCCTGCAACACCCGCGCGACTTCCGCCGGCTCGACGCGATAACCACGGATTTTCACCTGGTCGTCGTTGCGCCCGATGAATTCCAGCAGTCCCTGGCGGTTGCCACGGACCCGGTCGCCGCTGCGGTAGCAGCGGGAGCCCGGCACACCATGGGGATCCGGCAGGAAACGCTCGGCCGTGAGTCCCGGTTGCCCGAGATACCCCAGGGCGACACTCTCGCCACCGATGTACAACTCGCCCGGCACCTGTTCGGCGACGATATTGAGCACGTCATCCAGCACATAGGCCCGGGCGCCCGGCAACGGCCGGCCAACCGCAATCCCTCGCTCCAGCGTGTCGCCCGCCAGCACTTCGTGGCTCAGTACGCCCACGGTGGTTTCGCTGGGACCATAGTGGTTGATGAAGCGGCAGCCCGGCTTGAGCTCGCGCACCTGCCGCACCAACGCCGGCGCACAGGCTTCGCCGCCGACAATCAAGGCGTGGGCAGGCAATACATCCGCCGGGCGGGCCGCCTGCAACAGCGCCGACAGATGCCCGGGGACGATCTTCAGGACGCCGACGCGGTGCGTGGTCATGTAGTCGGCAAAACCGTCCGGGTCGAACCCGAGGGCTTCGGGCAGCACATGCAGGGTGCGCCCGGAACACAGGGCGCCGAACAGCATGGTATGCCCGAGGTCGGCGGCAATGGTCGAGACCAGCGCCATACTGGCATCCGCTGCCAGCGCCAGGCGGCTCGACAGGCCATCGACATAACTGGCCAGCGCTCCATGGCTGACCAGGACGCCCTTGGGCTGACCGGTGGAACCGGAGGTGTGAATCACATAGGCCGGAGACTCGCTCGACAGCGCCAGCAGCGGCGCGCTGTCCGGCTGGTCGAGCCACAGCGAAGGCACAAACGCCTGGCCGGCGCATCCCGGCACGGCAAGGTTCACGGCCCGCGGGTCGCCCTCGGCACACAGCAGCAGCCGTGCCCGGGCACGCTCCAGCAGTTGCCGCAGGCGGGTGTCGGGCGCCTTGGTATCCAGCGGCATATACACCGCGCCGGCCTTGAGAATCCCCAGGACGCAGGTCAACCAGTCCAGCGAGCGCTCCATCAGCACCGCCACCGGTTCGCCACGGCCCACGCCCGCGTTACGCAAATGATGGGCCAGGCGATTGGCGGCCTGGTCCAGCTCGATAAAGCTCAGGGTCTGTTCGAGGCAGCGCGCGGCCACTGCCCGAGGCTGGCGCAGGACCTGGGCCTGCCACTGTTGCAGCACCGGCAGCGCCGGTTCGCGTACTTCGGCAAGCGCCGGCGACGGGCAGCCATGCAGGCTGAACAACGGCGCCTGCGGGGCTTGCAGGACCGCATCGAACAACTCGAGCAGCCGCGGGATAAACCCCTCGACGGTCGAATGCCGATACAAGTCGCTGGCGTAGGTCATCTCACCGTGGATCAGCGTGCCGTCATCGGTGATATCCAGGGCCAGGTCGAAGTGAGTACCGTCCTTGTGCAACGGGTATTCGGCCACGCTCAGGCCCGGCAACTGCATCGAACGCTGTTTCTGCATGCCGACGTTCTGGTTGAACTTGGCCTGGAACAGCGGGTTGTGATCCAGGTTGCGCTCCGGAGCCAGGGCGTCCACCAGTTGTTCGAAAGGCAACTCCTGGTGGGCCTGGGCGCCAAAACTGCTTTCGCGCAGGCGTCCCAGCAGGTCGAGGAAACTCTGGCGTTCGTCGACCTCACAGCGCAGGACCTGGGTATTGACGAAAAACCCGATCAGGCCCTCGACCTCCGAACGACCGCGGTTGGCATTCGGCACGCCGACGCGGATATCGCGCTGCCCGGCATGACGCGAGAGAAACAGCGAATAGCCGCCCAGCACCAGCATGAACAGGCTCACCCCCTGGCTGCGGGCAAAGGCCTGCAGTTGCCGGGAACGTTCGGCGCCGAAATCGAACCGCAGGGTCCGGCCTTCGAAGCTCTGCACCGGCGGACGGGCAAAGTCGGCGGCGATATCCAGCAGGGGTTGCGCCTCGCCCGATGCCGCCAGTTGCTGGCGCCAGTAATCCAGTTGTCGCTCGCCCTCGCCGGCTTCCAGCCAGCTGCGTTGCCAGATCGCATAGTCGGCGTATTGCAACGGCAGTTCCGGCAAGCCGGGTGCGCGCCCCAGGCTGAAGGCCTGATAGGCCTGGACGAATTCCTTGACCATCACGTCCATCGACCAGCCGTCGGAGACGATATGGTGCATGCTCACCACCAATACCCACTCGTCCGCGGCGAGGCGGATCAGGCTGGCGCGCAGCAGCGGCCCCTTGAGCAGGTCGAACGGCTGCGCGGTGAAGGTCCGGACCCGCGCGGCCAGTTCGGCCTCACACTGCCCGGCGGCGCAATCGGTCAGGTCGATGCGCTCCAGCGGTACGGCCTGGGTCGCGAGGATCACCTGCCGCGGCTGCTCGCCGTCGACCTGGAACAAGGTCCGCAGGACTTCATGGCGCTCGACGACATGCTCGAAGGCACGCAGTAGCGCCGGCTCGTCGAGGTGCCCCTGCAGACGCAGGCCGGCGGCCATGTTGTAGGCGGCGCTGGCCGGGTCGAGCTGCCAGAGGAACAGCAGGCGCTGCTGGGCATAGGACAGCGGGATCGCCGTCACGTCATGCCGGCTGACCGGCATCGGCAGCAGGCTGAAGTCCTTGCCTTCCTGGCTCAGCTTCGCCAGGAACTGCCGGCGCTGCTCCAGGGGCAGGCTGATGAACCTTCTGGCGATACGTACCGCGGCATTGGCATTCATGCTCCAAACTCCTCCAACGAACTCATGAACTGCTCCATATCGGCCCAGTCGTTATCCCCACTGCCCCGCACCAGCGTCTCCAGCTCGGCGGCCAGGTCGCTCAACAGGGGCTTTTCAAACAGGCTGCGCAACGGCAGGCTGACTTCCAGGCGCCCCTTGATCCGGGCGATCACCTGGGCGGCGAGCAAGGAATGCCCGCCCAACTCGAAGAAATGGTCATCGAGGCCGACCCGCGGCACCTGCAGGACCTCTTCCCAGATGCCCGCCAGGCAACGTTCGGTATCGGTCTGCGGTTCGCGGTAGCTGGCTTGCAGTTGGCTCGGATCGGGAATCGGCAAGGCCTTGCGGTCCAGCTTGCCGCTGGGCGTCAGGGGCAGGCCCGGCAGCACCAGCAGGTGCGAGGGGACCATGTAGTCCGGCAACCGGCCTTGCAGGAATGCCTTGATCTGCAGGCGCCAGACACTCTGCTGCGCCGGCTCCAGAGGTTGCTCGGCGACCACGTAGCCGACCAGTTGCGTACCGCCGGCCAGCGGCAGGGCCAGCACGGCAGCCTCGCGCACACCGGGGCATTGCAGCAGGCGCGCCTCGACTTCCCCCAGCTCGAGGCGGAAGCCGCGGATCTTGACCTGGTGGTCGACGCGGCCGATGTACTCCACCGCGCCGTCTTCGCGCAGGCGGGCGCGGTCACCGGTACGGTAGAGGCGCTCGCCGGGGCTGAAGGGGTCGGCGATAAAGCGCAGGGCGCTCAGGGCCGGTTGTCCCTGATAACCGCGGGCCAGGCCCGGGCCGCCGATGTACAGCTCACCCACGGCCCCCTGGGGCAGCAGGTTGAGGTCGGCGTCGAGCACCCGCAGGCGCCGGGCCGACAGGCCGAAACCGATGGGCACGCCGCGCCAGGACACGGCTTCAGGCAACAGCTCGCTGCAATCGTAGGTGGTCGAGACCACCGTCGCTTCCGTCGGGCCGTAGGTGTTGATCAGGCGTACCGCCGCCAACCCCGCCTGCCGCCACAGGCGCAGGCCGTCGACTGCCATGGCCTCGCCGCCGATATGGATCTGCCGCAGCGCGCCGTAGCCGGCCGGTGACCGGGCCGCCCAGTCCTGCACCAGCAAGTGCCAGTAGGCGGCCGGCAAATCGGCCAGGGTAATGCCGTGGCGCAGGATCGCCTCGTGCAGCGTGGCGCTGTCCCACAGCCGCTCGTCGCGCAGCACCACGCAGGCACCGAGGCACAGCGGCGGGAAGAACTGCTCGACGAAACCATCGAAGCTGCTGGTGGCGAACTGCAGGACCCGGTCCGTTTCCACCAGCTCACTGTACTGCGTGGCCCGGGCGACGAACTCGGCCAGGGCATGGTGGCTGATCGCGACACCTTTCGGACGGCCGGTGGAGCCCGAGGTATAGATCACATAGGCCAGCGAGGCCGCCGCCGGTTGCGCCTGCGGGTCGCTTTCGCAATAGGTCGAATCGTTGATCCGGTCCAGGCACAGGGTTTCGATCCCCTCCAGCGAAGGCAGACTCTCCAGCCACCGGTCCTGGGTCAGCAACAGCTGCAGGCCACTGTCCTGCAGCACATGGGCCAGGCGTTCGGCCGGGGTCTGCGGGTCCAGCGGGACATAGGCACCGCCGGCCTTGAGCACCGCGAGAATCGCCACGGCCATGTCCAGGGAGCGGCCGAGCGCCAGTCCCACCAGCACCTCCGGCCCGACGCCACGGCCGCGCAGCAGGTGCGCCAGGCGGTTGGCACGACGGTTCAGCTCGGCGTAGCTCAGGCTCTGGCGGTTATTATGTGGGAGCCGGCTTGCCGGCGAAGGGGCCCTTGAATCCTGCATCGCCCCTTCGGACGCCATCGCCGGCAAGCCGCCTCCCACGGGGTCGGGTCCGGCGAGGATCACGGCGATGGCCTCGGGGGTACGTCGGGCCTGGGCCTCGAACAACTGTGGCATCAGTAATGCCGTGTCCGCCGGCGTCGGCAGGCCACTGCCGCTGTCCAGCAAGCGGGCGGTTTCGTCCGCCGCGAGCATCGGCAAATGACCGATCGGCTGTTGCGGGTCAAGACAGACCGCGCGCAACAGGTTGCGCCAGTGCGCGGCCAGGCGCGCAATGGTCGTGGCATCGAAAATATCGGTGGCGTAGGTGAAGGCCGCGAACAGCTGCTCGCCCTCCTCGCGGGTTTCCAGCATGAGGTCGCTGGTCGCGGCATGCTGCCGCGCTTCCCCGGCCGCCTGCTCCTCGCTCAGATGCGCCACCCGCAGCCCGCACGCCAACTGCTTGCCCTGCACGTCGGTGACCAGCGGCTGATGGTTGAACATCACCTGGAACAACGGGTTGTGGCTCTGGCTGCGAGCCGGTTGCAGGGCCTCGATCAGCGCATCGAACGGCAGTTCCTGGTGCGCCTGTGCTCCCGAGGAAGCCTGGCGCAGGCTCTGCAGCAGATCGGTGAAACGGGTCCGGGCCTGCACTTCGCTGCGCAGCACCTGGGTGTTGACGAAGAAACCGATCAAGCCCTCGGTCTCGCTGCGGGTACGGTTGGCGATCAGTCCGCCGACGCGGATATCGGTCTGTCCGCTGTAGCGGTGCAGCAGGCTCTTGAACGATGCCAGCAGGACCACGAAGAGCGACACGCCCTGGCGCTGGGCCAGGGCCTTGAGCGCCTGGCGCAGATCGCCATCGACCAGCACTTCCAGGCGCGCGCCCCGATGGCTGGCCTGGGCCGGATGGGGACGGTCGGTGGGCAGTTCGAGCACCGGGTGCTCTTCCCCCAGGTGGCCGCGCCAGTAGGCCAGTTGTCGCTCCTGCTCACCCGCCTCGAGCCAGCTGCGCTGCCACAGCGCATAGTCGCGATAGTGCACGGCCAGCGGACTCAACGAAACCGGCGCATGGGCGACGCAGGCATCGTAACAACGGGTGAATTCGTCGATGAGGATGTTCATCGACCAGCCATCGGCAATGATGTGGTGCAGGGTCAGCAGCAACACGTGCTCCTGCTCGGCCAGGCGCAGCAGGCGGATACTGAGCAAAGGTCCCTGCTGCAGGTCGAACGCCTGCGCCGCTTCCCCTGCCATGATCTGGCGCGCGCGGGGCCAACGCTGGTCCTCGGCCACGCCCGACAGGTCGCTGACGACGATATTCACCGCGCTCGGCTGCGCGACGCGCTGGAACGCCCGCTCGCCGTCCTGGCCGAAGGTGGTGCGCAGGCATTCGTGACGGGCCACCAGGGCGCTGAAGGCCTGCTCCAGCGCCGACAGGTCGAGCGAACCCTCCAGACGAACGGCCATGGGCAGGTTGTAGGCCGCGCTGTGCGGATCGAGCTGCCAGAGAAACCACATGCGCTGCTGCGCGTAGGACAGACCGTCACGTTCCGAAACCCCGTCGCAGGAGGCGATGGGCAGCAACGAGAAGTCGACACCCTCCCTGTCCATGGCTGCCAGGAAGATACGGCGTTTTTCCTGGGGCAGCTCGATGAAACGACGGGCGAGTTTCTGTGCGTCTTGGGGCTTCATGTGAGAGGGTCCTTGCTGATCGGCGGCACGGCCGGGGGGCCCGGCCGTATCAACAAGAACGAACCGCCCGGCTGGGGATTTAGCGTGGAAGCGAGTAACCTTCGGCCATCGCCACCACGACCTTGCGCTTGCCGGTGAATGGCGAGCGGGAATGGGCCGCCAGCATGTTGTCGAGCATCAGCACATCGTTTTCCTGCCAGGGAAAGCTGATGGTGCAGTCATCGAGCACACCCCGGACTTCGTCGAGCAGATCGACCTCGATGGCCGAGCCGTCGCCGTAGTAGACATTGCGCGGCAGGTCTTCCTCATCCACCACATCGAGCAGGGTCTCGCGCACTTCCGGCTGCAGGTTGGACACATGGAACAGGTGCGCCTGGTTGAACCAGACCATCTCCTGGGTCACCGGGTGGCGGGCCACCGTCTGGCAGCGCTGGCGGGTGCGCAATTCGCCGTCGTCCTTCCATTCGCACTCGATGGCGTGGGCCCGGCAGTAGGCTTCGACCACCGCCTCGTCATCGGTGTTGAACACCTGGCTCCAGTCCACGTCCAGGCCGTTGCCGTAGTTGCGCACGTACATCAGGCCCTTGCTGATGAACCGCTCGCGGATAGATGCCGGCACCCGGCGATAGACTTCCCGACTGTCGCAGATCGGCGTTTCGCCGCCGGTCTGTGCCGCGATCATGCTGTAGAACCAGATCTTCATCGGCCATTCGAGGGTATAGGCCTGCTCGTTGTGCAACGGAATGCTCTGGTGCGCCGGGTATTCGGTCGAGGTGTACACCCCCTTGGTCACGTTGCTGCGCGGCGTCGAGCCGAACTCGTAATTGAGCAACGGATGGCCGAAGCCCGCCGCGAACTCACGGAAGGCTTCGGCGCCACCCACGTCGAAACCGCGCAGCAGAACGCCGCCGGCACGATACAGGTGCGCGTCGATCAGCGGCTTGCATTCGCCGAACGCTTCCCTCAGGTCGAGCCCCGGCTCAGGCGCCTGGATCAGCATGGGCAAGGTGCCCGAACCGGTCAGCAGCGGCCGGATAGCCAAACTCAATGCGTTGTTCATGACGACTCTTCTCCCTTGATCTCGGATCGCAAGGGCTGGGCGCGCGAATGCGCCGTGCACCTGGCTGTGCTTCGGTTAACGGATAGCCGGACAGGGAAATTAGGCAGAGCGGGCAACGCCGGTCGGATGCCCGAACGATTTCGAAAACAGCACACACCTTGTGGGAGCCCGGCTTGCCGGCGATGGCGTCCGATCAGCCTGGGCCTCATCGCCGGCAAGCCGGCTCCTACCGGGGACCGAGCAAGACCGGGACTTGTGGGCGCAGAAATATTTACTTTCATTTCCCTATACGTTTTTCCCCTGCTCATTCGTCTCATCTAGATGCAGTCGTCCGCGTAGGCAAAAGCCACGGCCGGCTTTTTCCGGGAACGAGGCTCTTTCTCAAGCCTCGCTCCGTCCCCCGAAATCGAGAACCCGCTTTCCATGTCCAAGAAGTCCCGCTCGAAACTCTGGTTCCTGGTCCATAGCTGGCTGGCCCTGCCCATCTGGTTTTTTGTCCTGATCGTCTGTGTCACCGGCACGCTGGCGGTGGTCAGCCAGGAAATCGTCTGGCTGGCCAATCCGGAAATCCGCGCCAGCAAGCCTTCGGATGACGCCCCGCTGCTGAGCTATGACCAGGTGCTGGCGGCCATCAAGAAAAACGAGCCCGATCTGATCGTGCAATTGATCCAGCGCCCGGACGAAAGCCATTTCGCCCTGCTGGCCGATATCAGCTATCCGGACGGGCGCTCGGTGACGGTCTACGTCAACCCGTACACCGGCGTCATCCAGGGCATCAGCCCGCAATTCAACTTCAAGAACTTCACCCGCGCCCTGCACGGCTGGTGGCTGGTGCCGTTCACCGACGGCTATAGCTGGGGCTGGTACCTGGTGTCGCTGCTGGGCATACCGATGCTCGCCTCGCTGGTGACCGGCCTGGTGGTGTACAAGCGCTTCTGGAAAGGTTTTTTCAAGCCGACCCTGCGTTTTCGCCATGGTGCACGGATCTTCTGGGGCGATTTCCACCGCTTGAGCGGCATCTGGTCGATCTGGTTCATCGCGGTGATTTCCATCACCGGCACCTGGTTCCTGATCCAGGCCATCCTCGCCGACAACCAGATCAGCATCGCCACCCGACCGATCCCGGCCATCATCTCCCACGACAGTGCGCCGCTGATGCCTGACGGCCGGCCGGCGCCGATGCTGGCCGCCGACGAGGCCCTGCGCATTGCCAGGGAACAGGTACCCGGACTCGATGCCAGCTTCATCAGCCTGCCGAGCAACGCCTACAGCCCGTTCGAAGTCGGCGGCCGCAGCTGGTACCCGTTGATGTACCAGACCCTGGAGCTCAACCCCTACACCGGCAAGATCGAGCAGTCGCGCCTGCTTTCCGACCGCACGGGTCTGGAGTTCGTCACCGAGTCGATGCGGCCGCTGCATACCGGCGACTTCGGTGGCCTGTGGATCAAGCTGATCTGGTTCTTCTTCGGCCTGCTGCTGAGCATGATGGTCCTCAGCGGCCTGTTGATCTGGAGCAAGCGCACCGCCCTGGCCACGGTCAACGCCCTCAAGCGCAGTGCCAAGGCCGAACGCCCCGGTACTGCCAGGCCCCGCGCCGTCCTGGGCGCCGAGACTTCGGAGGTCAACCCGTGAGCAAGACTGCCGTGGCACCCGCCACCTCGACCCTGGGCCGCCTCTGGCACAAGTGGCGCTTTCACCTGAACATCCTGCTGGTACTGATCCCGCTGGGCTTCATGCCCCGGTATTTTTCCGATGCGGCGCTGTTCCGTGGCGACACCGGCCTGGGCCAGCATGTGAACGAACTGCAGGTCGGTCCCTGGAGCCTGCAACTGGCCGAACTGTGGGACGAAGCACCGCGTCGTGACGGTCCCGCCGGCTACTTCAAAAGCTTCAACGCCAGTCTCTGCGCCGACTGTATCGACCAGGTCAAGGCCACTTACCTGCGCGTCGGCAAACCGCGCAGCCTGCGCGCCGCCGGCGTGATCTTCTTCGGCACGCCCTATCGCATGGGCGCCGTGGTGCCGATCCCGGACAACACCAGGGACGATGCCGAGCTCTGGGTCACCCTGGAAGGCTGGGATGGCTCGGTGCACCAGGCCTCCATTCCCCTGATCCAGGCCTCGCCGCTGACGATCGCCTGGCTGAAAAAACAAGGTAACCGCCCATGAGCCCATTGCATCGTCCCTTCCCTTCGCCAATCACCCGACGCCTGCTGGCCGGCGCCGCGCTGCTGGCGGCCAGCGGCCTGAGCCTGACCGCCCAGGCCCATAACCCGATGTGCGAATGCAAACAGATCGACGCCGAGCAGATCCAGTGCAAAGGGGGCTTTTCCGACGGCAGCGGCGCGCCGGGAGTGACCCTGGACGTGATCGGCTACGACGAGACCGTCCTGCTGCCCGGCAAGCTGGGGGCGGACTCGACGCTCACCTTCAAGAAACCGGGCAGCGATTTCTATGTCCTGTTCGACGCCGGTCCCGGTCACGTCGTGGAAGTCGACAAAGCGGATATCGAGGCACCATGAGCAACTTATCGACCACCCATGTCGTGCGCCCCGCCGGCGCCGGCCACGAAACCCTCTATGTCCTGCTGTTCTGCCTGGTCGTGCTGCTGGTCGCCGGTTCCGTGGTGGCGTTGCATGGCGATAAACCGCAGGCCAGCCAGGTCGCTGCCCATCAACTGGATGCGCGCAGGGACCTCAGTCCCGGCGAACAGGGGATCTACGCCGACCTGCGGGTCACCCTCGATGAAATCCACCTGCTGCAGCAGGACCAGCAGGGCCTGCCCTCCCCCGGACAGCTCGGCGAGGAAGGCTTCGCGCCCTTTGCCCAGGACGCCAGTTCGGTCAGTCGCGGCGACCACGCCTGGCAGTTGCTGGGCCAGGCCTACTTCGGCCTGAGCCGGGCCACGGCCACCGCCGGTTCGTTCCTGATGCGGGTCGGCGGCGACAGCCATGCCGCGCCGGACATCTGGCTGAATCGCGGCAGCGCCCTGGCGGCCCCGACCGACCTGAGCGACAACGCCCTGATCGCCGGCGGCTGGCAGCAGGTGGTCGCGCAATTCGATGCCGGCGTAACCCGCCAGCATCGGCACTGAACCTTTCGACTCACACCAGGGAAACGTGTCCCCTCATGTCCATTTCAGCTCTGTTCGGCCGCCGTCGCCTGCTCCTGGCGCTGCTGCTTTCGCCCCTGTTGCTGACCTTCCAGGTCCAGGCCGATCCGGCCAAGCGCCTGCGCATCGGCATCACCCTGCACCCTTACTACAGCTACGTCGCCAATATCGTCGGCGACAAGGCCGATGTCGTGCCGCTGATCCCTGCCGGCTTCAACCCCCATGCCTACGAACCCCGGGCCGAGGACATCAAGCGCATCGGCACCCTGGACGTGATCGTGCTCAACGGCATCGGCCACGATGACTTCGCCGACCGCATGATCGAGGCCAGCGAAAAGCCGCGGATCGCGGTGATCGAGGCCAATGAAAACGTGCCGCTGCTGGCCGCCACCGGAACCGCCGCCCGGGGTGCCGGCAAGGTGGTCAACCCGCACACCTTCCTCTCCATCAGCGCCTCCATCGCCCAGGTCAACAATATCGCCCGGGAGCTGGGCAAGCTCGACCCGGACAACGCCAAGACCTACACCGCCAACGCGCGGGCCTACGGCAAGCGCCTGCGGCAACTGCGCGCCGACGCCCTGGCCAAGCTGACCCAGGCCCCCAACGCCGACCTGCGGGTCGCCACGGTGCATGCCGCCTATGACTACCTGCTGCGCGAGTTCGGCCTGGAAGTCACCGCCGTGGTCGAGCCGGCCCATGGCATCGAGCCGAGCCCGAGCCAACTGAAGAAGACCATCGACCAACTGCGCGAGCTGGACGTGAAGGTGATCTTCTCCGAGCTGGATTTCCCGTCCACCTATGTCGAGACCATCCAGCGTGAATCCGGGGTCAAGCTCTACCCGCTGTCGCATATTTCCTATGGCGACTACACCGCCGACAAGTACGAGAAGGAAATGACCAGCAACCTCGATACCGTGGTCCGGGCGATCCAGGAGGCCGGTGCATGACGGCCGCCGAAAGCATCGCCCGCGAGGCCATCGGACCGACCCTCGATTTCAACGCGGTCAACCTGACCCTGGGTCGCACCACCATTCTCGACAATGTCACCTTCCAGGTCCGCCCCGGCCATGTGCATGCGCTGGTCGGGCCCAACGGCGGCGGCAAGAGTTCGCTGATCAAGACCCTGCTCGGGCAGATGCCGCACCAGGGCCGCCTGAGCCTGGAATGGCCGGGCACGCCCGGTACCATCGGCTACGTCCCGCAGGCCCTGGAGTTCGATCGCGGCCTGCCGATGACCGTCGACGACTTCATGGCCGCCATGTGCCAGCGGCGCCCGGCGTTTCTCGGCCTGTCGCGGCATTTCGCCGGGGCCATCGGTACGGCGCTGGAGCGGGTCGGCATGCAGGACAAGCGCAAGCGCCGCATGGGCGCGCTGTCCGGCGGCGAACGGCAACGGGTGCTGCTGGCCCAGGGGCTGATCCCGGCGCCACAGTTGCTGGTGCTCGACGAACCGATGTCGGCGCTGGACGAGGCCGGTATCCAGGTCTTCGAGCGTCTGCTCGGCGACTGGCGTCGCGCCGGCATCACCGTGTTGTGGATCGAGCACGACCTGGAAGCGGTCAAGCGCCTGGCCGATCGCGTCACCGGCCTCAATCGCCGGGTGCTGTTCGATGCCTCGCCGGCCGAGGCGCTGACGCCGGACCGCCTGCTGACGCTGTTCTCCACCCATCCGCGCAGTGTCGACACACCTACCCCGCAGAGCATCCAGCCATGACCTATGAAGCTTTTCGCCTGATGATCCAGGGCTGGGCCACGTCCGGTTTCCTGCCGGCGGCACTGGCCTACGGCTTCGTGGTCAACGCGCTGATTGCCGGCCTGCTGATCGGCCCGGTACTGGGCGGTCTCGGCACCCTGGTGGTGGTCAAGCGCTTCGCCTTCTTCTCCGAAGCGGTGGGCCACGCGGCCCTGACCGGCGTAGCCATCGGCATCCTGCTCGGCGAACCCTACACCGGCCCCTATGGCAGCCTGTTCGGCTACTGCCTGCTGTTCGGCGTGCTGCTCAACTACCTGCGCAACCGCACCGGACTGGCCCCCGACACGCTGATCGGGGTGTTCCTCTCGGTGTCCCTGGCCCTCGGCGCCAGCCTGCTGCTGGTGCTGGCCGGCAAGATCAACGTGCATATCCTCGAAAACGTACTGTTCGGCTCGGTACTGACGGTCAACGGCAACGACCTGCTGGTCCTGCTGATCGTCGGTTCGCTGGTGATGGGCCTGAGCCTGCCGCTGTACAACCGCATCATGCTCGCCAGCTTCAACCCGCAACTGGCGGCGGTGCGCGGGGTCGCGGTAAAGACCCTCGACTACCTGTTCGTGGTGCTGGTGACGCTGATCACCGTGGCCGCGGTCAAGGTCATCGGCGCGATCCTGGTGGGCGCCCTGCTGGTGATCCCGGCGGCGGCCGCGCGCCTGCTCAGCCAGTCGCTCAAGGGGTTCTTCTGGATTTCCGTGGCGATCGCCACCGTCAGCACCCTGTGCGGCATCCTCCTGCCGATCCTGTTCGACCTGCCCGTGCCGTCCGGCGCGGCGATCATCCTGGTGGCCGGTATCGCCTTCGCCCTGGCCGCGATCGCCCGTGGCACCGTGCCCAGCCTCAAAGGGAATATTGGATAAATGCCGAATCTACGCCCCCTGACACTCGCCCTCGTGCTGAGCGGCCTGTTCAGCAGCACGCTGTGTGCCAACCCGGCACCGCTGCCCGCCGCCCCCCAACAGGACCAGCAGGCCGGCACTTCCGCCCGGCCGGTGCGCATCCTCGCTAGCCTGCCGGTCACCCATGGCCTGGGCGAGATCCTGCTCAAGGACACTGGCGTGGTGCTGCAACGCGCCGCCGACGCCAATCTGCCGGGCAGCCGCCAGAGCGCCTACTTCAGCGGACGTGGCGCCGCGGCCCTGCAAAAGCTGGCGAGCAACGCCGATGCGGTGATCGGCCTGCGCTCGTTGTGGCCCGACGACCCGCTCTACCCCATGGCCCGTCGCAGCAATGTGCGCATCGTCGAAGTCGATGCCGCGCGCCCGGTGGACGGTAGCCTGCCAGGCATCGCGGTGCAGCCGGGCCAGGGCGTGGATGGCCTGAACAGCCAACCCTGGCTGTCGAGCAACAACCTGGGACGCATGGCCGACGTGATCGCCGCCGACCTGGTACGCCTGGCCCCCGAGGCCAAACCAAAGATCGAGAGCAACCTGGCGACACTCAAGCAGCGCCTGCTCAAGCTCAGCGCCGACAGCGAAACGCGGCTGGCGAAGGCCGACAACCTCAGTGTGGTCAGCCTCTCCGAACGCTTCAACTACCTGGTGGGCGGGCTCAACCTGGACCTGATCGAGGTCGATGCCCGCAGTGACGAGCAATGGACGCCCGAGGCCCTGGCCAAACTGGGTGAAACCCTCAAGGACGCCGAGGTGAAGGTGGTACTGGATCACCGCCAGCCGCCGGAGGCGGTGAAGTCGACAATCAGCCAGGCCGGCAGCACGCTGCTGGTGCTCGATACCGAGGGCAGCGACCCGCTGACCGGGCTGCAGGACTCGATCAACCAGGTGCTGGCGACACTGGCGCCATAACGGGGCGGGCATCGCCCGCCGAATGACACAAGCGTCGCCCCCTGCCGCGATAAACAAGTACCTCATCGACAAGGACACCGCCGGCGATACTCCTTCGTGCGTTTATTCAAAGCTCACGATAAAAGGACTTATCCATGGCAAACACACGCAGCCGGCATGAATGGGCCGCCGGGCCCATCGACGGCATTGTCATCTCGGACAGGCTTGCCGACCCTGTCATACAGGGGATTCCCGCCAAGCCCGGCACCCTGTCGCCGCCGACCGCCAGAGGAAGGGCCGGTCTCGCCGAACTGGACGCCCGCCTGGGACCGATCACCCTCGATACCTTCGTCATCAGTCGCGTGGAACTCTACGACATGGGCGCCAGACTGAGCGGGCGCCACCTCGACGGCAGCGACCGGCAACTCCAGGACAGTGGCCGGTCCCTGGTCGATGACGTGCAATTCGAACCGGCCGAATTGCAACGGCATCTGGAGACGGGAGACGCGGTCGACCAGCGCCCGGTCGACGTACTCTTTGAAATCGCCTCGCGACGCTCGTTGCAGGCCCCGCCCCTGCTCGGGACAAACACCCCACCGCTGGCCGACAACCTGATGAAGCACCTCAACCAGTTGCTGGTGCGCCTGCAGAACATGCAAATCCTCGCGCACAAATATGTCACCTTCAGCCTGCCGGGCTGGATCGACGCCGCCAAGAGCCGCAGCATGCTCACCTCGGGGGCGGGCATGCAGGCCTACGGGATCTACAGCGGCCTGGTGGGCATCCGCGAAGCGTTGAAAAGCGGCGACGTCACGGAGGCCGCGGTGAACGGCGGCAGCATTGCCACCGAATTGACCTCCGTGCTGCTCGAACGCGGCCTGAGGAAAACCGGGGAGGCCCTACTCGGCCAGGGCGGCCGGATCTTCCAGGGCTTTCGCGCCACCTCCGCCGGCCTGATGATCAGCCGCAGTGCCGGCCTGCTGGGCAATGTGCTGACCCTGCCGTTCGATATCCACAGTGCGGTCACCGCGTTCAAGAATGCCGCCCGGACCAGCGGCAAGGAGGCCATGGACCATTACGTCACGGCCGGGTTCAGCATTGCCAGCGCCACCTTGTCCCTCGCACTCGGCGCGGCCGCCGCGGCGGGTTTCAGCGCCGCCGGCCCGATCGGCCTGGTGGCCTGCGCGGTGCTGATCGTCGGCGCGAAGATCTATGGCGCCGTGCGCCAGGTCGACGATATCGACGACTACATCGAACTGACCGTCGCAGAGCGTTGGCGCTCGGGCTGGTTCGCCTTTACCGGCCAGGAACTGGACCGCTCGGTGATGGATCGCTACCTGGTCGAGCGCACCCGGGTCGAGCATGACAAAGCCCTGGAAACCCGCGCCCGGGCGTTGCTCGATGTGGAAATGAAGGAAACCCTCGCGGGGGTGGTCAACGGCAGCTTTCAGGTCGAGCTGGAACCCGTCAGGCACTGGGCACACCGCTGGGAGGGCGAGGAACAATCCCATGCCACCGTCAACACACCGGTGGTCCGCGAGGGCGACGATAACATCGATGCCACCTCGGGCCTGGAGCAGGTGCCAGGCGCGTTCAGCGGCACGCCCGGAGAAAAGAAAGCCGTGCTCTGGCAGTTGGGCGGCGGCAACGACCGGGTCACCGGTGTGCGCGACCAACCCAACTATTTCGCCTTTTCCACCGGCCAGAAGACCCTGACCGGCGGCAACCACGATGACGCCTTCCTGTTCCAGGCCCAGGAGACCCTCGGCTCAGCCAGCGTACCCGCCCTCGGTGCGCTGCACGGTGGCGACGGCCAGGATACGCTGTCGCTGCAAGGGCAGGTGCCGCCCCGCCATCACCTCGCCTTCGTCGGCCACGAGGTCGACCTGGACAGCGGCAAGCTGGGTTTGCGGCGCCACTCCACGGATGCCGCCCCCCTCGCCTACGCCTCGCTGGCCGCCATCGAACATGTCGAGACCCTGGCCGGCGGCAGCAGTCGCGTGACCGGCAACGCCCGGGCCAATCACATTACCCTGCTGGGCCTGGATGACCAGGCGAGCGGTGGCGACGGCGACGACCGCTTCACCCTCAAGGGCACTGCCAGCAGGGTCGCCGGAGGCGCCGGCAACGACCACTACCGGATCGCCGCGACAACCCGGACCGTGACGCTCGACGAGGACGGGCGCGAGCCCAGCACCGTCGTCCTGGACTGGCCCATGGAGCGGATCCAGAGCTGGCGCATCGTTGGTACCGCGCTGGTCGTCACTTCGTTGCCCGACGACAATGGCCAACCGCCCGACCAGCAATTGACGATCAGCGGGGTCTACCGCAACGACGACGAACGACAACTGCAAAACGACCTGCTGCTGTTTGTCACCCGCGAAGGCTTCACGCTCAAACCCGATCTGCCGGCGACGCTGCCGGGCACCGCCGACCACGATGTGCGGATCACCGTACTGAGCCTCGGACAACTGCCGCCGGCGCCCCAGCCCGTCAATGGCGGCGACTACCCGCTGCCGGGGACATCGACGAGCGGCTACTTCCTCGCCAGGCAGACGCTCGACACCACTTTCCAGGTCGGCGCGGATGCCACGCGGCCGTCCACCACGCTGTACCTGGACTACGCCAGCGAGGAGATCGAGCAGGTCAGAGCGGCCTACCGGGTGGCGGCCAGGCGCATCGGCGCCTTCAACTACCTGGACTACAGCGATGCCCGCCTGATCCTGCGCTTCCATGACCAGACGCAACTGACGCTCAAGGACTGGCTGGTCCCGGGCGCGGGCAAACCGACGGATGTCGGCGCCTCCCTGCACAGCGCGGGGTTCGAACAGCAGCACGGGATTGTCCTGGTACTGCGCGACGGCAGTTCGTACCAGGTCGGCGCGCCGACCGCCAGCTACAGCGACGACTATCGCCACCCGGGCCTCAGGACCCTCGATGGCCGCGGGTCATTGCAGCGGCGTGCCGGCAACTACCTGTTCCGCTCGCCGGAAAACCGCAGCGCGCAGCTGAAAGACCACGCCCAGCGCGTCGACTTCAAGGCCGGCAGCGACTCGACGATCTATCACCTGGAGGGCATGAGTTCAACCTATGAACTCTACCCGTGCGCCGCCGCGACCATCCGCCTGTCGACGCCGGCTGCCCTGGCAAAAACCGCCAATGCCTCGACCTGGTACATCCATACCCGGGCCAGCACGCAGATCGTGACCCGCGGCGATATCAAGATCGCCCCCCAGCAGCTGTGGATCGGCAATATCCGTCTGCTGCTGCCGGCCGACGACGATCCCACGCAACCCCTGGACCTGATCTACATCGTCCTGAAGTCCGGCGAGCGCTATGAGGTCGACCGGATTTTCGATCAGCTCCTGCTGCATGAGCTGGATGCCCGCGCCCATGCCGATATCGACGCCATCAAGCGCTGCATCGAACAGCATCAGGCGGACAACGAACTGGCCAGCCACCGCGTCAGGGTCAGGGGACTGAGGGTGGTCACCCCGTCGGCTTCCAGTGCCCGGCTCCAGGCGGCCTTCGGGGCGCTGGTCTACGACACTCTGACGCAGCAGTGGCGCACGGACAACGACGAGTCGACCCTCGTCGACCCCGCCGACCTGTTTATCCATACCCCCCGCTGACCACGAAAGGATTCCAGCATGTCTCCCAAAACACCGATTCGTCCTGGCGTACCCGTTACCGGCCAGGTCGATACGCCAGCAATCAGGCATCCCGAGATCAGTCCCGCGACACGCCCGCGCCTCCCCGGCAGCGGCAGCGGCAGCCCGGTACTGTCCGGCCCCCCCGGCCAGTTGCCCGCCGCCACACCGGCGGCGACTGCCGCCGCGCAGTCGCCCGGCGCGGCCCCGGTGGTCATCAGCAGCATCAGCGCTGCCGTTGCCAGTCTTCCGGCGCGGGGGCGCCCCTTGAGTGCTTACTCGAGGCCCGCGCCCAGGGGCCTGCCGCCCCCCGACAGCGATGGCTTTCGCGTGGTCCAGCAGCGCCAGTTCGTCAATCTCGAAGATGGCCGGGTCGTCATGGTCCGCTACGATGACAACGTCCGCTCCTACTGCGCCCAGACCCGGGAAGAACACCGGCCCTCGGGCCCGGCCCTGTACCGGGTCGAGGGCAGCGCTATCTGGAAGGAAAACAGCGCGGCCAGCCTGTTGCGCCAGTATCAGCTGTCCGTGAGACACCTGGCAGCGACGCTGCCCGGCACAAGCCCCGCGACGGCGGGCGGACGTCCCGAGGCCGGCGCCAACGACCAGGCGCTGCGACATTGCCGGGCACTGCTGCTGGCCGATGCCGGACGTTTCTTCAGGAGTCACCCGGTGCCCGAGCGCCCGCCGTTGTCCACACCGGGCGCCGCTGTGGACCCGCGAGCGCTGATCGAGACACTCTACCGAAACAGCGAAGGGGTGGTCCTCGGCGAAAACCTTACCGATGCGGGCAGCAAGCTGTTCCTGGTCACCCACATGGCGACGTTGGCTGAACAGGGCGTGCGCACGCTCTACCTGGAACGTCTGAGAACCGATGTCGAGCAGGTGCACCTGGATACCTTCCACAAATCCGGCACCCTGAGCAATGCCCTGGACGATCACCTGCGAACCCTCGATGGCGACTACGGCAATGCGCCCTCGGGCACCTGCAGCTACCACAACCTGATCAGCACCGCACGCGCCCACGGTATCCGGGTCCAGGCACTGGATTGTGCCGCGAGCGACTCCCTGCGTGTACTCGAGCCTGAAATGCTCAACCGGGCCACCGCCCTGAACTACCATGCCTGCCAGGTCATCCAGGCGGATCGGGTCGGTGGCCGCCAGGGCAAATGGCTGGCCCTGGTGGACATTCATCACGCCAAGGGTTATTCCCCTCAAGGCACGCCGGGACTGGCCCGTCTGCAAGGGGTGACGGCAGTGGAGGTCAACGACACCGTGAAAGGCCCCGCGATAGAGGCGGTTCCTGTTCCGCGGCTCAAGGCGGACGATCCGATGCGCCTCGTCATGCCTGACCTGAGGCTGTCCGTGAAACTGCCCTGGCGAGAGGCGCTTGAAATACCCCCGGCCTACCGCAAAGCACTGCGGGAGCGGATTCGCAACCCGGAAGAAATCGTGCGCAGAACCCACGTCCGGATCGGCGAACGGGCTGGAAACGAGGAAGGCATCAGTGACTTTCTGCGCCGCGCGCAACACCTGGAAGAGGCCAGCGCCGATTTTTTCCAGTGGTACAGCGGCAATCGCCACGGCCGACCGGAGATTCCCCAGCTACCGGCTGACAGCCCGTCGTCGCGGATCCTGGAAAGGCTCTATGAAAACAACACCGGGCTGGTACTGGGCGCTGAACGGGGGGCGACCACCGCGAGGAAGTTCCTGATCGACAACATGCAAACCCTGGCGGCACTGCAGGTGGAAAAACTCTACGTGCAGAGTCTGCTGACGGACCTCGATCAGCCTTTTATCGACAGCTTTCATACAACGGGCACCCTGCCCCGGGAGCTGGAAAATGCCCTTTTGTCCGAGGACCCGCTCTGGGCGCCTGGCGACAACGGCTACACACTGCGGCGCCTGCTGATCAGTGCCCGTGAGCACGGTATCAAGGTCCAGGCGCTCGACACGGCGACCAGCTACAGGAAAAGACTGGCGCCATACGACGCGCCCAGCTTCAACTACATTGCCCACAAGATTATCGACGACGATCAACAGCAGCAGGGTGATCACAAATGGCTGGCCCTGGTGCTGAATCTCTATGCCAGCAACGTCAGGGGAGTACCGGGCCTGGCGCAACTGCAAGGCGCACCGGGCCTGCGGATTGTCGCCATGGGACCAGGGGCCACCGCGCAGGTAAAAGCCGATCACGGCGAGATAGTGAGTGTGCATGATCGCCACGTCTACCTGCGTTCGGACCTGGTGCTGGAACTCGCCAGTGATGCCGCCCCCCCGGCACGGGCCGTGCAGAACCCCCGCAGTTGTCTGGGTTGGCGAGAAGGGAATGGACGAGACTTCCTGATTGAAAAACAGGGCGCCAATTTCATCCTGGTGCAGAAAAGTTATCAGATCGGTGGGGATGCCTATTTCGAGAAGGTCATCGAAGTAAAGGATGGCAAATACCTGATGCCACCAGGCGCCATCCGGCTCCAGAGCCTGCCCTACGACAGCCTCGCGGACCTGGTCTGGGGACTCAAGAGCGAGAACTATGTCCAGGTCGCCGAAATCCCTGGCGTCATTCCCGCGGTGCCGAGGCTCGACACCCATCCGCAGCTCCATCGGCCAGGCATGTTCCTCTTCGACGAAACCGCGAACGGCACCGTGCTCGTCCATCGCTCAAGGAATCGTGCATTGAGCGTGACGCCCGTCAAACGCAACCCGGCCGGCAAGCTGTACATCAGCCACGCACGCTGGGGTTACGACGAAACCAACCTGTTTGACAGCCTGGACGAAATTGGCCGTCATTTGATCCGGGATAATGGCATGACGCGCTATATCGCCCCCGCCGAGCGTTGAGGACCCGGCCCCCGTTCAGCCGTCTGCAACGGGGGCCATCGCTCAGCCAGCCAGGGCCTGGGCGTCCATCTTCTGGCGCAGGCTCAGTGGACGCATGTCGGTCCAGACCTCCTCGATGTATTCCAGGCACTCTTTCTTGAAGCCGCTCTTGCCCACGGTGCGCCAGCCGTTGGGGATGGCCTTGTAGTCCGGCCAGATGGAATATTGCTCCTCGTGGTTGACCACTACCTGAAAGAGGATGTCGTCGCGGTCAAATACTGAAGTCATTGCTGTTCTCCGTGAGAGTGGGGGTGAGGCTGCGCCCATCGCGCAGCCCCCGTGTAGATGAAAACGTGCGGAGCCGCCGGAAAATTAGACCGCGGCGACCGCCGCCGCCAGGGCGTTGCCAAAAATCCGCGCCACTTCGTCGACCTGGGCCGCGGTGATCACCAGCGGCGGCAGGAACCGCACCACGCCGCCGTGACGCCCGCCCAGTTCGAGGATCAGCCCGCGCTTGAGGCATTCGCGCTGGATCAGCGGAGCAAGACGTGGAAAGGCCGGCGGATGCCCCTGGGCATCCAGGGTGCCGCTCGGGTCGACCAGTTCGACGCCCATCATCAGGCCACGCCCGCGAATATCCCCCAGTTGCGGGAAGTCGCGCTGCAACAGGCGCAGGTGCTCGCCGAGGCGCTCGCCCATGGCCGCCGCGTGGGCCGGCAGATCGTGCTCCTTGAGATAACGCATCACCGCGGAACCGGCCGCCATGGCCATCTGATTGCCACGGAAGGTCCCGGCATGAGCGCCCGGGGCCCAGGTGTCGAGCCAGTCGCGATAGACCATGACCGCCAGCGGCAGGCTGCCACCAATGGCCTTGGACATCACCACCACGTCCGGGATGATGCCGGCGTGTTCAAAGGCGAACATCTTGCCGGTACGCCCGAAACCGCTCTGGATCTCGTCGACGATCAGCGCCACGCCGGCCTTTTCGGTGATCCGGCGCAGGCCGCGCAGCCAGTCCAGATCCGCCGGGATCATGCCGCCCTCGCCCTGCACCGCCTCGACGATGATCGCCGCCGGCAGTTGCACGCCGCCTTCGGGATCGTTCAGCAGGTTTTCCAGGTAGTGCAGGTTGACCTTCACCCCCTGCGCGCCGCCGAGACCGAACGGGCAGCGGTAATCGTAGGGATAAGGCAGGAACTGCACGCCATTGCCCAACAGGGCACCCAGCGGTTTTTTCGGCCCCAGGCTGCCCATCAGGCTCAACGCGCCCTGGCTCATGCCGTGATAGGCGCCCTGGAACGACAGGACGGTACTGCGGCCGGTGGCGGTACGCACCAGCTTGAGGGCCGCTTCCACCGCATCGGTGCCGGTCGGGCCGCAGAACTGGATCTTCGCTTCCTGGGCCAGGGCCTCGGGCAACAGGCCGAACAGGTCCTGGACGAACTGGTCCTTGACCGGCGTGGTCAGGTCGAGGGTGTGCAGGGGCAGTTCGTCGGCCAGCACCTGCTGGATCGCCTCGATCACCACCGGGTGGTTGTGCCCCAGCGCCAGGGTGCCGGCGCCGGCCAGGCAGTCGATGAAGCGTCGTCCCTCGACGTCTTCGACATACAGCCCCTTGGCCCGCTTCAGTGCCAGCGGGATACGCCGGGGGTAACTGCGAGCGTTGGACTCCTGGCGACTCTGCCGGGCCAGAAGCGGCGACTCCTCGAACTCATAGAGCGTTTCAACCGCTGACTGGCTGGGGCGGACCGGCGGCTTTTCGATAAGGCTGGTAGCGACTGACATCTCTCGATCCCTCAATACTCTGATGATATTGACCAAAACCCTGTTGCCGCACGCGCACGCGTGCAGACTTCGTGTTCAGGAAACGCACCAGCGTGTCGGGGATTTAGACCCGTCGGGCAGTTGGATGAGAAGTTTTTCCATCGGGTTCGCCAGCCTGGGCCGGCCAGCGGGATTTTTCGGGAGTTGCCCGTCACACCGCCTGCAAGGGCATGGTCAGCTCGACCCGCAGGCCATCCGGCCGGCTGTCGAAATGCAGGACGCAACCGCAGCGCTGGACGATCGCCTGGACAATCGCCAGCCCCAGGCCACAGCCGGTACTCTTGCCGTTGCGCCAGAAGCGTTGCGTCAGGTGCTGCAGATCATCCTCGGCGATCCCCGGACCATGGTCGCGGACCTGGAAACGCACGCGGTTGCCGATGGTTTCCACGTTCAGCTCCACCGGTGCATCCCCCGGCGTATGGCGCAAGGCGTTGTCCAGCAGGTTGCGCAAGGCGGCGATGGACAGGGTCGAGGGCATTTCCAGCGGCGCGGCCGAGCAATGCTCCGGCAGATGCAGCTCGATCCGCCGGCGGTCGCCAGTGGCCGAATCCTGGATCGCCAGGCGCGCCACCTGTTCGGCAGTGCACTGCACGCCATCGTCGAACGACAGGCTGCCTTCGACCCGCGCCAGCAACAGCAACTGCTCCAGGGTCCGGTGCAGGCGGTCGGCGCCGGCCTCGGCATGGGCCAGGGACTGATCGCGGGCGGCGCCTTCGGTCATGCGCGCCACCTGCAGGTGGGTCTTGATCGCGGTCAGCGGGCTGCGCAACTCATGGGCCGCGTCGCCGGTCAGCCGCCGCTCGCGCTCGATGGTCTTGCCGATGCGCTGGAGCAACTGGTTCTGGGTATCGAGCAACGGCTGCAACTCGCGGGGCAGCGGCTGCACCTGCAAGGGTTCGAGGGAATCAGGGCTGCGCCGCATCAGCGCGTCGCGCATCCGGTTGAGCGGTGTCAGGCCCTGGCCGAGTCCCAGCCAGAGCAGGCACAGGCAGCCGAGCAAGGCGACGCCGACCGGCACCGAGGCGGCCAGCAGGACCGACAGGTTCAAGGCCTCGCGCTCGACCTGGCGATCGGCGGTGGTGATATGGATATCGCCGCGGACCAGGGTGAAGGTGCGCCAGGGCGCGCCGTCGATCATCTGGTCATGGAAACCGACGTTCTGCGCTTCCAGGTCCTGTTCGGGGTTGTTGTGACTGCGCGCCAGCACTTCCCCGCGCAGGGAACTGACCTGGCAGGCCATGCCGCCGCTGATATTCAACTGTTCGGAGCTGAAATGCGTGCTCCCGTCCTGGCCCGACATCGGCGGCAACTGCTCCAGCAGCCCGGCCACCATGCGCGCCGACGCCACCAGGCGCTGGTCGAGGGAGAACATCATCTGATGGCGCAGGTCGCTGAGCATCCAGGTCGCGGCCAGGGCCCAGATCAGGATGAAGGCCGAACCGATGGTCAGGCTCAGGCGCAGGCGCAGGCTCATCATGCTTACAGCTCTCCGTCACCCGCCGGGCCCAGGCGGTAACCCAGGCCGCGGACGGTCTCGACAATGCCGTTGCCCAGCTTGCGGCGCAAATGGTGGATATGCACGTTCAGGGCGTTGCTTTCCAGCTCGTCGCTGAAGCCATAGACGCTGTCTTTCAGCTGCTCGCTGGAAAGCACCCGGCCACGGTTGTGCAGCAGGGCCTGCAACAGCGCCTGCTCGCGCCGCGAGAGGTCCACCGACTGACCGTTGAGGGTGGTGACGCGGCTGCTCGGGTCGTAGCTCAACGGGCCGTGCTCGATCAGGTTGACACTGCGTCCGGCCACCCGGCGCAGCAGCGTCTGCAGGCGGGCGAAGAGTTCGCGCAGGTCGAACGGCTTGAGCAGGTAGTCGTCGGCACCGGCCTGCAGGCCGTCGACCCGGTCGGTCACCGAGTCGCGGGCGGTAAGGATCAGTACCGGCAGTTCCAGGCCCTTGCTGCGCAACTGGGTGAGTAGTTTCAGGCCGTCTTCGTCGGGCAGGCCGAGATCGAGGACCATCACGTCGAACTCCGCCGCGCGCAGCATGGCCCGCGCGGCGGATGCCGTGGCCACGTGCTCCACGGTCATGCCCTGGGCGGTCAGGCCGGCAACGATGCCGCTGGCAATCAACTCGTCGTCTTCGCAAACCAGTACGTGCATGGGAATACCTGTGCAAATGTGTCCATTGGGACACAGATGGATTAAGCCGCGATTATGCCGCCAACGGAACAAGGATAGGTAACCGCAGGTCCAGTGGCGAGCGGCGCGCCCCTACGTTGCCCAGGAAGCGCGTCAGCAGGCAGGCACTCGACGGGGCATGGGTTAATGATCGGTTAATCGCTGCCCAGCAGTCTTGCCTGACAGGTTCCTGCATTAAGGTTTTTTCATGCGTTGGTTATTCACCCTGGTTTTTCTGCTGCTCGCCGGGCTGGCCCAGGCCGGCAATGACCCGTTCGCGGTCAAGAAGCCGGATTTCCCCCCTGCCGGCAAGGTCTTCATCTTCAGCTCCGAGAAGCTCGACTCCGGCCAGACCCGGCTGTACTGGCAGATCGCTGACGGTTATTACCTGTATCAGAAACGCCTGAAATTCGACGGCCTCGATCCGGCCCAGCGGCCTGCCCTGCCTGAGGCGCAGTCCCACAGCGACGAGTTCTTCGGCGAGCAGCCGGTCTATCGTGGCGAACTCGAACTGCTGGTGCCGGCCGGCGCCAGCGGCCAGGTCACGGTTGGCTGGCAAGGCTGCGCAGATGCCGGGCTGTGTTATCCACCGCAGAGCATGGTGGTCGACCTGGGCGGAAAAACCACCCAGGTGGCGGCCGGACAGGCGCAGGGGCTGGCACAGGACCAATCCCTGGCCAGCGGCCTGAGCCAGCATGCGCTGGGCTGGAGCCTGCTGGCGTTCTTCGGCCTGGGCCTGCTGCTGGCCTTTACCCCTTGCACCCTGCCGATGCTGCCGATCCTCGCCGGCCTGGTGGTCGGCAGCGGTGCCAGCCCACGGCGCGGCTTCGCCCTGGCGGGCAGCTATGTGATCAGCATGGCGCTGGTCTATGCCGCGCTGGGCGTGGTCGCGGCCCTGCTGGGCGGCAACCTGCAGGCCTTCCTGCAACAGCCCTGGCTGCTGGGCAGTTTCGCCGCGTTGTTCGTGGTGCTGGCCCTGCCGATGTTCGGTGTCTTCGAACTGCAACTGCCCGGCGCCCTGCGCGACCGCCTGGAACGTGCCGGCCAGGGCCGGCGCGGCGGCAGCCTGGTGGGTGCCGGGATCATCGGCGCGCTGTCCGGGCTGATGGTCGGGCCGTGCATGACCGCGCCGCTGGCCGGTGCCCTGCTGTATATCGCCCAGAGCGGCAACGTCCTGCTCGGCGGGCTGGTCCTGTTCAGCCTCGGCATCGGCATGGGCCTGCCACTGTTGCTGCTGGTGACCGTGGGCAATCGCTTCCTGCCCAAGCCGGGGGCCTGGATGGACCGGGTCAAGGCGATATTCGGCTTCCTGTTCCTCGGCACCGCGATCCTGATGATTCGCCCGGTGGTCAACGAGTCGCTGTGGCTCGGCCTGTGGGGCGCCCTGGCCCTGATCGTCGCCTGCTGTGCCTGGCGGCTGTCCCGCGAACCCGGGCGCTGGGCGCTGCCGGCCAGTTGCCTGGGCCTGCTGCTGGGCCTCTGGGGCGGCCTGCTGGTGATCGGTGCCGCCGGCGGCGGCAGCGATCCGTGGCGCCCGTTGCAGGTGTACACCGGCTCCGCGGCGGGTGCCGGCAACGCGGCGAGCCATGCAGCCTTCGTCACGGTCAAGGACCCGGCGGCCCTGCAACGCGAGCTGGACAGCGCCAGGTCCCAGGGCCAGTGGACACTGGTGGACTACTACGCGGACTGGTGCGTGTCGTGCAAGATCATGGAGAAAACGGTGTTCGGCAAGGCCGAGGTGATGAGCGCCCTGCGCGATGTACGACTGGTGCGCCTGGACGTGACCGACGACAATGCCGCCAGCCGCGAACTGCTCGGCCGCTTCGAAGTGCCCGGTCCACCGACCCTGCTGTGGATAACCCCCGATGGCGTCGAGCACCGGGCCGGCCGCATCACCGGTGAAGTCGATGCCACCGGATTCCTGCAAAACTGGAACAGCACACGGGATGCCCGCTAAATGCTTACCCTGACCCTAGGTACTTTCGCCCTCTCGATCAACCACCTGCTGTTGCTGCTGGCCCTCGCCCTGGCGACGCTGGTCGGCTGGCGGGTGGCCAGGCGCGGCGGCGATAACCCGGAGTCGGTGCTGTTCAGCCTGTTCCTGCTGGCGATGCTGGCGGCCCGCGGCGGTTTCGTGATCGCCTACTGGAGCTACTTCCGCAACGATCCGCTGCAGGTCCTCGATATCCGCGATGGCGGTTTCCTGCTCTGGCCCGGCCTGCTGGCCCTGCTGGTCGGCGCCCTGGCCTGGTGCTGGCGGCGTCCGGCGCTGCGCAAGCCGCTGGGCTTCGGCCTCGGCAGCGGACTGGCCTTCTGGCTGCTGGCGACCCTGTCGACCACCCTCTACGAGCAGGGCTCGCGCCTGCCGGACATCACCCTGGTCAACGCCGAAGGGCAGACCGTGCACCTGACCGACTATCAGGGCGGGCCGCTGGTGATCAACCTCTGGGCTACCTGGTGCCCGCCGTGCCGGCGGGAAATGCCGGTGCTGCAAAAGGCCCAGCATGAACGCCAGGACGTGACCTTCCTGTTCGTCAACCAGGCCGAAAGCATGCAGAGCGTGACCACGTTCCTCATGACCCAGGGCCTGAACCTCAACAACGTGCTGTTCGACGGCAGCGGCCAACTGGCCCGCACCGTCGGTTCCATGGCCCTGCCCACCACCCTGTTGTACAGCGCCGACGGCCGCCTGCTCGGCAGCCACCTGGGCGAACTGTCCGAGGCCAGCCTGGCCCGGGTCCTGGAAAACTTCGGCCCACCCCACTCCAATACGGCCTCATCGGCCCCAGCAAGGAAACCGCTATGTCCTTCAACCGCCGCCTGCTGAACCTGAGCCTGAGCACCGCCCTCGGCGCGTTGCTGCTGCAGGTGCCCGTGTCCCAGGCCGAGGAATTGCCCGCGCCAATCAAGAGCATCGAGGCCAAGGGCGCCAGGATCGTCGGCAGCTTCGACGCCCCCGGTGGCCTGCGTGGCTATGCCGCCCAGTATCAGAACCGGGGCATGGCCCTGTACCTGACCCCCGATGGCAAGCATGTGATCGCCGGCAACCTGTACGACGCCGACGGCAAGGACCTGAGCCAGGCACCGTTGCAGAAACTGGTGTATGCGCCGATGTCCAAGCAGGTCTGGGGACAGATGGAACAGAGCAACTGGATCGAGGACGGCAAGAAGGATGCACCGCGCATCGTCTATCTGTTCAGCGACCCGAACTGCCCGTACTGCAACATGTTCTGGGAGCAGGCACGGCCTTGGGTCGATTCCGGCAAGGTGCAACTGCGGCACATCATGGTCGGGATCATCCGCGAAGACAGCGCGGCCAAGGCCGCCGCCCTGTTTACCGCCAAGGACCCGCAACAGGCCCTGCACGACCACGAGAAGGCCGGCAAGGGCAGTTCGCTCAAGCCGCTGGCGACGATTCCGAAAGAGATCCAGGCCAGGCTCGATGCCAACATGAAGCTGATGGAAGACCTGGAACTGGCGGCCACACCATCGATCTTCTACCTCGACGACAACGGTGACCTGCAACAGCAGCAGGGCGCGCCGTCGGCGGACAAGCTGGTGAAGATCCTCGGGCCGAAGTAACCATCCCACGGGCCGGACGATCGCTCCCCTGCCCAGGTGGGAGCGATCGCCAGCAGGCCGCCTCGCGGTCGGTCTCTCCCACGCATTGCCTGTCCATTGTCCGGCCATGACTGTCGGCAAGGCACAAACGACAGGCAACGGCGCACTCCCTAAGCTGTGACTTCACTCAGTCGCAACGCTCAAGGAGAGCCATGTCGCTCAATATTTACCTGGCGCAGATACGCCATATCCCACGCTCCCGCGCCCCGTCGTTCGCCGATCATCTGGAACCCATCTGGGCAGAGGCCGGCCAGGTGCCGAGCATGGAGTCCAATGGCCCCCTCATCGTCATCAGCCAGGGCTGTATCGACTACTGGCCACTCAACAATCTCGAGAATCCCGGCGAGCTGCATCTGCTGGCCTACGGTCCGACGCGCGAACTGCTGGGCCAGAAGCTGCTGAAACTGGGCGACCAGAAGCTGGTTTCCCTGCACATCGAGAATACCGAGTGGCTGGTCTTCCTGGATGGACAACACGGCCGCCACACCCGGGGCCGCTCGATCCTGCAGGAAACCGCGGAAGATACCCACCAGTACTTCTGGATCATCAATACCCGCAGCGATGCCGCCCTGGCCTGGGGCGACGCCAGCCCGACGGCGACCCTGGAACCCCTCGCCGCCAGCAGCCAGCAGATCTGGGTCGTCGACAATATCGGCGCCATCTTTACCGGCCGGGGCAATCGACGCCTGTCGGCGGTGCCGGACCATGCCGGGACTCCGTCGCTGCGCCTGGTGGAAAGCGACGAAGCGGGCCATGACCAGTGGAACATCGACCGCCAGGGCAGCATCCGCTCGTTCAGCAATGACCTGGCCTGGACGCAGACCGGCGAACGGACCGTGGAACTGGCCGAGTACTCCGCGTCCCTGGCAGAACGCCAGGAATGGTTTTTCAAGCCCTACATCGTTTCGCCTTTCACCCACGACAATCAGCTGGCGCAGTTGCTGCCCGAGCAGCCCTTCTACCTCGGCAGCGGCAAGCACGAGGGCTCCAGGCTGTTACTCAACGCCTCGCGCCTGCAACTGGTATCGCTGGAGGATCCCCGGGAGCTGGAAGGCGCCTGGCGATACGAACAGGAAAAACTGATCGATCTCGCCAGCGGGCTGGCCCTGACCGCCAGAGCCGGCAACATCCACCTCGCAGCTCCCGATCCGGCGGATGCCCATCAGAACTGGTACATGAGCACCGACGGTTACCTGATCCAGCCCCTGTCAGGAAAGGTACTCGAGTTCGAAAACGGGCGGATCGGGCTGGTGGAATATGACACGCTGCGTGCCGAACGCCTGTACTGGCGGATCCACCCTATCCGCCAGCGCCGCGCCACCGACGTGGTCTTTCAACCCAAGCCATTGGGCTACATCAGCAAGCTGTCGGTCACCGTCACTATCGCCAACGTCTTCTGGGGCGGCACTTCGGACAAGATCATGATGACCCTGACCTCCCTCGACAAAGCCGTGCGCCTGTTCGACGCGCCCTGCGCGGGCGACTCGGTCACCGTCGATATCGATATCCAGGCGATGTTCGGCAAGCCCAGGATCCCGATGCGCGATGTGCATACGATCCTGTTCTACCAGGAGTCGAGAGCCGAATCGGGGGGCAACGACCAGTGGAAGCTGGAATCGATCCTGCTGAAAGCCAACGACCGCTACCTGAACGACTCGCTGCGCAGCATCAATCGCTGGGTTTCGCCGCCCTACCGTTCCGCCCATATTTCCTGGGGCAGTACGATTTCCTGGTGCAACTGGCGGGATATCCGCTACAACCGGCACATAGACTTCAACGGCCAGACCTACCCGGTGACGCTGATGCCCTATATCGGCGACCTGAAAGCCTGGCGCAACTACGACCCGTCCAGCATCGACGGCGTCGGGCAATTGATCGGCATGAACAATGGCCGGCTGATCGGCGAGATCCTGAAAACCCGCGACTGCGAAGCCCTCAGGCCCAATGACGACAACAACAGCTACACCTGGGTATTCACCCCGGAGGGGTCGATCATCTACCGGCTCTGGAATCACGACGACAGTGCCGGCTATGTCCGCCACAGCCAGTTGGGGAACGGCAGGCCGGTGATCTGCGCGGGCGAATTCAGGGTCGAGAGACGAGCGGATATCGATGGTGTGGTGGATGTCATCGCCATGGTGAACGACGCCTCGGGCCATTACAAACCCGATGGCGGCGCCTGCCTGGGCTCGGTCGAGGAGAAGCTCAAGGCATTGGGCATCCCCACCGACAGCATAAAGTGGTCCTACAAGGAGAAGTGACAAGGCGCGTTTGATCGTTCCCACGCTCCTGCGTGGGAATGCCTCACTGGACGCTCTGCGTCCGCTTTGGATCTGTGACGCGGAGCGCCACGGGCTGCATTCCCACGCGGAGCGTGGGAACGATCATCGGCCCTTCTACAAGTCTTCCAGCTCCGCCATCAGGTCGCTCAGGCGATCGACTTTCTCCTCGTTGATCTCATTGGCCGCCAGCCCGTCGATATAGCCGGCCAGTTCCTCCACCGTGCTGCATTCGAACATCGCCCGCAGCGGCACATTGCGTTGCAGGGTCTTCTGCACCCGTGAAGCAATCTGCGTCGCCAGCAACGAATGGCCGCCCAGTTCGAAGAAGTTGTCCAGCACCCCGACCCGCTCGACCTTCAGCACCTCAGCCCAGATCGCGGCAAGGGTGTGTTCCAGCTCGTTGCGCGGCGCCAGATAGTCCTGGCCGTGCAACTGGCCGATCTCCAGGTCCGGCAACGCCTTGCGGTCGAGCTTGCCGTTGGCGTTGAGCGGCAGGCGCTCCAGCCACAGCCAGTGCAACGGCACCATGTACTCCGGCAATGCCGCCCGCAGTCGCTGCTTGATCCGATCCAGGCCTTCACCCGGATTCAAAGCGGCGTCGGCCGCCACCAGATAGCCCACCAGATGCTTGCCGTTGACGCCTTCCTGGACGCTGACCGCCGCCTCGCGGACTTCCGGCTGCTCGTGCAGGCGGGCTTCGATTTCCCCCAGTTCGATGCGGTAACCGCGAATCTTCACCTGATGGTCGATCCGGCCGACGTACTCCAGCACGCCGTCGCTGCGCCGACGCGCCAGGTCGCCGGTGCGATACAGCCGCTCGCCCGCCGCGCCGAACGGATTGGGCACGAATACCTGGGCCGTGCGCAGCGGATCGCCGACATAACCACGACCGACACCGGTACCGGCCACGCACAACTCACCCACCGCGCCCAGCGGCACCAGTTCATCGGCCCCCGCGAGCAGGTACAGACGGTTGTTGTCGGTCGGCGTGCCGATCGGCAGGTAGCTGCCGCGGGTCGAGGCCAGGTCGACGCGGAAGAACGCCACGTCGTCCGAACATTCCGCCGGGCCATAGGCGTTGACCAGGCCGACCTGTGGATAACGCAACAGCCACTGGTGCGCCAGCTCCGGCGGCATCGCCTCGCCGGTCGGCAGCATCCAGCGCAGGCCGTCGAGGCTGACCCGTTCCTGGGCCAGCATGCCCTGGATCAGCGACGGCACGCTCTCCAGCACCGTGATCCGCTGCTGCCGGACATGGGCCAGTAAGCCTTGCGGGTCATGGGCGATGGCATTCGGCACGATATCCACACGGGCCCCGAACAACGGTGCGGCGAGGAACTGCCAGACCGAAATATCGAAGCTCTGCGAGGCCGTCTGGGCAATCACATCGGTTTCGTCCAGTGTCAGGTACGGCACCTTGCTCAACTGGTTGTTGAGCATGCCGCGCTGCTCGACTATCACCCCCTTGGGCAGGCCGGTGGAACCGGAGGTGTAGATCACGTACGCGAGGTTGTCCGGCGCACTCTGGATTCCCGGGTTGGACAGCGGGTAGGCACCCTGCTGGACCTCTTCCCACACCAGCAGTTGCGGGCGCGCGCCGCTCAGTTCGTCAAGCAGCGCCGTGGCCTGGGCACGGCACGCGGCAGTGCAGACCAGCACGGGCGTGCGGCTCAGCTCGATGATCCGGCCCAGGCGCTGGCCCGGCAAGCCAGGGTCCAGCGGCAGGTAGCCGGCGCCGGCCTTGAAGCTGCCGACGATCATCGCCAGCAGGTCGAGGCCGCGCTCGGCCAGCAGGGCCACCGGCTGGTCGAAACCGACACCGGCCGCGACCAGGGCATGGCCCAGGCGGTTGCCGCACTGGTTCAACTGCTCATAGCTGTATTGCCGGTCCAGGCAGGTCGCGACGATCCGTTGCGGATGCGCGGCCACCCGTGCCTCGAACAATGCCGCGTAACTCTGTTCCAGCGGATAGTCACGGGCACTCTGGTTGCAGCCTTCGAGCAGGAAATCGCGTTCTTCGGCGCCGAGCAGCGGCAACTCATCCATGTCGCCATGGAAACCCTCCACCAGCGCCAGCAGCAGGCGCTTGAACTCGCCCAGCAGACGCTCGACGCTGCTCGCCTCGAAGTAACGCTGGTCATAGGACAGGTGCAGTCCCAGGTCATCGCCCGGATAACAGACCGCGGTCAGCGGGAAGTTGGTATGAGTGCGGCCCGAATCCGAGGTCGCATTGAGGCTCTGCGCCCGGTCCAGCACCGAGACTTCCACCGGGGCGTTCTCGAACACGAACAGGCTGTCGAACAGCGGCTGACCCTTGGGCAGTTCGCTGTTTTCCTGGATCGTCACCAGCGGCAGATACTCGTACTCGCGCAGCTCCATATTGCGTTCGAGCAAGCCGCTGAGCCAACTGCGCACGCTGCAGCCGGCGCCGTCTTCCGGCAGTTTCACCCGCAGCGCGATGCTGTTGATGAACAGCCCGACGGTACGCTGCATCTGCGGCATCTCCACCGGACGACCGGCCACGGTGACCCCGAACAACACATCGCGATCACCGCTGAAACGGCGCAGGACCAGGGCCCAGGCCGCCTGGGCGAAGGTGTTGACGGTCAACTGGTGCTGCTGCGCCAGTTCCCGCAGCCGCGCGCCGTCACGGGGATCGAGACGGGTGTAGCGGTCGCCCACCACCATGCCGCCGCTTTCCCCGGCATGCTCACGCAGGAACGGCCGGTCGCTGGGGATATGGGTGGTGCGTTCGAAGCCTTGCAGGTTGTGTTTCCACCACTGCTTCGCCGCGGCCAGGTCCTGCCGTTGCAGCCAGCCGATATAGTCGCGGTAGCGCGGCGGCACGGCCAGTTGCGCTTCACGCCCTTCGCCGAGGGCGGTGTAGATCTCGAAGAAATCGTTCATCAGCAACGAACGGCACCAGGCATCGATCAGGATGTGGTGGTTGCTCATCATGAACCAGTAGCGTGCCGCGCCGACCTTGATCAGGCGCAGGTGGAAGGGCGCCTCGCGCAGCAGATCGAAGCCGGCCTCGCGCTCGCTCTTGAGCAGGCTCTGCAGACGGGGCTCCTGCTGGTCCTCGGGCTCGGCGCTCCAGTCCAGGTATTCGATCGGCGTGCTGCCCGGCTTGTGGATAACTTGCAGCATGTCCTCGCCGACGTTCCAGCAGAACGACGCACGCAAGGCTTCATGGCGAGCGATCACCGCCTGCCAGGCCTGGGCGAAACGCTGCGGATCGAGCTCGCTGTTGATCCGGTAGCGGTCCTGCATGTAGTACAGGCCGGTGCCCGGCTCCAGCAGGGTATGGAGCAACAGGCCCTCCTGCATCGGGGTCAGCGGATAGACGTCCTCGATCTGGCTGGCAGCCACCGGCAGCGCATCGAGTTGCCCCTGGGTCAGGCGCGCCAGCGGGAAGTCCGAGGGCGTCAGGCCGCCGGCATCGTCGCGCAGGCAATGCTCGACCAGGCTGCTCAGTTCGCCCAGGTAGGCGTCCGCCAGCTCGGCCACGGTGCTGCTGTCGAAACGCTCGCGACTGAAGGTCCAGCGCAATACCAGCTCACCGCCATAGACCTGGCTGTCGATGCTCAACTCGTTGGGCAACGGCGCCTCGGCCGCATGGGCCTCGCCCGCCGACTCTTCCAGCGGACGGAACAGCGCGTCATCGCCGAAGCTCTGGTCGAACTGACCGAGGTAGTTGAAGGTGATCGGCGCCACCGGCAGGGCCGCCATGGCCGCGCGCAGCGACGGTTCGGCCAGGTAGCGCAGCACGCCATGGCCCAGGCCCTTGTGCGGCACCCCGCGCAGTTGCTCCTTGATGGCCTTGATCGAGTCGCCCTGCCCCGCGGCTTCCTCGATATTCAGCGGGGTCAGGCGTACCGGATAGGCGCTGGTGAACCAGCCGACGGTGCGGGTCAGGTCGATCTCGTCAAACAGGGTTTCCCGGCCGTGGCCTTCCAGTTGCACCAGCGCCGACGGCTGCCCGGTCCAGCGGCAGACCACCCGCGCCAGGGCGGTCAGCAACAGGTCGTTGACCTGGGTGCGGTAGGCGCTCGGGGCCTGTTGCAGCAAGGCACGGGTCCGGGACGCATCGAGACGGACGCTGAGGGTCTCGGCATGACGATTCTGCCGCCCGCCCTGCGGACGCTCGCAGGGCAGTTCGAGGTCCGGTCCGGCCAGTTGCGCCTGCCAGCCCGCCAGCTCTTCGCGCAGCGACTCGCTGCCGGCATAGGCCTGCAGGCGGTCCGCCCAGTCACGCAGGGAACTGGTCTTCGCCGGCAATTGCGGCGCCTGACCGGCCAGCAGTTGACGGTAGGCGGTCTGCAGGTCGTCCAGCAGGATGCGCCAGGACACCCCGTCCACCACCAGGTGATGAATCGCCAGCAGCAGGCGTTGTTCGCCCTGCGGCCCGTCCACCAGCAAGGCCCGGAGCAACGGCCCCTGTTGCAGGTCGAGGCTGCGCTGGGTCTCGCTGAACAGGGCCGGGCACTGCGTCATCGCCGCGATGCGCACCTGTTGCAGCAACGGCGTCACGTCCGGCGCCCGGTATTCGGCTCGCCAGTTGCCCGCTTCGCCGGTAAAACTCAGGCGCAAGGCGTCGTGATGGACCAGCAGTGCCGCCAGGGCCTGCTCCAGCGCGTGGGGCTCGAGGGCCCGCACCGGTGCCAGGACCAGCGCCTGGTTCCAGTGCTGGCGCTGGGGAATCTCGCTGTCGAGGAACCAGTGCTGGATCGGTGTCAGGCTGCTGGCACCGCTGAGCAGGCCTTGCTCGGCGCTGATCCGCTCGCTGCGGGTTGCCACCGCCGCCAGGCTCTGCACGGTCTGGTGCTGGAACAGGTCGCGGGGGCTGAAGTGAATACCCAGCTGGCGGGCCCGGCTGACCACCTGGATCGACAGGATCGAGTCGCCCCCCAGTTCGAAGAAATTATCGTTGAGCCCGACCTGGCCGACGTTCAGTACTTCACACCAGATCCCGGCCAGGCTTTGCTCCAGCTCGTTGCTCGGCGCCACATAGTGCTGGCGGTTGAGCTCCGGGTCCGGCGCCGGCAAGGCACGCCGGTCGAGCTTGCCATTGGCGGTCAGCGGCATGCTCGCCAGCAGGATCAGGTGGGTGGGCACCATGTAGTCCGGCAACTGGCTTTTCAGGTGTGCCTTGAGCGCTTCACGCAGTTCGACCTGCCGCTCTTCCTCCCGGGTCGCCACATCGCTGACCAGGTAAGCGGCCAGTTGCTTGCCACCGGGGGCATCCAGCGCCAGGACCACGGCCTCGCGAATCGCCGGGTGGTCCAACAGGCGGGTTTCGATTTCCCCCAGTTCGATGCGGAAACCGCGGATCTTCACCTGATGGTCGATGCGCCCGAGGTATTCCACCAGGCCGTCGGCGCCCTGGCGGACCAGGTCGCCGGTGCGGTACAGGCGGGCGCCATCGCCGGCAAACGGATCGGCGACAAAACGCTCGGCGGTGATTCCCGGACGCTGGTGATAACCCTGGGCCAGGCCGGCGCCGCCGACATACAACTCGCCGGTGGCGCCTTGCGGCACCAAGGCCAGGTCGGCATCGAGGATATAGGCCACACGGGCACCGATCACCCGGCCGATCGGGACGCTGGCCGCGCCCTCTTCCAGTTGTTCGGGTGCCAGGCTGGCCAGTGGCATGACCACGGTTTCGGTCGGGCCATAGGCGTTGAAGAACAGGTTCGGCTGGAAGGCCGCGCGAATCCGTTGCAGGTGCTCGCCGGTCAGCGCTTCGCCGCCGGTGATGCACATGCGTACCGGCAAGGTCTGCGCCTGGGTCGCCAGCCACTGGGCCAACTGGCTGCCGTAGCTCGGGGTAAAACCGAGGATATTGACCTGCTGCTCACGGATCAGCTGGCAGATTTCCTCGGCATCCCACTGCCCCTGGGCCCGCAGCACCACCCGGGCGCCGCTCAGCAACGGCACCAGCAGACGCTCGGTGGCGGCGTCGAAGTTGATCGAATAGAAATGCAGTTCGCAGTCATCGGGCTGCATGTCGAAGCGGCGGATCACCGCCTGGCAATGCATGGCGATCTCACCGTGGGAGACCACCACGCCCTTGGGCTTGCCGGTGGAACCGGAGGTGTAGATCAGGTACGCCTGGTGCTGGGGCAGGCTGATAAACGGCAGCTCGTCGCACGGGTACCCGGCCAGGGCCGGACCGTCCTGCTCCAGGCACCACTGCGCGACACCCGCCGGCAACGGACCCAGGGCCTCGAGCAACGCGGCATTGCTCAGGAGCAAGCCGATGCCGCTGTCTTCGATCATGTAGTTGAGGCGATCCAGCGGGTATTCCGGGTCCAGCGGCACGTAGGCGCCGCCGGCCTTGAGAATCGCCAGCAGGCCGATAACCATTTCCAGCGACCGCTCCAGTGCCAGGCCGACCCGCACCTGCGGGCCCACGCCCTGCTCGCGCAGGCGCCAGGCCAGGCGATTGGCCCGGGCATCGAGTTCGGCATAGCTCAGGGTCTGGCCGGCAAAGGTCAGTGCCGGCGCCTGTGGCCGGGCTTCGGCCTGCTGGCTGAACAGGCGGTGGATGCACTGGTCGAGCCGCTGTTCGCCGTCTTCCGCCCCCAGGCTGGCAAACAGCGCCTGCTGTTCGTCGGCCTGCAACAACGGCAACTCGCTCAGGCGCTGCCGCTGGTCGCCGATCAGGGCCTCCAGCAGGTTGCGCCAGTGTCCGGCCATGCGCGCGATGCGCGGTTCGTCGAACAGGTCGGTACTGTAGGTCAGGCAGCAACCCAGGCGGTGGTCGAGGTCGGTGACTTCCAGGTTGAGGTCGAACTTGGTCGCCCGGGCATCGTTGACCAGGTATTCGACTTTCATCCCACCCAGGCTGCGGCTCTGCTGGAACTCCCAGCGCTGGACGTTGCACATCACTTGGAACAGCGGGTTGTAGGCGGCGCTGCGAGGCGGTTGCAGGGCTTCCACCAGATGATCGAACGGCAGGTCCTGATGGGACTGGCCTTCGATCACGGTGTGGCGTACCTGCTCGAACAACGCCTCGACACACATCTGCCCGTCGAGCTGGCAGCGCAGCACCTGGGTATTGAGGAAGGCGCCGATCAGGCCCTCGCTTTCCGGCCGGATCCGGTTGGCCACCGGCGCGCCGATACGCAGGTCGGTCTGGCCGCTGTAGCGATAGAGCAGCACGGACAACGCGGCGGTCATGGTCATGAACAGGGTCAGGCCATGTTGCGCGTTGAACGCCCGGACCCGTGCCGCCAGCTCGTCGCTGAGGTCGAAGCGGTACAACTCGCCACGATGACTCTGTACCGCGGGCCGTGGGCGGTCGCCCGGCAATTCGAGCAACGGATGTTCGTTGCCCAGTTGCGCGGTCCAGTAGTCCAGCTGGCGCTGGCGCTCGCCGGACTCCAGCCACTGGCGCTGCCAGACGCTGTAGTCGAGGTACTGCACCGGCAACGGCGGCAGCGGCGACTCGCGCCCGTCGATAAACGCCTCGTAGAGCGCACTCAGTTCGCGGGCGAAGATATCCATCGCCCAGCCTTCGGTGACGATGTGGTGCAGGGTCAGGACAAAGTAATGCTCCTGCTCCCCGGCCTTGACCAGGCAGGCCCGCAGCAACGGTCCGCTCTCCAGGTCGAACGGCAGGTGCGCTTCGCTGTCGGCCAGTTGTTGCACACGTTGCTCGCGCGCCTCGCGATCAAGGGCCGAGAAATCCTTCCAGGCCAGGCGGATACCGGTCTCGGCGGCCACCCGCTGGTGGGCCACGCCATCGATGCTCGGGAAGGTCGTGCGCAGGGTTTCATGGCGCAGGATCAACGCCTGCAATGCGGCCTCGAAACAGGCCACATCGAGCACGCCGGTAAACCGCGCCATGCCGCCGACGTTATAGGCCGGACTGTCCGGCTCCATCTGCCAGAGGAACCACATGCGCTGCTGGGAATAGGACAACGGCACCAACTGGCTGCGGTCGACGGTGCCGATCGCCGATTGCGGGTTGCGCCGGCCGGACAGCTGGATCAGGCGGACCTGCTCGGCGAACGCGCCCAGTTCCGGGGCCTCGAACAACACCCGCAACGGCAGCTCGACATCGCAGGCCTGGCGGGTGCGGGAAATGATCTGGGTCGCCAGCAGCGAATGGCCGCCGAGGGCAAAGAAATCATCGCCCAGGCCGACGCGTGGCTGGCCCAGCACTTCACGCCAGATCGCGGCAATCTGCTGCTCCAGCGCCGTGCCCGGCTCGATATGCTCGCGCACCTGCCACTGCGGCTCGGGCAGGGCCTTGCGGTCCAGCTTGCCGCTGGGGCTCAGGGGCATGGCGTCCAGGCGCATCAGTTGCGCCGGCACCATGTATTCCGGCAACTGCGCCGCCAGGGCGGCCTTGAGCAGGGCAGCCTGGACGTCATCGGTTTGCGTCGCCTCGGGACTGGTGTAGTAGCCTATCAGTTGCCCGCCGGCAGCGGTCTGGCGCACCAGCACCACCGCCTGGGCGACACCGTCCAGGGCCAGCAGGCGCGCTTCGATTTCCTCCGGCTCGACCCGGAAGCCACGCAGCTTGACCTGCTGGTCCAGGCGACCGAGGTATTCCAGCACACCATCGGCACCCCAGCGAACACGGTCACCGGTGCGGTACAGGCGTTCGCCCGCCGCCCCCAGCGGATCGGCGACAAAACGCTCGGCGGTCAGCCCGGCACGTCCCAGGTAACCACGGGCCAGACCGATGCCACCGATGCACAATTCACCCGGCACGCCGCTGGGCAGCGGGTTCAGGTCGGCGTCGAGGACCCGACATAGCACGTTGCCCAGGGGCCGGCCGATCGGCGAACGCTCGCCATCGGCCAACTGGCAATGCCAGTGGGTGACGTTGATCGCGGTTTCGGTCGGGCCGTAGCGGTTGTGCAACCGCACCTGCGGCAATTGCTCCAGCACCCGGTTACGCAGCTCGGCGGGCAACGCCTCGCCACCGCAGAACAGCCGTCGCAGACTGGCACACTGCGCCACCTGTGGCTCATCGATAAACAGTTGCAGCAGCGGCGGCACGAAGTGCAGCGTGGTTACGCCAAAGGCCTGCACCAGTTGCGCGATGCGATACGGGTCGCGGTGTTCGCCGGGACCGGCGAGCACCAACTTGCAACCGGTGATCAGCGGCCAGAAACACTCCCACACCGAAACGTCGAAACTGATCGGCGCCTTCTGCATCAGCACGTCGCTGGCGTCGAGGGCGTAAGTCGCCTGCATCCATTGCAGCCGCTCGGCCAGGGCCGCGTGGGTATTGCCGACGCCCTTGGGCTGGCCGGTGGAACCGGAGGTGTAGATCACATAGGCCAGGTTGTCGCCATGCAGGTGCAGGCCCGGGGCCTGGCTCGGCCAGTTGTCGAGCTTGAGCAGGTCCATCGCCACGGCGCTGACGCCGGCGCTCACCGGCAGGTCGTCGAGCAGATGGCTCTGGGTCAGCAGCAATTCGACACCGCTGTCGGCGAGCATATAGGCCAGGCGTTCGCGAGGATAATCCGGATCCAGCGGCACATAGGCACCGCCGGCCTTGATGATCGCCAGCAAGCCGACCAGTAACTGTGGTGAACGTTCGGCGGCAATCGCCACCGGCACATCCGGACCGACGCCCTTGTCGCGCAGATAGTGGGCCAGGCGATTGGCCTGGGCATGCAGCTCGGCAAAGTCGAGGCTGCCGCCCTCCCACAACAGGGCAATGCGTTCCGGGGTCAGCAGCGCCTGCCGGTTCAAGAGCTCGGGCAGCCACTGGCGGGCTTCGGCACACGGCGCGACGCTCCACTGGCGTTGCTGTTGCTGTTCAGCCGCGGTCAGCAACGACAGGTCGCCAATGGCCTGTTGCGGCTGGCTCGTGACCTGCTGCAGCAGGCTGACGAAATGCCCGGCTAGGCGCGCGATGGTCGCCTCGTCGAACAATTCGTCGGCGTAGTCGAAAGCCAGACTCAGGCGGCCATTGCGATCTTCCTCGCTGTGCAGTTGCAGGTCGAACTTGGCCTCGCGGCTGTGCCAGGGCAGTTCGTCGGCCAGCAGCCCCGGCAGGCGGCGCAAGGCACCGAGGTCGCGCTGCTGGTGGTTGAACATGACCTGGAACAGGCCCTGCTCGCGAGCCTCGGGGAAGGCTTCGAGCAGTTGTTCGAACGGCAGGTCCTGGTTGGCCTGGGCCTCCAGGGTCGCCTGGCGGGTTTGTGCCAGCAGGTCGGCGAACGGCAGGCGCGGGTCCAGCTCGGCACGCAGTACCAGGGTATTGATAAAGAAGCCGATCAGCCCCTGGGTTTCCAGGCGCGGGCGGTTGGCGCTCGGTACGCCGATGCGGATATCGCGCTGGCCGCTGTAGCGGTGCAGCAGGCTCTGGAACGTCGCCAGCAACAGCATGAACGGCGTCGCCTCGCAGGCCTGGGCGGCCTCGCGCACCGCCTGGCTGAGCGGGGCATCCAGGCGCAGGTTCAGGCGCGCTGCGCTGTGGCGTTGCTGTGCCGAACGCGGATGATCGGTAGCCAGATCGAGCGTCGGTTGCTCGGCGCCCAGGTGCGTTTTCCAGTACGCCAGCTGGCGCTGGCTTTCGCCCTGGGCCAGCCACTGGCGCTGCCAGCTGCCGTAGTCGGCGTACTGCAACGGCAACGGCGCCAGTTCGGCGACCTGGCCCTGGGCAGCCGCCGCGTACAGCCGGGAGAATTCGTCGATAAGGATATTCAGCGACCAGCCATCGGCAATGATGTGGTGCATCGTCACCAGCAACTGGTGTTCCTGGTCGTCCAGGCGCACCAGGGTCACCCACAGCAGCGGCCCCTTCTCCAGGTCGAACCGGGTGTGGGCTTCATCCTCGCGGATCTGCCGGGCGCGGGCCTCACGCTGCTCCGCCGGCAGGTCGCCGAGATCGATCAGTTGAAGTTCGAACGCGACATGGGCCTCGACCCGTTGCAGGGCCTGCCCATCGCGCTCGTGGAAACGCGTGCGCAGGGATTCGTGGCGTTCGATCAGTTGCTCGAAGCTGCTGCGCAGCGCCGCTTCGTCCAGCTCGCCGCGCAGGCGCAAGGCACCGGGAATCGTGTAGGCGCTGCTGTCGGGATCCAGTTGCCAGAGGAACCACAAGCGGTTCTGGGCCAAGGACTGCGGCAGATCTTCATGGCGCGACAAACGCGCGATAGCACCCTGGGCCAGCCCGCCGTCCTGTTGCTGGAGCGCCACCTGGGTGGCGAACGCGGCCAGGGTCGGCGCCTCGAACAACAACCGCAGGTTCAATTCGATGCCCAGCTCTTCACGCAACCGGGCAACCACCTGGGTCGCCAGGATCGAGTTGCCGCCCAGCAGGAAGAAATGGTCGTCGCCGGCAATCTGCCGCAGTTGCAACTGTTCGCACCAGATCCGTCCGATCAGGCCCTGCAGATCATCGACAACCGCCTCGGCCACCTCGCCTTGGGCAGTGGCCTGGTCGGGGAACAGCGCATAACTGTCGAGGCTGCCATCGGCCAGCCGGTTGCGGCAGGCGGAACGTTGCAACTTGCCGCTGGAGGTCTTCGGCAAGGCCCCCGGATTGAGCAGCACCACCACGCTGGGCGCTTCCTGGCAGGCCTCGGCCACGGCCTGGCGGATGGCCTTGATCAGGGCTTCGGCAGGCAGGATCTTCTGCACGCTGCGGCTGATCTCGGCGGCGATGCCGATGCCTTCCTGACCGTCGCGAGTGACGGCAAAGGCGGCAACCCGGCCCTTGCGCACCACTTCCACTTCGCGCTCGACGGTTTGCTCTATGTCCTGGGGGTAGAGGTTGTGCCCACGCACGATCAGCATGTCTTTCAGGCGCCCGGTGATGTACAGCTCACCCTCGCGCAGGAAGCCCAGGTCGCCGGTGCGCAGCCAGGTGCGGCCGTCATGCCGGACAAAGGTCTTGGCCGACGCCTCGGGGTTGCGCCAGTAACCCTGGGCAATGCTCGGGCCGGCGGCCCAGACCTCGCCGACGTGGTTGTCGCCGAGTACCTGCAAGGTGTTCGGCTCGACCACCCGCACCGCGTGCTCGGGCTGGCTGGTGCCACAACTCATGATCGGACTGCCCGCGCCCTGCTCCGCGCGGTTCTGCGCGAGCGCCGCCTCATCCAGGCGCAACGCCGCAATTCCCCGGCCACGCTGGCCACCGGCAACGAACAGGGTGGCTTCCGCCAGGCCATAGGACGCGAAATAGCTCTGCTCGCGGAAACCGCACGGCGCGAACTTCTCGGCGAAACGTTCGAGGGTGTCGAAGCGGATCGGCTCGGAACCGGAATAGGCCACGCGCCAGCCGCTCAGGTCGAGCCGGGCCAGGGCGCTTTCGCTGACCCGCTCGCTGCACAGCCGATAGGCGAAATCCGGCCCGCCGCTGATGGTTCCGCCGTACTCGCTGATCGCCTCCAGCCAGCGCAACGGGCGGCCGAGGAAATACGCCGGCGACATCAGCACACAAGGCACGCCACTGAAGATCGGTTGCAGCAGGCCGCCGATCAGGCCCATGTCGTGGTACAGCGGCAACCAGCTGACGATCACGTCGTCGGGATTGAGATCGATACCGAAGCCGTGGCGGATCAGCAATTCGTTGGCGACCAGGTTGCCGTGGCTGACCTGCACGCCCTTGGGCAACGCGGTGGAGCCGGAGGTGTATTGCAGGAAGGCGATGTCATCCGGCTGTACCCCGGGTTCCTGCCAGGCAGCGGCCAACCCGCTGTCGAGGGTATCGACACAGAGCAGTTGCGGCGCACCGGCGGCCGACAGTTCGTCCATCTGCAACAATGGCTCGCGCAGGTCGGCGCTGGTCAATACCAGGCGCGGCTCGGCATCGGCGATGATCGACAGCAGGCGTTCCTGGTGATGACGACGGGTCGACTCCGGCGGATAGGCCGGTACCGCGATCACCCCGGCGTATAGGCAACCGAAGAACGCCGCGACATAGTCCGGGCCGCTGGGGAACAACAGCACCGCACGGTCGCCCAGCCGCGCATCGGCCTGCAGGGCCGCGGCGATGGTGCGGGCCCGCAGGTCCAGATCCCGATAACTGAGGACCGCGCCCTGCTCCTTGTCTTCGGCGAGAAAACGCAGCGCCACCCGATCCGGAGTCTGCAGCGCACGGCGTTGAAGGGCCTGGGCCAGGGTATTGGGGAGTTCGAACGCGTCCATCATGGGGATTCCTGCCTGGAGTCGGCTAGCAAATTGAATTCTTGGATAGGGCTGCGCCCGCGGGCGCAACACGGGTGTCAGCTGGCGGCGCGGGTCAACTGACGGGCCTGGTCATTGCGCCAGCGCGCCAGGTGCTGGTCGGCATAACGACGCAGGTGGCGCAGCAGCGCGGCTTCCTGCTCGATCAGGTAGAAGTGATGGCCCTCGAACATGTCCAGGGAAAAACCGGTGGCGGTTTCTTCCTGCCAGTCGAGCAGTTCATCGACGCGGACACTGTCCTGCTTGCCGCCAAACACGTGGATCGGCACGGACAACGATGCGCGCTCGCCGTACTGGAAACTGCCGCAGAGCAGGAAGTCGGCACGCAGGATGGGCAGCATCATCTGCATCAGGTCGCTGTTGGCCAGGGCATCCGCCGGGGTGCCCTTGAGGTCGCGCAGGCGCTCCAGCAGTTGTTCGTCGGTTTTCGCCAGGGCGTACTCACTGACATCGCGCCTGGCCGGCCCGGCCGTGGCGGAAGCAAACAACGCCAGTGGCGCCGGCAACCCGCGGGCGCGCAGCACATGGGCCAGCTCGAACGCCAGCAAGCCGCCGAGGCTGTGGCCGAACAAGGCATAGGGACGGTCCAGCTCGGCGGCGATTTCATCCGCCAACTGCCGGGCCAGGCGCGCGATATCCACCTGCAGCGGCTCGTTCATGCGCATGCCGCGTCCCGGCAACTCCAGCGGGCGCACCTGCAGCCACTCCGGCAGCTTGCGCCGCCAGCGGCTGTAGACCATGGCGCTGGCGCCTGAATAGGGAAGGCAGAACAGGCGAAGGTTCAAAGAGGTGCTCATGCCCAGCCACCGTTGCGATTAACCATTGCGCCCTCCTCACGGGTATCGATCCTTGACCGGGTCGCTTACCCGGCCTGTCCACATGAGAACGGATGACGTTGGCAAATAATTAGTCCGGCGCAGCGCCACAAGTCAGCGGACAAACGCCCCAGGGCGGTGCGTCATGTCTCGGTAATGCATCAGCAGGTATCATTAATTCTACTTCTCAATTGACAATCATTATCATTCAACATAATTTGTCGCTCGATGTGTAGCCAGTCGCTGACAGACCCCGGCCTACAACCTATTCGCTACAAGGTGATTTCCATGACGGAACAAGTATCCACAAGCAGGTGTGATTCACCGTTACTCCAGGCCTTTGTCGACAATCGCCTGATCCTGGTCAAGATCGCCGCGCGCATCACCGGGTGCCGCTCGCGGGCCGAGGACGTGGTACAGGACGCGTTTTTCCGGCTGCAATCGGCGCCGCAGATCACCTCGTCGTTCAAGGCCCAGCTCAGCTATCTATTCCAGATCGTGCGTAACCTGGCGATTGATCACTATCGCAAGCAGGCCCTGGAACTGAAGTACTCGGGGCCGGAGGAGGAAGGGTTGAATGTGGTCATCCACGGTGCTTCGCCAGAAACCTCGCACATCAACTTCTCGACGCTGGAGCATATCGCCGACGCGCTGACCGAGTTGCCACAGCGCACCCGCTATGCCTTCGAGATGTATCGCCTGCACGGCGTGCCGCAAAAGGACATCGCCAAGGAACTGGGCGTATCGCCGACGCTGGTGAACTTCATGATCCGCGACGCACTGGTGCACTGCCGCAAGGTCTCGGGGACCCGCGGCGACACCTTCGCCCGGCGCTGAGCGCCGGCAGGCAGAAAGAGCGGGGACACCCGCTCATTGTCAGGACATGACCGGCAGGCGCGTCAGAGCGGCGCCCTGGTCGCATCGGCCACGGGCATGACCGTGATCCGATAAGGCTGGAAGATCTTCAGCAACTCGCCATTGTCGCGCAGGCGCTGCAACAGCCGAGCAAAGACCTCCCCACTGATCGGCGCCTTCGGACTCAGCAGGGCGTAGTGGTGATAGACCTGATCGATCCGCTCGGAGATCAGCAACTCCTTGGCGGTTCCCGGATTGCGGCCCAGGTAGTCGAACAGATAGGAACGGGTGACCAGGGCGATATCCGCCCGACCGCGCAGCACCATCAGCAGGTTGCTGTCATGGGAATAGGTCAGCGTGGCGTTATAGGTCTCGGCGAGGAACTTGGGATCGGCATTGAACTGCGCGAACTCGTAGTGATAACCGCTGAACAGCGCCAGGCGCTTGCCTTTCAGGTCGGCAAAATAAGCCTGGCCACGATCCGGCTTGTGCTGGGCGACAAAGATCTCGGCATCTTCCAGGCCCATGTCGACATTGACGTGGGGAATCTCCTTCCAGCCCCACTCCGGGTTCTCGAAGATCGCCATGTCGGTGCGACCTTCTTCGAAATCGCGAAAACGTCGGGGAATCGAGGTCGGCACCAGGACAAAGCGGTAGTCGCTCTGCAAGGCGTTCAAGGCTTCGGCCAGTTGCGGCAGCACACCGGTATCGGCGCCCTGCTCGGGTCGAATGGTGTAGGGCGGAAAGTGCGCGGCACCAATCTTGACTTCTTGCGCGGCCGACACGGTTTGCACCGCCAGCACCCCCAGCGCCAACCCTAGAATTCGGAATGCCATCCGTACTGGCGAAAGGTTCAAGGCCACGCACCTCAGAAAATACCATCGATACCATTAAGCTAGGCGCTTTCGACCACTTAGACAACGCCGCGCCGATTAAATAATTACTTGCACAACGAGCACTTAGCGATCTTTGAGAACCAGCGTCAGGGCCTCATCGGCCAGTTGCTCCAGCGTCAGGCTGCCCTGGGGGCGAAACCAGGTGGTAGTCCATGACAAGGCCCCGGTCAGAAAGCGCCGGGTGATGAACACATCGCCCTTGATGTAGCCCGCGTCGCGGGCCTCGCCCAGCACCTGCAGCCAGATCTGCTCGTAGACGTCGCGCAGCGCCAGGACCTTGGCCTGCCCTTCCGGCGACAGCGAACGCCACTCATAGACCAGCACCGCCATGGCTTCGCCGGTGCCGCCCATGATCGACTGCAGCTCACAGCGGATCAGCGCCAGCACCCGCTCGCGCAAGCTGCCGGCCTCGGCCAGCGAGGCGCGCATCACGGCGGTGTTGTAGCGGATGGTTTCCTCCATCACGGCCCGCAGGATCTCGTCCTTGCTCTTGAAGTGATGAAAGATGCTTCCCGACTGGATGCCGATGGCGCTCGCCAGGTCACGCACGGTGGTGCGCTCGTAGCCCTTGTTGCGAAACAGGTGCGCGGCGGTCTGCAGCAGTTTGCCACGAGCGCTGTCCGGATCGGTCAACTGCCCTTCTTGCACCAGATCCCGCATCACCTGCTGGGCTTGTTGTTCGTTCACGGCATTCTCCTCTGGCTACGCTGTGCCGTTGCACCCCCGGAAACCGGGAGGTTGCGCGCGCAATTTAAGCCTACGGGCGGTCCCAAGCAAGCGCTTGGGCTAAACTTGCCCCCGGGATTTACAAACCAAGCGCTTGCTTGGTAGTCTCATTGCATCCCTTTCGGAGAGTGTGCGGATGAACAGGACGGTTCGTGTCGGTTGTGCCAGCGCCTTCTGGGGCGATACCTCTACCGCCGCCCGACCGCTGGTGGAAGCCGGACGCCTGGATTACCTGGTGTTCGACTACCTGGCGGAGATCACTCTGTCGATCCTCGCCGGAGCGCGCCTGAAAGATCCGGGGGCCGGCTACGCCACGGACTTCGTCGAAGTGCTCGAACCCCTGCTGGCGGATATCGCCCGGCAACGCATCCGCGTCATCAGCAATGCCGGCGGGGTCAACCCGCAGGCCTGCGCCGCCGTCCTGCAACGGGCCTGCGACAAGGCCGGGGTGGCCTTGAAGATCGCCGTGCTGCAAGGCGATGACCTGCAACCGCAGTTCAAGCAACTGGCCGCCAGCGGCATCCAGGAAATGTTCAGCGGCGCGCCATTGCCAGGGTTTTGCGTCTCCACCAACGCCTATCTCGGCGCTCCGGGTATCGTCGAAGCCCTGCGACTGGGCGCGGATATCGTGATCACCGGGCGGGTGGTGGACAGCGCAGTGGTCAGCGCCGCCCTGGTGCATGAATTCGGCTGGCCCTGGAGCGACTACGACAAGCTGGCCCAGGCGGCCCTGGCCGGACACATCATCGAGTGCGGCGCCCAGTGCACCGGTGGCAACTTCACCGACTGGCGCGATGTGCCGGACTACGAACATATCGGCTTCCCGATCGTCGAAGTCAGTGCCGACGGCAACTTCATCGTCAGCAAGCCCGACGGCAGCGGCGGCCTGGTCAGCCCGCTGAGCGTGGGCGAGCAGTTGCTCTACGAGATCGGCGACCCGCGGGCCTATCACCTGCCGGACGTGATCTGCGACTTCACCCGGGTGACACTCGCCCAACACGGCGAAAACGCCGTCAGCGTGCGCGGCGCCAGGGGCTTGCCGCCCACCGGGCAATACAAGGTCAGCGCCACCTGGCCGGAGGGTTTCCGCTGCACCGCCAGTTGCCTGATGGCCGGCATCGATGCCGTGGACAAGGCCCGGCGGGTCAGCCAGGCGATCATCGACAAGACCGGGGAAATGTTCCGCCTGCGCGGCTGGGCGCCCTACAGCGAAGTGAATATCGAACTGCTCGGCAGCGAGGCCACCTATGGTCCCCACGGCCTGCGCCAGGACAGCCGCGAGGTGGTGATCAAGCTCGCCGTGCGTCATCCGGACAAGCAGGCCCTGGTCCTGTTCTCCCGGGAAATCGCCCAGGCCGCCACCGGCATGGCGCCGGGCCTGACCGGCATTGTCGGCGGAAGGCCGACGGTGTACCCGCTGATCCGCCTGTTCTCCTTCCTGATCGACAAACAGCGCTGTGAACTCGGCGTGCACATCGACGGGCAAGTCCACCCCTGCGCCCTGCCCGCCCTCGCCTCGTTCGATCCGGCCGATGTCGCCGAAGACCTGCCACCACCACGACCGCAAGGCCGCGCCGAAGCCAGCGTGCCGTTGATCAAGCTGGCGGTGGCACGCTCCGGCGACAAGGGCAATCACAGCAATATCGGGGTCATGGCCCGGCGCCCGGAATACCTGCCCTGGATCGCCGAGGCCCTGACCGCGGCAGTGGTCGTCGACTGGATGGGCCATGTCCTCGACCCGCTGCACGGGCGCGTCGAACGCTGGTACCTGCCGGGCACCCACAGCCTCAACTTCCTCCTGGAAAACGCCCTGGGCGGCGGCGGTGTCGCCAGCCTGCGCATCGATCCCCAGGGCAAGGCCTTTGCCCAGCAACTGCTGGAGATACAGATTCCCGTGCCGCAACAGCTTGCCGATCAACTTGCCTGAAGGACCGTCACCGTGGCCTACGCTTCCGTGTTCAAACCCGATCTGTTCAACGGCCAGACCATCCTGGTGACGGGCGGTGGCAGCGGCATCGGCCGTTGCACCGCCCACGAACTGGCCGCGCTCGGGGCCCGGGTGCTGCTGGTGGGGCGCAAGACCGAGAAGCTGCAAACGGTCGCCGCCGAGATCCATGCCGATGGCGGTAGCGCCGCCTGGCAGGCCTGCGATATCCGCGACGAAGACGCGGTGAAACAGCTGGTGAGCCAACTGCTGGCCGAACACGGCCCGATCCACGGCCTGGTCAACAATGCCGGCGGCCAATACCCGGCGCCCCTGGCCTCGATCAACCAGAAAGGTTTCGAAACCGTGCTGCGCACCAATCTGGTGGGCGGTTTCCTGGTGGCCCGGGAAGTCTTCAACCAGTCCATGAGCCAGCACGGCGGGAGCATCGTCAATATGCTCGCCGACATGTGGGGCGGCATGCCTGGCATGGGGCACTCCGGCGCCGCCCGCGCCGGCATGGACAACTTCACCAAGACCGCCGCCTTCGAGTGGGGGCATGCCGGGGTCCGGGTCAATGCCGTGGCGCCGGGCTGGATCGCCTCCAGCGGCATGGACACCTACGAAGGCGCCTTCAGGAAAGTCATTCCCACCTTGCGCGAACACGTGCCGCTCAAGCGCATCGGCACCGAGTCCGAGGTCAGCGCGGCGATTGTCTTCCTGCTCAGCCCGGCGGCGGCCTTCGTCAGCGGCAGCACCCTGCGCATCGACGGCGCCGCCAGCCTCGGCAGCCGGGCCTGGCCGCTGCAACCGGCGCGGCACAGCGAGTCGTACAACGGTTTCCACCGGGCCTGCCAGCCGGACGTGCTCAAGGACAAGGAGTAAGCCATGCCGGTGATCGAATCCCAGCTCGACCGTCAATCCGCCGATTTCGCCCGCCATCGCGACGCCCTGCTCGCCAGTCTCGAACACCTTCGCCAACTGGAGCAGAACCTGCTGGACAAGGCCGAACAGGCCCGGGACAAGTTCACCCGGCGCGGCCAGTTGCTGCCCCGGGAACGCCTGAACCTGCTGCTGGACCCCGGTGCGCCGTTTCTCGAACTGGCCAGCCTGGCCGGCTACAAGCTGCACGACGACAAGGATGGCAGCCAGGCCGGCGGCGGCCTGATCGCCGGCATCGGCTACGTCTGCGGGGTACGCCTGCTGGTGGTGGCCAACAACAGTGCGATCAAGGGCGGGACCATCTCCCCCAGCGGCTTGAAAAAGTCCCTGCGCCTGCAAGAGATCGCCATGGAAAACAAACTGCCGGTGATCACCCTGGCGGAAAGCGGCGGCGCCAACCTGAATTACGCGGCGGAGATTTTCGTCGAGGGCGCGCGCAGTTTCGCCAATCAGGCGCGGATGTCCGCCATGGGCCTGCCGCAGATCACCGTGGTCCACGGTTCGGCGACCGCCGGCGGTGCCTATCAGCCGGGGCTGTCGGATTATGTGGTGGTGGTGCGCGGCAAGGCCAAGCTGTTCCTCGCCGGACCGCCGCTGCTCAAGGCCGCCACGGGCGAAGTCGCCACCGACGAAGAACTCGGTGGCGCCGAGATGCACGCACAGGTGGCCGGCACCGCCGAGTACCTGGCGGAAAACGACGCCGACGGGATTCGCCTGGCCCGCGAGATCGTCGCCAGCCTGCCGTGGAACGCGCGACTGCCACTCTCGGCCGCGCCGGACTTCGCCGAACCGCTGTACCCCATCGACGACTTGCTGGGACTGATTCCCGACGATCCGAAAAAGCCCTATGACGTACGGGAAATCATCGCCCGCCTGGCCGATGGTTCGAACTTCCTGGAGTTCAAGGGCGAGTTCGACCAGCAGACAATCTGCGGTCATCTGCAGATCCAGGGGCGCGCCTGCGGGCTGATCGGCAACAACGGTCCGATCACGCCCAGGGGCGCGAGCAAGGCCGCGCAATTCATCCAACTGTGCGACCAGAGCTGCACGCCGCTGTTGTTCCTGCACAACACCACCGGTTTCATGGTCGGCACCGAATCCGAGCAACAGGGGGTGATCAAGCACGGCGCGAAGATGATCCAGGCGGTGGCCAACGCCCGGGTGCCTAAACTGACCCTGGTCGTCGGTGGCTCCTACGGCGCCGGCAACTACGCCATGTGCGGCCGCGGCCTGGACCCGCGCTTCATCTTCGCCTGGCCCAACAGCCGCACCGCGGTGATGGGTGGCGCCCAGGCCGGCAAGGTGCTGCGTATTGTCACCGAGGCCCGGCAGGTCAAGGATGGCCAGGTCGTCGACGAAAAAATGCTCGACATGCTGGAACAGGTGACCGCGCAAAAACTCGACAGCCAGTCCACCGCGCTCTATGGCACCGCGAGCCTGTGGGACGACGGCCTGATCGACCCACGGGATACCCGGACACTGCTGGGCTACCTGCTGGATATCTGCCACGAGGCCGAGGTGCGCCCACTGCACGCCAACAGCTTCGGCGTGGCGAGGTCCTGAGAGTCGAGGCCATGGGATCGTTCCGACTCGCTGGGAGCGGGCTTGCCCGCGAAGCTTTGATCTGTGACGCGGAGCGTCACCGGCTGCATTCCCACGCAGAGCGTGGGAACGATCACATCACAGGAGAACAACAACAATGATCTTTACCCAGGAACATGAAGCGCTGCGCCGTACCGTTCGCCAGTTCGTCGAACACGAGATCAATCCCCATGTCGAGGAATGGGAAAAAGCCGGGCGCTTCCCGATCCATGCGCTCTTCCGCAAGGCCGGCGAACTGGGCCTGCTGGGCATCTCCAAGCCGGAGCAGTTCGGTGGCATGGGCCTGGACTACAGCTATTCGATCGTCGCCGCCGAGGAATTCGGCAGCATCCACTGCGGTGGGATCCCCATGTCCATCGGCGTGCAGACCGACATGTGCACCCCGGCCCTGGCGCGCTTCGGCTCCGATGCCCTGCGCGAGGAGTTCCTGCGTCCGGCCATCAGCGGCGAGCAGGTGGGCTGTATCGGGGTTTCCGAAGTCGGCGCCGGCTCGGATGTCGCCGGGCTCAAGACCCATGCGCGCAAGGACGGCGACGACTATGTGATCAATGGCAGCAAGATGTGGATCACCAACTCGCCGAGCGCCGACTTTATCTGTCTGCTGGCCAACACCTCGGACGACAAGCCGCACGTCAACAAGTCGCTGATCATGGTGCCGATGAACAGCCCGGGCATCACGCTCAGCCCGCACCTGGACAAGCTGGGCATGCGCAGTTCCGAGACCGCGCAGATTTTCTTCGACGATGTCCGCGTGCCGCAGCGCAACCGCATCGGCCAGGAAGGCGCGGGGTTCATGATGCAGATGCTGCAGTTCCAGGAGGAACGGCTGTTCGGCGCGGCGAACATGATCAAGGGCCTGGAGTATTGCGTCGACAGTACCATTGCCTACTGCAAGGAACGCCAGACCTTCGGCAGCCCGCTGCTCGACAACCAGGTGATCCACTTCCGCCTCGCCGAACTGTCCACCGAGATCGAATGCCTGCGGGCGCTGGTCTACCAGGCCACCGAGCAGTACATCAAGGGCCAGGACGTCACCCGCCTGGCGTCCATGGCCAAGCTCAAGGCCGGACGACTGGGCCGCGAGGTCACCGACGGCTGCCTGCAATACTGGGGCGGCATGGGCTACATGTGGGACAACCCGGTGGCCCGGGCCTATCGCGATGTGCGGCTGGTGTCGATCGGCGGCGGTGCCGACGAAATCATGCTGGGCATCATCTGCAAGCTGATGGGCATCCTGCCGGGGAAAAAACGATGAACGCCCTGCCCGCCTGCCAGACCCTGCGCCTGGAAGTCCACAACGGCGTGCTGCATATCACCCTCGACCGCCCGGACAGCCGCAATGCCATGAGCCTGCAGATGGTCACCGAGTTGCGCGCGGTGCTCGCCGCCGTGCGTGACGATCGCGCCGTGCGGGCCCTGGTGCTGTGCGGTGCCGGCGGGCATTTCTGCGCCGGCGGCGATATCCGCGACATGGCCCAGGCCCGTACCCAGGGTGCCCAGGCCTATCAGGCGCTGAACCGGACGTTCGGCGCCCTGCTGGAGGAAACCCAGCAGCAACCCCAGGTGGTGATCGCCGTGCTGCAAGGCGCGGTACTCGGCGGCGGCTTTGGCCTGGCCTGTGTCAGCGATATCGCGATGGCCGCGCATGACGCGCAGTTCGGCCTGCCGGAAACCGGCCTGGGCCTGTTGCCGGCGCAGATCGCGCCCTTTGTGGTCCACCGCATCGGCCTGACCCAGGCGCGCCGCCTGGCGCTGACGGCCGCGCGCTTCGACGGCGAAGAGGCCGCGCGCCTGGGGCTGGTGCATTTTGTCGAGCGCGATAGCCAGGGCCTGGCCGAGCGCCTCGGCGAGGTGCTCGGCCAGGTACTGCGTTGTGCACCGGGAGCGAATGCCGCGACCAAGGCCCTGCTGCTGGATGAGCAGCCGCTGGGGCCGTTGCTCGATCAGGCCGCCCTGCGCTTCGGCGAGGCGGTGACCGGGGCCGAAGGCGTCGAGGGGACCCTGGCCTTCCTGAACAAGCGCGAACCGAACTGGGCGCCTGAAAGACCTCGGCGCAGCGATCCCCTGTAGGAGCCGGCTTGCCGGCTCCTGCAAAGGTTGCGTTTGCCGACGCAGACACCTCATTACCCACACAAGACCAAAGGACCGCGCCGATGCCCGCCTTCAACAAGATCCTGATCGCCAACCGCGGCGAGATCGCCTGCCGGGTGATTCGCACGGCCAAGGCACAAGGCTATCGGACCGTCGCCGTCTACAGCGAGGCCGACGCGGCTGCCCGCCATGTGCAACTGGCCGACGAAGCCGTGTGCATCGGCGCGCCACAGGTGGCCGAATCCTACCTCAACATCCCGGCCCTGCTCGACGCCGCGCGCCGCTGCGGTGCCGATGCCATTCACCCCGGCTACGGCTTTCTCTCGGAGAACGCCGCCTTTGCCCGGGCCTGCCAGGAGGCCGGCATGCTCTTTATCGGCCCCAGCCCCGAAGCCATCGAACTGATGGGCAGCAAGCGCCGCTCGAAAATCGCCATGCTGGCCGCCGGCGTGCCCTGTATCGCCGGCTACCAGGGCGTCGAGCAGGACGACGCGACCCTCGCCCGCGAAGCCGAGCGGATCGGTTATCCATTGATGATCAAGGCCAGTGCCGGCGGCGGCGGGCGCGGCATGCGCCGGGTCGACGAGCCCGCGCAACTGGCCGGGCAATTGCGTACCGCCCGCTCCGAGGCGCTGCACGCCTTTGGCTACGACGAACTGATCCTCGAACAGGCGCTGGTCGAACCGCGCCATGTGGAAATCCAGCTGTTCGGCGACCAGCACGGCAACCTGCTGTACCTCGGCGAGCGCGATTGCTCGATCCAGCGCCGTCACCAGAAAATCATCGAGGAAGCCCCCTGCCCGGTGATGACCGAGGCACTGCGCCAGGCCATGGGCGAAGCGGCCTTGCAGGCCGGGCGCGCGGTGAACTACGTGGGGGCCGGGACCGTGGAGTTCCTGCTGGACGCCCGCGGCCGCTTCTACTTCCTGGAAATGAATACGCGCCTGCAGGTCGAGCACCCGGTCACCGAGCTGATCACCGGCCTCGACCTGGTGGCCTGGCAGCTCGATGTCGCCGCCGGACTGCCGCTGCCCTTGCGCCAGGAGCAGGTCACCCTCCGGGGACATGCCATCGAGGTGCGCCTGTATGCCGAAGATCCGGCCCGCGACTTCCTCCCGCAAACCGGGCAGTTGCTGGGCTGGGAACCGGACTTGGCGCAAGGTGTGCGGATCGACCACGGCCTGCTCGAAGGCCAGGTGATCAGTCCGTTCTACGATCCCTTGCTGGGCAAGCTGATCGCCCATGGCGCGACACGCGAAGAAGCCCGGCGCAAGCTCCTGCGCGCGGTCGAGGACTGCGTCCTGCTGGGCCTGGCCAGCAACCAGCGCCTGCTGGCGAACCTGCTCGGACATCCGTTGTTTGTCGCCGGCGATTTCAGCACCGCCTTTATCGGCGAACACTTCAGCGCCGATCCGAGCCTGCAGCCCTATCAGCCGTCCAGTGCCGAACTGGCGCTGGCGGCGGCGCTTTTCCATGACGCGCAGGCGGCGCAGCATGCTGGCCGACTCGCCAACTGGCGCAACAACCCCGGCATCCCCCGGCACTATCGCCTGGGCCTGGGCGAGACCACGGCTGACCTGCTCCTGCTGGCCCGTCCCGATACGACGCTGCAGATCCGCCACGCCGACCGTGAGATCGAAGTGCGCGTACTGGAGCGGAACAGCCGCTGGGTAACGGTTGAACTCGATGGCGTACGACGTCGGCATGCCTATCGCCTGGACGCCGATCAACTGTGGCTGTTCACCCGCCCCGGCAGCCTGCATCTGCGCGACCTGAGCCTGGCGCCGGTGGCAGGCCGGACCACGGCCAGTTCCGGCACGGTGAAGGCGCCCATGGACGGGGCGATCGTCGAGGTGCTGGTCAGCGAGGGCAGCCAGGTCCGCAAAGGCCAGCTGTTGATGGTGCTCGAAGCGATGAAAATGGAGCATCCGCTGAAGGCCGCTATCGACGGCGTGGTCAGTCGCGTCCAGGCGGCTCGCGGCGACCAGGTGAAAAACCGGCAGGTATTGCTGGTGGTCGAATAGGCACCCCGGCTCCGTAAGACAACTCGCCGGGCGCCGATCAGGCAGTTTTCACGCAGAGCCTAGGCGGATGCGTTGGCTTTGGCTACGCTGAGCCGACTAGGATGCTGTCTTCGGAGCTCGAGATGCCGCACTGGCTGGTGATTGATCTGGAAGCCACGACGGATGACGGGGGCTGGCTGCTGGCGGAGATGGAAATCATCGAAATCGGTGCGACCCTGGTCAACCGCGAGGGCCGCGAGCTGGACCACTTCCAGCGTTTCGTACGGCCCCTGCGCAGGCCGCTGCTGACGCCTTTTTGCCGTGAACTGACGCATATCACCCAGGCCAATATCGACGGCGCCGCGCCGCTGGCGGAGGTCTGGGAAGGATTCGAGCGCTGGCTCGGCCAACACCGGGACCGCCTGGAGGGCTGGGCCAGCTGGGGCGACTATGACCGTCGGCAACTGGAACAGGATTGGCGGCACCTGCAACTGAACAGCCTGCTGAGCCAGATCCCCCACGCCAACCTCAAGCAGCGTTTCGCCAAGGCCCGCAAGCTGCAAAAGCCCCTGGGCCTGAACGGCGCCCTGCAACTGGCGGGCATGCAGTTCAGCGGGCAACAGCATCGGGCGCTGGAAGATGCGCGCAACACCGCACGGTTGCTGCCGCTGATCCTGCCGGGCTGAATACAGTTTCTTCAACGCGTGACGAGGCAAAACCGCTTCGGCATACTGACCGGCCAAATTTTCCAGCTCATTTCGAGGAATCGCCCATGTTTAAAGTCAACGAGTACTTCGACGGCACCGTCAAGTCGATTGCCTTCGCACAAGCCGAAGGCGCGGCCACCATCGGCGTCATGGCTCCGGGCGAATACGAGTTCGGCACTGCCCAGCGTGAAATCATGCACGTGGTGTCCGGCGCCCTGACCGTCAAGCTGCCCGACAGCAGCGACTGGGAAACCTTCGCCAGCGGCAGCCAGTTCAACGTACCGGCCAACAGCAAGTTCCAGCTGAAAGTCGCCGTGGAAACCGCTTACCTGTGCGAATACCGCTGAGTCCGGGCGAGCAACACCAGAACGGCGCCTGCGGGCGCCGTTTTTCATGAGGGCTACTGGTGCGGCAGGGGTGCTTCGGACTCTGCACTCCGGGCATTGAATTGCAACGCCGCCAATCGCGCATACAGCGGGTTGCTGGCGATCAACTGGGCGTGAGTGCCGATGGCGACCAGCCTGCCCTGATCCATCACCGCGATCCGGTCGGCGTTCTGTACCGTGGCCAGGCGGTGGGCGATCACCAGGGTGGTGCGCCCCTGCATCAGGCTCGGCAGGGCTTGCTGGATCAGGTGTTCGCTCTGTGCATCGAGGGCGCTGGTGGCTTCGTCGAGCAGCAGGATCGGCGCATCCACCAGCAACGCCCGGGCAATCGCCAGGCGCTGGCGCTGGCCGCCGGACAGGCCGAGACCGCCATCGCCCAGGTGGGTCCGGTAGCCATCGGGCATCTGCATGATGAAGTCATGGGCATGGGCGATCCGCGCCGCCTCGCGCACCTGCTCGTCGCTGGCCGTCGGGTTGCCGTAGCGGATGTTCTCCTCGACGCTGCCGAAAAACAGCGCCGGACTTTGTGAGACCAGGGCAAAACAGCGTCGCAGATCGAGCGGGTCGAGTTGGGTCAGGGGTTGCCCGTCGAGCAGCAGGCGGCCCTGTTGCGGATCGTAGAAACGCAGCAGCAGGTCGAACAGGGTCGACTTGCCCGCTCCCGACGGCCCCACCAGCGCCAGGGTTTCACCGGCCCTGACGGTCAGGTCGAGGCCGTCGATGGCGTAGCTGTCCGGTCGCGACGGGTAGCTGAAACGCAGGTTCTCCAGCACCAGGTTGCCACTGACCCGTTCGGCCAGCCGCACCAGGCCACTGCTCGGCGCGGTGATATCGTTGCTCGACTGCAGCAGCTCGCCGATACGCTCCGCCGCTCCCGCCGCCCGTTGCAGCTCGCCGATCACTTCGCTGAGGGTGCCGAAGGCACTGCCGACGATCAGGCTGTAGAAGACGAAGGCCGCCAGTTCGCCGCCGGAGATTTTCCCGGCGATCACGTCCATGCCGCCGACCCAGAGCATCACGCCCACCGCCCCGAGTACCAGCACGATCACCAGGGTGATCAGCCAGGCCCGCTGGACAATACGCTTGCGCGCGGTCTGGAAGGCCTCTTCGACGGTCACCGCAAAACGCCTTTCGTCCTGCACCTGGTGGTTATAGGCCTGCACGGTCTTGATCTGGCCGAGGGTTTCGGACACATAGCTGCCGACGTCGGCGATACGGTCCTGGCTCAGGCGCGACAGGCTGCGCACCCGTCGCCCGAAAATCAGGATCGGCGCCAGCACCAGCGGCAAGGCGACCACCACGATGCTGGTCAGCTTGGGATTGGTGATAAACAGCAGCACCACGCCACCGATGACCATCAGCGCGTTGCGCAGGAACAGCGACAGTGAGGAGCCGATCACCGATTGCAGCAAGGTGGTGTCGGCGGTCAGCCGCGACTGGATTTCCGAGCTGCGGTTGTTCTCGTAGAACCCCGGATGCAGGTAGATCAGGTGGTTGAAGACCTGCCGGCGAATGTCGGCGACCACCCGTTCGCCGATCCACGACACCAGGTAGAAGCGCGCGAACGTCCCCACCGCCAGCCCCAGCACCAATAGCAGGAACAGGCCGATGGACTGGTTGAGCAGGTGCGGCGACTGGGTCATGAACCCCTTGTCCACCAGCAGGCGAATGCCCTGGCCCATGGACAAGGTGATGCCCGCGGTGACGATCAGCGCCAGCAAGGCACCGACGGCCTGCCAGCGATAAGGGGCGACAAAACGGCTGGCCAGGCGGATGGCCCGGCGTTGACGAGCTGAAAGCATGAAGGCGGATCCGTGATGGGATGCACAGAGCCTACACCGAAGTTCGAGGGAACTTCTGCAAAACGCAATCAGTCAGGTTGATTATGACCGCGAACGCTAGCGCCTAGAGAAGATCGGTCTAACGCCCGGCTGGCGACCCGCCTTTATTTCTGTTGCACTGGTCATGCGGCGCCACGCGACATGAGGCGTGCGACAGAAGGATGTGCGGTAGAAGGTTGTCACAGCCTGGTCATGCCGCGGTTATACACTTGCCAAGTACCTGATGAGGAGACAGGCCATGGACTTGCAACACAGCACTAACCAGATCCCGGTGATTCGTCATCCCAAGCCAGAAGCCCTGGGCTGCGCGATTATCGACGCAGCAGGACGCGAAGTTCCGATCACCGAAGAAATGATCCAGGACGCCTGCCGCGAACTGGAACAGCGATTGGTCAAGCCTGCGCAGCAAGACTGACAGCCCGAACTCTTTTATCGACCCGGCCCTGCTGCCGGGTTTTTTCTGTCCGCCGCGATCAGACCGGCACGGCCCCCAGGGCCAGGACCAGTTGCCGCAACGCCGCCGACTCGCCATTGATCTTCACCGCCAGCCCCTCGATTTCACGCCGCTCGGGATAGTGCTTGCGCAGCAGGTCGAACGCCACCCGCTGTTCGGCCACATTGCCGGTCAGGCTGCGGCGAAAGTCCGCGTCGTCGCGGCGCGGGTCGTACACCGCGCGGCAGATCATCGCCATGGCCCAGGCCGGATCGCAGTCGGCATTGAGGGTGATTTGCGCCAGCCCCGGCGCGGGCAGCAGGTCATCGAGGCTGACCGTCGGCGCCTGGCCGATAAAGGCACAGTAGGCCTGGTAGATCTGCGCCGTGCCGCGCTGCTTGCCGTCGAGGCTGTAGCCGCCGATGTGTGGCGAACCGATCACGCAGAGTTCCGCCAGCTCGACATCCACCTGCGGCTCGGCTTCCCATACATCGAGCACGGCCTGCAGGTCTTCGCGCTCCAACAAGACGTCGCGCAGAGCGGCGTTATCCACCACCGGGCCGCGGGCGGCATTGATCAGCCAGGTGCCGGGCCGGAGTCGCCCCAGCCGCTGGCGATCCAGCAGATGCCAGGTCGACAGCGCCCCGGAACGGATCAGGGGCGTGTGCAGGCTGATCACGTCGCACTGCTCGATGATCTGCTCCAGGTCGACATAATCGCCGCCTTCGGCCGCCTGGCGCGGTGGGTCGCAGACCAGCACCTTCCAGCCCAGGCCGCACAGGACCTTGATCAGGCGCCCGCCGACTTCGCCGGCCCCGATCACGCCATAGGTGCGTCGGGCCAGTTCGGCGCCCTCGATCTCGGCCAGAGTCAGCAGGCTGCCCAGCACGTAGTCGACCACGCCGCGGGCGTTGCAGCCGGGCGCGCTGGACCAGTGGATGCCGGCTTCCTGGAAGTAGTCCAGGTCCAGGTGATCGGTACCGATGGTGCAGGTGCCGACAAACCGCACCGCGCTGCCTTCGAGCAGCTCGCGGCTGACCGGAGTCACCGAGCGCACCAGCAGCACATCCGCCCCGGCCACCGCCGCGCGATCGATGGCGCGCCCCGGCAGGCGGCGGATCTCGCCGAAACCGGCAAAAAAGGCATCGATCAGGGGGATATTCTCGTCGGCAACAATCAGCATGGCAGGCTCCTTTCGCGGACCCGCAGTGTGGCGCAGATCGCCAGCCGCGGCCAGTCGGCGATTGGCCCCGGAGACAGAAAGCCCATTACAAATGCACTACAAGAGGAAATTTCCTGACCTTGGCGTCAATGCGTAGAATCCCCGGTTTTCTTCGCAACACTTGGATACATCACTGGTGAACACCGTTACTGCTCCCCTGGACGCCCAGCCCCTCAGCCGCCCGGCACGGGTGCGCCTGGAAGTGCGCAACCTGCTGGGCCTGGCCCTGCCGATCATCATTGCCCAGCTGGCACACACCGCCATGGGTTTTGTCGACGCGGTCATGGCCGGGCGCGTCGGCCCCCGGGACCTGGCGGCCGTGGCGCTGGGCAACTCGATCTGGGTGCCGGTGTTCCTGCTGATGACCGGCATCCTGCTGGCGACCACGCCGAAAGTCGCCCAGCGCCATGGTGCCGGCACGCCGGCCGAGATCGGCCCGCTGGTGCGCCAGGCCCTGTGGCTGGCGCTGGTGGTGGGCCTGGGCGCGGGCGTGATCCTCTACAACGCCGAGCCGGTCCTGCACCTGATGAAAGTCGATCCGCAACTGATCGGCCCGTGCATGGACTACCTGCGCGGCATCGGCACCGGCCTGCCGACGGTGGCGCTCTATCATGTGCTGCGCTGCTGCAGCGACGGCATGGGCCGCACCCGGCCGAGCATGGTCCTGGGCCTGTGCGGGCTGGCCCTGAACATTCCGTTGAACTACGTCTTTATCTACGGCCACCTCGGCGTACCGGCCATGGGCGGTCCCGGTTGCGGCTGGGCCACGGCGATCGTGATGTGGGTGATGCTGTTCGGCATGACCGGCTGGGTGCGCTGGGCCAAGGTCTATCGACCGAGCCAGGTGTTCAGCCATTTCGACTGGCCGCAATGGCCGGTGATCAAGCGTCTGCTGGGCATCGGCCTGCCCATCGGCATCGCGGTGTTCGCCGAGTCGAGCATCTTCGCGGTGATCGCCCTGCTGATCGGCAGCCTGGGTGCCCATGTGGTGGCCGGGCACCAGATCGCCCTGAACATGAGCGGGCTGGTGTTCATGGTCCCCTACTCCCTCGGCATGGCCATCACCGTGCGCGTCGGCCAGGCCCTGGGCCGCGGGCAACCACGGGAAGCACGCTTCACCGCCGGGGTCGGGGTGGCCACCGCGCTGGTCTATGGCTGTATTTCCGCCAGTCTGATGTTGCTGCTTCGCGAGCCTATCGCGACGGTCTACACCCGCGATCCGGTGGTGATCCAGGTGGCGAGCATGCTGATCGTGTATGCGGCGCTGTTCCAGATCTCGGATGTGATCCAGGTCACCGCAGCCGGGGCGTTGCGCGGCTACCAGGACACCCGGGTGACCATGATCCTGACCTTGTTCGCCTATTGGGGAATCGGCCTGCCGGTGGGCTACGCCCTTGGCCTGACCGACTGGTTCGGTGCACCGAGCGGCCCCAGCGGGCTGTGGGTGGGCTTGATCGTCGGGCTGTCGTGCGCGGCGGTGATGCTGTCGATCCGCCTGGCACGCAGTGCGCGCAAGCGGATCCGGATGAGCCGGGGCTAGGCTCCGGCAGGTCGTGGCCGTCTAGCCGAGCTTCTTGCGGATCCAGTACAGGTAAGTGCCGGACTCTTCCCGTTGCTCCACCAGTTCGTGATCGAGGAACACACAGAACTTGGGGATATCGCGACGGGTCGACGGGTCGGTGGCGATCACCTTGAGCAGGCCGCCGGGCTGCAGGTCGCGGATATGCTGGTGCAGCATCATCACCGGCTCGGGGCAGTTGAGGCCGGTGGCATCGAGGGTGCCGTCAACATTGGGGTCATGGGGCTGGGTCATGCTTAACTCCTGAAACCGGTTCGGCATTATCGCGGCTTTTTCATATCCAGTCGACGCAGATGGCAGGTGACTTCCTCACGGTCGTGATACAGCTGCTTGCAGCCGATCGCCACCCGGATGCCGCGGGCCTTGAAGCCTTCCTCGATCCGCTCCAGCAGGCGCCGGACCTCGGCATAACGCTGCTTCATCGGCAGCTTGAGGTTGACCACCGCTTCGCGGCAATGCCCCTCGCCGATCCAGGTTTCCAGCAAGGCGGCATTGCGCGCCGGCTTCTCGACGATGTCGCAGACCATCCAGTCCACCGGCTGTTTCGGCTTGAAGGTAAAGCCGTCGGCCATGAGGTGCTGGACCAGCCCGGTGTCCATCAGGCTTTCGGCCATCGGGCCGTTGTCGATGGCGGTCACCAGCATGCCGCGATTGACCAGTTGCCAGGTCCAGCCGCCAGGAGCCGCGCCGAGGTCGACGCCGGTCATGTCGCCATTGAGCCGCTCTTCCCACTGATCGCGGGGGATGAAGTGGTGCCAGGCCTCTTCCAGCTTGAGGGTGGAGCGGCTCGGCGCGTCCTTGGGAAACTTCAGGCGCGGGATGCCCATCGGCCACATCGCCGAATTATCCGCCTCGGCCATGCCGAGAAAGACTTCCCTGCCGCTCTTGAAGGTCAGCAGCAAGCGTGGCTTGCCGGCATCCTCCACCAGCTTGCCGGCCTGGGTCAGGGCCTTGCGCAACGGTCCTTCGAATTTCTTGCAGAAGTTCGACAGTTCCTTGCCGTCATTGGTATCGACCACCTCCAGCCAGAGGCTGCCACAGAGCGGGAATGTCGCCAGTTGGGCAAGGATCACGCTGATGCGGTCGGTTTCCGGCAGGTCGATGAAGCTGCCCCGGGCCCACTGGCGCGGGAAGATCAGGTCGGCAAAGCGCAGGCCGGCCATCAGCCGCGCAGCGCCATCGTCCTCGGTGCAGACGAATTCGGCATAGGCGCTGCTGGCCTTGGCCTTGGCGTAACCGGCGACATTCAGGTTCGCGGCGTGCTCGGAGATCTCGGAACAGACTTCGCCTTCGAAACCTGGCCGGCAGTGCATAAAGAGGGTGTTCACAAAAAATTCCTGGGCTGGGCGACTGTGACGAGGAGGCTTGCACGGACTCTGCGACCTCATCGCCGGCAAGCCGGCTCCTGTAATCGAAGCCAAGCCTGTCATTTAAACCTGCGCATGATAGCCGAGTTCGGAACCTTGGACTGCCCCATAGAGTCCAGTGATTAGCCAGATCCCCCGAACGGAGCTAGATTCAAGGCTCTGTTCGTTCCACCCGGCCCGTGCCGTGCGGGCCTCAAGGAGTCATTTCATGTCATCGCTCGATAGCCTGAAAACCCTTAAAACCCTGAATGTAGGCACCAAGACCTACCACTACTTCAGCCTGCCGCAAGCCGCCCAGTCGCTCGGCGACCTGGACAAGCTGCCGATGTCGCTCAAGGTCCTGCTGGAAAACCTGCTGCGCTGGGAGGACGGCAAGACCGTCACCGGCACCGACCTCAAGGCACTCGCCGCCTGGCTCAAGACACGCAGTTCCGACCGGGAAATCCAGTACCGCCCGGCCCGGGTCCTGATGCAGGACTTCACCGGCGTGCCGGCGGTGGTCGACCTGGCCGCCATGCGTGCCGCCGTGGCCAGGGCCGGCGGCGATCCGCAGCGGATCAACCCGCTGTCGCCGGTCGACCTGGTGATCGACCACTCGGTGATGGTCGACAAGTTCGCCACAGCGGCGGCGTTCGGCCAGAACGTCGATATCGAGATGGAGCGCAACGGCGAACGCTATGCCTTCCTGCGCTGGGGCCAGAGCGCCTTCGACAACTTCAGCGTGGTGCCGCCGGGCACCGGCATCTGCCATCAGGTCAACCTCGAGTACCTGGGGCGCACGGTCTGGACCAAGGACGAGGACGGCCGCACCTATGCCTTCCCCGACACCCTGGTCGGCACCGACTCCCACACCACCATGATCAACGGCCTCGGCGTGCTCGGCTGGGGCGTCGGCGGCATCGAGGCGGAAGCGGCGATGCTCGGCCAGCCGGTGTCGATGCTGATTCCCGAAGTGATCGGCTTCAAGCTCACCGGCAAGCTCAAGGAAGGCATCACCGCCACCGACCTGGTGCTGACCGTGACGCAGATGCTGCGCAAGAAAGGCGTGGTCGGCAAATTCGTCGAGTTCTACGGCGACGGCCTGGCCGAACTGCCCCTGGCGGACCGCGCGACCATCGCCAACATGGCCCCGGAATATGGCGCCACCTGCGGTTTCTTCCCGGTGGACGAGGTCACGCTGGATTATCTGCGCCTGTCCGGCCGGCCGGCCGCCACCGTGGAACTGGTGGAGGCCTACAGTAAGACCCAGGGACTCTGGCGCCTGCCGGGCCAGGAGCCGTTGTTCAGCGACAGCCTGGCCCTCGACATGGGCAGCGTCGAGGCCAGCCTGGCCGGGCCGAAACGCCCGCAGGACCGGGTCTCGCTGCCGAATGTCGCCCAGGCCTTCAGTGACTTCATGGGCTTGCAGCTCAAACCCGCGAGCAAGGAAGAAGGTCGCCTGGAAAGCGAGGGCGGCGGCGGTGTCGCCGTCGGCAATGCGGATCAGGTCGGCGGCGTCGACTACAGCTATGAAGGCCATACCTACCGCCTGAAGGATGGCGCGGTGGTGATTGCCGCCATTACCTCCTGCACCAATACCTCCAACCCCAGCGTGATGATGGCCGCCGGGCTGCTGGCGAAGAAGGCCGTGGAGAAAGGCCTGAAGCGCCAGCCCTGGGTCAAGAGCTCCCTGGCCCCCGGCTCCAAGGTGGTCACCGACTACTACAAGGCCGCCGGTCTCACCCGCTACCTCGATGAACTGGGTTTTGCCCTGGTCGGCTACGGTTGCACCACCTGCATCGGCAACTCCGGACCGCTGCCGGAACCGATCGAGAAAGCCATTCAGCAATCGGACCTGACCGTCGCCTCGGTACTGTCCGGCAACCGCAACTTCGAAGGCCGCGTCCATCCGCTGGTCAAGACCAACTGGCTGGCCTCGCCGCCGCTGGTGGTGGCCTACGCCCTGGCGGGCAGCGTGCGCCTCGATATCAGCCGCGAACCGCTGGGCACCGGCAGCGATGGCAAACCGGTGTACCTGCGCGATATCTGGCCGAGCCAGAAGGAAATCGCCGACGCCGTGGCCCAGGTCAATACCGCGATGTTTCACAAGGAATACGCCGAGGTGTTTGCCGGTGACGCCCAGTGGCAGGCGATTGAAGTCCCCCAGGCCGCCACCTATGTCTGGCAGAAGGACTCGACCTATATCCAGCACCCGCCGTTCTTCGACGATATCACCGGGCCCCTGCCGGTGGTCGAGGACATCAAGGGCGCCCGGGTACTGGCATTGCTGGGGGATTCGGTGACCACCGACCACATCTCCCCCGCCGGCAATATCAAGGCCGACAGCCCGGCCGGACGCTATCTGCGCGAACAGGGCGTGGAACCACGGGACTTCAACTCCTACGGTTCACGCCGCGGCAACCATGAAGTGATGATGCGCGGCACCTTCGCCAATATCCGCATCCGCAACGAAATGCTCGGCGGCGAAGAAGGCGGCAATACCCTGCATGTGCCTTCGGGCGAAAAGCTGGCGATCTACGATGCGGCCATGCGTTATCAGACCGAAGGCACGCCGCTGGTGGTGATCGCCGGCCAGGAATACGGCACCGGCTCCAGCCGTGACTGGGCGGCCAAGGGCACCAACCTGCTGGGCGTCAAGGCGGTGATCGCCGAGAGCTTCGAACGTATCCACCGCTCCAACCTGGTGGGCATGGGCGTGCTGCCGCTGCAATTCAAGCTTGACCAGAATCGCAAGAGCCTGCGCCTGACCGGCAAGGAAACCCTGAGCATCAGCGGCTTGAGCGGCGCCGAACTGCAACCGCGGATGAACCTGCAACTGACCCTGACCCGTGAGGACGGCAGCCAGGAAAAAGTCGACGTGTTGTGTCGGATCGACACGCTCAATGAAGTGGAATACTTCAAAGCCGGGGGAATCCTGCACTATGTATTGCGGCAACTGATTGCTTCCTGAGTATTTCCTGTCATCCCGCGTGAAAGCGTACCGGCCCTGGCCGGTGCGCTTTCCACAGGGCGCAGGTTGCAGACCCGGCCTTTTATTGCCGAATATTATCCTACAGACAAACTGATAGTTTCCTTATTGCGCTGAAACTTCCTCCCGCACCGACAAGTAAGCCAGTAAACTTTCGAGCACTTTCAATTTAAATTCGAGCCTATCTAAACTGGAGGCAAGCCCCACAACTACAAAAAGACAACTTGCATGAACAAGAACTCAATACAATTTGAACAGGCTTTTCTGAAAACCGCTCAATCCCACGCAACTTCGCGCCCGCAACTTGTTCCCCCAGTCTCCGGATACACCGCAGAAACTTGCCTCGCCGCGGCAGCCGCCTCTTTCCTGGCGGTCGTCGACCAGGCCGGAGTTACGGGAGGGCTTTCAGCGTCGGTATTCGATGTCGCCCATTCGAAACTGCTGACGGCGAAAGATGAGTATCGCCACCCTTCGACCACTCTTCGCACGATTCTGGACAAGACCGACAGTTATCTCACCTACGCCTTTGACTTGTTCAGGACGGAAAACAACCTGCCGGACAATTTCTTGTCCGATGATCGCCATGAAGGCCCGAAGAGTTACTGGGCTGACATCAGCCAACCCCTGGTCAAGGTCGCCAGCCAGGCACGAGCCTTGCTGGACGGCACGGAGCAAGACAACTCACGCCCCCTGCCCGATGGACGCCGCTATACCGCGAACAATGTCGAAGTACCCTGGTACTGTGCCGCGTGCAACCATCTCCTGTATTCATCGCCGGAGGTGTTCATGGATGCGGTCGATGCCGCCACGGCCAACGGAAATTACCGGGAACACTATTTACTGTTCAATGACTGGATCCGCGAAAACCTCGGCAGCATCGACAACAGTCCTTTCAAGGACGAAAAAGACCTGTTGCAGCGTTGCCTGCACTTTCTCGAACGGGCGGACGTGCAACTGTTCTGCGCCAGGCTGCTCAAGGAAATGCTGCCTGAATACGCGAGCCAGATCGGCAGTCGAAGCGACTTGCGATTGACTGCCTATGCCATGGCCCGCTGGTCATACGACGATACCCTGGCGCCTTTCGATATAAAGAGCGAATTCTGCTCGACCACCACGGAAAACATCGAGGGTGCCGAACGCAAACCCTCAGGCGATGTACTGGGTTTGCCGATCCCGGCGGACGCGCAGCCGGTGGCTGTTCATTTCGCCCTGGGACTCCAGCGTATCGCGCTGGACACCCATACCGGAGGCCTGCGCCAAGTCGAGAGCACCCTGAAGGCATTGGCGGGGCCGGACGACGAAGCGGTTTTCTCCATCCTTCCCCAGGATCCTTGCGCCAGCGTGCTCGGCGAAGAACAACTGCGCAGCCGGGCCAGCGAACGCTGGAGCCAGACCCGCAGCATTACCGAAGCTCTCTATCCCTACGCCTTCTACCCCTACGTAGCCATGCACCAGGATATGACGGGGATGACGCCGACACCGCTGATGGCGCTGAAACACGCATCGACTCTCGATGAGGCCAATCGCGCGCTTTCGTACCTCTGTCGCAAGGCGGATCTTCATGTCCTCCTGTCAGACTTCACCGGCATGCAGATCCGATCGGCGGCGGGCGCCTGGGCTATTCTCCGGCGACTGGTGCGCGGCCTTGCAGCCTCCGCGACGGTTATTGCCGACAACGGCTTTTCCTCGATACCAGCATTTATCGCGCCCTGGGTGGCCGCCGATCCGCAGATGGATCTGCTGGAACTGGTGTTCCGAAGCACACTGCTGACACGGCAGTACATCCCCGCCAGTGCCTGGAGGCCCGGGATCGAACCGGCAAAACCGGCTGAAATCCCCGTGGCGGAAACGGTGCTCCTGCTGGAGGACGCGGGCGCCACTTTCGCCGCCAACCGACAACAGCTACAGGACGCCAGCAAGGAAAGCGCGTCGGCACCGGCATTCGCCTCACGCGTGCTCGACAAGATCGGCTTGAGCGCCCCCTTTATCCAGGCGCTGCCGGCGTGGGGCGCGTTCGAACACTACCAGCTACTGCAAGGCTTGCCGAAATTCACGGAATGGGCCGCGCAAATGACCCAGGCCCCGGCATCCGCGACGCCAGCGGCACTGACCCCGGGCGAGCAGGCCTGCCTGCTCGTGGAAACGCTGCTGGATATCGCCTGGCCAGCGGTGAAGGACCTGTGGCAACTGGGCTCCGACCTTGGCGGTACGGTGCCGGGCCCCGAATTCCAGACATGGGGCCATCTCAGGGAACACTTGATCACGCCCATCCACGCACGCCTCATGGACCAGCAAGTGACCGACCAGAAAGGCCACGCCACCTTTCTCGCGGGCCTGCTGCTGCAACGCGCACGCCCGGAGCTGTTCCTGCGAGACAGCGACGACCTGACCCTGGATTATCAGAGTGATGCTGCCGCGATCACCCTGCGCTGGGCGGCGCGACTGCTCAACGAAATCACGCCCCGTGCCTCGATGGCCTGTTCGATCGCCGAGGTGGTGGCAATGGCCAAGGGTATCGCCAGGCAGAACGATCTCGATATCGACTCGCAGGAAACAGGCGACGCCGAAAGGCTTTCTTCCGCCAGGGCCCCGGCGGAAAATCCACTCAGCGAGCTGAGCGGCCTCATCCTGGGCGAGCAGACCGCCGCCACCGCGCGCGCCTGGGGTTATGCCAACGCCATGGAATGGCTCGACCTGACCAGGGAGGCAGAAGAACGAAACCAGGCGCAGTTGCTGTCAGTGCAACATGAGCGGGCGCCGGATCTGCGTGCCATGGCGAGCGTGCAACTCTGGGCCCTGGGTGCCGATCCCGATGCGCGCTTCGGCGATCAGGACATCAGTACCCTCGACGCTTTCCTGTGCGGCATGAACATGGTGCAACACGACTATTTCCTGGCCCAGAGAAACGCGCTCCTCACAAAGTTCACGGAGGATTCGACCCGCTACAGAGAGAAGTACCTGCCCATCGTCAAGTCGCAACTCGAACTGATCTTTCAGGGCCTGCCACTGCAGAAACTGCATGCCCTTGACCGCGGGCGCTGGCGCATCCTCGCTCCCTCGTCACGCCACTCGCTGTTCTACAAGGCTGGAACATTGGCCGTCGTCGAGTTCGAACCGCTGGAGGGCAGTCAAAGCCACTTCCTGAATATCCTGAAGGCGGATGACGGACTGGGCACCAGCTGGATTGATATCTGGAGCCGCTCCGCCATGCTGCTGCCCAAGCCGGCGTCGGTGGGAGGCCGACTGGTAAGAGCCGGTATTCCTGCCGGGGTCGGATTGGAAGCCGGCGAATGGCACGCCGGGCTCAACGCCGGCCGACTCTGCCCAGGCGACCCCGCCAGCACCGCCCGACAGGTCATCGACAAGCTGGTCACGCCGGTATGGGATACGCCCATGATCTGGGAGGTCAGTCATTCCAAGGAGCAAAACACCCTCCCGCCCCATAACCGGGGAGAACGCTTCAGCCTCCTGTCGCTGATTCCGTTCTACGACTACTTTGCCAAACCCGCCGCCGAGCGAAGCAACGAGGACCACCTCGGCCTGGTCATGGAGATTGCCCTGACGGCGCTTCCCGGTGCCAAAGGCGTGGGTTCCGCGGTCAAGACATTGGCCACGGCGGTTCGCGCGGGCCTGCAGACGTCCCTGGGCCAGGGGCTGAGAAACCAGGTTTTCGCCATCGGACAGCACGCGTTCACCAGCGCGGCGGGAGAGACTGTCCGCCGAACCGCCATCGGTGGCTTATGGCAGACCCTGAACAACGTGGGCAGTGGCGTCAGCGCAGGCCTGGCCAATCAGGCATTCCGCCACGGCCTGCGCAAAAGCGGCCTGCAACTGACCCAAGCCGTGGGCGAGAGCGTTTTCTCCGTCTCGCCCCTTCCCTTGTACAGCCCGCGGACACTGGCACGTACCGTCAATAAACTCTGGCACAACCTACGCAATGCCAGGGGCCGGACGACGCAGGCACTGCACGACGCCCGGCAGGCGTTCGGACAGCAGCTTGACTCGGCAGGCGACCACATCACCGGCAGGTTCCGCAAGCACAACGGCTGCCCGCGACCTGTTCGCCAGCTCCCGGGCGCGGCCGGGCTGCCCTTCGATAAAATGCTTGCCGCGCCCGCACTGGGCTGCGCCGCCCTGGAAGACACGCTACCGATCAGGCCCCTTCCCAAGCTCGACTTCTTCATTGGCGCAGACACCCGGGTAATCCGGATAAAACGGCGGCCGGAAGCCAACTCGGTCGACGTACATGCCTTCTACAGTAAGACCAACAATCAGCCGGGCACGCTGCCCACGCAGAAGTTTCTGGTGAAGAGTCCGGACGAGACCTGGAGCATTGCCGTCCGTGATGGCGATAACGCCTGGGCGGCGCTCAGTTCCAGGCAACTCACTCAATACCACGGAAAAATAGAAAGCATCCTTCCCAGTCGTGCACTGCGGAACAAGTTCTATGTGCAAATGCAGGGAGACAGCCTTCAATCAACATCCTGGAAAAAACTCCATGAGACAACATTGCAGGAGGCAAAAACATCTACGCCTACGTCTGCACCTGCAACTTCCACGGATATCCTTTCACGGCAGAAACGCCCGGCGCCCGAGAGCGCCGAATCGCCGCCGGTGACCAGTCGACACTTCGAGAGTGTTCCCCATTGTCCGAACTTGAGAAGCCGGGAGATTCCAAGGTCGGAGTGGAGCGAGTTCATGTACAAGTACATGGGCCGGGACAAATACGCCGCCATTCGCGGAAGTGGCTACGGTACGGCCTTGCACATGCACCTGCCGGTCACCCGGCAAAGTCCGTTGGGCGACTTTACCCGTACCGACTATGGCATCTACGTGACCGACCTGGCACCGGGCAGCCTTGCACCGGAGAAACTCTCCCAGAATATCTTTGGCAAACTGCACGGGCGCACCCAGCAGAAGGCACGCGTCTCTCATTACTTCGAATTGAGAACGTCCGAACTGCCGGAAGGCTGGACCTTGCACAAGATTTCCGGCGAAGGGCTCTCGGGCGACAATATCTTCCTGATCAAGGGTCCGCTGCAAAATGGCGTCATGCCCGACCTGCCCTTGAAAGGCTCGAAATTCAAGGAGCCGCTGAAGATCGTGTCCAGCCACGGCAAGTACCCGCCTCCGGCACAGCCGTGATCGCCCTCGAGCGTGGTTGAAAAAACACCGGCCATGCCGGTGTTTTTCATTGGCCAGGCGCTCTGGACCGGACGTTATAATCCCTCGCCCAGACGACCGGGCTTTACTGTTCAACGACTCGAGGACCCTGCATGTCTGCTCTGCCCTGGGCTTACCTGGCCCTGCTTTCCCTTGGTTATGCCCTGGCGTTGAGCGTGGGCCACCTGGGCCTGCCCAGCCTGATCGCCTTCGCCCTGCTGCTGGCCTCCGGCGCCGCGGCATTCCAGCAACGCAATCGCCCGCTTCGTTACCTGGGCCACGGCCTGTTCCTGCTGGTCGCCGTCGGCCTCGCTCTGCACTGGCTGCCGGGCTTCGGCAATGGCCGGATGATCAGCGCGGTGCGCTTCACCCCGGATGCCGTGCCGTTCACCCTGTACCTCAATCTCGACAAGCCGCTGATCGGCTTCTGGTTGCTGCTGGTCTGCCCGTGGCTGGTCCGGCAGCGCCCGCCGGCACGGGTGCTGGGCACCACGGCGATTGCCGGGGCCGCGACATCGCTACTGGCCCTGGGCGGCGCCGTCATCCTGGGCATCGTCGACTGGGCGCCGAAATGGCCGGAACAGGGCTGGCTCTGGCTGCTGAACAACCTGCTGCTGGTGAGCCTGGTCGAGGAAATCCTGTTTCGCGGCTATATCCAGGGCGGCCTGGGCCGCTGCTTCAAGTCCTTGCCCCGTGGCGAGACCCTGGCGCTGCTGGGCGCCGCGCTGATCTTCGGGCTGGCGCACATGGGTGCCGGATGGCAATGGGTGTTACTGGCGACACTGGCCGGCGTCGGCTATGGTCTGGCCTACCGTTTTGGCGGTTTGGCCGCGGCTATCGCCACCCATGTCGCGCTTAATACGCTGCACTTCGTTTTCTTTACTTATCCGATGTTGCAACCGTGATAAATGGAACGGAAGTACTCGATGGGTATTTCCGTTCGGTCAAATCGCAAACGGAAAAATCAACGCGTTAACTTCACGCGTGTTCGACTCGTATTCAAGGACGAGTACGAGTGCGCAAGGGCGAAAATGTGAACCGGCGCTGGAAGTTGAAAAATATATTCAATATTTCCCCTGCCTTGCCGAAAACCTGTCAAAGCCTTGCGGATTGAAAAACCATGCGTAACAACCAACCCATTACCCAACGCGAACGCACCTTTCCCGCTCAGCAACGGTTGATTTCCACTACCGACGCCAAAGGCGTGATCACCTACTGCAACGACGCCTTCGTCGAAATCAGTGGGTTCTCCCGCGAAGAACTGATCCGCGCGCCACACAATCTGGTGCGGCATCCGGACGTCCCGGCGGCGGTGTTTGCGCACATGTGGAATACTCTGAAACAAGGCCTGCCATGGATGGGCATTGTCAAGAACCGCTGCAAGAGCGGCGACCATTACTGGGTCAACGCCTATGTGACGCCTGTTTTCGAAGGCAACCAGGTGATTGGCTACGAATCGGTGCGGGTCAAGCCCACCGCCGAGCAGATCCGCCGGGCCGAGGCGCTGTACCAGCGCATCAACCAGGGCAAGTCGGCCATTCCCCAGCGCGACAAGTGGCTGCCGGTGATGCAGGACTGGCTGCCGTTCATCCTGGTCAGCCAGGTGAGCTTCCTGATCGGCGTCTGGCTCAACTCCCACTGGGGCTTCGCCCTCGCCGCCGCCGTCTCGGTGCCGCTGGGCCTGCTCGGCCTGAGCTGGCAGCAACGCGGTCTCAAGCGCCTGCTGCGCCTGGCCGAACAGACCACCTCGGACCCACTGATCGCCCAGATGTACACCGACAGCCGTGGTGCCCAGGCGCGCCTGGAGATGTCCATCCTCAGCCAGGAAGCGCGCCTGAAGACCTGCCTGACCCGCCTGCAGGATACCGCCGAGCACCTCAATGCCCAGGCCCGGCAGTCCGACGAGCTGGCCCAGAAGAGCTCCAGCGGCCTGGATCGCCAGCGCCAGGAAACCGAACAGGTGGCCACCGCCGTCAACCAGATGGCCGCCACCACCCAGGAAGTCGCCAGCCATGTCCAGCGCACGGCCGACGCCACCCAGGAAGCCAATCGCCTGACCCGTCGTGGCCGCGACATCGCCGGGGAAACCCGCGAAGCCATCGAGCGACTGTCGGTGGTGGTCGGGGAAACCGGCGGTACCGTGACCCAGCTGGCCAAGGACAGCGACGAGATCGGTGGCGTGGTCGATGTGATCAAGGGCATCGCCGACCAGACCAACCTGCTGGCCCTGAACGCCGCCATCGAAGCGGCCCGCGCCGGGGAAATGGGCCGTGGCTTCGCGGTGGTTGCCGACGAAGTACGCCAGCTGGCGCAGCGCACCAGCGAGTCCACCGGGCAGATCCATGCCCTGATCGCCAAGCTGCAACAGACCGCCGGCACCGCCGTGCAGACCATGGACGCCGGTCATCGCCAGGCCCAGGAAGGTGTGGCCCGGGTCCTCGAGGCCGATGCCGCGCTGGTGGGCATCAGCGAGGCGGTGGCCAATATCACCGACATGACCACCCAGATCGCCGCTGCCACCGAGGAACAGAGTTCCGTGGCCGAAGAGATCAGCCGCAATATCAGCACTATTGCGCAACTGGCTGACCAGACTTCGGAACAGGCGCACAACTCGGCCCAATTGAGTGAGGAGCTGACCCATACGGCCAACACGCAATACTCTCTGGTGGAGCGTTTCAATCGCTGACAGAGCAACAGGCAACCCAACAAACCCGATGACTGATAATCATCGGGTTTTTTATTGCGCGGACGAAATCAGAAACTTTTCTTTTTAAGAAGTAAGAATTTTCCTTATATATATAAACTCAAAACTTACATAAGCCAGACAAACAAACTTACTTGCGCAAAACTCTTGACAACACATCGAACTTACTATTCGTTGAGCTCTTGGCACTATATCGCACAGACAGTTACCTTTCATCCAAGACTTGAATGCCTTATTTGCCAGATAAGCACGCGACGACACACAACACCGGCAATAAACGCCGACGTGTCCGAGTGTGAAAACGACTGACAACACTCAATTAGATTACAGGGATATCCTTATGAAGGATTTAGCGAGTCAAACCCAATCCACTTTTCTGAAAGCCCCGTTTGTTGCCGTTGCCGCCCCGGAGGATGGGCTGTTGCAAGTGGCCGATCTGAACCAGCCCCTGGCTGTTACAGTCACCGTGTGGGACAACGTCGACCCTGCGGAAACCTGCCAACTGATTTGGAACGGGGTCCTGGCAGGGTCGCCTGTCTCTCTGGAGAATTATCAAACAGGGGATCTGCTGACCTTGTCATTGCCTGTGGAGCTGCTATCCGGCGAAGGAGAGAACAAACTCCAATACAAGGCATATGACACTATCAGCCAGGAGTCCGTCGACTCTGATACCGCCCCCATTATCATCGACCGCACCCCACCCGGCGGCACCCTCCTCGCCGCCCCGATCCTCCCGGAGCAGGCCCTGGACGGCCTGACCAACAGCGAGCTGATCGAGCTTGGCAACCGGCTCACCGCCACCGTTCCCGGCTACTTCGAGATGAAATGGGGCGATGTCATCCAGAGCTACTGGGGTGAACAGTCCGGCCCCGCGTACACGGTACAGCCCGATGAACCCGGGACCGACAAAGTGCAGATCACCGTCGAGCGCGGCTTCCTCGAACAACTGGGCAACGGCGACTTCCCCGTCAGCTACAGCGTGCGCGACCGGGCCGGCAATACCTCGGTACGTTCGCAGCCGGTCACCCTCAAGCTGCAGTTGCAGCAACTGCCGGCCAACCTGCCGGCCCCGGTTGCCTTGCAGATCGAGGACGGCCAGGTGCACGATGTACACGCCCGCATCGGCGTGAAAATCGCCGTGCCCCGCTACGAGCATGTCGCCATTGGCGACGAGATCCGGGTGTTCTGGAACGGCGAGCAAGCCTCCGGCCGGCGTGTCGTCAGTGCCCATGAGCTGGAAAAACCCCTGCTGCTGAACGTGATGGTGCGCTACCTGGCCATCTCCCGCCATGGCGACGGTCCGGCCAAGGTGCACTACCAGGTGTGCCGCAATGGCGAGGTCTTCACGTCCCCGGACCTGGAACTCGAGGTTTTTTTGCAATTACCCGGGCCCCAGGACCCGACGCCGCAGACGGTGGTCAACGAAGCACTGGCCGCACCGGTGATCAAGGGCAAGAACCCCAACGCCCGGACGCTGGACAACTACCTCGACGAGGACCACGCACAGCTGTCGGCCGACGCTGTCATCGCCTGGCGCGACGCCTTCCGGGCCGGTGACCGGATCAATCTGTTCTGGGGCAAGTCGACGCAGCCGCTGGTACGCCCGATTACCCAGCAGGATGTCGACAGCGGTTGCTACCTGGTCATCAATGTCCCGAACAGCCTGATTACCGAACAGGGCTGCGGAGTGGACATCTGCGTACAGTACACCGTGACCCGCGAGGGCAACCCGAACACCTCCTATTCGCCCAAGCAGTCGGTGGCCGTGATCTTCCAGATGCAACTGCCGGGTGGTTCGGCGGGGTTGCTGGAACCGGTGTTCAGGGGGGCCAACGTGCTCAACGTGGTCGACCCGCGCCGGGACCCGGAGGGCACCGTGGTGCATGTGACGCCGTATCGCAACATGAAGGCCGGCGACCGCATCGTCCTGCAGTTCTTCGGCTTCGATGCCCTGACGGGGGGCAGCGAGATCGTTGAAGCGCAGTTCACCGCCGAGCGGCTGGTGACCGACCACGAGATCCGCCACGGCGTTCGCTTCCGGGTGCCGCTGGCACGCCTGATGGCCGTCGAGCACGGGCGTGGCCGGGCGCGCTACGAGGTCATCAGCGAGCTGGGGCGGATCACTTCGTTGCCGGCCGACGTCTATATCTCATCGCGTGCAACCGTGACGGTGCGCTGATCCCCAGCCATAAAAAAACCCTCGACGAAGGATCGTCGAGGGTTCTGCAGAACGCCGGGGCAGTGCTGCCCGGCCATCAGAAACCGTAGCGCATACCGATATTCACACCCCAGGGCTGCTCGATGTGCTCGCCCTTCATGTAGTCGAAGTTCGCATGCAGTTGCAGGTTCTTCGACAAGGCCGCCGAGACCCCGACGCCCAGTTCGGCACGGGTCCCGAACAGGTTGTTGTCAAAGGACACATCGTTGACCTTCACCGTATTGCCCCTGCGGGAGAACTCATGGACCATCGCCGCGCGCAGATAAGGCTGCAACAGGCCGCCATCGCTGAGTTCCAGGTTGCGTCCCAGCGTCGCGCCCGCCTTGCCGAGCACGGACAGCGTATGGTCGTTCTTCGCCCGCAGGCCATTGTCCAGGGTATAGCTGTCACCCTTGACGTTGACCGTGGACAGCTGGGCGTAGGGTTCGACAAACATCGAGTCCTGCAACCTGATGTGCTTGCCGAACTCCAGTGAACCGCCATAGGCAAAGTTGTCATAGCTGCCCTTGGCCTTGACGCCATTGGTCATCGGGACATCCGCCTTGTTGCGAAAGCGGTTCAGCTTGGCCACCGCATCCAGGTAGTAGCCCTCTTCCGTCAACCAGGTGCCGTAGGCCCCGACATAGCCGCTGTCGACCTTGCCGGCAGTACCGCGGCTCAGGCTCAGGTCGGACTCGCTATGACCGGCCATGACCCCGACCAACAGTTGCCCATTGCCCACCGGTACGGGCAGGTCGACCCCGAGCGACAGGCCTTTCTGGCGTTGCTTGTAGGCAAACCCGGCGTCCGCGCTGACGTTGTACTGGTTGCCATAACCGCGAATCCAGCCACCGCCCTCGCCACTGGTACGTATCTCGCCCATCCGATTGCGCAAGGTCGCCAGTTCGCCATACCAGACGGTCGGCCCAACACTGAACAGGCCCAGCGCTGCCTGGGTCGAGGGGCTGATGGTCTTGCCGGCGCCAACGATAAACCAGTCATCCCCCTGCTTTTCCAGCTGATAGGAATAGACGCCGATATCGACACTGCCGCCGACTACGTCGAACACGGCATTGCCACCTTCGGTATGCACCACATGCAGCGGGGTGATCTCGGGGGAGTTGGGCTCCAGGCCGGTGTTCTGGATATTCAGCAGGAAGTCGCCATGGGCCTCGCCATTGATGTCCAGCAGATCGCCCGTGTTGTCCAACAGGTTGACATGCATATTGAACATCCCGGTCCCGGACAACTCGCCCAGGGACAGGGTGTAGAACTGCTCGGCCGAGCCCAGAGTCACACTGCCGCCGCCCATGGATAACGACTTGACCTCGGCATCGCCGACCATCGTCCAGTTCGCTCCACTGTTGATGGCCACGCTATTGGTGTTGATCAGGTTACCGGTGAGCTGGGCATTGTTTTGCAGGGTGACATCCAGGCTGCTGGTGTCGTCGGCGACCAGATCGCCGGTGAGCGTGCTGTTATCGACGTTGAAAGTGACTTCGCTGGCCCCCGTGACATCCAGCAAATTGCCGTCGCCAGCCAGCAAGGTGGAGCCGTTCTGAATGGAAATATCCGCCTTGGAACCAGTCACCACTCGGATGGCGGGGCCCGTCAGGCCTTCTAGCGTCGAATTATCGAGCACGACCGAAGACCTTATATCGATTGGCGGAACACCGGGCCCCGAGGTATCACCGATAATACTCAGGCCAACCGACTCTCCCCGCCCGACACTGCCATTGGTCATCCGCAACGTGCTGCCGGCAAGACGAATAGCCTCTCCGTCGTCCGCGCCATCGGCGGCGGCAGTCACTATGGAATGGTTCAGCGTCAGGTTGCCAAGCGGCGAAACGATCGCACCGATTCCCATCCCGAATACACTGCTGTCTTGCAGGGTGGCGGTGGAACTCATACGCCCGTCAGCAGTATTGGTGGTGCCGACCTGAAGCCCTCGACCTGTGGTGTTGCTGATCGTTCCCCTGACGACAGATGCCGTACCGTAGGACAAACTCAGTACCCCATTTACCGTCCCGTTATCGATGTAGACATATCCGCCCTCGCTGACGATTACCTGATTGGTCACTGCGCCGTCGAATATTTGCAATGTTCCCTTATAGAGCACGCTCCACGAATCCACCGGGCTGGAAGCGTCCAGTGTTTCGGTCCGGTTGGTCACCGTTCCGCTGATGCCACTCCCGCCATCGATCTGTTGCGCGTGCGCCTGAAAACTCAATGCAGCGCCACAGGACAAACCCACGACGCTCAATCCGGCCTTACGAATAAAGCCTTCTTTTTTTTGGCCCCGGTACCGCATACATCTCTCCCGCGTGAATTATTGAATGATTCATTCTGCGAGGGATGACTTTTGACTCACACTAAACATGTCCCAATAAAATCCAAGCAACCTCTCCAAACAACAGAGGCAATTTCCTACAGAACATTCACAATATAAAATACAAAAATATTTCCTCAAAAAGCATTGACATAAAAACCCAAACCCGATTACTTCCAAAACAGATAGAGCCCATATACCGCTTTATCTCTGAAGCCAGCGCAACATAACTAAGTGATCGAAGCTTAATTGAAAGTCGAGATCACGTAGACGAACTCGCTCGCATCCGAAAATCACCAAAAAATATTTAAACAAAGGAAATCCAACGTGTGCAATTCAAAAACTCATATTATCTTGAATCGCGAAAGCTATATTCGAACCGACCGTGCGAACTATCCGGTACCCGATGTGCCTCTGGCCTTTACCGATGGACTATTGCCAGTCACCGCTTTGAACGCACCATTGGAAGTCACCTTCGCCCTGCCGGACGATGCCGAACTTTACTATTCCTACCGACTGCTCTGGGAAGGTGAATATCTGCCGGATGATTCCTGGACATCCGTGACACAAGAAGACCTGGACAATCCAACAAGGCACTTGCGCCGGCAAATCCCCCAGGAATACCTGGTGGAAAAAAATGACCCCTCCAATCCAACTGACAAAAAGTACCGGCTGGCATATAAATTCCTCAACACGGTCAACAATGAGGAAACTCCATCCAATGATTACCTGCTGGAAATCGACCAGACCGCACCCGGTCTACCCAACCACGGCCCCATGGTCTTTCCACGGGAAGTCGAAGGTGGCCTGACCTCTGCCGAACTGACCGCTCTGGGTGACAAACTGGACGTGCTGGTCACCAGCTATAGCACCATGGCCAATGGCGACATCATCCAGACTTGGTGGGGAGATATCGAAGGTCCATCGGTCCCTGTCAACCTCAATGATGTGGAACGCGAAGAAGTCACCCTGTCCTTCAGCCGGACATTCCTGGAGCAGGTCGAGACGCAGATAGGCAGTAACGAAGCCGAAGTCACCTACCTCATCACCGACCGCGCACTGAATATTTCCCCGCGTTCGGTCCCTAACTACATCAGGCTGCTGCTGGCCGATGTCCCGGACGACCTGCCGGCTCCCGTAGTGGAACAGGCGGATGACGGCATTATCGATTATCAGGATGCGAAAACAGGCGTTACCGTAGGTATTCCCCGCTATGACGGAGCCGCACCAGGTGATCGGATCAGACTTTTCTGGGGCGATGACAACCCTCTGCCGGAGCTGGAGCTGCGCCCGGGCGACGAAAACAACGACCCGGTTCTGCAGCCCGTACTCCAGTTCGATGTGATCAACCTCACTCCGGAAGGTCAGGTCAATGTCAAATACGAGGTCCGTCGCCAAGGCGAACTGAAGGGGACTTCCCTGGTCAAGGAAGTCGAGGTGTTCCTGACCTTACCAGTGCCGGAGGAAAACCTGCGGGCCCTGACCATCCAGGGCACCAGTGGCAGTCCCAACCTCGAAGATAATGTCATCGATCCGGATGACTACGAGCTCGATGCCCGCGCCATTTTCCGCTGGGTGACAGGTCTGCGCGCCGGTGACTTCATCAACCTCGCCTGGGGAGAACAGGAAGTACCGCAGTGGTATGAAATCAAACAGTCCGACTTTGATGCCGGAGTGGATTTCACCCTCCCGATCCTCAACCAGATTCTCAAGAATCAGGGGACCGGAGCGGCCATCCCGGTAGGCTACACCGTGACCCGTACCAGTAACCCCAATCCAACTGTTGCCCCCGTACAGAATGTCGTGGTTCGCTCCAGAAACGAACAACCCGGTGGCGAACTCGGCCTGCCGGAACCACGCTTCACCCGTACCACACCGGGAGGCGGCGTCGTGGGGCCTATCGAAAACCCGGATGGTACACCGCTACGGGTCGATCCTTACGACAATATCAAGATCGGACATACTGTTTACATGACCTTCGACGGATACGACAGAAACAATAATCCGATTCTGGGGGCCCATCACACCGATCAACGCGAATTAGACCAGTGGGATATCGTCAACGGTTATGACTTCCAGATACCAGACGCCAAGTTGCGGGAACTTTGCGTGGGTCGAGCGGAGGCTACTTTCCGAGTCGAGCCAAAGCCGGAGCACAACCAAGAACCAGCCACTTCCCGTGTGGCCCATGTCAGGGTCGACATGAGCCGACCTGGATTCGGTTGTTCCTAAGTCCAGAGCAGCAAATGGCTGTAACCCATTAGCTTCCTGCTCAAAAAAAATACGCCCACTGATAACCCCCAAAAAAACATGGCAGGGTTCTTCGACCCTGCCATTAACCCGACTTCAATAAACTTCACTAAAGAGCGATCACATGGAAAACTCATTTGAAAAAAGACAATGGAACACTGATGAGCCCGCCCTGGAAAAACCCAGGGTTGAATCGGCCCTTGATGACGGCGAAGGTCTCTTGCCCATTGCCGTCCTGAATGCTCCCGTTCCCGTCACTTTCCCTGTATGGAACAATCCCGGCACAAACGAAACCTATCAATTACTCTGGAACAACAATCCAGTAGGGAGCCCAAAACCTATTACCGAGGGCGACATCCCCGGAGATCTATTGACACTCGATATCCCAGTCGAACTACTGAGAGAAGGCAAGTATCAACTGGGGTATCAAGTACGCAATATCGATAACAACAGCACGACCCCGTCTTTTCCTACCTCGATTGAAATCGACACCACCGCCCCCGGCCATCCCACAACCCTCGGCCCTCTCGATTTCCCGCCACAGGTCAACGACGGCCTCACCTCGGAAGAGCTGACGCAACTGGGCGATGTGCTGCCGGGCACCGTCCACGGCTATAGCGGTTTCGCCATCGGTGACAGGATCCGCACCTTCTGGGGCGATACCGAAGGGCCTGGCGGCAGGGTCGAAGAGGGTGACATAGAGCCCCGGGAGGTGATCATCGAGTTTTCCCGCGCCTTTCTCGAGTCACTGGGCGATTTCAACGGACCGGTGCTCTACACCGTCACGGATCGGGCCGGCAACCGCTCACAGGAATCGACCGCCACAAACGTTCTCCTGCTGCTCAATGAACCGGTGCTCGACCTGCCCGCGCCAATCATCGATGGCTATGTCGAGCCGATCAGTCACGAACAGGCCCAGGCCGGTATCGAAGTCTGGATCCCCACTTCGGACCTGGTGGAAGACGGCGATCAGATTCTCCTGCACTGGGGCAGCGTGGCTCTGGGTCCCTTCGACCCGGCAACCATCGGCCAGCCGATCATCCTGCGTATCGACGTGGCCTTCGAAACCATCGAACAGGCCGGCGACGGTGACATCCGCCTGGGCTATGAGGTCAGCCGCAACGGTCATGTCGTCGGTTACTCGTTGCCGCTGGATATCGTCGTCAGGGCCAGGCTGCCGGTGCCCGGCGACATGGCGCGACCGATCATTCGCGGCGCCTCGCCCGAGGCCGTGGACAACCTGATCGACGAGAACGACTTCGAACGGGACGCGAGCGCCATCATCGCCTGGAACCCCGCGTTCGTCGAAGGGCAGCTCATCCAGTTGACCTGGGGCGGCCAGGCGATGTTCGAACCGCCCTATCGCATCACCGCAGGCGATATCAGCGCCGCCCGCGACCTGAACCTGGCGGTGCCCAACAACCGTTTCCGCCCGGTGGGCACCGGCACTGATATACGCGTGCAGTACACCATCACCCAGGCCGGCAATCCGAATACTTCCAGGTCGCCGGAACAAGGCATCATCGTCCGCTCCCGGGATGAACTGCCCGGTGGTCCGAACGGACCGGAAGCCCCGGTCTTCACCGACCTGAACGAGCATGGTGCGATCAATACGATCAACGGCCAGGACGGCGCACCGGTCCATATCGCCCCGTATCTGAACATCAGGCCAGGCGATGTCATCCATTTTCTTTACGAAGGCTTCGACCAACTGGTGGGCGGCAATCCGAAAAACCAGTGGCCATACACGTCCGCTCCACTGACCGAGGAACAGGTTCGCGATGGCTACGACCTGAAGGTGCCGCGCGCGGTGCTGGACAGCAATTGCTATGGCCATGCCGAGGCCACGTTCAGCGTGGAAAGCCTCACCGGCATCGGTCGTTCAAAGCGGCGCAGCGCCTATGTGGATATGCGTGTGTCCGGCAGGTGCCCCGAGGCACGCGGGCAGTGACCACCTGTCTTTTCTCTTTCTGGAGCCTTCATCATGTCTGAATACATCAGCCCAAAAAACCTGGATCAACCGGTGATCCTCAGCGTCAATCCCGCCGGAGTCGGTGCCATTGACGTAGCCGACCCGGAAAAACCCCTGCCCGTGCTGGTGGGGCCGTTGGACCTCAAGCCCCTGGATCATATCGACCTGTACTGGGGGGCAATCGCGGACCCCGTCAGCAGCTACGATCACCCGAGGGACGCGCCACCGATCAATGACTTCGTCACCCTGGCGGTGGATACCGGAAACATCGAGTCGGCCAGGGATCCGGTGCCGGTTCGCTATCGCTTCACCCCGTTTCCCGGCAGTACCTCGCAGGACTCCGACATCACCCACATCCGCGTCAAGCTGGAAGCCCCCGGCGGCATCGATATCGATCCGGCCACGCCCTACGAGAACGAAGCCCTGCGCCCGCCCCGGGTGCAGCCGCCAGCAGTGATCGTCGACCCGCAGGGTGTGCGGGTGATCGTCACGCCCTACGAGCAGATGAGCGAAGGCGATCGGATCCGGGTCAGTTGGGCCGAATCGACGGTCGACCACCCGCCGCTGACAGCGGCGGAAGCCGGCACGGAGGTGGTTATCCCGATTCCGCCGCAGATCATCGAGGCCGTCGGCGACTCAAGCAAGCTGCCGGTGCGCTACGAGGTCCATGACGTGGTCGGCAACTGGTCGAAACGCTCGCCCGCCACCGAGGTCGTGGTCAGCATCGGTTCGCGCTGAGCCCAACCGCGCCGGTTGCCGCAGGCAGGGCAACCGGCGCTTCAGCCGGCATGTCGGCCAATGAATTCAGCGATCTGCCGCGCCGCTGTGTCCAGGTGCTGCGCATGGCTGAAGCCACTGGCCTTCAATGGCTTGAGATCGTGATCGGCAGCTTGCAGCCAGCTCAGTTCGATCCGGGCCGACAGCGCATAGTCCGATACCGCCTGGCGATTGCCCAGGGCGTCGCGTTCACCCTGGACGATCAGCGTCGCTGTCGCGAGCCCGGCCAGGTGCGCCACCCGTGGCTTCTCCGGCTTGCCCGCGGCATAGAACGGGTAGCCCAGGCACACCAGTCCTTGCGCGCCAAGGTCGTCGGCCACCAGGCTGGCCATGCGCCCGCCCATGGACTTGCCGCCGATGAACAACGGCCCGCCGACCTGCTGCCGGACCTGCTCGTACACCTCGCGCCAGCACTCCAGCAACCGGGCCTGCGGGTTGGGCGGACGCTTGCCGCCATCCAGGCGTCGCTGGGCCATGTAGGGAAACTCGAAACGCAGCACGTCGATGCCCTCTGCCGCCAGGCGCGCGGCCATGGCGTTCATGAACTCACTGTCCATCGGCGCGCCGGCACCGTGGGCGAGGATCAGCGTGGCCCGCGGGCCTTCGTCCCCGGCGGCGTTGTACAGATAGGCGGGATTGGCCGGCCAGGGTGCCTGGGACCGGGTTGCTTGCTGCGTCGACATAAGACCTCTCACTTCACCACCCGCACCGACAGCGGGCCTCTAGATATGTAACGCATCGCTGCGCCGCTTTTCCTGAAAATGAATGCACCTTACCTGCCTGCACAGACACTGCAAGGCCGGCGCTGCCGACACGGGATGCTTCCCGCGGTCATTTCCAGACGAGTATTGCCATGCCCCAAGACGCCCTTACCCACGCCGAACCACCCGCCCCCAGCCCCCTGCAAGGCGATCGTGCCATCGCTCACGGGCCCGGGAAAGCCACCTCCCCCCCCCTCGGCCGCGCCTTCGCCAGCCTCGAGGAAGCCGCCCGGCATGCCCACGCCCAGGCCGCGCTCAAAGGCCCGGAGCGACAGTCGTCGCTGCTCCTGAAGCATCCACAGAAGGACGAATTCACGGCGACACCACCACAGCCCGGCACGCAGGCCTATCTCGACCCGCAAGCCGTCTTCGGACACGACGCCGGGGGCGTACTGCAACTGCCCGAAGGTTTTGTCCTGGTCGGCCTGTATGGCCAGGCCGAGGCCACTCACGAGCAACTGCCACCCCGGGAAAGCGGCGTCTACGAAAACTTCTTCAGCCCCCACGACCTGTTCGCCGGACTCCATCAGGCCCGCCGCTCGCGGCCATCGATACCAGGAGCGCAACCGCTGCCGCTGTTCTACGGCACGCCTGACGGCGCCCTGCTGGCCTATCACGCCGACGATAGCGACCTGGCGTTGGCCCTGTTGCCCGAAGGCGCGGACTGGTCGTCCCGGGCCAGGCACTATCAGGAACAACTGGCGAGCGGCGTACTGCCCCCCAGCCAGTTCGTGCGGACCCTCGCCGCCGCCGGGAAACTGCGGGTGATCGAGACCAGCCGCCTGTGGAACCCTGCCGGCGAGGTGAACCCGATCACCTGGACACCGTTCGCCGATGCCGTGCTCCCGGAACTGGGCCCGATCTTCCTCAGCGCGGACGACGCCGCCCGCCATGCCCAGCAGATCATCCAGGGCGGCACCGACAAGGAACTCGGCGGGCTGATCTTCCAGCGCGAGGACGGCAGCTTTGTCGCCACGCTGCCCACCAGCGGCAGTGGCAGCCGGTTCGACAGCGAGAGCCTGTATCCCGTCACGGAAACCGGTATCGCCGACTTCCCGCCAGGGCACAGGCTGCATGCGCTGTATCGCGCCAATATCAGTTTGTCGGCCATCCGGGAACAGACCAGCGGCGCCGTGGACAACCGGGCGACCGGCACCGAACAGGAGCGCCGCCTCAGGCTGAAAAGCATCACCCCCGAGGAAGTGCTCGCCACCCTCCTTCCCCGTCGCCAGGGGATAAGAGCGTTTTATGTGCTGATGACCGACTTGAACATCATCAAGTACATGCCCAGCGGCTCGGCCGAGGAAGATGCCCTGATCCCGCGCCTGCTGCCCGGAAAGGACCTCGGCGATCTCGATCGGCTGGCACCGGCCGATTTCATCAAGGCCCTGGCAAAGGCCGGCGGGCTCCATATCGTGCGCGGCGATAGCTACTGGGGCCCGCCGGGCAAGGTGCCCGACGACTGGGCCCCCTACCCGCCAGCCACAATATCGGCCCCGACCCTGCCGGCCTTCGGGCCGGTGTTCGACACGGCGGATGCCGCCGCCCTGCATGCCAATCAGCGTATCAGCGGCCAGTACCGGGAACGGCGCATCGGCTTTATCGTCACCGACAGCCACGACCGCTACGTGGCGAGCGAGCCGGCCGGCGCCACAGAACCGCTGTTCGCCGCCAACCCGTTGCTGCGTGCCGGGCCTGACGGCTCCCTGGCCGCACTGCCCGGTTATCGCCTGGCCGGTCTTTACTACAGCGCCGAACTGTATCCGGAGCGCCTGCCCTGCAAGGACGTCTGGATGTACCGGAACTTCTTCCTGCCCGATGAGTTGCTGGCGGCGCTCAGCCTGATCGAAGGTTATCGCCCGACACCCGCCACGCCCCACATCCCGCTGTACCTGAGCACCCGCGATGGCGCACAGTTGAAATACCTCTCGCGTGATATCAGCTTCGACAAGGCCTTGCTCGCCGGTTCGAGCAACCTCGCCAGTTACGGTGAACGGCTGGTCCAGGGCGTTCTCGATCCGCTGGACTTCATCCATGCGCTGGCCGAGATCGGTGAACTGAGCGTGCTGCACCCCAGCGAACTGTGGGGCCCGCCCGCTCGCCTGACCGGCGCATGGCGAGCCTATCAAGGGCAACGGCGACGAACGCTGGGGCCGATCTTCGCCAGCGCCGACGACGCCGCCCGCCACGCCCATGGGCAGATCGCCCGCCGCTACGACAAGGTCTATGGCGGGGTGATCCTGAAACGTCCGGACGGCCAGTTCGTGGCCTCCACGCCGCGGGTCTCGCCCACCGAAATCTTCGATCACACCCTGGTGTTCCCGACCCTCAATGGTTTTCCCCTTGAAGGCCACACCATTGTCGGCACCTACAATTCACGCCTGGGCACGCTGGACTTCCCCCTGCCGGAGAGCGAAGCCCGGCTCTACCTGAACCTGTTCCCGACCTGGGACATCTACCGGGCCATCAAGGACCGCTCGATCCCGTTGCATTATTTCTCCTGCCAGGACGGCTCGCTGATCCGCTACAACAGCAAGCATTCGCCAGATGAAGTCGATGTGTTCAATGCCCTGGCGCCTTCATCGGCAAGTCCGCTGAACCTGATGGAAAACCCGACGGAGCAGTGTTTCAAGAGTGGCAGGGACGAGGACAGGGGAGCGGTACTGGCCTTCGCCCGCGACCTGGTCAAGGCCGGGGAACTGCGGGTGCTGGTCAGCGGCCGCGAAGTCTGGACGACGGCTGGCAAGGTCCTGGCCCTGCGCGACAGCGCCGACGGACTGCTGGTCGACACCGACCAGGGTGCCATCGCCACCTCCGCGCCCGCGTTCAGCCCGGTGTTCATGACACCGCTGGATGCCGTGCGCCATGGGCTTGCGCAGATCGGCCAGAGAGGCGGGCGCCGCTTCGGTTTCATTTTCCGCAAAACCGACAGGGAATATGTCGCCACCGAAGCCATCATCGATACCAGCGCGAACTTCGACAGGGCGCTCGTCCTGCCGCCGCAGATCGCCGTCCTCGCCCTGATTCCCGGCTATGTCATCGACGGCCTGTATGTCGCGACCGGCCATCAGGAGGCGCTGCCGGCGGACCCGGTCTACCCGCACTTCATCTCCGCGCGGGACTTCGCCCATGCCATCAAGACCGCTCGGGAAACCGCCATCGTGCCCGGCCACCAGGCCACCACCCACCTGTATCTGTCGACCGCCGACGGCGCCCTGTTGAGCTATACGGTGCCGCTGGTTCCGGATGCCGACGAAGTGATCCGCGGCAGCGTCTTCCACAACGACGGCATCGATACCCAGGGCCAGTTGGAGAACGGCTCGCTGACAGGCCGGGACTATGTCCGCCGCGTGGCGGCGAGCGGCAAGTTGAGCGTCCTGCAACCCGGCACGCTGTGGCGCCAGGGCGGCCCGGTCACGGCCACCTGGGAACCGGTCGATATCGCCACCACCACCGCGCAGCCCTATGCCCTCAGCCCGCTGTTCGCCCATGCGGACGATGCGGCGCTGCATACCCACGACAAGCTCGGCCGTGACCGCGGCGCGCTGCTGGTCGACGCGATCTACCGCACCTCCGCCCCCGAGGGCTACGTCACCCTGGAACCTTTCGTCGATGGCCAGGCGATCAAGGTCACCCGTACCCTGGCCGACCTGAAGACCCAGGTGCTGGAGAAGGAACGCCTGGAACTGACCCTGGGCAGGACACCGCTCGACAGCATCCACTATGCCAAGCCGCTGGCCCCTACCCGCTACCAGACCGGCGACAGCCCTCACGTCGACTTCTTCTCCGTCGAGGACATCTGCTTCGTCACCCAGACCCTGCTGGCCGACAACCTCTTTCTCAATGGCATCTACTATTCCAGCCAGGACGGCGCCCTGTTCAAGTACGAGCCCAGGGCCTCGCACGCACAGGGCGAACTGTGCGCACCGGTAGATGCCGACAGCATCCGCAGCCTCACCCCGCCACAGTTCCGCCTGGTGAACGCGGTCGCCGCCGCCGGCAAGCTGAGTGTGCTGCACACCAGCCAGCTGTGGCCCACCCCGGGCCCGATCGATCCCACCTGGACACCGGCATGGACGCTCAGCGAGCGCCGCCCACGGGCCACGCGGGCGCTGATCCCGCCGCTGATCAACAGTTTCAATCTCGGCGGCGTCGGTGCCACCGACGTGATCGACCCGCTGCGGCCCCTGCCCGTGGTGATCGCGCCGTTGGACCTGAAGCCCAGGGACCGCGTCGACCTGTACTGGGGCAGCCATCCCGACCCCGTCGCCAGCCATACCCAGGATAGCGAACCCGGCGCCACTCACCTCACCCTGCGGGTCGATACGCGCTGGATCATGAGCGGCGAGGTGACGGTGCGCTATGTCCTCACGCCGTTCCCCGGCGGTGCGCCGGAAACCGCCGAGACCAGCCTGCGGGTCAAGCTGGACGTGCCCGGCGACCCCGACACCCAGTCGGCGACACCGACCCTCAACGACAAGCTGGAACTGCCCGTGGTGATACCTCCCGGGGTGATCGAGGATCCGGAAGGCGTCAGCGTGGTCATCAAGCGCTATGCGAACATGGCCGCCGGTGATGTGATCGTGGTGTCGTGGCATGGTCGCCTGGTGCAACACCCGCCGCTGAGCGCGCCGAGCGATGAAGTGGTGGTGCCGATCGATCCGCGGATCATCCGCGAGGCCGGCAACTCCGACGCGATCCTCGTGCGCTACGAGATCCGCGATGTGGTCAACAACTGGTCGCGCTGGTCACGCCCGGCCCTGGTCGAAGTCGGTATCGGCGATCCGTCCCTGCCCGCCCCGGTGGTGCCACGGGCCCAGGGCATGCAGCTGGACCTCGACCTGCTCAATGGCGCCGACGTGCAGACCCTGGTGCTGCGCTACGACGGGATGAACAGCGCGCAGAACCTGCGCCTGCTGGTGGAACGGGAAACCGCCCTCGGCGTATCGCTGCCGGCGTACACCGCCACCCTGCCCGGCCATGACAGCGATCCCTTCGTGTCCTTCGATGTACCCAACGAGCAGTTCCCGCTGATCATCCAGGGCCAGGCTCGCTTCTACTATTATGTCGAGGCGCCCGAGCAGCCCGTGCGCCGCTCCAAGAGCCTGCCGCTGAAGATCATCGGCCAGGCGCTGATACTCAAGCCGCCACGGGTGCCCGTGGCCGAAGCCAACGGCAATGTGCTCGACCCGGCGGCCACCGGGGTGATCGCGCGGGTGGAGCCCTACTCGCTGATCGCCGTGGGCCAGGCCGTGACGCTGGTCTGGATCGGCACGACCGCCAGCGGCATGGAAGTGCGCCATGAACAGACCCTGCCGGTGGTCGACACCGGCAGGGACATCGACTTCAGCATCCCGGACGACAAGGTCGGCGTGCTGGCCGGCGGCTCGGTGGTGGTGCGTTATGACGTCAAGACCGAAGCCCCCGATCCCCTGGTTTCGCAACCCTTGCTGCTGCCGGTCAGCGCCCTGCCGCTGGATCTGCCACGCCCCGCCGTGGTGGAAGCCCATGACACCGTGCTGTTCCCGCTGCAGGCGCTGGATGGCGCGACGATCCGCGTCACTTATGCCATGGAAACCGGCGACAGCATCCAGGCCTACTGGCGCGGCACGCCCGGCAGCGGCACACCGGTGATCGACGCCAAACCCGGCAGCAGTTCCGGCAGCGTCGACTTCAGCGTCCCCGCCGGGGCCGTCAGCGCCAATATCGGCAAGCGCGTGGAAGTCGGCTACAACGTCACCCGCCGGGGCATCGCGGCACCGTCGAAAATCCTGCCGCTGGACATACTGCCCATCGCCCACGAAGACCTGCATCCGCCCTTCGTCCGCGAGGCGCCGGACAATCTCCTGCTGGACCTCAACACCTTTGCCGGCGACGCCCATATCGAAGTCAGGAAATGGCCGCATATCCAGGTCGGCCAGCGGATCTGGCTGAGGATCGAGGGCACCCTGGTCAGCGGCAGGCCGTTCACCCTGGCGCTGTGGAACGGAGAGGAAGTCAGCACGATCTCGGATGTCATCGAAGGCCTGCTCTCGCGCACCCACCTCGATCAGTTGCGTGACCTGAGCGGCCTGACCTTCACCTTCAAGGTAACCTTCGACGGCAGCAGCGATGAAGCCGGCGCCCTGACGTTCCCGCGGCTGTCGTTGACGGTCAGGGCCCGCAAGCGGGTGCCGGAACTGGTCTTCGATACCCGGCCGGTCAACCTGTCCGGGAAAATCTACCTGATCCCCTGCCATCCGCAGGTGCTGCCGGAGTTCGGCCCGGGCACGACCCTCCAGCGCGCGGCGGGCGGTGGCGTGCCCAGTTATCACTACAGCAGCGATAACCGCAACATCGCCGTGGTCGACAGCAATGGCCGGGTCACCGTGCGCGGCAACGGCAAGACCTTTATCCGTGTCAGCGACAGCGCCGGGCAGCGCAAAAGCTACGAGGTCACCGTCAGCGGCGTGGTGCAGTGCTACAACCTCGGCAAGGGCAGCAGCGCCGACACCCTGCGCAAGGCCCAGGCACAAGGGCTGAGCGTGCCGTCGCTGGAAGAGCTGATCAGCATCCGCTCGGCCTACGGCAAGCGTTGGCCGCTGCAATCGCCGCTGATACCGAAAACCTGGTCCTCGACCACGAAAACCCCGTTGGGGCTGGTGTATGCGGTACTGGACATGACCCTGGAGGTCATCGAGCCCGAGCGCCCCTATATCAAGATCAGCCCGGGCCTGAGCCTGATCTACGAGGCCAACGGCCTGGGGATCGGCCCCGTGCTGCTCGCCGCCTGCACGCCACGCGCCTGACCCCTGCGCCGGTGGCCCCGGGGCCACCGGCAACTCCCGCCCCATTGACCCCCGTCAATACCACCCGCTGGCTATTTGCCCATGCTTGGCTGGCTTTTAGTCTGCCTATAACTCCAGATCCCGCGAATGCAACAGCGCCGGCCGGGTCTGAACCGTGGATGGGGAACCATGAACACTTCAATCAGTACCGCCTACAACTACAGGGTGGTCCGCCAATTCGCCATTATGACGGTGGTGTGGGGCATCGTCGGGATGGGGCTCGGGGTCTTCCTCGCCGCCCAATTGGTCTGGCCCGAACTCAACTTCAACCTGCCGTGGACCAGCTTCGGCCGTCTGCGCCCGCTGCATACCAACGCGGTGATCTTCGCCTTCGGCGGTTGCGCGCTGTTCGCCAGTTCCTACTACTCGGTGCAACGCACCTGCCAGACCCAGCTGTTTTCGCCGAAGGTGGCCGCGTTCACCTTCTGGGGCTGGCAGCTGGTCATCCTGCTCGCGGCAATCAGCCTGCCACTGGGCTACACCAGCTCCAAGGAATACGCCGAGCTGGAATGGCCGATCGACATCCTGATCACCATCGTCTGGGTGGCCTACGCCTACGTGTTCTTCGGCACCGTGATGAAGCGCACCACCAAGCACATCTATGTGGGCAACTGGTTCTTCGGGGCGTTCATCATCACCGTGGCGATCCTGCATATCGTCAACAACCTGGAAATCCCGGTCAGCCTGACCAAGTCCTACTCGGTCTACGCCGGGGCCACCGACGCCATGGTCCAATGGTGGTACGGGCACAACGCGGTGGGCTTCTTCCTGACCGCCGGTTTCCTCGGGATGATGTACTACTTCGTACCCAAGCAGGCCGAACGCCCGGTGTATTCCTATCGCCTGTCCATCGTCCACTTCTGGGCGCTGATCACCCTGTACATCTGGGCCGGCCCGCACCACCTGCACTACACCGCGCTGCCGGACTGGGCGCAGTCGCTGGGCATGGTGATGTCGCTGATCCTCCTGGCCCCGAGCTGGGGCGGCATGATCAACGGCATGATGACCCTCTCGGGCGCCTGGCATAAGTTGCGCAGCGACCCGATCCTGCGCTTCCTGGTGGTGTCCCTGGCGTTCTACGGCATGTCGACCTTCGAAGGGCCGATGATGGCGATCAAGACCGTCAACGCCCTCTCCCACTACACCGACTGGACCATCGGCCACGTGCATGCCGGCGCCCTCGGTTGGGTGGCGATGATCTCCATCGGCGCGCTGTACCACATGATCCCGAAAGTCTTCGGCCGCACGCAGATGCACAGCCTCGGCCTGATCAACGCGCACTTCTGGCTCGCGACCATCGGCACCGTGCTCTACATCGCCTCGATGTGGGTCAACGGCATCGCCCAGGGCCTGATGTGGCGCGCGGTCAACGAGGACGGCACGCTGACCTACTCCTTCGTCGAAACCCTGGTGGCCAGCCATCCCGGCTTCGTCGTGCGGCTGATCGGCGGGGCGATCTTCCTCAGCGGCATGCTGCTGATGGCCTACAACACCTGGCGCACCGTGCGCGGCGCAGAGCCAGCCACCGTCACCGCCGCCGCGCAGACGGCCTGAGGAGTTCGCCATGAAACACGAAGTGATTGAAAAGAACGTCGGCCTGTTGATGCTGCTGATGGTCTTCGCCGTCAGCATCGGCGGCCTGACCCAGATCGTCCCGCTGTTCTTCCAGGACGTCACCAACAAGCCGGTGGAAGGCATGAAGCCCTACACCGCGCTGCAACTGGAAGGTCGCGATATCTACATCCGCGAAGGCTGCGTCGGTTGCCACTCGCAGATGATCCGGCCGTTCCGCGCCGAGACCGAACGCTACGGACACTACTCGGTGGCCGGCGAAAGCGTCTGGGACCATCCGTTCCTGTGGGGTTCCAAGCGCACCGGGCCGGACCTGGCACGGGTCGGCGGCCGCTACTCGGAAGACTGGCACCGCGCGCACCTGTACAACCCGCGCAACGTGGTCCCGGAGTCGAAGATGCCGGCCTACCCCTGGCTGGTGGCCAACGCCCTGGACAGCAGCCACACCGAAACCAAGCTGCGGGCCATGCGTACCCTCGGCGTGCCCTACACCGACGACGACATCAGCGGCGCGGTCGCCAGCCTCAAGGGCAAGACCGAGATGGACGCGCTGGTCGCCTACCTGCAAGTGCTCGGCACTGCGATCAAGAGCAAGAGGTGAGCCATGGAGATGAGTAGCGGAATGATCCGCGGCCTCGGCACCCTGGTGGTGATGATTGCCTTCGTCGGCCTCGCCATCTGGGTGTTCAACGCCAAGCGCAATCCGGAGTTCGCCCAGGCGCGCATGCTGCCGTTCGCCGACGAGCCCTTGCCCGAAACACCCGAACAAGACCCTGCTACAAGGAGCAACCGGCCATGACCACCTTCTGGAGTACGTACATCTGCGTACTGACCATCGGCAGCTTGATCGGCCTGACCTGGCTGTTGCTCGGCACCCGCAAGGGCGAAACCAAGGGCAGCGTCGACCAGACCATGGGCCACAGCTTCGACGGCATCGAGGAGTACGACAACCCGTTGCCGCAGTGGTGGTTCATGCTGTTCGCCGGGACCCTGGTGTTTGCCGTCGGCTACCTGATCCTCTACCCCGGCCTGGGCAACTGGAAAGGCATCCTGCCCGGCTATGAGAACGGCTGGACCGGCGTGCACGAGTGGGAAAAGGAGATGGACAAGGCCGACGCCAAGTTCGGGCCGATCTTCGCCAGATTCGCCGCCATGCCGGTGGAGGAAGTGGCCAAGGACCCGCAGGCGCTGAAAATGGGCGGTCGCCTGTTCGCCTCCAACTGCGCGGTCTGCCATGGCTCGGACGCCAAGGGCGCCTACGGCTTCCCCAACCTCGCCGACAACATCTGGCGCTGGGGCGGCAGCGCCGAGACGATCAAGACCACCATCATGGGCGGGCGCGTCGCGGCCATGCCGGCCTGGGGCGAAATCCTCGGTGAAGACGGGGTGAAGAACGTCGCCGCCTACGTCCGTCATGACCTGGCCAAGCTGCCGCTGCCACAGGACTCCACGGCGGACCTGGCGGCGGGCCGGCAATCGTTCAGCACCACCTGCATCGCCTGCCATGGTGCCACCGGCCAGGGCAGCCCGATCATGGGGGCTCCGGACCTGACCCAGCCCGCCGGCTTTATCTACGGCAGCAGCCTGGTGCAGTTGCAGCAGACCATCCGCCACGGGCGCCAGGGCCATATGCCGGCCCAGAACGAACTGCTCGGCAACGACAAGGTGCAACTGTTGGCGGCGTACGTATTCAGTCTCTCTCACGGCAGTCAAGGAGAAGATAAGGCTCAATAAATACCGGATATTTCCTGCCGCATCGATCAGGATGCGGCAGTTCCCTGCCTGTACGCGACCAAGTGTCGCACCTCTCTTTTAGTCCGCCTACCCACTCCCGGGAATCGGTACTAAGCTTTGCAAACCTCGATCAATCCGCAACCCCTCGCCTGCCGGTCAGTCCGGGTATCCGCGAGTGCGCGTTTTGACCTTACACCGAGCATGGAAAGGCCGCAGAATCAGCGTCGTAACGTATTGACCCAGGTCATGGCGCGTTGCAATGACCCTACACTTTATCCATACTTGCGGCCGATTTTCACCCCTAATAACTATACCCAAACCGTGGAACCTTAGAATGAGCACAGCAATCAGTCCGACTGCTTATAACTATAAGGTAGTCCGCCAGTTCGCCATCATGACGGTGGTCTGGGGGATCCTTGGCATGGGGCTCGGAGTATTCATCGCCTCTCAATTGGTCTGGCCGGAGCTGAATTTCGGTCTGCCGTGGACGAGTTTTGGACGCCTGCGCCCGTTGCACACCAACCTGGTGATCTTCGCCTTCGGTGGTTGTGCATTGTTTGCCACCTCCTACTACGTGGTGCAGCGTACCTGTCAGGTGCGACTGATCTCCGACAGCCTCGCGGCCTTCCACTTCTGGGGTTGGCAGGCGGTGATCATCGGCGCCCTGGTGACCCTGCCGCTGGGTTACACCACCACCAAGGAATACGCCGAGCTGGAGTGGCCGCTGGCTATCCTCCTGGCGATCGTCTGGGTGGTCTACGCACTGGTGTTCTTCGGCACCATCGTCAAGCGCAAGACCAAGCACATCTACGTCGGCAACTGGTTCTACGGTGCGTTCATCGTCGTCACCGCCATGCTGCACATCGTCAACCACGCCTCCCTGCCGGTGAGTTTCTTCAAGTCCTACTCGGCCTACGCCGGGGCGACGGATGCGATGATCCAGTGGTGGTACGGGCACAACGCGGTGGGTTTCTTCCTGACCACCGGCTTCCTCGGGATGATGTACTACTTCGTGCCGAAACAGGCCGAGCGCCCGATCTATTCCTATCGCCTGTCCATCGTGCACTTCTGGGCACTGATCACCCTGTACATCTGGGCCGGCCCGCACCACCTGCACTACACCGCCCTGCCGGACTGGGCGCAGTCGCTGGGCATGGCCATGTCGATCATCCTGCTGGCACCGAGCTGGGGCGGCATGATCAACGGCATGATGACCCTCTCGGGCGCCTGGCATAAGCTGCGCACCGACCCGATCCTGCGCTTCCTGGTGGTATCCCTCGCGTTCTACGGCATGTCGACCTTCGAAGGGCCGATGATGGCGATCAAGACCGTCAACTCGCTGTCCCACTACACCGACTGGACCATCGGCCACGTTCACGCCGGTGCCCTGGGCTGGGTGGCGATGATTTCCATCGGCGCGATCTACCACATGATTCCCAAGCTGTTCGGGCGTGCACAGATGCACAGCGTCGGCCTGATCAACACCCATTTCTGGCTCGCGACCATCGGTACCGTGCTCTACATCGCCTCGATGTGGGTCAACGGCATCACCCAGGGCCTGATGTGGCGGGCAATCAACGACGACGGCACCCTGACCTACTCGTTCGTCGAAGCGCTGCAGGCCAGCCATCCCGGCTACATCGTTCGCGCCCTGGGCGGTGCGTTCTTCGCCAGTGGCATGCTGTTCATGGCCTACAACGTGTACCGCACCGTTCGTGCCTCGAACCCGGCTGAAGCTGAAGCCGCCGCTCAGATCGCTGTCGTTGGAGCTCACTGATGAAGCACGAAGTAGTCGAGAAGAATATCGGCCTGCTGGCCTTCTTCATGGTCATCGCCGTCAGTATCGGCGGCCTGACCCAGATCGTTCCGCTGTTCTTCCAGGACGTCACCAACAAGCCGGTCGAAGGCATGAAGCCGCGCTCGGCACTGGAACTGGAAGGCCGTGACATCTACATCGCCAACGGTTGTGTCGGCTGCCACTCGCAGATGATCCGGCCGTTCCGCGCTGAAACCGAACGCTACGGGCACTATTCGGTTGCCGGTGAAAGCGTCTGGGACCACCCGTTCCTGTGGGGTTCCAAGCGCACCGGTCCGGACCTGGCCCGTGTCGGCGGTCGTTACTCCGATGACTGGCACCGCGCGCACCTGTACAACCCGCGCAACGTGGTACCCGAGTCGAAAATGCCGGCGTACCCGTTCCTCGTGGAAAACAAGCTCGACGGCAAGGACACCGCGAAGAAAATGGAAGTCCTGCGCTCCCTCGGCGTGCCTTACACCGACGAAGACATCGCCGGTGCCAGGGACGCGGTGAAGGGCAAGACCGAAATGGACGCGCTGGTGGCCTACTTGCAGGGCCTGGGCACCATCATCAAAAGCAAACGGTGATCTGGATGGATATCGGGATGATTCGTGGCCTGGGCACCGTCGTGGTGATGGTGGCCTTTATCGGCCTGGCGTTGTGGGTATTCAGCCCCAAGCGCAAGTCGGAGTTTGAAGACGCGACCTTGCTGCCTTTCGCGGATGATCCCGAAGCCATCAAGCACGTCGAGCAAGCTTCTAGGAGTAACAAAGAATGACTACATTCTGGAGTCTGTACGTCACAGTCCTCAGCCTGGGTACCATCTTCGCCCTGACCTGGCTGCTGCTGTCGACCCGCAAGGGCCAGCGCGCCGAGCAGACCGACGAGACGGTCGGCCACTCCTTCGACGGGATCGAGGAGTACGACAACCCGTTGCCGAAATGGTGGTTCATGCTGTTCGTCGGCACCATCATCTTCGCCCTTGGCTACCTGGCGCTGTACCCGGGCCTGGGCAACTGGAAAGGCCTGCTGCCGGGTTATGGCTACCTGGACAACGAGAAGCAGACGCCCTTCGCCAACGGCCAGACCGGCTGGACCGGCGTGCATGAGTGGGAGAAGGAAATGGCCCGCTCGGACGCCAAGTTCGGACCGATCTTCGCCAAGTACGCGGCCATGCCGATCGAGGAAGTGGCCAAGGACCCGCAAGCCCTGAAAATGGGCGGCCGGCTGTTCGCGTCCAACTGCTCGGTCTGCCATGGTTCCGACGCCAAGGGTGCCTATGGCTTCCCGAACCTGACCGACGAAGACTGGCGCTGGGGCGGTGACCCGCAAACCATCAAGACCACCATCATGGGCGGTCGCCACGCGGTGATGCCGGCCTGGGCCGATGTGATCGGCGAACAGGGCGTGGCCGATGTCGCCGCGTTCGTGCTGACCAATCTCGACGGCCGCAAGCTGCCGGAAGGCGCCAAGGCCGACCCGGCCAACGGGCAGAAGCTCTTCGCCGCCAACTGCGTGGCCTGCCACGGTCCGGAAGGCAAGGGCACCCCGGCCATGGGCGCCCCGAACCTGACGCACCCGGCTGCGTTCATCTACGGTTCGAGCTTCGCGCAACTGCAGCAGACCATCCGTTACGGCCGCCAGGGCCAGATGCCTGCCCAGGAACAGACCCAGGGCAACGACAAGGTCCACCTGCTGGCCGCCTACGTCTACAGCCTGTCCCACGGCGACAACAAGCCCGCGGAATAAATACCCGGCTTGCCGCGACACCCGAGGCCCCCCCCGTGCAGACTGGCGGGGCCTTTTTCATCCGCGGGCGCTCTGCCACGGCAGCAATCGGCCCGTCGCGCCACGCGGTTTCATCTATAGTCAATTGACCTGCATCATGCTTTGTTACATTTGCTACACCATCCAGGCCATTCCCCCAACGCGACCAAAGGTCGCACACTTGAGCCGGGGTGACAGGCGTATCATTGCGCCACTGCACTACCCTTTCTGATCGCGGTCGGCATGTACTGACCGAGGCATTTTCCCCCAGCCGTGGGATGCAATGATGAGCAACCAGATTCCGGTACACGACGTTACTCCGCCTGCCAAGCACTCGAACGACACCGTCGATCTCTACGCCTCACGCGAAAAAATCTACACCCGGGCCTTCACCGGCCTGTTCCGCAACCTGCGGATGACCGGCGGCGCCGCACTGTTCCTGCTGTATTTCGGCACCGTGTGGCTGGACTGGGGCGGCCACCAGGCGGTCTGGTGGAACCTGCCCGAGCGCAAGTTCTTCATCTTCGGCGCGACCTTCTGGCCCCAGGACTTCATCCTGCTCTCGGGCATGCTGATCATCGCCGCCTTCGGCCTGTTCTTCATCACCGTCTACGCCGGGCGCGTGTGGTGCGGCTACACCTGCCCGCAAAGCGTCTGGACCTGGATCTTCATGTGGTGCGAAAAGGTCACCGAAGGCGACCGCAACCAGCGCATCAAGCTGGACAAGGCGCCCATGAGCGCCAACAAGTTCCTGCGCAAGTTCGGCAAGCACAGCCTCTGGCTGCTGATCGGCTTCGTCACCGGCATGACCTTTGTCGGCTACTTCTCGCCGATCCGCGAACTGGTCGTCGACTTCTTCACCGGCCAGGCCGATGGCTGGTCGTACTTCTGGGTCGGTTTCTTCACCCTCGCCACCTATGGCAACGCCGGCTGGCTGCGCGAGCAGGTGTGCATCTACATGTGCCCGTACGCGCGTTTCCAGAGCGTGATGTTCGACAAGGACACGCTGATCGTCTCCTACGACCCGCGTCGTGGCGAAGCCCGTGGCCCCCGCAAGAAAGGCACCGACTACAAGGCCCAGGGCCTGGGCGACTGCATCGACTGCACGATGTGCGTGCAGGTCTGCCCCACCGGCATCGACATCCGCGATGGCCTGCAGATCGAATGCATCGGCTGCGCGGCCTGCATCGACGCCTGCGACAGCATCATGGACAAGATGGAATACCCGCGCGGCCTGATCAGCTACACCACCGAACACAACCTCTCCGGGCAGAAAACCCACAAGCTGCGCCCGCGCCTGATCGGTTACGCAGTGGTGCTGCTGGCGATGATCAGCCTGCTGGTGACGGCCTTCTTCATGCGCTCGCTGGTGGGCTTCGACGTCAGCAAGGACCGCGTGCTCTATCGCGAGAATGCCGAGGGCCGGATCGAAAACGTCTACAGCCTGAAGATCATGAACAAGGACCAGCGCGACCACACCTACGTCCTCGACGCCAGCGGCCTGCCCGACCTGAAACTGCAGGGCCGGCGCGAGATCAAGGTGCCGGCCGGGGAGATCTTCAGCATGCCGTTCGAGCTGTCCAGCGCCCCCGAACAACTGCCGTCGAGCACCAACGAGGTGAAGTTCATCCTCCGCGACGCCGATGACGACAGCGTCCACATTGAAGCCAAGAGCCGATTCATCGGCCCGCAAATTCGCTAAGGGAACCCACAATGTCCGTCGCAACCGCCACCAGCCCCTGGTACAAGCACCTCTGGCCCTGGATCATCATCGGCATCCTGGCCTGCTCGGTGACCCTGACCCTGTCGATGGTGACCATCGCGGTGAAGAACCCGGACAACCTGGTCAACGACAACTACTACGAGGCCGGCAAGGGCATCAATCGCTCGCTGGACCGCGAGTTGCTGGCCCAGACCCTGAAGATGCGCGCCAACGTGCACCTCGATGAAGTCACCGGCGAAGTCGATCTGCGCCTGAGCGGCGCGAGCCAGCCTGCGACCCTGGAACTGAACCTGATCTCGCCGACCCAGCCGGAGAAGGATCGGCGGATCACCCTGAACCGCAGCGAGACGGAACAGGGCCGCTATATCGGCCAGTTGAGCGACAAGATCGAAGGCCGGCGCTTCGTCGAGTTGCTGGGGATGCAGGGCGACAAGACCTGGCGTATGTTCGAGGAAGAGCAGGTCAGCCACGACAAGGACCTGCTGCTGGGCGATGAGCCGCTGCAAGGCGCCGAAGACCTGGACAAGTAACCACGATTCCGCTTCCGTAGGAGCCGGCTTGCTGGCGATAGCGGTCTACCTGGCGATAGAGAGGTCGACTGTGAAATCGCCATCGCCAGCAAGCCGGCTCCTACAGTGACCCATGGCGCCTATGACAACCCCTATCCCCTGCTACCACTGCGCCCTGCCCGTCCCCGCCGGCAGCCGCTTCACCGCGGCCGTGCTCGGCGAAACCCGTGAATTCTGCTGCCCCGGCTGCCAGGCCGTGGCCGAAGCCATCGTCGCCGGTGGCCTGGAGCATTACTACAGCCACCGCAGCGAAGCCTCCGCCAACCCGGACGTGCTGCCCGTGCAACTGCCGGACGAACTGGCGTTGTACGACCGCGCCGATGTGCAGCAACCCTTCGTCCATCACGATGGCGAACTCGTCGAAGCCACCCTGTTGATGGAAGGCATCAGTTGCGCGGCCTGTGGCTGGCTGATCGAAAAACACCTGCGCAACCTGCCGGCCGTGGCCGAGGCACGGCTGAACCTGTCCAACCATCGCCTGCAGGTGCGCTGGATCGACAGCCAGCTGGCCCTGAGCACCCTGCTCGCCGAGTTGCGCCAGATCGGCTACGCCGCCCACCCCTACCAGCCCGACCGTGCCAGCGAACAACTGGCCAGCGAAAACCGCAAGTCCCTGCGCCAGCTGGGCCTGGCCGGCCTGCTGTGGTTCCAGGCGATGATGGCGACCATGGCCACCTGGCCGGAATTCAATATCGACCTGAGCCCCGAGTTGCACACCATCCTGCGCTGGGTCGCGCTGTTCCTCACCACGCCGATCGTGTTCTACAGCTGCGCGCCGTTCTTTCGCGGCGCCCTGCGCGACCTGCGGACCCGGCACCTGACCATGGACGTCTCGGTCTCGCTGGCGATCGGCAGTGCCTATTGCGCCGGGATCTGGACCTCGATCACCGGGGTCGGCGAGCTGTACTTCGATGCCGTGGGCATGTTCGCGCTGTTCCTGCTCGCCGGTCGCTACCTGGAGCGTCGCGCCCGCGAACGCACGGCGGCGGCCACCGCGCAACTGGTCAACCTTCTGCCGGCCTCCTGCCTGCGCCTGCTGGCGGACGGCCAGAGCGAACGGATCCTGCTCGGCGAACTGCGCCTGGGCGATCGTGTCCTGGTGCATCCCGGCGCCGTCCTGCCGGCGGACGGCCGGATTGTCGAAGGCCAGTCGAGCATCGACGAATCGCTGCTGACCGGGGAATACCTGCCGCAACCGCGCACGTCGGGAGACGCGGTCACCGCCGGTACGCTGAACGTCGAAGGCGCACTGACGGTCGAGGTCCTGGCCCTCGGCCAGGACACCCGGCTGTCCGCCATCGTCCGCCTGCTGGAACGCGCCCAGAGCGAAAAACCGCGCCTGGCGGAAATCGCCGACCGCGCCTCGCAATGGTTTCTCCTGCTGTCGCTGATCGCCGCGGCGGCCATCGGCCTGCTCTGGTGGCAGCTCGACCCGGACCGGGCGTTCTGGATCGTCCTGGCGATGCTGGTGGCGACCTGCCCATGCGCGCTGTCGCTGGCCACTCCGACGGCGCTGACCGCCGCCACCGGCACCCTGCACAAGCTCGGCCTGCTGCTGACCCGTGGCCATGTCCTCGAAGGCCTGAACCAGATCGACACGGTGATCTTCGACAAGACCGGCACCCTTACCGAAGGCCGCCTGGCCTTGCGCGCCATCCGCCCCCTGGGGGAACTGGACAGCGAGCGCTGCCTGGCCCTGGCCGCCGCCCTGGAAAACCGCTCCGAACACCCGATCGCCAGGGCTTTCGGTCGTGCCCCGCAAGCCGCCGAAGAGGTCCAGGCCACTCCCGGGCGCGGCCTGCAGGGGCGGGTCGGCGAACAGCAACTGCGTATCGGCCAGGCGGCGTTCGTCTGCGAACTCAGCGGCTGCGCGATACCCGCACCACCGGACACCGCCGGACAATGGCTGCTGCTGGGCGACAGCCACGGCGCGCTGGCCTGGTTTGTCCTCGATGACCGCCTGCGCGGCGATGCCCCGGCCTTGCTCGCCGCCTGTCGCGCGCGGGGCTGGCGGACCCTGCTGCTGTCCGGCGACAGCTCGCCGATGGTCGCCAGCGTCGCCGCCGAACTGGGCATCGACGAGGCCCGTGGCGGGCTGCATCCGGATGACAAGTTGCAGGTCCTGAAGCAACTGCAGCAACAGGGACGCAAGGTGCTGATGCTCGGCGACGGCGTCAACGACGTGCCAGTACTGGCCGCCGCCGATATCAGCGTCGCCATGGGCTCGGCCACGGACCTGGCGAAAACCAGCGCCGACGCGGTACTGCTGTCCAATCGCCTGGACGCCCTGGTGCAGGCCTTCGACCTGGCCCGCCGCACCCGTCGGGTAATCATCGAGAACCTGGTCTGGGCGGCGCTGTACAATGGCCTCATGTTGCCGTTCGCCGCCCTCGGCTGGATCACGCCGGTGTGGGCGGCGGTCGGTATGTCCATCAGTTCGTTGACCGTGGTACTAAACGCCTTGCGTCTGACCCGCCAGATCACGTGAAAACTACTGCGCTCGAAAATACTGCGTTAAAAACAGGCTCGGACGAACGAAGTGAGAACGTCCGAAGGACGGCCCGGAGGGCGAACGAAGTGAGTAATGCTCATTTACAGCCAGTAAACTCCGCTTCCTCGCCTGTTTTTGCCTTGTCTTTCCTTCGCTCGCTACGTTTTCACGCGACCTGGACCTGAAAAGTCATGAAAAATCAAAACCCGCTGCCGGCCTGAGCCGCGCGGGCCTGGAGCAAAGATGCCAGCTCTCTACGTGATGATCCCGGCGGCACTGCTGATCGTCGCCATCGCCGTCTACATCTTCTTCTGGGCGGTGGACAGCGGCCAGTACGACGATCTCGACGGTCCGGCCCACAGCATCCTGTTCGACGACCAGGACCCGAACCACAAGGCCGCCATCGACGAGGCCGACGGGACGCCGCGCGACCACGACCAGCAGGCCCCGCCCCATGCTTGAACTGGCACCCCTGCTGGTCTCGGCGGTGATTCTCGGCCTGCTCGGCGGCGGCCATTGCCTGGGCATGTGCGGCGGCCTGATGGGCGCCCTGACCCTGGCGATCCCCAAGGAACAACGGGCCCGGCGCCTGCACCTGCTGCTGGCCTACAACCTCGGGCGGATTCTCAGCTACGCCACCGCCGGCCTGTTGATCGGCCTCGCCGGCTGGGCCGTGGCCAGCAGCCCGGCGGCGATGCTGCTACGGGTGCTGGCCGGCCTGCTGCTGATCGCCATGGGCCTGTACCTGGCCGGCTGGTGGAGCGGCCTGACCCGCGTGGAAAGCCTCGGGCGCGGCCTGTGGCGGCATATCCAGCCCGTCGCCAGCCGCCTGCTGCCGGTGTCGAGCCTGCCCCGCGCCTTGCTGCTCGGCGCGCTGTGGGGCTGGCTGCCCTGCGGCCTGGTCTACAGCACGCTGCTGTGGGCGGCGAGCCAGGGCAATGCCGTCGACAGCGCGCTGTTGATGCTGGCCTTCGGCCTCGGCACCTGGCCGGTGCTGCTGGCCACCGGGCTGGCGGCGGAGCGGGTCACGGCCGTGCTGCGCAAGCGCAGCGTGCGCCTGGGCGGTGGGCTGCTGGTCATGCTGTTCGGCCTGTGGACCCTGCCCGGCCCGCACCAGCATTGGCTGATGGGCCATTGAGGCGCTTGATACAGGTCAAGATGCGTTCCAGGCCCATCCCCTAAACTCCGGGCATTGCAGCCAATCCGGGGGAACGCCCGCATGCTCGACGCCATTCGTTGGGACTCTGATCTGATCCACCGCTACGACCTCGCGGGACCGCGCTACACCTCCTACCCCACCGCCGTGCAGTTCAACAGCCAGGTCGGCACCTTCGACCTGCTGCATGCCCTGCGCGACAGCCGCAAGGCCCTGCGACCGCTGTCGCTGTATGTGCATGTGCCGTTCTGCGCGAACATCTGCTACTACTGCGCCTGCAACAAGGTCATCACCAAGGACCGTGGCCGGGCCCAGCCCTACCTGCAACGCCTGGAGCAGGAAATCCAGCTGGTGGCCTGCCACCTGGACCCGAACCAGAAAGTCGAGCAGTTGCACTTCGGCGGCGGGACGCCGACCTTCCTCAGCCATGACGAACTGCGCCAATTGATGGGCAGCCTGCGCCGGCACTTCAACCTGCTGGACGACGATTCCGGCGACTACGGCATCGAGATCGACCCGCGGGAGGCCGACTGGTCGACCATGGGCCTGCTCCGCGAACTGGGTTTCAACCGGGTCAGTATCGGCCTGCAGGACCTCGACCCGAATGTGCAGCGGGCGGTCAATCGCCTGCAAAGCCTGGAGGAAACCCGCGCGGTGATCGAGGCGGCGCGGACCCTGCAGTTCCGCTCGATCAACATCGACCTGATCTACGGCCTGCCCAAGCAGACACCGGAACACTTTGCGCGCACGGTCGACGAAGTGATCAACCTGCAACCGGATCGACTCTCGGTCTTCAACTACGCCCACCTGCCCGAGCGTTTCCTGCCCCAGCGGCGGATCAACGGCCATGAGCTGCCGGCCCCGGCCGACAAGCTGGAAATGCTCCATCGCACCATAGAGCAACTGACCGCCGCCGGTTATCGTTATATCGGCATGGACCATTTCGCCCTGCCCGATGACGAGTTGGCGATCGCCCAGGAAGAATCAACCCTGCAGCGCAATTTCCAGGGCTACACCACCCATGGTCATTGCGACCTGATCGGCCTGGGTGTCTCGGCCATCAGCCAGATCGGCGATCTGTACTGCCAGAACAGCAGCGACCTGAACCAGTACCAGAACACCCTCGCCAGCGCCCAGCTGGCCACCAGCCGTGGCCTGTTGTGCAACGCCGACGACCGCCTGCGCCGGGAAGTGATCCAACAGATCATCTGCAATTTCAGCCTGGAGTTCGCCCGTATCGAACAGCAGTTCACCCTCGACTTCAGGGGTTATTTCGCAGCGCTCTGGCCGCAACTGACGGCCATGGCCGAGGATGGCCTGATCGAGCTGGACAGCGAGCGACTCACCGTCCTGCCGGCGGGGCGCCTGCTGGTCCGGTCGGTATGCATGGTGTTCGATGCCTACCTGGGACAGCAGAATCGCCAACGCTTTTCCCGGGTGATCTAGGCCTCAGCTGGCTTTCGGCAGACTCGCCAGTTGTTGCGCCTGGGTCATCTGGTCGCTGTTCAGGCCATCCGCCTCCATGGCCTTGCCCAGGACGGTATTGGCCTTGGTCAGCGCGGCATTGAGGCCACTCATGGCCGAGGTCAGGTTGAAGATCTTGATCTCGGCGATTTTCGGGTCAAGCTCCTTGTCGTTGCGAATTTTCTCCAGCTCGGCACGCAACTGCGCCAGTTTCCGTTGCAGGTCGCGAATGTTCTTCAACGCGGACTGGGTCCTGGACGGCAGGTCACTGTCTTCGATATCGGCGTATTCGCCCGAGCCGGAGCCCTTGACCGCCTGCTGCTTGCCTGCCTCGGACAGGCTGACCTTGACCCCTTCGGGTGCCGTCGGCTGCTCCTGGTCGATTTCATCGGCCCTGCCGGTATTGCGCAGGATCTGCTCGCGGCTGGCCTTGATCGCGGCGGCGGACGCGGCGTCCATGGTGTCGGCGTTACGGGGGACTTCGGTGATGGCGAACAGCGGGACGGAATTGCCGATGGCGGTCATGTGGGGTGCTCCATGCGATAGAGGGTCAAGCTTTGTATCGACATTGGTACGAACAACTTTAGAAAGGTGCGCCATTTTGGCGCAGGCTGGCCTCGGCAACCCTCACTGGGTTACCCTTACGTCTTATGTGTGTTTTCCCACAAGGATTTAAGAAATGTCTGAGCCCGTGAAATTGCGCGCCCACAGCCAGGCCCATTGCAAGGATTGCAGCCTGGCTCCTCTCTGCCTGCCACTTTCACTGAATCTGGAAGACATGGATGCGCTGGACGAAATCGTCAAACGCGGGCGTCCGCTGAAAAAAGGCGAATTCCTGTTTCGCCAGGGCGACACCTTCGGCTCCGTCTATGCGGTACGTTCCGGGGCCTTGAAGACCTTCAGCCTGAGCGACGCCGGCGAAGAACAGATCACCGGCTTCCACTTGCCGAGCGAACTGGTCGGGCTGTCCGGCATGGACACCGAGACCTACCCGGTGTCGGCCCAGGCGCTGGAGACCACCTCGGTCTGCGAGATTCCCTTCGAGCGCCTGGACGAACTGGCCCTGCAACTGCCGCAATTGCGCCGGCAGTTGATGCGGGTGATGAGCCGGGAAATCCGTGACGACCAGCAGATGATGCTGTTGCTGTCGAAAAAGACCGCCGACGAGCGCATCGCCACCTTCCTGGTCAACCTCTCGGCGCGTTTCCGTGCCCGTGGCTTCTCCGCCAACCAGTTCCGCCTGAGCATGTCGCGCAACGAGATCGGCAACTACCTGGGGCTGGCGGTGGAAACCGTTTCCCGGGTATTCACCCGCTTCCAGGCCAGCGAATTGATCGTCGCCGAAGGCAAGGAAGTGCACATCCTCGACCCGATCCAGCTCTGCGCGCTCGCCGGGGGCTCGCTGGAAGGCTGATCCAGACACCCGTCGCGGGTATACTGCGGTGCTTACAGCCCCCCAGGACACCGCGACGATGGCCTTCGACAGCTTCGATATCAAATCCCTGATCCGCCCGGTTATCGACTTTCCGAAACCGGGAGTGATCTTCCGCGACATCACGCCGCTGTTTCAGTCGCCACGGGCGATCCGGCTGGTGGCCGATACCTTTATCCACCGCTATGTCGAAACCGACTTCAGCCATATCGGCGCCATGGATGCCCGCGGTTTCCTGATCGGCTCGATCATCGCCTACCAGTTGAACAAGCCGCTGATCCTGTTCCGCAAGCAGGGCAAGTTGCCGGCCGACGTGCTGTCCGAGAGCTATCAGACCGAATACGGCGAAGCCTTCCTCGAAGTCCATGCCGATAGCCTGTGCGAAGGCGACTCGGTGCTGATCTTCGATGACCTGATCGCCACCGGCGGCACGCTGATCGCCGCCGCCAACCTGGTGCGGCGCATGGGCGCCAAGGTCTTCGAGGCCGGCGCCATCATCGACCTGCCGGAACTCGGCGGCTCCCAGCGCCTGAACGACATGGGCATCCCGACCTACTGCCTGACCCGGTTCTCCCTGTCGGAGAAGTAATCCTTCACCACGGCTCAGAGGCCCATCTGCTTGCCGATGATTTCGTTCATCACTTCGCGGGTGCCGCCACCGATGGAAAGGATGCGGTTGTCGCGGTACAAGCGCTCCACCAGGCTCTCGCGCATATAACCGAGGCCGCCAAGGATCTGCACCGCATCGTGGGTGATGCGGTCGGCGGTGTCGGTGGCGAAATTCTTCGCCATCGACACCTCCTTGATCACGCTCTGGCCCGCGGCCATCCTCGCCGCCTGGCGGTAGGTGAACTCCCGGGAAACCTCCAGCGCGGTGGCCATCTCCGCCAGGCGATGCCTGATCACCTGGAATTTGCCGATGGGTTTGCCGAAGGCCTCGCGCTGCCGGGCCCATTTCAGGCTTTCTTCCAGGGCCAGTTGGGCGGTCATGTTGGCCATGATCGCCAGGGCCAGGCGCTCACTCTGGAAATTGCCCATGATGCAGGCAAAGCCCATGTTCTCGGCCCCGATCAGGTTGCCTGCCGGGACCCGGCAATCGTCGAAGAACAGCTCGGCGGTATCCGATGCCCACCAGCCCATTTTCTTCAGCTGTCGGCCCACCGTGAAACCCGGCGTGCCCTTCTCGATCAGCAGCAGGCTGATCCCGCCAAAGCCCGGCGCGCCGGTGCGCACCGCCACGGTGTAGTAGTCGGCGCGGATGCCACTGGTAATGAAGGTCTTGCTGCCGCTGACCCGGTAGCAGTCGCCGTCGCGCACGGCGCGGGTCTGCAGGTTGGCGACGTCCGAGCCGCCGCCCGGTTCGGTCACCGCCAGGGCGCTGATCTTTTCCCCGGCGAGCACGGCCGGCACCACCCGCTCGCGAACCTCGGGACGCGCCCATTTGACGATGGGCGGCAGGCCGATATCCAGGGAACCGAGCCCCGCCACCAGTCCGCCGGAACCGCAGCGCATCAGTTCTTCGCTGGCCGCCACCTTGGCGAACAGGTCACCTTCGTGACTGCCGCCCAGCGCTTCGGGATAACCGATACCGAGGATGCCCGCCGCGCCGGCCTTGAGGTAAAGCTCGCGGGGAAAGCCTTCGGCCTCTTCCCACTGCTCGATGTCCGGAAGGATCTCGCGTTCGACAAAACGCCTGACGCTGTCACGCACCAGTTGGTGGCTGGGATCGAAGTATTCCTGAAAGGCAGACATCGGCAAGCTCCCTGAGAAGACTCAGGAAACTTACCTAGCGCTTGCTTGGTTTTCAACCTATATCTGAGGGCTTGCCGCGAAACGACCCTTCTTCGCGGGCAAGCCCGCTCCCACAAAAGCCCGGCGCCTGAGGGTTTTGCCAGTGCACCTAACCCAACACTTCACTCAGGGGAATGAAGTTGACCCAATCCCCTTCCACCAGCGTGCTGTCTTCCAGCACCTCCACCAGGCCCTCGGCCCAGGCCGCACTGCGCAGCACGCCGGAGCTCTGGTTGCGGTAGATGATCGCCCGGCCGTTTTCCAGGCGCCCGCGCAGGTATTCCCGGCGATTACCCGGTTTCGGCCAGACAAAGCCGGCCGGAACCCTGAACTGCAGCGGCTGGACCTGCTGCACGCCCAGGCGACGCAGCAGGTAAGGCCGGGCCAGCAGTGCAAAGGTCACCAGTGTCGACGCCGGATTACCCGGCAGGCCGATCACCGGCACGCCACGAAAATGCCCGAAGGTCAGCGGCTTTCCAGGCTTGATCGCCAGCTTCCAGAGGTCCAGCTCGCCTTCTTCGCGCAGGGCGATGCCGAGGAAGTCCGCCTCACCGACCGATACTCCGCCGGTGGACAGGATCAGGTCCACATCCCCCAGCTCCGCCAGGCGCTGGCGGGTGGTCGGCAGGTCATCCGGGAGGATGCCGGCGTCCACCACTTCGCAGCCCAGGCGCTTGAGCCAGCTGCACAGCAGGACACGGTTGCTGTTGTAGATCTGCCCCGGCCCCAGTGCCCGGCCCGGCTCGATCAGCTCATCGCCGGTCGATAGCACCGCAACGCGGACCCGGCGAATCACCGCCAGCCCGGCACACCCCAGGGACGCGGCCAGGCCCTGCTCGATCGGCCCCAGGCGGGTGCCCGCCGCCAGTACCTGTTCGCCGACCGTGGTTTCCTGCCCCTGGGGACGGATGTTCTGTTGCAGCACCAGCGGCTCGGTAAAACGTATCCGCTGATCGGCCTGGACCTCGGCGTTTTCCTGCATTTCCACGCAATCGGCGCCGGCCGGGACCGGGGCCCCGGTAAAGATCCGCGCACAGGTCCCGGGCAACAGCGGCGCCGGCGCCTGTCCGGCGAAAATCCGCTGGCTGACCGGCAACGGCTCGCCCTGCCAGTCGGCCAGGCGCAAGGCGTAACCGTCCATGGCGCTGTTGGGCCACGGCGGCAGGTCGAGGCTGGAAACCAGGTCTTCGGCCAGCACCCGGCCCTCGGTCTCTGCCAGCGGCAGGTATTCGGCCTCGCGGATCGGGGCCGCCTCGGCCAGTTCCAGCAGTCGGGCCAGGGCGACCTCGACCGGAATCAAGGCACCGGTCTTGCCCGGCTTACCCGCGGGATTCACAAGGTGCCGCCTGTTTCAGGTGAGGAACGAAATTGCACGGCCGATGGCGCGAGTCCAGTTGCTCGGCGAGGATTCCGTCCCAGCCGGTCCGAACCGCGTTGGTCGAGCCCGGCAGGCAGCAGACCAGGGTCCCGTTGGCGAGCCCGGCCAGGGCCCGGGACTGCACGGTGGACGTGCCGATATCGGCCACGGAAATCTGCCGGAACAGTTCGCCGAAGCCGTCGACCTGCTTGTCCAGCAGGCACGCGACGGCTTCCGGGGTGCTGTCACGACCGGTGAAGCCGGTCCCACCGGTGATCAGCACGACCTGGACCACGTCCTCGGCGATCCAGGTGGCGACTTGCGCGCGGATCCGGTACAGATCATCCTTGAGCAATACCCGCTCGGCGAGGCGATGACCGGCGGCGGTCAGGCGATCGACGAAGACCTGCCCGGAAGTATCGGTTTCAAAGGTGCGGGTGTCACTGACAGTCAAGACCGCGATGTTCAGCGGTACGAAGGGTGTATCAGCCTTGGCTTTCATAGGCTTGGTCCAGTTGTTGTAGGAGAAACAGGCCGGTGTTATATCACAGCGCCACGGTTCATAGAGGCCGTCATACCGGCTCTGGCCGGCTCCGCCACCGTCCCTGTCGAGGCTTGCAATGTCGCTGATCAATATCTCCATTCTGCTCCTGGCCGGCGGCCGTGGCCAACGCATGGGCGGCCAGGACAAGGGCCTGCTGGAATGGCGCGGCCAGCCGCTGATCGCCCATCTGCACGCGACGACGCGACCGCTGACCGATGACCTGATCATTTCCTGCAACCGCAATCGGCAACGCTACGCGGCCTACGCCGACCGCCTGGTATCCGACGACAGCGACGATTTCCCCGGGCCCCTGGCCGGGATTCGTGCCGGGTTGGCGGTGGCTCGCCACTCGCACCTGCTGGTATTGCCCTGTGACGTGCCGCAGGTCGATCGCGACCTGCTCCAGGGCATGCTCGACACGGCCGGCCAGCACCCGGACCGACCGCTGATGGTGCGCCAGGGCGAACACTGGGAGCCGCTGCTGTGCGTGATTCCCGTGGCCCTGGCCGCAGCGTTCGCCAGTGCCTGGGCAACCGGCGAACGCAGCCCGCGCAAGGTCATGCTGCCCTTGCAGGCCCAGGCCCTGCAGTGCCCGCCGGACGATCCGCGGCTGGCCAATCTCAACACTCCGCGTCTGCTTCAGCATTGCGACAGCCTGCCGGATGGACACGGCTGAGGAACTTGCTGAAAATGCTGTCGTCTCAGTAGTAATCAATCCGAATTCTTTCTGGAGAAACACCATGACTCAACGGACCCTCGCCGCACTCATGCTGACCATGGGCCTGGCGACCCTCGCCGGCTGTTCATCGCCGACCGTGATCACCCTGAACGACGGGCGTGAGATCCAGGCCGTGGACACTCCTAAATATGATTCCGAATCGGGCTTCTACGAGTTCAAGCAGCTGGACGGCAAGAACACCCGCATCAACAAGGATCAGGTGCGCACCGTCAAGGAGCTGTAAGCCCTTCGCAAGCCCCCTGCAAAGCCCGCCCTGTGCGGGCTTTGTCGTTTCCGACGACCAGAAGGCCGTCGGCAGGCGCAACCCGGCGCCGACGCCTATTCTATGGAGAACCCTGTCCAGGCCTTGTGTCCTTGCGCAAAGGGGCCCCTACGAGAGGCGAACCATGAAAGTCCTCATGCTCCACGGCATCAACCACAATCTGTTCGGCAAGCGCGAACCGATCCGCTATGGCGGGATCACGCTGGAGCAGATCGACGCCCGTTTGCTGAACCTGGCCAGGGAACTGCAGGTCGACGTCGCCAGCTACCAGACCAACAACGAAGGGGCGATGTGCGCCCGCATCGAGCGGGGCGCCAGCGAGCATGTCGACGCCGTGCTGATCAATGCCGGAGCCTGGGCCCACAGCAGCTACGATATCCGCGATGCCCTGGCGCGCCTGAGGGTCCCGGTGGTGGAGCTGCACATGGCGAATATCCACGGTCGCGAGACGCTGCACCATCCCTCGGTGCTGGCCGAAGTGAGCGTGGGGCAGATCTGCGGGTTCGGCGTCGACAGCTACCTGCTGGGCCTGCGCGCGGTGGTCGGCGCGGCCCACGCCATGCCGGACTGAACCCGGTTCACCATGGTCGATTCACCAGTGCAGAATGATTTCGCTCTCGAAGTGACGCTCCTGCCCACTGACCGGATCGACGAAACGCAAGGCCTGGGCCAGCAGCTTGAGCGGATTGGCGTAGTCGTCCTCGACGTCCTTGAGCACCTGTGGATAAAACGGGTCGTTGCAGATTCCCGCGCCCAGGGCAGCCATGTGCACCCGCAACTGGTGTTTCTTGCCGGTCACCGGGTACAGGGCATAACGCCACAGACCGTCGTTCCGCTCGACCACTTCGATGGCTGTCTCGGTGTTGCTGGCGCCCTCGCCTTCGCGCATGCGGAAGAACGGCTCGCCCTCCACCAGGCGACTCTTGTGGACCCGTGGAAAGGACAGTTCGGGCAAGGCACGGGCAATCGCCTCGTAGCGCTTCTCGATCCGGCGGGTCGGAAACAGCGACTGATAAGCCGAACGACTCTCGGGATTGGCCGAAAACAGCACCAGCCCGGCGGTATGCCGGTCGATCCGGTGCAGCGGCACCAGGTTGGGGTTGTCCAGCCGGCGGATCAGCCGGCGCAGCAAGGTTTGCTCGACATACTCGCCGGCCGGGGTCACCGGCAGGAAATGCGGCTTGTCGGCCACCACCAGGTGCTCGTCCGCGTAGAGGATCGTCTCCGTGACCGGAATCGGCGTCTCGTTCGGCACTTCGCGAAAGTAATGAATCTTCAGGCCTTCGCAATAGGCCAGCTGTGCCGTGATCGGCCGGCCCTCGGCATCGAGCACCCGGCCCCGGGCAATGCGGTCGAGCCACTGCTCGCGACCGATGGCCTGGAAGTGCTCGCACAGGCACTCCAGCACGGTGGACCAGGCACCCGGTGGCAGGTACAGGGTGCTGGCCTGGTTTTCGGCGGCGTTGAAAGGCAAAGCGGACATGACGGGGCTCGAACGGTTGGCTAGGCCGGCATTATCCGGCAAGACCCGGGCGCCCCGTCAATCAATCGTGCCACCAGACCTCAGCCGGCCGCCAGCTGGCTCTTCACCAGGGTCGCGCCGGCCGCCTCGGTGTAGTCCTTCAGCCAGCGCAACACATCCACCGCTTCCCAGCGCCCCGGATCGTACAGCGCATAGAGCAATCCCTGGTACCCCACCACATCCAGTTGGCGGTGATAGCCCGCCCGCTGGAACAACGCCTCGATTTCCGCGAAGCAGGTGTTGAAATGCAGCTTGTTGAACGGCGTCTTGCCTTCCGTCACCAGCCCATCGAGGCGCAACTCCAGCACCGCTTCGCGGACGACATCCGCGGACATGCGGTTCACGCTGGCTTTCAATTGTTCGACGTTGACCATGCTTTTACCCTCTTGATCTTTCCTGGTTTCGTCCCTGGGTGCGCATGTCATGGTGGACATCCTGTCCCAACACCGAGACGAAAACTGTATGAATATACAGTAACTGAATTTTTCGTAATCCGCCAACGGATTACCGGCCGCACACTGCGGTCATGATTCCCTGGGATGGACCTTTCCATAGACGTTGCCGCCGATGAACGAACCCACCGTGCCCAGGATCACCATGGCATAGGTTGCACCATCAATCTTTCCATACCATGTCAAGGTCGCGGTGCTTACACCTACCACCAATGTCGCGAGAAATTTGCGTCCGCCCAATTGGTTGACCAGCAACACTTGCCTCCCTTTCATCTCACTTCCTCCCTGCACCACCGAACGTGCTGCATCAAAACGTCATGACGCGACGTAAGCACAGGCGTTTTGCGGGTGCAAGCTCAGGCAATTTGATGAAACAGAAGGGTCGGGACAGCGTTGATCGCGGGGATTCAGGGGAAGGATTCAGCGCACAAAGGCCACGACCTGCTCGGCATCGAAAGGCCAACCGAGCTCCGCGCCGTTATCCGCCCGGCGCAACACCGGAATCCGCAGGCTGTAGGTCTCGAACAGCTCTTCGCTGTCGGCGATGTCCACCAGTTCGACCATCAGGCCGTGTTCGACCAGCGGCATCAGCACCGCTTCGGCGACTTCACAGAGATGGCAACCCAGGGTGCCGAACAATTGGCATTCAGGAAGCATGGCAAAGGGTCCGGGACAGGATGAAGGTTCATTCTAGGCCCGTCGCCCGGGGCAGTCGAGCCGGCCTCAGAGAATGAACCGCGCGCGCCGGCTGGCGAGGATCAGCAGCGGCGCCGCGAGGAAGGCCAGGGCCAGGACCACGACGGTCAGGGTGTTGCCGTACGCCAACCCCATCGACAGTGCCCCGTAGAGAAACAGCGGGTGCACGTAGTAGAGCGCCGAGGACAGCTTGGCGTTGAGAGTGCTGGTGGACGCCCGGAAAAACACGAACGGCAGCAGGAACAATGCCGGTGTGATCAGGGGCAACGACACCAGGAAATCGAAGTTCTGCCGGGCATCGGCCTGATGCGAGTAATTCAGCCAGGCCTCGCCCAGCACCAGCACTAGGCCCACGACGAATGCCCCGCAGACCTGCCCCCGCGTGACCTTTTCCGGCACCCCGTGGCGGGCCAGCAGAAACCCCAGGGCCATGAACGGAAAGCCCATGAACAGGAAGTTGCGGGCGGTATAGTCGTTCTGGTTGAAGTGCTGGAGAAAGGCATTGGGCAATTCGAAATAGACCCGCGCATATTGCAGCACCAGGCCCACCGTGAATGCCCCCAGCGCCAGCACCATCAGCAGGCCCGTTGGCCGTTGGCGCAACAGGTAGAGGATCAGCCCGCCGCCGAGCATGCCCACCAGGTACCAGAGGTGGAAATAACCGATCACGAACTGCTTGAGGATCGCCAGCACCCCGCCGACACTGCCCAGGGCGGCGAAACTCGTGTAGGTCGGGCTGTAGACCAGCATCCAGAACAGGTACAGCAGCAGGCCGCGCTTGAACCAGAGCGCGAAGGAGTGGCCGCGGGCAAGGGTCTGCCACAGGTAATAGCCGTTGATGACAAAAAAGGTCGGCACCGCCACCCGGAACAGGCCATTGCACAGCACATAGCCCGGCGCCGTGTAGTTGCCGCCCATGAAATGGCAGTGCAGCACCACGACGAATACCGCCAGCAGGACTTTCAGCGCATCCAGGTTGCCGTTGAGGGCTTTAGCCATCGTTCTTCACCTGTCGTCCCGCGGCATCGGTCTGCTGGCGCGATGTCGCGCCGCGGAACCGGCGCTTGCAGTAGCTCGTCGCGCGGTCGAGTACCGGCTTTTCAAAGAACGAGTAGCCGACCCAGCCGTAGCACAGCACTGCGACCATCATCAGTATCAGGAACAGCAGGTTGTCCAGCAGGCTCCCCGGCCAGTTGCCGATCACCAGCCAGGCGCGGCCAATCACCCCGAGTACCAGCAAGTGCGACAGATAGATCGTGTAGGACATGTCGCCGGTAAACACCAGGGGCTGTGGAAAACGAATCAGCTGGCGTCGTTCCAGCAGCACCAGTGACAGGGTCAGGGCACCGAATACCAGGCCGACCGCGAGCATCCGAACCAGCCCTTCGCTGAAGAACAACTGGTAGTGGTAGATCAGCGGAAAACCCACCAGCAGGCTCGCGGCGAACATCAGCCAGACCACCGCCGTCGGCACCCGCGCGCTGTGCCGGCCATAGAAGAACAGGGCCAACGCACTGCCGACGATGAATTCCAGCGCATAGGGATGCAGCACGATCTTCAGCGCCGGCGAATAGTCCTGCCAGGAGTCCAGCAGGTTGAACAGCACCAGCGCCAGCGCCCATATCGCCAGCAGGACGGGCAGCCAGCGCTCGCGCAAGGCCAGCAGCAGGCTGAACACCAGGTAGAACCACAATTCGAACACCAGCGACCAGGCCACCATCACCAGCAGCACGCGCTCGTTGGGCAGCAGCAGGAACGACATCAGCAGGTTCGAGCCGCCATGGGAGCTGTTGACCAGCGTCGGCGACAACAGATAGACCACCAGGGTGATAAAGAAATACAGCCAGTAGTTGGGGTAGATCCGCGACACCCGGTTGAACAGGAAACGCTGGACCTGGACCTTGTCCTGGAAGCGTCCACGGGTGACGATCACCATGACGAAACCGCTGATGACAAAAAACAGATCGACGCCCAACTGGAAGAAGTCCACCAGCGCCGGCAGCAACGCATCGCCACCGGAGTACTTGAGCTCCACCGCCGCCATGTGAAACAGCACCACCCCCAATACTGCCGCGCCCCTCAGGCCCTGCAGAGAATACAGACGCTCCATACTCCTCTCCGTCGTCTACTCGCTGAAAGGACGCCTCCCCCTGGCATTCCGAAGTTGAGCATAGCGAACCGTGCCAAATATGAGACATTGCTTTGAAACGATGACCGCCATCAATCGATGCCCTGCCCGCCTGCATGATGCTGGCGGCTTTTTTGTCGGTCCTGACCGGAGACGCTTGTGTTTGCCAATCTGTTGATCATCCTCGCCTCGTCACTGGTGGTGATTGCGCTGTTCCGGCGCCTGCAACTGCCACCGGTGCTGGGCTACCTGTGCGTCGGCCTGCTGGTCGGCCCAACCGCCTTCGGCTGGGTCAACGACAACGAGAACCTGCCGGACCTGGCCGAGCTGGGCGTGGTGTTCCTGCTGTTTTCCCTGGGGCTGGAGTTCTCCCTGTCGAAAATGCTCGCCCTGCGCCGCGTGGTATTCGGCCTCGGCAGCCTGCAGGTGGCCTGTACCGGTGCGGCGCTGGGCAGCCTGCTGGTGTTCTTCGGCATGCCGCTGGTGGCGGCGCTGATGCTCGGCGCCGGCCTCGCCCTGTCCTCGACGGCAATCGTCAGCAAGGAGCTGACCAGTCTCGGCGAGATCTTCAGCAGCCACGGTCAGAACGCGATCGGCGTGCTGCTGTTCCAGGATGTGATCGCGGTCCTGCTGCTGACCCTGGTCCCGGTGTTCGCCGGCAGCAGCGACCAGGCCTGGTACTGGGCGCTGCCGATCACCCTGGGGAAAACCCTGGTGCTGTTCGTCGGCCTGCTGCTGGCCAGCCGCTGGCTGCTGCCACGGCTGTTCCATGAGGTCGCCGCATCGCACTCGGCGGAACTGTTTGTCCTGCTGGCGCTGGTGATCGTCCTGCTGACTGCCTGGCTGACCCACCTGCTGGGGCTTTCGCCAGCCCTGGGGGCGTTCCTTGCCGGCATGCTGCTGGGGGAAAGCCACTACCGCCACCAGATCGAAGCCGATATCCGGCCGTTCCGCGACATCCTGCTGGGGGTGTTCTTCGTCAGCATCGGCATGCTGATCGACCTGCAACTGTTCGCCGACCACGGCCTGCTGATTCTCGGCCTGACCCTGGCCTTGCTGCTGATCAAGGGCGCGATAGTGGCGCTGCTGGTCAGGTTGCGCGGCAGCGATGCGGAAACCGCCTGGCGCAGCGGCCTGGCCCTGGCCCAGGGCGGTGAATTCTGCTTTGCGCTGATGGCCCAGATGCAGCAGAACAAGCTGATGCCGGCTGATATCAGCGGCCTGCTGCTGGCCGCGACCTTCTGCTCCATGGTCCTCACCCCACTGCTGCTGCGGGCCGCCCCGCGGATCGCCGCCCGGCTGCACCGCAAGCCGAACCAGGAGGCCCGGCTCGAGGAGATCAGCGCGCTGAACGCGGAACTGCACGGGCACGTGGTGATCTGCGGCTACGGGCGCGTCGGCCAGTCCATCGGGCGTTTCCTGCGCCGGGAACAGCAACGCTTCGTCGCCCTCGACGACGACCCGGTACGGGTGCGCGAGGCAGCGGCCGGTGAAAGCTGCGTGCACTACGGCGACTCACGTCGTGGCGACCTGCTGGCCGCCGTCGGCCTCGAACGGGCGCGGCTGCTGGTGATCGCCGTGGACAAGACCGATATCGCCATGCTCGTCCTCAAGGCCGCCCGCCACCTGAATACGACGGTGCCGATCCTGGTCAGGACCCGTGACGACAGTCAGCTCGCCGAGCTGAAGGCCGCCGGTGCCAACGAAGTGGTCCCGGAACTGCTGGAGTCGAGCCTGATGCTCGCCTCCCACGCGCTGATCATGCTCGGGGTTGCCGAGCCGCAGGTGCAGGCCCGGGTCAATGAGGTCCGGCACACCCGCTACAAGCTGCTGCGCGGTTTCTATCACGGCGCGCAGACCAACCTGCTCGGCACCCAGGGCCAGCCCAAGGTGCTGATGCACGCGGTGAACCTGGCCGTCGACGCCCATGCCTGCGGCCAGTCGATCAATACCCTTGAACTCGAACAGCTGGGCGTCGAAGTCCAGGGCCTGCAGCGCGCCGGCAAGGAACTCGAGGTGGACGGCGATACCGCCCTGCACGCCGGAGATACCGTGCTGATGTCCGGGACACTGGCCGCCATCGAAGCGTGCGAGGCACGCCTGCTCGGGGGCTGAATCAGTCCTGGCTGACCGCGCCGATCTTGTGTATCGACAGATCGGCGCCGTAGTACTCTTCTTCCTGGCTCAGGCGCAGGCCATGCACCGCCTTGATCGCGCCGTACACGGCAAAACCGCCGATCAGCGCGACCGCCACGCCCGACAGCGTGCCGATCAACTGGCTGATCAGGCTGACACCGCCCAACCCGCCCAACGCCTGCTGGCCGAAGATCCCGCAGGCCACCCCGCCCCACACGCCGCACAGGCCGTGCAGCGGCCAGACACCCAGGACATCGTCGATCTTCCACTTGCTCTGGGTGGCGATAAAGCACCAGACAAACAACCCGCCGGCCACCGCCCCCGTCACCAGCGCACCCACCGGATGCATCAGGTCGGAACCGGCACAGATCGCCACCAGCCCGGCCAATGGCCCGTTGTGCAGGAAGCCCGGGTCGTTGCGACCGATGATCAGCGCCGCCACCGTGCCGCCGACCATCGCCATCAGCGAGTTGACCGCCACCAGGCCGCTGACGCCTTGCAGGGTCTGCGCACTCATCACGTTGAAGCCGAACCAGCCGACGATCAGGATCCATGACCCCAGGGCCAGGAACGGGATGCTCGATGGCGCGAACGCCACCAGTCGTCCATCGCGGTAACGCCCCTGGCGCGGCCCGAGCAGCAGGACCGCCGCCAGCGCCAGCCAGCCGCCCATGGCGTGCACCACCACCGAGCCGGCGAAGTCATGGAAGCTCGCCCCGAAGCGCTCCAGCAACCAGGCCTGCAGGCCGAAATTGCCATTCCAGACCACGCCCTCGAAGAAGGGATAGACGAATGCCACGATCAGCGCCGTGGCGCACAATTGCGGGGCAAACCGTGCACGCTCGGCGATCCCGCCGGAAATGATCGCGGGAATGGCCGCGGCGAACGTCAGCAGAAAGAAGAATTTCACCAGCCCATAGCCATGATCGCCACTGATCTGCGCCGCCGGGTGCAGAAAGCTCACGCCGTAGGAGATCCAGTAACCGATGAAGAAATAGGCCAGGGTCGAGATGGCGAAGTCACTGAGGATCTTCGACAGCGCATTCACCTGGTTTTTCTGGCGTACAGTGCCGACTTCGAGAAAGGCAAAACCGGCGTGCATGGCCAGGACCATGACCGCGCCGATCAGGATGAACAGGGTATTGGAGCCATGGACCAGAGTGTCCACAGCGCTTTGCAAATTTTCCATGGAGACGGCAGACCTGAAGTCAGGGAAAAGCACCAAAGCTGTTCAATGCGCCCATTTTTCGCACTCTATTGGCGCAATCGGCGACCGGCGGCGAACCGCTTTGGCGCAGGGCGAAGAACAGGGTCAGGGACCACTTCGGTTTTTTCCGCGTATTTTGATTATTTAGGGTAAGGTTTTCGCGGGTTCCCGCCGATCGACGCCCAGATAAGGCGCACGCATCGGCAACAACGCACCAGCACATAGCAAAACCTGTACCAGCCGATCGCAGTGAACCTTCGCCCACGGCCTGTACTCGAACCTGTCACACGCCTTTCACAACGCCTCTCAAGGAGAAGAACACCATGGTCAGCAAAACGGCAAAGACTGCTCAGGAAATACTGATGGCGGATTTTCAGACCCTGGTCAGCGACACGGAACGTCTGCTCGAACATACCGCGACCCTGGCCGGCGACCAGGCTGACGAGCTGCGCGCGCAGATTCACGACAGCCTGTTGAAGGCCCGGGAGACCCTGCAACTGACCGAGGCGTCCCTGCGCGAGCGCGGCCAGGCCGCCGTGGTGGCGACCGAGGACTATGTCCAGGCCAATCCCTGGCAGTCCGTCGGCATCGCCGCCGGGATCGGCTTCCTGATCGGCCTGCTGGCCACGCGGCGCTGATCATGGCGAGCGATGAAGCGGGCAGCACCCGCTCCTCCACGCGCCGCCTGGGCGCCGCCTTCCTCGGCCTGCTGCACAGCCATGTCGAGCTGTTCGGCATCGAACTGCAGGAACAGAAGGCCCGCACCGTCAGCCTGCTGCTGTTCGCCGGACTGGCGCTGGTGTTCGCCCTGCTGCTGTTGATCGGCCTTTCGGCACTGGTGCTGATCCTGGTCTGGGACACCTATCGCCTGACCGGCATCATCGGCCTGTGCGCCTTCTATACGCTGGCGGCACTGTTTTGTGGCCTGCGCCTGAAGGCGGCGATCTTCGATGAGTCCTCTCCCTTCCACGCCACGCTCGAAGAGCTGGCCAACGACCGCGAGCGACTGCTGCCATGAGTGCCCCCGAACTGAAACAGAACAGCTCGCGCCGGGAAATGCGCAAGGCGCTGATTCGCCTGCGCATGGAAATGCACCGCCAGGAAATCCGCCATGAGTCCGGGCAGTTGCTGCAACCACTGCAACGCATGCGCGGCCTGGGCCAGAACTGGCAGGACAATCTCGGCATCAAGCACGCCCCGCTATGGGGGATCGGCGTGGTCACCCTGCTGGGCTTTCTCGGCGGCAAGGGCGCCAAGGGCAGCGGCCTCAATGGCCTGTCCCGCCTGATCCGCCTGGGCACCAGCCTGCTTCCGCTGATCAGGCTGGCACTGCAAGGCTCATCCGGCAAACGCTGATCCCGGCGAATCTGGCTGCATTCTTGCAGTAGCAATGGATCGAACGCGAACCGACGGCGGTTTTCCGTGGTTCGCGCCATTCCACCCTGCCCGTGTGCCAGCCAGCCCCATAACACCGACCAAGGAGGCTCCGTGATCGACGGGCAACCGCTCGCCTGCTTTCAGCCCTTTATCGATACCGCCACCGGACGCATCGCCGGCGTCGAGGCGCTTGGCCGACTGCGCCAGGCCGATGGGCAACTGACCTCCGTGGGACCGCTGTTCGCCGACCCGCGCACGCCGTCCGCGGCCTTGCGTCGCCTCGACCGACAGATCCGCGACAACGCCCTGAGCCGCCTGCACGAAGCCCCCGCGGAGTGGTTCCTGAGTCTCAACATGTCCCCCCGCTGGATCAGCCGCCTGAGCAGTGGCCAGGCCCTGCCGAGCCTGAAACAACTGCAGCAGCACGGTGTCGACCCACGGCGTATCGTCTTTGAAATCACCGAATTGAGCGGTGACAGCTCGCGCCTCTCGGAAGCGGTCAGCCGCTATCGCGAAGCCGGCGCGCGGATCGCCATCGATGATTTCGGTGCCGGGTATTCGCAACTGGATCGGGTCCTGGCCCTGCAGCCGGATATTCTCAAGCTCGATATGCGCCTGTTCCAGGCGGCCGCCCGTGGCGGACCGAGCAGCGAAGTGGTCAAGGCCCTGGCGCAGATGGCGGAAAAGACCGGCTGCTGGATCATCGCCGAAGGGGTGGAAACCGAAGCCGAGCTGAATTTCGCCCTGGAGTGCGGTTCACGCTACGTGCAGGGCTATCTGTTTGCCAGGGCCGAACTGGACTTTTTCCCCAGCGATGCCTTCGTCGCGCGGTTCGCCGAATTGCGTGAACGCTATGTACAGAAAAAACTCGCCGAGCGGGCCCGACTGATGAGCCTGCGCCTGCAACTGGGCGAGCTGATGGGCATCCTCCAGGCCTGGGCCCAGGCCCAGGCGCCGATCAGCCAGTTGCCGCAACTCGACAGTTATCCCTGGCTGCTGCGCTTTTACCAATGCGACCGGCACGGCACGCAACTGACGCCGAACCTGGAGTGGCGCAACCATGCCTGGCACGCCGACAGCAGCTACCTGGGCCACAACTGGTCATGGCGCCCGTACTTCTATCACCTGCTGGCCGAAGGCTGGGATGAACGCCGCCTGACCCTGTCCAGCACCTACCGCGATGCCACCAGCAACCAGTATTGCCTGACCGCCGGACAGTTCTTCGACAACGGCCAGCGTCTGCTGCTGATCGATATCGACGCCGCCGGCTTGTAGTTTTTGCTTGCAGGCGCGCCGCCTAACCGGGAAGCTGGTGGTTCAATCACCCGACGGAGAGAACGCGCCTTGGATTGGCAAACCCTGCTCAACCGCGAACGCCTGGGAAAGCCCCTGCACAGCCCGCAAGAGCTGGGACGCAGCCCTTTCCACAAAGACCATGACCGTATCATCTTCTCCGGAGCCTTCCGGCGCCTGGGGCGCAAGACCCAGGTGCACCCGGTGTCGAGCAACGACCATATCCACACCCGCCTGACCCACTCGCTGGAAGTCAGTTGCGTCGGTCGCTCCCTCGGCATGCGCGTCGGCGAAACCCTGCGCGGCGCCCTGCCCGACTGGTGCGAGCCGAGCGACCTGGGCATGGTCGTGCAATCGGCCTGCCTGGCCCACGACATCGGCAACCCGCCCTTCGGCCATTCCGGCGAGGATGCGATCCGCCACTGGTTCCAGCAGGCGGCCGGGCGTGGCTGGCTGGACGACATGAGCGTCGCCGAGCGTGCCGACTTCCTCAATTTCGAAGGCAACGCCCAGGGTTTCCGGGTGCTGACCCAGCTGGAATACCACCAGTTCGACGGCGGTACCCGCCTGACCTACGCAACCCTCGGCACCTACCTCAAGTACCCCTGGACCGCCCGGCACGCCGATTCCCTGGGTTACAAGAAGCACAAGTTCGGCTGCTACCAGAGCGAATTGCCGATCCTCGAACAGATCACCCAGAAGCTCGGCCTGCCGCAGCTGGAAGAACAGCGCTGGGCGCGGCATCCGCTGGTCTACCTGATGGAGGCCGCCGATGACATCTGCTACGCCCTGATCGACCTCGAGGACGGCCTGGAGATGGATCTGCTGAACTACGCGGAAGTCGAGTCGCTGCTGCTCGGGCTGGTGGGCGACGACCTGCCGGAAACCTACCGGCAACTGGGTCCGCAGGACTCGCGGCGGCGCAAGCTGGCGATCCTGCGCGGCAAGGCCATCGAGCACCTGACCAACGCCGCTGCCAGGGCCTTTGTCGAACAGCAGGACGCCTTGCTCGCCGGGACCCTGTCGGGCGACCTGGTGGAACACATGCACGGGCCGGCCAAGCGCTGCGTGCTCAACGCGAAGGACATCGCGCGCAAGAAGATCTTCCAGGACAAGCGCAAGACGCTCCACGAGATCGGTGCCTACACCACCCTGGAAATCCTCCTGAACGCGTTCTGCGGCGCCGCGTTGGAGCAGCATGGCGGCCGTACGCCGTCGTTCAAGCACCGGCGGATCCTCGACCTGCTCGGCAACAATGCACCTCACCCGGACTGGCCGCTGCACACCTCGTTCCTGCGCATGATCGACTTCATCGCCGGGATGACCGACAGCTACGCCAGCGAAATGGCCCGGGAAATGACCGGCCGCTCCAGTCCCCAGTGATCCCGCGGGCCCGCTGGCGCCAAGCCGGCGGGCCCGCGAGCGAACAGCGATGCCCGCGTCCCACACGGAGAAAGCCTACATTTGCCCCGGAATCACCTGATGGAGACTATGTTGGACCCGCTGAAATAATCCATTCCCTCTTAGTCTGCCACCCGGACTCAATCCGACCCCTCGCTCAACAAGCGCCCGACTTCAGGCCCACCCCCCTGTTCCACGCCTGCTCCTGAAGCCTTGTTCGAAGTAGGTAGTTCGCCTGGAAAATCGCATGTCCAAACAAAACCTGCGTGTATTGCTGGTGGAGGATCATCCCTTTCAACTGGCCGCGACACAGAGCCTGCTCAACAGCTACGGCTACCATCTCCTCACCCCGACCTCAAACGCAGCCGAAGCCCTGACGGCCATGGAGGCCTCGCCGGCGCCCTTCGACCTCATGCTCTGCGACCAGTGCCTGCCCGACCTGCTGGGACTCGAATTGATCCAGACCGCCAATCAGCGCGGCAAGATCAAACAGGCGATCCTGCTCAGCAGTCTCAGCCTCGAAGAGCTCCAGGTGCTCAGCGAAGCGGCCGTGTCGCGCAATATCCCCTTGCTGGGCTGCCTGACCAAACCCCTCAATGGCCTCGCGCTGAAAAACATATTGGCGTTTGAAAGGCAGCGGATGACGAAAAATCATTCAGCGTGAGGAAAACACTTCAGTCATGCCGCCAAGGTACACAATCCAAGTACATAAATATTACAAATACCGATCCACCTATCTGTAGGATACTTCCTAAGAATCTATAAAAAACCACAAACACTAAACCAACATTCATAACCAAAAAATCTAAAAGGTCGCGCACTTCCACCTTTGGCTTGCCAAGAGCGTAAGTCAACAGCCTAATTAAAGTAGGAATATTCCTATACAGCTTCTGTAGGCGCCTCTATTCATGCGCCTCGGGGTGCAACTGAGCTAATGTGCGCGCTTTCTACGAAGCTCGTATGGGATTTTATTATGAACTCGGTTTTTATCGTCGACGACCACCCCGTTGTCCGCCTTGCCATCAGGATATTGTTGGAACAGGAAGATTGTTATGAAATAGTTGGCGAGACGGACAATGGCGTCGATGCGATGCAGATGGTGCGCGAATGCATGCCGGACCTGGTCATTCTCGATGTCAGCATTCCCAAGCTGGATGGGCTGGAAGTCCTGGCCCGCCTGGACGGAATGAACCTCTCGCTGAAAACGCTGGTATTGACCGGACAGTCGCCCTCGCTCTTTGCCATTCGCTGCATGCAATCGGGAGCCGCCGGGTATGTCTGCAAGACGGAAGACTTGAGCGAATTGATGAGCGCGGTGAAAGCGGTATTATCCGGCTACAATTACTTCCCTAGCCAGGCGTTGATCGGTGGACGAAAAGATGAAGCGACAAATCCGGAAATGGAACTTTTCAAACTGGTGAACGACCGGGAACTGATGGTATTGCAACTGTTCGCCCAAGGGCGGACGAACAAGGAAATCGCCAAGGGCATGTTCCTCAGTAACAAGACCGTCAGTACCTACAAGAAACGCCTGATGCAAAAACTGAAAGCCAAATCCCTGGTAGAGCTGATCGAAATGGCCAAACGCAACGCGGTAGTGTGAGAAAACGGATGCCCACGCGCTTAAAGGATTATCTGGCAATCATCACGGGAATGTTCCTGTGCCTGTCAGCGCTTGCAGAAACCGGCGATGTCACCCACTTCGCCCTGCTCAGCCGTTCGAGCAGCGGCCATCTCGAGGTACGGTTCGACAAGGAACAACGCCGCTGGATCGAGGACCACCGCACGCTGGTGCTGGGCACCTCGGCCCCGGACTATCCGCCGTTCGACATGACGGTCAGCGGGCGTGACTACGAGGGCATCACGGCGGACTACGCGGGTATTCTCGCCAGGGCCATGGGCCTGCCCGTCAAGGTACAGAGCTTTGCAACCCGCGAAGCGGCAATCCAGGCCCTCGAGGACGGCAAGATCGACCTGCTCGGGAGTGCCAATGGCTTCGAAGCCGTCAACAAGAACATCGCACTGTCCATCCCCTATGCCGTCGACCAGCCGGTACTGGTCACCCGCGAGGGCGAGACCCGCTCACTGACCGACGGCCTGGCCGGCATGCGCCTGAGCATGGTCTACCACTACCTGCCGCTGGATGAGATCAAGACGCTGTATCCCGACGCGATCATCCAGTTCTACCCCTCCTACCTGAATGCCATCAATGCGGTTGCCTTCGATCAGGCCGATGTCTTCCTGGGCGATACCATTTCCACCCACTACCTGATCAACAAGGGCTACCTGCGCAATGTGAAAATGGCCAATTTCGGCAAGCACGAAGCCTACGGCTTCAGTTTTGCCGTACGGGGCGACAACCCGCTGCTGCTGGGCATCCTCAACAGCATCCTGCAGGCCATCCCCACCGGCGAACGCGAGAGCATCGCCCAACGCTGGAGCGCTGGCAGCGATATCCTGCTGACCGACCACAAGCTGCAACTGACCAACCGCGAGGAACAGTGGCTCAAGGCCAATCCGCTGGTGCGGGTGGTGGTCAACGAGGCCCTCGCGCCCGTTACCTTCTTCGATGCCGATGGCAACTTTCGCGGGGTGACGGCCGACCTGCTGGAACTGATCCGCCTGCGCACCGGCTTGCGCTTCGAAATACAGAAGTCCCGCAGCCTGGACGACATGATCGGCCGCATCGGCAGCGGCAAGGCCGACGTCATTGCCGCCATCAGCCCGACCAATACGCGGGAAAACCTCCTGCACTTCAGCCGCCCCTACATGGAGAACTCCTTCGTCCTGCTCACGGCGAAAGGCAAGGACAGCCCCGGCAACCTCGACCAGATGCAAGGCAAGCGCCTGGCCATCACCCGCGGCAACCCGCTGACCGACTACCTGCGCAACGACTTCCCGCAGATCCGCCTGGTGGAAACCGATGACAGCCTCAAGGCGGTCGAACTGCTCGCCCAGGGTCAGGTGGAAGGCGCAGTGGGCTCGCTGGTGATCGCCAATTACCTGATTGCCTCGCAGGTGTTCGAAGACAAGCTGCAGATCAGCGCCACCATCGGCACCCAGCAGGCGGTCTTCGCCCTGGCCACCGCACGCGGCGCCACCGAACTGGGCTCGATCCTGGACAAGGCACTGCTGAGCATCGCGCCTGACGAACTGGGCATCGTCAACAGCCGCTGGCGCGGCTACACGCCGGCTTCCGACAGCTACTGGCGCAACTATCATCGCCTGATCATCCAGGTCGTCATCGGCGCCAGCGTGCTGTTGCTGCTGTCGCTGACCTGGAACGCCTACATGCGCCGCCAGATCCGTCAGCGCCAACTGGCGGAGCGGGCCCTGAGCGACCAGTTCGAATTCATGCGGGCCCTGGTCAATGGCACCCCGCACCCGATCTACGTGCGCGACCGCCAGGGCCTGCTGCAGACCTGCAACGACAGCTACCTGGAGGCATTCTCGGCGAAGCTCGAAGATGTCGTCGGCAAAAGCGTGCAGGACGGCGCACGGGCCCTTGGCAACGAGCAGGAGGCCGACGAGTACCAGGCCGACTACCTGCGGGTCATCGACGAAGGCACGCCGCTGATCTGTGATCGCACCCTGCACATTGGCGGGCGGGAATTGGCCATCTACCACTGGATCCTGCCCTACCGCAACTCCCTGGGCGACGTGCAGGGGATCATCGGCGGCTGGATCGATATCAGCGAACGACGCCAGTTGTTCGAGGAACTGCGCTCGGCCAAGGAACAGGCGGACGACGCCAACCGGGCCAAGAGCACCTTCCTGGCAACCATGAGCCATGAGATACGCACGCCGATGAATGCGGTGATCGGCATGCTCGAACTGACCCTCAGGCGCGCAGACCAGGGCCATCTCGACCGCCCCGCCATCGAGGTCGCCTACAACTCGGCCAAGGACCTGCTGGAACTGATCGGCGACATCCTCGATATCGCCCGCATCGAATCCGGCCGCCTCAGCCTGTCCCCGGAACGCGTCAACCTGACCGAACTGGTGGACTCGGTCGCCCGTGTGTTCGATGGCCTGGCCCGACAGAAAAGCCTGAGCCTGGTGATGCTGGCGCCGACACAGAACCGCCCGTGCGACGTGCTGGTCGATCCGCTGCGCTTCAAGCAGATCCTGTCCAACCTGATCAGCAACGCGATCAAGTTCACCGAGCAGGGACAGATCAGCATCGGCCTGAACATCCAGCCTGCCGCGGATCCGCAACAGGTCGACGTGCAACTGCGGGTCGAAGACACCGGCATCGGCATCAGCCACGCCGACCAGGTGCGTCTGTTCCAGCCGTTTGCCCAGGCCGACAACTCCGGGCACCTGGCCCGCAGCGGTGCCGGGCTGGGCCTGGTGATCTGTCGCAGTCTCTGTGAAATGATGGGCGGCACCCTGACCCTCTCCAGCGTCCCCGGCCAGGGCACCCAGGTCACGGTGTCACTCAAGCTCGGCTGCCTGGAGCCGATCCAGGGCGTGATCGAGCGTGAGCCGGAGATCCCCCCGGCCCTGCATGAATTGAATGTGCTGGTAGTCGACGATCATCCCGCCAATCGCTTGTTGATGTGCCAGCAACTGGGCTTTCTCGGGCATCGATTCAGCACCGAGCAGAACGGTGCGACCGGCTTGCAGGCCTGGAAGGACGGACACTTCGACCTGGTCATCGTCGACTGCAACATGCCCGTGATGAACGGTTATGAGCTGACTCGTCGCCTGCGTGAACACGAGGCCGCACAGGCCCGGCCACGTTGCACGGTGCTCGGCTTCACCGCCAACGCCCAGCCGGAAGAGCGCACCCGCTGCCTGCAGGCCGGGATGGATGATTGCCTGTTCAAGCCGATCAGCCTGACCGCACTGAACAAGAAGCTGGCCGACCTGCGCCCGCTACCCTTCGATCCCCCCTTCAGCATCGAAGGCCTGAACGCCCTGACCGGCGGCGAACCGCTGCTGGTGCGACGGCTGATGGACGAATTGCTCAACAGTTGCCGCAACGATCGCGACGAATTGATCGCGCTGCCGCTGCAGTCGGGCCCCGGCGCGTTCATGGACATGGCCCACAAGATCAGGGGCGCGGCCCGGATCATCCAGGCCCGGACCCTGGTCGAGCGTTGTGAACACCTGGAGAAAGCCTGCGAGCAGAACGTTTCCGCGAATGTGATCGACAACGCCAGGGCAGCGATCCTCGAAGCCATGTCAGCCCTGGAGACTGCCTTGCAACAGCACCTGGCCCGACTGGCGGAAAAAAATCCCGGCCAGGAGAGTTCCCCCCACCAGACAAAACCCTCTGAAATGGAGTAAAAAACACCCAGGGCGGAGCATTGTCCGTGCACAGTCCCCCCCTCTCGGCAGGACCCACGACAAACGAGACCGCCCGATCTTCGGCGAACCGTTGCCCGCCTGGACGCTGAGCAAGTGCACCGCATCACCAAGGAGACAGTTGCGATGCCCAGTTCAATGCCCGCCCCCAGGCGCCGGTTCCCCCTGCACATCCACATCAGCATCCTGTTCACCTGCCTGCTCTTGCTCACCGGCGCGCTGCTGGGGGTGTTCAACTACCAGCAAACCACCCGCATCATCCTTTCCAGCAGCGACAAACTCTTCGGCAGGATCCAGGACGACGTCCAGCTGGACCTGCAAAACACCTACCAGCCGATTCGCCACCTGCTGAGCCTGCTGGCCATCGACAGCCGCAACCAGGCCTCCGACCTGCAACAGCGCCTGGCCTTGCTCAAGCCGTTCACCCAGGCCCTCAATGACAATCCCGACCTCGCCTCGCTGTACCTGGGTTACACCAGCGGCGACTTTTTCATGGTCCGGCCATTGCGCGATCCGCTCCTGCGCGCCTACGTCAAGGCCCCGGACACGGCGGCCTTCCAGGTCTGGAGCATCGAACGCAATACCGCGGACGGCAGCCTGCAATCGCAGTCGCTGTTCTACGACGCCAACCTCGCCCTGATCAGCCGCCAGGAAAATCCCGAGGAAATCTACGATCCCCGTACCCGCTCCTGGTTCGACAGCGCCCTGGAGGGCGAAGGCCAGATCACCACCGAGCCCTATGTGTTTTTCTCGACGCACAACGTTGGTACCACCCTTGCCCGACGCAGCGCCTCGACCGTGGTGGTGGCCGCGGACCTGACCCTGGCGGAGTTGTCCGCGACCCTGGGCAAGCACAAGGTCACCCCCGACACCGAAATCGTCCTGTTCGATGACCAGGACAACGCGGTGGCCTATCCCGACTACAACCGCCTGACCCACCAGGGCGGCAGCCAACTGGCGAAAGTCGCGGACCTGAGCCCGGTGTTGCAGCGCTTCATGGACCCGGCGACCCGGCCCGGCAATCACTTCAGCACCCTTGACCGACGCTGGATCGTGGCTCGCAGCAATCTCTCGGAGGGTGGTCCCAGCGGCCTGCACCTGGCCCTGCTGGTCCCGGAGGACCAACTGCTCGAAGACGCCTACCGGATCCGCTGGCAAGGGGCACTGCTGACCCTGGCCACGCTCCTGCTGTGCCTGCCACTGGGCTGGTTGACCTCCAGACTCCTGGTCAAGCCCCTGCGGGCACTGGTGCGGGAGGCCGATGCGATCCGCAGCTTCGATTTCAACTACCCCGCCACTCCGAATTCGCCGGTCCTGGAAGTCGACCAACTGACGGTGTCGATGACCCGCATGAAAGGCACCCTGGCCAGTTTTTTCGAGATATCCGCCAGCCTCTCGGCGGAAACCCGCTTCGAACAGCTGTTGCAGCGTGTGCTCAACGAAACCATGAAGATCGGCCAGGCCCGCGCGGGCCTGTTGTACCTGCTCAACGCGGAGAACCAGCGACTCGAGCCGCAGGGCCTGATCATCGATGGCGAGCAGCACGACCCGCGGCACTTCGCCATTCGCAGCGATGCCGTGGCAGATACCCGACGCGAAGCCTGGCTGAGTCGACTCGACAACCACGACAGCACCGTCGCGACCCTGGGCTTCGAGCAGGCCGCCGACCTGCAGAAGGTGATGCTCGCCCTGGAAGCGCCGAGCGTCCACCTGATCGGCGTTCGCCTGCACAATCGCCACGGTGAAACCGTCGGAGTCCTGGCCTTGCTGCTGCCCGACAGCGGCACCGAGGCCGACCTGGAAAACCTCAAGCCCGACCGGATCGCCTTTATCAGCGCCGTCTCGGGCGCGGCGGCGGCCTGTATCGAGAGCCAGCATCTGCAGGTGCGGCAGAAACAGCTGCTCGACGCGTTCATCCAGTTGCTCGCGGGGGCCATCGACGCCAAGAGTCCCTACACCGGCGGTCATTGCCAGCGTGTGCCGGTCCTGACCCTGATGCTGGCCGAGGCCGCCGCGGCCAGCGAACAGGCGCCGTTCAAGGACTACCAGCCCTCGCCGGACGAGTGGGAGGCGCTGCATGTGGCGTCCTGGCTGCACGATTGCGGCAAGGTCACCACGCCGGAGTACGTGGTCGACAAGGCCACCAAGCTGGAAACCCTCTACGACCGCATCCACGAAATACGCACCCGTTTCGAAGTGCTCAAGCGCGACGCCTGGATCGACTACTGGCAGGCCCGGGCAAACGGCGGCGACGAACAGGCCCTCGCCACCACCCGCGATGCCAGCCTGAGCAGCCTGGATGCCGACTTTGCCTTTGTCGCCCGCTGCAACCTGGGTGGCGAGGCCATGGCCGAGGCCGACCTGGAACGCCTGCGCGGCATCGCCCGACGTACCTGGACACGGACCCTGGACGATCGCCTGGGCGTGTCCTGGGAAGAAAACCGGCGCCAGGAAAACAGTCCCGCCGCGCCCTTGCCCGCCATCGAGCAGCTGCTGGCCGACAAGCCCGAGCACCTGTTCGAACGCAGCGCCGCCGAACAGATGCCCGCCGACAACCCCTGGGGTTTCCAGCTGGATGTACCGGCCCACAAGTTCAACCGCGGCGAGCTGTACAACCTGAGCATCCCCCGCGGCACCCTGACCCGCGAGGAGCGCTATATCGTCAACCATCACATGGTGCAGACCATCATGATGCTCAGCCACCTGCCCTTTCCCCGCCACCTGTCCACGGTCGCGGAAATCGCCGGCGGCCATCACGAGAAGATGGACGGCAGCGGTTATCCGAAACGCTTGAGGCGCGAGCAGATGAGCCTGCCGGCAAGAATGATGGCGATTGCCGATATCTTCGAGGCACTGACCGCGGCGGACCGTCCCTACAAGAAGGCCAAGCCGCTGAGCGAGGCACTGGGCATCATGGCCGGCATGTGCCGCGATGCCCATATCGATCCGGAACTGTTCGAGCTGTTCATGCGCGAGGAAATCTACCTGCAGTACGCCAACCGCTACCTGCAACCCCAGCAGATCGATGAAATCGATGTCCCGGGGTTGCTGGCCAAGGCCGGGCTCACGGCGTGAGCGCGGTTCAGCAGTCGGTCAGGCGCAGGAAAATCGCCGCCAGTCCTTCGATGCCCGCCTGATCTTCCGGGGTGAAGCGGGCCAGGCGCGGGCTGTCGAGGTCGAGCACGCCGATCAGCTTGCCGTCCTTGACCAGCGGCACCACCAGTTCGCTGTTCGACGCGCTGTCACAGGCGATATGCCCGGCGAACGCGTGCACGTCCTCGACCCGCTGGGTCTGCAGGCTGGCCGCCGCCGCGCCGCAGACGCCACGACCGAAGGGAATCCGCACGCAGGCGATCTGCCCCTGGAACGGCCCGAGCACCAGTTCCTCGTTGCGATTGAGGTAGAAGCCGGCCCAGTTCAGGTCGTCCAGCTGGTTGAACAGGAACGCCGAGAACTGCGCCGCGTTGGCGATGAAATCGCGCTCGTCCGCCAGCAACGACTCCAGTTGCGCACAGAGCAGCCCGTAGCCGTCCAGACCCGCGCCGGCCTTTTGCAAATCGATCATGGTGCCTGCTCCAGCAATTTCAATCCGACCCAGTAACGCGCGAACTGATAGGCGCAACGACCGTTGCGGTTGCCGCGCCCGGTGGCCCAGCGCACCGCCTGGATGTCCAGTTCTTCGTCACGCTGCCACTTCAGCCCGGCCTTGAGCGCCAGTTCGCCGATCCAGTGCTCGACCACACTGAGGAAATGCTCCTGGGTGAACGGGTAGAACGACAGCCACAGGCCGAACCGGTCGGAGAGCGCGATCTTGTCCTCGACCGCTTCGCTGGGGTGCAGCTCGCCGTCGACCCGCTTCCAGTTCTCGTTGTCGCTTTCCTTCTCCGGGACCAGGTGCCGGCGGTTCGATGTGGCGTACAGCAGCACATTGTCCGGGGCCTGCTCCAGCGAGCCGTCGAGCACGCTCTTGAGCACCCGGTAGTCGCCTTCGCCGGACTCGAACGAGAGGTCGTCGCAGAACAGCACGAAACGCTGTGGCAACTTCATCAGTTGTTCCACCACCCGCGGCAGGTCCGCCAGGTGATCGCGCTCGATCTCGATCAGGCGCAGGCCGGCACCGGCATGTTCTGCCAGCAAGGCGCGGACCAGCGATGACTTGCCAGTGCCCCGCGATCCCCAGAGCAGCGCATGGTTGGCCGGCAGGCCGTCGATGAACTGCCGGGTGTTGCGGGCCAGTTGCTCGCGTTGCTTGTCGACACCGATCAGGTCGGACAGGCGCATGTCCAGGCTGACCTCCAGCGGCAACAGGTAGCCGGTACGGCCTTCACGCTGCCAGCGGGCCGCCAGGCAACGATCCCAGTCGATCACCTGGCGCGTGGCGGGCAGCAGGGGTTCCAGGCGGGAGAGAAACGCATCGGCGCGTTCCAGAAAGGCATTCAATCGAGCATCCACGACTTTTCCTCAGGCAAGTTCACACTCATGATGTCGCGTCGGCGCCCTCGGGCGCGTCAAAACAACCAGCAATCTCGGTCGACAATGTTTCGGGGCGCCATCACCACCTGCCGGTGACCCCGAAGGATCAGCTATGCTTGCCCGGCGAAGGGAAACGAACGTGGTACACCACCCCATGGATATAAAATTCACCCAGCGCTTGTCCTACAAGCAGGCCCGGTTGACCGTGCTGGTCGGGTTTATCCTGGGGACACTGCTCAGCCTGGTACAGATCGGTCTCGATTATGCCAGCGAAAACGCCTCCATCAATCGTGAAATCCTTTCGCTGCTGGAAATCAGCCACAACCCGGCCTCCAGAATCGCCTACAACATCGATGCCGAACTGGCCCAGGAACTGACTCTCGGCCTGTTGCGTTCGCCGGCCGTGCTGCGGGCGCAGTTGATCGACAACAACAAATCGGTGCTGGCCAGCGTCGAGCGCCCCCGCCAGAGCGGCAACTACCGGATGATCAGCGATTACCTGTTCGGCGCCGACCGGCAATTCGAGGACCGGCTGTTTCTCAGCCACCTGCCGAACGAATCCCTCGGTATCCTGCACCTGGATGTCGACACCTACACCTTTGGCATCCGTTTCCTCAAGCGGGCCGAAGTCACCCTGCTCAACGGCTTCGCCCGCAGTCTGATCCTGACCGGCATCCTCCTCGGGCTGTTCTACGTGATGCTGACCAAGCCGCTGGTGCGGGTCATCCGCGCGCTGAGCAACACTCAACCGGGAACCGCCCGGCAATCGCGGCTGGAGTTTCCCCCCGGTCATGAGAACGATGAGATCGGCGTCCTGGTCAAGGTCGCCAACCAGCAGTTCGACACCATGGCCACCGAGATCCAGCAACGACGCAATGCCGAGAACCGCCTGACCGACTACCTCGGGCAACTGGAAAACATCGTCTCGGCCCGTACCACCGAGCTCAAGGCGATCAATGCCCGCCTGAGCCAGTCCAACGAAGAGCTGGAAGTCGCCCGCAGCACCGCCCTCAACATGGCGCAGGCACGTTCGGCCTTCCTCGCCAACATGAGCCACGAGATCCGCACGCCCCTGAACGGCCTGCTGGGCATGATCGCGCTGTCCCTCGACAGCTCGCTGAATGCCGAGCAACGCCAGCAGTTGTCGATTGCCCATGACTCCGGAAAAGTCCTGGTGGAGCTGCTCAACGATATCCTCGATCTGTCGAAGTTCGACGCCGGGCAACTGGAACTGGAGAAAATCCCCTTCGACCTCGGCGCGCTGGTCGAGGACACCGCCAACCTGCTCTCGCAAAATGCCGCCCCGAGCGTCGAACTGGCCTGCCTGATCGACCCGCAGTTCCCGGCCCTGGTACTGGGCGACCCGACCCGGGTGCGGCAGATCGTCAGCAACCTGTTGTCCAACGCGCTGAAGTTCACCCGTTTCGGCCGCGTCGATGTGCGCCTGTCAGCCCGTGACGGCGGGGTACGGATCGAGGTCTGCGACACCGGCATCGGGATCGCCCAGGAAGCCCAGGCGAAGATTTTCCAGCCCTTCACCCAGGCCGGCGCCGGCATCACCCGCCAGTACGGCGGCACCGGGCTGGGGCTGACCCTGACCCATAACCTCTGCGAAGCCATGAAGGGCCGCCTGACCATCAACTCCGAAGTCGGCTTCGGCAGCCAGTTCTGCGCCGAACTGCCGCTGCCCAGCCATACACCGGCCGCCACGCCCAAGCAGCTCAAGGGCAAGATCATCGCCGTCAGCTCACCGGCCAGCGGCCTGAGCGAGTTGCTCGGCAACCAGTTGCCGGCCTGGGGCCTGGATTACCAGCGCTACGGACTCGACGACAGCCTCGCCGGCCTGCAGGCCGACCTGCTGATTACCGATTGCCCGGAATGCCTGTTCGGGCTGCGCCCGGCCATCACCGCACCGATCCTGCTGGTGACCGCCTACGGCAACTTCATGCCCAGCGAACAGGCCGCCGCCCTGGCCCCCTTGCAACAGCAGGCCCGCCCCCTGGCGCGCAACGCGCTGTATCAGATCCTGCAACGCACCCTGCAGGCGGACGATCCGACCGACCAGGCGGTGCAGGCCCAGGTCAACCAGCCACAACGCCGCGGGCGCATCCTGCTGGTGGAGGACAATCCGGTCAATCAACTGGTGGCCAAGGGCATGCTCGGCAAGCTGGGCTGCGAAGTGACCGTCGCCGCCCATGGCGGCGAGGCCCTCAGCCAGTTGGAACACAAGGATTTCGACATGGTGCTGATGGACTGCAACATGCCGGTCATGGACGGTTACGAGGCCAGCCGGCAGATCCGCCGCAGCGGACGCTGGCCGCATCTGCCGATCGTCGCGCTGACCGCCAACGCCATGCCCGAAGAACGTGAACGCTGCCGCGCGGCGGGCATGAACGACTACCTGGCAAAACCGTTCCGGCGCGAGGAGTTGATGGCGCTGCTGGAACTCTGGGTCCCGCCTACGGCTCCCTGATATACGCCAGCAACTGATCGAGGCCGTCGCGCAGTTCATCGAGCCGACCCAGGTCGACACCGCTGTCACAGAGCAGGCGCGCCTTGAGCGGTGCAACCTGCTCGCGCAGGGCCACGCCGGATGCCGTCAGGCTCAGGTGCACTTCACGTTCATCGCGGGGCGAACGCTGGCGCTGCACGAACCGCACCTGCTCCAGGCGCTTGAGCAACGGCGTGAGCGTCCCCGAGTCGAGCAACAGGCGCTCGCCCAGGGCCTTGACCGTGGGCTGCTCCGGCGCGGCTTCGTGCCATTCCCACAGCACCAGCATCACCAGGTACTGTGGATAAGTCAGGCCCAACTGCTCGAGCATGGGCTTGTAACCCCGGATAACCGCCCGCGAAGCCGCATACAGCTTGAAGCACAACTGACGATCGAGACGCAGGGAATCGAGGGACAGGTCATTCATTTGAGCAGGGCTTCAATCTCGCGGGTCAGGTCCTCGGGTTTGGTCAGCGGGGCAAAACGCTTCACCAGCTTGCCGTCCTTGCCGATCAGGAACTTGGTGAAGTTCCATTTGATGCGCTCGGAACCCAGCAGGCCCGGGGCGTCTTTCTTCAGTTGCACGAACAACGGGTGAGCGCCGTCGCCATTGACCTCGATCTTCTTGAACAGCGGGAAGCTGACGCCGTAGTTCAGCTCGCAGAACTCGGAAATCGCGCCTTCGTTGCCCGGCTCCTGCTTGCCGAACTGGTTGCAGGGAAAACCGAGAACCACCAGGCCCTGATCCTTGTAGTTCTGCCAGAGCTGTTCAAGGCCCTTGTATTGCGGGGTGAAACCGCACTTGCTGGCGGTGTTGACCACCAGTACGGCCTTGCCGGCGAAATCGCCGAGGGTCTTTTGCTCACCCTTGATGGTGGTGCACGGGATGTTCAGCAGGTTTGCGCTCATGACAGTTCCTCCATTGAATGCCAGATAAAATAGCGAGCAATTGAATTGCACACAACTCAATTTCCCGGACTGATGCCACGCCATATCGCCATTTGATAACACCGCCCCCGCGGGGGCGGTGCCTGTGGCAGGACTCAGCCCCGGGGGACCAGGTCCAGGCACACGGAGTTGATGCAGTAACGCAGGCCGGTCGGCGGCGGACCGTCCGGGAACACATGGCCCAGGTGTGCATCGCACCTGGCGCAGACCACCTCGGTGCGAATCATGCCGTGGCTGATGTCACGGATCTCGACCATCGCGCTCTCGCCGATCGGTTCGTAGAAACTCGGCCAGCCGCAACCCGAATCGAATTTCGACTTCGAGTCGAACAGCGGCGCGTTGCAACAGATGCAATGATAGACACCATCTGTCTTGGTGCCATTGTACTTGCCCGAAAACGGCCGCTCCGTGCCCTTCAGGCGACAGACGTTGTACTGCTCCGGATCGAGCATGGCGCGCCACTCTTCCAGGGTTTTCTCAAGCTTTTCCATCGTTACACCTCGGCGACTGAAAAACCCCGATCTGTATCTTTTCCGCGGATCGGGTGGCACGTATGATTGCGCCTCGTTGAACGCCAGTCTGGCACCCGCGCCAGGCGCATTCAAATCGGATTTTCCGAGCGCTGGCCAGGGACCACGGGACGCGCTGAAAACGCAGTATTGCCAGGGCGCTCAGCGAGTCGCCCGGATCGTCCATTTTCGGGATCAAATCGCCATGCAGGTCAGCAAATCGAACAAGCTCGCCAACGTCTGTTATGACATTCGCGGCCCGGTGCTCAAGCACGCCAAACGCCTGGAAGAGGAAGGCCATCGCATCCTCAAGCTGAACATCGGCAACCCGGCGCCCTTTGGTTTCGAAGCGCCGGACGAAATTCTCCAGGACGTGATCCGCAACCTGCCGACCGCACAGGGCTACAGCGACTCCAAGGGCCTGTTCAGCGCCCGCAAGGCGGTCATGCAGTATTACCAGCAGAAGCAGGTCGAAGGTGTCGGTATCGAAGACATCTACCTGGGCAACGGCGTCTCCGAACTGATCGTGATGTCGATGCAGGCGCTGCTCAACAACGGCGACGAAGTGCTGGTCCCGGCACCGGACTACCCGCTGTGGACCGCCGCCGTCACCCTTTCCGGCGGCAACCCGGTGCACTACCTGTGCGACGAACAGGCCAACTGGTGGCCCGACCTGGCCGACATCAAGGCCAAGATCACCCCGAACACCAAGGCCCTGGTGATCATCAACCCGAACAACCCGACCGGCGCGGTGTATTCGAAGGAAGTGCTGCTGGGCATGCTGGAACTGGCCCGCCAGCACAACCTGGTGGTGTTTTCCGACGAGATCTACGACAAGATCCTCTACGACGACGCCGTGCACATCTGCACCGCCTCGCTGGCCCCGGACCTGCTGTGCCTGACCTTCAACGGCCTGTCCAAGTCCTACCGGGTCGCGGGTTTCCGCTCCGGCTGGGTGGCGATTTCCGGTCCCAAGCACAATGCCCAGAGCTACATCGAGGGCATCGACATGCTGGCGAACATGCGCCTGTGCGCCAACGTGCCGAGCCAGCACGCGATCCAGACCGCCCTCGGCGGCTACCAGAGCATCAACGACCTGGTGCTGCCGCCCGGCCGCCTGCTGGAACAGCGCAACCGCACCTGGGAACTGCTCAACGACATTCCCGGTGTCAGTTGCGTGAAGCCCATGGGCGCGCTGTATGCCTTCCCGCGGATCGATCCGAAGGTCTGCCCGATCCACAACGACGAGAAATTCGTGCTGGACCTGCTGCTCTCGGAGAAGCTGCTGATCGTCCAGGGTACCGCGTTCAACTGGCCGTGGCCGGATCACTTCCGCGTCGTCACCCTGCCACGGGTCGACGACCTGGAACAGGCCATCGGTCGCATCGGCAACTTCCTGAAATCCTACCGCCAGTAATCTCCTACAACCCGCTGCGACTCCAGGAAAGAGTTGCAGCGTGGCCCCCCTCTCATCGGCTGTTTTTTGTATGCGCGTGCGTCACTCATCGAACTGTTCCGCAGGGAGCTGTCAAAGGCTCTGCGGCGCGGTTTCTGAAGTGACTGGAGGCGCTGCTGCAAGAAAAAATCGGCTTCCGCGCTTCGGAAATGACTGGCAGGATTCTAGAATCGAGCTGTAGGACACAGTTTGAAATAGTCACCCGGTTGAATAGGCGGTAGCGGCACCTTATATACCCCGCATGACGCTACATCTTTAGATGAGGAGAAACTTTCAACCATGATGCGCATCCTGCTGTTCTTGGCCACTAACCTGGCGGTCGTGCTGATTGCCAGCATCACCCTGAGCCTTTTCGGCTTCAACGGGTTCATGGCGGCCAACGGGGTTGATCTCAACCTCAATCAGCTGCTGATCTTCTGTGCGGTCTTTGGTTTCGCCGGCTCGCTGTTCTCGCTGTTCATCTCCAAGTGGATGGCGAAGATGAGCACCAGTACCCAAATCATCACCCAGCCACGCACCCGCCACGAACAATGGCTGCTGCAGACCGTCGAGCAACTGTCTCGCGAAGCCGGGATCAAGATGCCGGAAGTCGGTATCTTCCCCGCCTACGAGGCGAACGCCTTCGCCACCGGCTGGAACAAGAACGATGCCCTGGTTGCCGTCAGCCAGGGCCTGCTGGAGCGCTTTTCGCCCGATGAAGTGAAGGCCGTGCTGGCCCACGAGATCGGCCACGTGGCCAATGGCGACATGGTCACCCTCGCGCTGGTGCAAGGCGTGGTGAACACCTTCGTGATGTTCTTCGCGCGGATCATCGGCAACTTCGTCGACAAGGTCATCTTCAAGAACGAAGAAGGCCAGGGTATCGCCTACTACGTGGCGACCATCTTCGCCGAACTGGTCCTGGGCTTCCTGGCCAGCGCCATCGTCATGTGGTTCTCGCGCAAACGCGAATTCCGCGCCGACGAAGCCGGTGCCAGCCTGGCCGGTACCGCCGCGATGATCAGCGCCCTGCAGCGCCTGCGTTCCGAACAGGGCCTGCCGGTGCACATGCCCGACACCCTGAACGCCTTCGGCATCAACGGCGGCCTGAAGCAGGGCCTGGCGAAGATGTTCATGAGCCACCCGCCGCTGGAAGAGCGCATCGACGCCCTGCGTCGTCGCGGCTGACCTGATCCAGCCCCCGAGGCAGGCTATATGGGGGCAGGGTTGTGCGGGAGCAAGCTCTTTTGGGAGCGGACCCTTGTGGGAGCGGGGGGGGGGGAGAGAGAAGAGTCAAAAACAACAAAAAAACAACATACCAGCCCCACCACCCCCAAAACCCCC
>NZ_JBMOUG010000008.1:0-361795 GCF_049319725.1 Pseudomonas sp. Mn2068 | reverse complement strand
CAAGGTCCCGGGCTTGACGATGTTCGGCGGTGACACACCGTCCTGTAGGAGCCGGCTTGCTGGCGATAGCGGTGGCGCAGCTTGCATCGTCTTCGCTGGCAAGCCAGCTCCCACAAGGTCCCGGGCTTGACGATATTCGGCGGTGAAACACCGCCCTGTAGGAGCCGGCTTGCTGGCGATAGCGGTGGCGTAGCTTGCATCGTCTTCGCTGGCAAGCCAGCTCCCACAAGGTCCCGGGCTTGACGATGTTCGGCGGTGACACACCGTCCTGTAGGAGCCGGCTTGCTGGCGATAGCGGTGGCGTAGCTTGCATCGTCTTCGCTGGCAAGCCGGCTCCCACGGGTCGGGTTGTGTCCCTTCGGACCCGGCCGGTCAGCGCAGCGCGTAATCCAGCACCACGCCGATAAAGATCGCCAACCCGGCCCAGTGGTTGTGCAGGAACATCTGGAAGCAGCGCTGCGGATCGCGGTCGCGGGTTCTCCAGAACTCCCAGGCAAAACACGCCGCGGCCACCAGCAGGCCGGCATGGAACCAGCCGCCCAGCTCGAAGCGCGCGCCGGCCAGCAGCAGGCAGCCGAGCATCAGGCCCTGCAGGGTCAGGATAATCACCCGGTCGGCGTCGCCGAACAGGATGGCGGTGGATTTCACCCCGATCTTCAGGTCGTCCTCGCGGTCGGTCATCGCGTAATAGGTGTCGAAGGCCACCGTCCACATCAGGTTGGCGATATACAGCAGCCAGGCCGCCATGGGCAGGTTGCCGTCCTGGGCGGTGAACGCCATCGGGATGCCCCAGGAATACGCCGCCCCCAGCACCACCTGCGGGTAATAGGTGTAGCGCTTCATGAACGGGTAGCAGGCCGCCAGGGCCAGCGCGCCGAAGGACAGCCAGACCGTGGTCGCGTTGGTGCACAGCACCAGCAGGAAACTGATGCCCATCAGCAGGGCGAACACCGCCACCGCTTCCTTGCCGCTGATCCGGCCCGCCGCCAGCGGTCGCTGCTCGGTGCGCTTGACGTGGCCGTCGACCTTGCGGTCGGCGAAATCATTGATCGCGCAGCCGCCCGCCCGGGTCAGTACCACGCCGAAGGTGAAGATCAGCAGGTGGCTCAGCGATGGCGCGCCCTTGGCGGCAATCCACAGCGCGCTGAGGGTCGGCCATAGCAGCAGGTAGATGCCGATGGGCTTGTCCATCCGCGTCAGTTGCAGGAAGTCCCAGGCGCGTGGGTGCAGGCGGTTCATGGACTTGAGCAGGTTCAGGTACATCAGCAGGCCTCCCGGTCGGCATTCACGGCCTGCCACAGGCTCGGCAGGAAGATTTCCGCCACCAGCAGGCTCAAGGGGCCGCGATTGAAGCGTGAGCGCCGGCCCCAGAGGTCATCCACGCGGTATTCCGTGGGCAACCACTGCGCCGGGTAGCGGCAGACCTCGATGGCCTGGCGTTCGAATGCCTGGTCGCAGAACAGCAATTCACCCAGCGAGCGGCTGCCCAACTCGTCCATGTTCAGTCCGCCTTGCCGCAGGGCGCTCTGCGCCGCCACGCTGCGGGCGAACACCCAGGGCTGGCCATGGCCGCGCAGATACACCTCGCGCACCCAGCCGAGGCTGGCGGCGGGCAGGTCCAGGGCACTGCACTCGTCGTCGCGCAGCGGTTGCCAGCCTTCGAACAGCGGCGTGACACTGAAGGCATTGTCGGAAAGTCCGGTCAGACGGCGGGTCAGCGAGCCCTCGTCGAACAGCCAGTCGAGGGTGTGGGCGTCGGGCGGGGTCGCCAGCCGGCTCTGTGGGAGCCAGGTGGGAGACGCCGGGAATGGGGCTTTGTACGGCACGATGGGCAGTTGATTGGCAGCCAGTGAGGCGGCGAGCTTATCACAGGGTGTCCGGCCAATTAGAGCGCTTGGGCGGCCACTGCTAGCGATCGTGCTTGCATCTGCCGGCTTCGATCAGTACAAAACGCCCTGAGCCGGACGGCAACGCTGCACCCATCGATCGTCCGCGCCGTAAAACGCCTGGGAACCGAGGAAGCATTGAAATGAAGGTAGCGAAATGAAGAAGTGGCAATGTGTGGTCTGCGGCCTGATCTACAACGAGGCCGAGGGTTGGCCGGATGACGGCATCGCACCCGGCACTCTCTGGCAGGATGTTCCGGAAGACTGGCTGTGCCCGGACTGTGGCGTCGGCAAGATGGATTTCGAGATGATCGAAATCGCCTGATTGATCAATTTTTAAACACCTCTCAATGGATCTGGAGAAAGGAATGAGTGCACCTGTCGTGATCGTCGGCACCGGACTGGCCGGCTACAACCTGGCCCGGGAGTTTCGCAAGCTCGACGGCGAAACCCCGCTGTTGCTGATCACCGCCGATGACGGGCGTTCCTACTCCAAGCCCATGCTGTCCACCGGCTTCGGCAAGAACAAGGAAGCCGACGGCCTGAGCATGGCCGAACCCGGCGCCATGGCCGAGCAGCTCAAGGCCGAGATCCGCACCCACACCCGCATCAGCGGCATCGATCCGGGCCACAAGCGCCTGTGGATCGGCGAAGAAGCGGTGAACTACCGCGACCTGATCCTCGCCTGGGGCGCGGAAACCGTGCGGGTGCCGGTGGAAGGCGACGCCCCCGAGGCGATCTTCCCGATCAACGACCTGGAAGACTACGCCCGGTTTCGTGCCGCCGCCGCCGGTAAAAAGCGCGTGCTGCTGCTGGGCGCCGGGCTGATCGGCTGTGAATTCGCCAACGACCTGATCCTCGGCGGCTACGAAGTCGACCTGGTGGCCCCGTGCGAACAGGTCATGCCGACCCTGCTGCATCCAGCGGCGGCGGCAGCGGTGCAGGCCGGCCTGGAAGGCCTCGGCGCACGTTTCCACCTCGGTCCGGTGCTGACCCGCCTGCAGCGCGCCGGCGATCACCTGGAAGCGCACCTGTCCGACGGTGAAACCCTGGTTTGCGACGTGGTGGTCTCGGCCATCGGCCTGCGCCCGCGCATCGACCTGGCCGCGGCGGCGGGCTTGCAGGTCAACCGTGGGGTAGTGGTGGACCGCCAGCTGAAAACCTCCCACGCCAATATCTATGCCCTGGGCGACTGCGCCGAGGTCGACGGCCTGAACCTGCTGTACGTCATGCCGCTGATGAGCTGTGCCCGCGCCCTGGCCCAGACCCTGGCCGGCAACGCCACCGCGGTGACCTATGGCGCCATGCCCGTCACGGTGAAGACGCCGGTCTGCCCGCTGGTCGTTTCGCCACCACCACGGGGAATGGAGGGGGTGTGGACGGTCGAAGGGCAGGGTGCGGACATCAAGGCATTGTGCCGCGATGCCAGTGGTCGCCTGCTCGGCTACGCCCTGACCGGCGGTGCGGTCATGGAAAAACTGGCCCTCAACAAAGAACTCCCACCGCTGCTGGCGTAAATAGCGGGCGTTCTGTCGCAAACACCCTGCTTTTGCCCTGCTAAAGGTCGCTGGCAGACTGGCGCGGGGCCCGGCGCCGTGCCATCCTCACTCCCGTCTGCCGCAGAGTAGAGCCTGCGGCGCCTTGGGCGCTGTTCCGGAAGAACAGCACGGACATAACAACAAAAAACCGTCAAAGAGGCTTCACTTATGCGTAAACCAGAACTCGCCGCTGCAATCGCTGAAAAAGCGGATCTCACCAAAGAACAGGCCAACCGCGTTCTCAACGCCGTTCTCGAAGAAATCACCGGCGCGCTGCACCGCAAAGACAGCGTCACCCTGGTGGGTTTCGGCACTTTCCTGCAGCGTCATCGCGGTGCCCGCACCGGCAAGAACCCGCAAACCGGCGAGCCGGTGAAAATCAAGGCCAGCAATACCGTTGCCTTCAAACCGGGCAAGTCGCTCAAAGATAGCGTCAACCCGTAAGCACCAGGCTGGACTCCCGGAGCAAGGGGAGCGCTACAGGAAAATGGGCACACCGATGGGATCGGGTGCCCATTTTTATTGCCCGCGGCTTCGATCTGCCGGCAAAAATGAGAGCGACGTCATGACCCGGTGAATGCCTGGTCGGCGCACCTTGATTGTTACCAGTTATTGCTTGAAGATTTGCGGCCCATCGCGTCACTCATCTGCATGGAAAGCGCCCCGTACCATGACCGCATACCGTCTTCAGGAAGCCGATCTCGAGATCCCCGATACCTGGCAGGATCAGAGCATCAATATCTTCAAGCTGCCCGCCGTGGGCGGTGCCAGGGAAGCCAGTTTTGTCATCAGTCGTGATCCGAGCCGGGGCGATGCGGTGTTCGCCGACTATGTCGCTGCCCAGTTGAAAAGTGCCGAGCAGCAGTTGCCGGGCTTCAACCTGGTCAAGCGCTGGGACTTCGTGCTGCATGAGCATGCCGCCGCGCTGCTCGATTACAGCTGGCAACGCGAGGGCCGCGAGCTGATGCTGCGCCAGGTCTTTATCGACCGCAAACCCGTGGTGCTGATCACCACCCTGACCACCACGCCGGACGACCTCGTGTACCACGAGCCGGCGTGGAAGGCGGCGATGCAGAGTCTCAAGCTCCAGCCACAGACCGCCTGACCAGCCTTCCGGGACGACGATAACGCCATGGATGTATTGGCCGCTGCCCGCCTCGGCGATGAGATAGCCCACGGTTTTGGCGTGGCCGCGATGGTCGCGGGCGCGGTGGCCGGTGCCCTGATCGGCGCCGCGGTGGTGGCCGCCACCGTGGCCACCGGCGGTGCGGCGCTGGCGATCATGGCCGGTTCGATCGCGGCGGGCGGCCTGTCGATGTTCCAGATCATCAAGGGCCTGAATACCATCTTCAACCTGCCCGAGCCGACGACCGGGGCGTTGATCATGGGCAGCCTGAACGTCTACATCAATACGCGCAACGCGATGCGCGCCGGGATCGATGTGTCAGCCACCTGCTCGGGGCTGCCGATGAACCATTCGACCTGGCCGTTTCCGGTGCTGATCGCCGAAGGCAGCGCCTCGGTCTATATCAACGGCAAGCCGGCGGCGCGGCTGCAGAGCAAGATGGTCTGCGGGGCGCATATCAAGAGCGGCAGCCCGAATACCTTTATCGGCGGGCCGACGATTGCCGTGGCGTTTGTTCTCGATCTGGAAAGCTGGTTGCACACCGGTCTCGAAGCCCTTGGCCTGGTGGCCCTGGGCGCGGCGGCGGTGCTGGCGGCGATGGCCGGCGCCGCGGCCTTTGCCGGTTTCGTGGTGATCGGCGGGGCGATGATGGGCGGCATGGCCTTGCTGGGTGACCTGGGCGATCGCCTGGGGCCGGGTTACCGCGACCTGTTGCAGGGTGTCGCGGGCATGGCGCTGTTGGGCCTGGGACCGAAGATGGCGCGGATCGGCAAGACGCCCGAGCCGCGCGCGGCGGTCTACAAGACGGGCATGACCGAGGCCGATATCATGGCGCTGCCCAAGGGCAGCCGGCCGCCGGCGAGCGACTATCTCGATGGCGCTTACGTCGACAAGCACCTCAAGGTGTTCGCCGACGAGGGCGGCGGCTTCCTGTTCACCCCCGACGACATCGCCAACCCCAAGTACACTTCGTTCAACCCGAACAAGTTCGTCATGGCCAAGTCCGATCTCAACGCCGTGGTGGCCGAGTACAAGAAGACCGGTGACGTCTCGGTGCTGGAGACGGCATTGGGTTACGATCCGGGATCGCTGGTGGGCAAGGACATCTACATGGTGAGCCTGGACAACCCCAAGGTGGTGATGCCCAGCGGCAACGAAGGTGGCGCCAACTCGCTGTGGCGCCCGGGCGGCCTGACCCATCCCGGTGGCAGGCAGGAGGCGGTGCTGGATAATGTGCCGATCTTCCACGGTAATGACGTCGACGCCCTGATGTCGACCCACGATGTAGTGAGAATCCAATGAGCAACCCGCAAGACAACGTGCTGCTGCTGGCACTGGCCAATGACGAACTGGACAAGTTCCTGGTGGGCGAGCCGTTCTACTTCCTCGAGGCCAAGGTCGACAACGATGAGCCACAGAATGTGGTGGCGGCCTTCGACCAGTTGATCCTGCCGTACTGGCGCCAGACCCATGATGCGAGCTTCGCGACCCGCTTCGTGGCCGCGTTGCTGACGATCCTGGCGACCTATCCGGACCGCAACCGGGCGATCTATATCGCCCATGACTGGGTCTGGTACTACCGCTTCTGCCAGGACAAGCAACGCAAGCAGCCGCAGGGGCCCTATGGCGATCTGTTCGATGTCGACCTGGGCAGCGTCGCCGTGGCGCTCAGGCGCCAACTGGAAAGCCGCAAGGCCGACCTGGTGGCCGATACCCGCTGGGCGGGCGCGGCCTGGAACAGCCCGGATGGCATGTGGACCCCGTTGATGCGCTCGGCGCTGATGGTGCGGGACAAGCTGGGTGGTCCGGACTTCGTTCCGGCCAACGCCTGAGCCTGCGCTAGGCGCTCATGGCCGGCGCGGAGTGGCCGGCATCCTTGAGCAGGGCGTCGACCTTCTTCAGGTGATTGAGCAGGGTGCCGACGTTGCTGGCATTGAGCAGCGTGCCCTGGGCGAAGGCCTTGTTCAGCGGGGCCATGGCGCTGGACACCGCGTGGTTGGCCTCGGCTTCGCGCAGGTTTTCCTGAAGCTGGGCGAGCATGTCCCTGAGCAGGGGATCATCCAGGGACAGCGGGGCGCCAAGGTCATGCTTCTTCAACGTGCTGACCAGCAACCCCAGCGCCACGCTGGCCCGCATCAACGCTCTTTCTCGTGCATCCATTCGCCATCTCCCCTGTTGACGATCCTGGTGACGGTTGAAGGATAGACCACGGTTACGGAGTCGTTCAGGTATCTGTCGGCAGCACCGATTCCAGCCCGACCTATCGGCCCACTACCGGATAGTGCCTGATACGGCACGCATACTCCTTGCCATCGCCCTTGCAGATACCATCCAGATACCGGTAGTCGACACGTACCGACTGGCCTTTGCCGGGCCACCGTTTGCGCGGCAGCGTGGCCTGATAGTCGCTCGTTTCCGGGGTGAAGGTGATGCTCGTGCCTTGCTCCGGGCATTCTGCCGTAGCCGATTTCGGGCTTACTGCCAGGATTCGGGCCTGTAGCTGCGGGTACGGTTGTTTCACTAACTCGGTGATGCGTAGTTCCATACGGCAGATCTGCCAGGTTGCCGCGCTTGCGGGCGCGCATATCACGCATAGCGACAAAGCCAGCAGCTTATGGCGGGTTGCTTTAATCACCCTGGAACAGACCAATGTATTTCAAGCCGTTATAGCTGTCCTTGATGGGTTGCTTGAGGACCAGATCTGCATCCTGGTACCAGAAGATGGCATTGGCTTTCTTGATTCCCAGGGCATCGCAGCGAGCTTTTACCAGAGGTAGATCGTCTTGATCGACGGCAGCTTCGACCAGGATCTCATCCAGCGAAACTTCGCTGTCACAGCGTGGGATGATGCCAATGAAGTCTTCGTCATACCAACGGGTGCCGATGTCTTTGCAGAAACCGCAGAGTTTGTAGTTTGGATCGTCAAAGTCACCTTCAACAGAATAATCCAGCTTGAAGTACGCCATGTACTCCGCTTCCGGCGAAAAGTTGCTGCCTATCCAGACATGGACATTGTTGTTTTCATTTGACATTTATAAGCACCTACTCAGTTTCATATGGTTTCTATGATTCCTGGCGATAATCACTTTGGCCTGCCGTTTGCTCGTGGCCGTTTCCAGCTCGGCAATCAATTTGTTGTGGAAGTGCCTGCCGGCACGGCTGCCGTGATGGCCACCATCCGGTACGGGTCTGCCTTTTGAGTCCGTAACGTTAGTAAAGGTAATCCTGTCGGTGTCGACCACGTATTTTTTCAACTCTTGAGCGGTAAAGCCCAGCTCCTTGGCCTTGGCCGCAAGCGACACGGGGAACATCTCATGTTTTCCACCGGCCCCGCGCAGGGCTGCGCTTACCGACTCCTTGTTGCTGCTGATATCTTTGACCGATGCGGTGTTGAACCACTCATCGAACTTTCCATTCGCCCAGGGCGCCCATCCCAGAGGATCTGACCAGGTCAGTGGGTTCGGAGCATACTGGTAAAGATTGAAACCGCCGATCAACCCAATCGGATCCGGCGTAGTAAACCGCCCCACATCCGGATCATAGAACCGGAACGTGTTGTAGTGCAGCCCGATCTCCCGGTCCAGGTACTGGCCCTGGAAGCGCAGGTTCTGTTCCTCGATATAGTACGGCTCGCGCACTTCCTCCAGGGTGTTGCCCCAGACCTTGTAGCGTGCCTGCCATACCGTCTGCCCGTCGTTTTCCGTCAGTTGTTCCGGCAGCCCGTTGAGGTCGTTGTGGTAATGGCGCACCTTTTGCTGCGCCCCCAGGCCATCGACTCGGGCCAGCGGTTCATAACCGTTATCGGCATACAGGTACAGGCTGGTCTGGCTATTGCGATGCTCCTGCAACAGGCGCAGGCCATCCCAGGTAAAACGTGTCTCGCCCAACGGATAGCCATTGCTGTCGTGCTCGCTCTTGCCGATACGCCGGCCCAGCGGGTCATAGGTCATGCGCACAACGGTTTCGCGTACGCCATTCTGGTTGTGTACTTCGATCAGGCGATGTTCGGCGTCATAGGCAAAGCGTTGCACGAGCCGGCTGCCACTGCGCTTTTCGATCATCCGCCCGAAGGCGTCGTAGCGGTAGCGCTTGTCCTGGTAGGTCAGCAGCTTGTTGTGCACCACCAGGCCCGCGCCTTGTTGCGGGCCGTCGAGCAGGTTGGCGGCGGCGTCGTAGGCGAAGGTCTCGCTCTGGCCCTGGATGTTGTCCTGGCTGGCGAGGATGCGCCCGGTGGCGTCGTAGTGCAGGAGCTGGCGATGGTCGCCCCGTGGCTGTTGATCGAGGCGACCGATCAGGTTGTCGGCGGGGTCGTAGTCGAAATGCTTCTGGGCCGGTGCCGGCATTGCCGTGGGCGGGCCGGCGGGGCGGCGCATCCGGGAACGCAGCCGACCGCTGCGGTCGTAGTCGCTGCGGGTGCTGATCTGGCCCTGGGTACGCAGCACTTCGCGATGCAGGCGGTCGCGTTCGAAGTCGCTGATCACCTGGCCGTCGAGGTTGAGCTGGTGCAGGTGGCCGCTGCCGTAGTACAGGCGATTGACCCAGCGTCCGTCGGGCAACTGCGTCTGGACCAGGTTGCCCAACTCGTCATAGTGATGCCGCAGGCTGCCCGCCGTGCTCAGTTCTTCCAGTAACTGGCCGAGGGCATCGTAGGCGAAACCGAGCTTGTGCTCGTTGCCCTCCTTGTCGCTGAACACCACGGCGGTCAGCTGGTCGACGGGGTCGTAGGTATATTCGGTGTGCCCGTCATCGGTGATCTTGGCGACCAGCCGTCCGACCGCGTCGCGCTCCAACTGATGGACAATGGGCTTGACCGGTGCGCTGGGAACCACGGCCAGGCCATTGCCAAAGGGCGCCGGGACGTATTCGATACGGGTCGCGTTATCCAGTGCGTCATAGGCATAACGCCGGCCACTGCCGTCGAGGTCCTGTTGCTCGATCAGGCGATCATTGGCATCCCAGAGAAAGCGATAGCTCTCACCATTCTCGTTGGTCAGCGCCTGCAAGCGGCCATAGGCGTCATACCCGAACTGCACCTGCCGACCCAATGCGTCGATGCGCTGGCGGACCTGGCCGCGCCGGTCGTACTGATAAGCGGTGGTGTGTCCGGCCGGATCGACATGGCCGGTCAGCTGTCCGCTGCTATCGCGCAGGTACTGTTCGACGCGACCGTCCGGCAACGTGCTCTGCAACAGGTGACCTTGTGCGTCGTGCTGGTAGGTCATTCGTTCGCCGAGGGCGTCGATGACCACGTGCAGATAGCCGCGCCGGTCGTAGCCGAAGCGGGTCGCATAGCCGGAGCAATCGACATGCTCGGTCAGTTGCCCGAGATCGTTCCATTGCAGGGTCTTGCTCTTGCCGCTGGCATCGATGATTTCCACCGCCTGGCCGCGATTGTCGTAGCGGTAGCGGGTGACCTGTCCCAGTGGGTCGATTTCGTGGGTGCAGTTGCCGCGCGGGTCGTACTGGTACTGCCAGCTGTTGCCGGCGCTATCGGTTTCCACCAGTGGCAATGCCCAGTGTTCCAGCCACAGGGTCGACTCGCTGCGCCCCAGCGGATCGACGGTGCCGCTGAGATTGCCGGCTTCGTCATAGCTGTACTGATATTGCCCGCCCTGGGGATCGGTGGCACCGAGCAACTGACGTTCGTCGTTCCATTCGAATTGCCAGGTCTGTCCCAGGTTGTCGGTGTATCCGGTGATCTGGTGCTGCGGGTTCCAGTGGCGGGTACTGATGCGCCGCAAGCCATCGGTGACGCGCGTGATGCCGTTGTCCAGATCGTAGTCGAACAGGTACTCGTCACCCTCGTCGGTCCAATGGCGGATCACCCGCCATTCGCGGTGGTCGACCAGCGCCCACTGATAGAAACAACGCAATCCGGTGGGCAGTTGATGTTCGACCATCCGCCGGTTTTCGTCATAGGCGAAGCGTCGCTGCACCTGGCCGAGTGCGTCGCGAACTTCAGCCAGGTCGCCATTGTGGTCGTACTCGTAACTGACCAGCATTTCACGTATCTGGTCCGGATAGAGGCGTTCGATCTGGCTAACACGTCGTGGCCAGCGGGCGCTGTAGATCAGCTCCACCTGGACCTGGTCGAAGGTGTCGCGCAAGCGGATCAGCGCGCCCGCCTCGCTGTAGTCGAGATAGATGCGGTTGTCGTTGCGGTCGCCCAACTGGCTCAGGCGCAGCAACGATGGATCCGCGAGGGTCGGTTCGAACAGCCGATACAGCCCGTCATCGCTCTCGATCAGCAATTGCCCGTTGCCGTTACGGCGCACGGCCAGGCCTTCGCCAGGACTGAACACCGCGCCGCCGAGTGGGATCGAGCCCATGTCGATACGACGGCCCTGCTCGTCGGTATAGATCAGGCACTCACCGCCTTCGGGGTGCGGCTCGATGCGTACGCTGATTTCATAGGGCACGCTCCAGCCAGCGCCCAGCAGACCGTCTCGGCGCTCGTCACAGCTGTTGTAGAACCGTTGCCAATCGATGGACAGCACGCCCGGCAAGACGAAATCCAGCTCCTCGTCAGCACCCAGTACCTTGGCTCCCGTAGCGGCGTGCACCGGGTTGGGCGAGCCGGCGATGGCCTGGGTGACCGCACCGATCACCTGGCTCGTGACAAACGAATTGACCCCCGCCAGCAACATGCAGGGAAGATTGGCGCGGAAATTCCCCTTGCCGCCCTTGAGCATCATCAGCACGGTGATCGCCAGGCCGATGCCCGGCGTCTTGCCGCTGCGGATCTCGCGCACCACCACCGAGCCGCCGCCGATGGTCACGTTCGAGGACACCATGCCGGACGCTACCACCTTGGCATCGCAGGTGCTGCGGTCGCCGCTGCGTATGGCCGGCTGGCCGTTGATGCTGACTTTCTCCGAACCTTCGGCGAGAAACTGCGGTGGCATCGGCGGATGCTTCATGCAGGTGACCAGGTCCAGCGGCTTGGGCTCTGTGCCGGGGCCCGGGCTGGCGACGGTGGGACGCCACATCTGCGAGAAGAAACCCTTGGCCATATCGAGGAAACCGGGGCCTTCCGCGGCCGGCGCTTCTTCCTCGGCGGGGGCGGCGCTCTCGCTGTGGGGCGCGCCGCCGGCCGGGGCCGGGGGAGGGGCCGTGCCGGCTGCCCGCGCGGCGGGAATGGAGTTTGTCAGGGTGTTGGTGGAACCGGTCAGGATCGTCGCCTGTACCGTGGGCGGGAACAACGCATTGCCGATGCCCTCGCACATACTGCTCAGGCCCTTGTCGGCGCCGGTCTTGCTCATGACCACGCCGACGATCACCCCGACCACCGCTCCCAGCAGGCAGGCGCCCAGGCCGCCGGTGGCCACCGTGATGCCGGTCGCTGCGACCACCGCCGCCGTCGCCAGTGCGCCGATGGCGACGTTGGCCGCCACCTCCAGCACGCCGCCGAGGATGTCGGCCATCACCGAGGTGTGTTCCAGCCCATCTCCCAGTCGGGCCGCCCAGAGCGCGTCAGACATCCGTCAGGTCAGCGTCAGGCTGTGCTTGAGCGTGGCCCAGTGCGCGGTTTCGGCATCGCCCAGGGGCTGCGCCTTGACGTAGCTGAGGGCGATCATCTTGCGCGTGCCGGGAGGCACGAACGCCAGCTGGAACTGGAAGACTTTCTCCGTGCCCTTGCTGAACTGGCTGCGCAATTCGATGGCGTCGATGGACTGGTCCGCCCCCAGCCGCACATCCTGGCGCGGCTGGTAACGCAGCTCCTGGACCTGCTGCTCCAGGCGCTTGAGCTGGGTGTCGAAATTGCCGCGCAGGTCCTCGCCTTCGGCCAGCACGCTGCGACTGACGATCAGCGAGGTCCCCAGCTCGGGGAACTTGAGGATATTGATCGAGGCATCCAGCAATTCGCTGTTCGGCAGCTGGAACTGGAGTTCGTTGATTCGGTAGGTCATGGCAGGCAATGCTCCTTATTTGGGCGCGGGGAAGGCGGACGCCACCTTGGCGTCAATCGTGCCTTTCATGCCGTCGCCGTCGGGCGCGGCGTCGGCGCCCTTGCCATTGTTGAGGTGCAGGACGCCGCCGGTGTTGAACTGCGCATCGCCGCTGGCATGGAAGCTGATCTGCACGCCGCAGAGGTTGATCTGGCCGCTGGCGTTGAGCTCCAGCACGCTGGCTCCGCAGACCAGGCGCAGGTTCTCGCCCACCTCGATCAGGTAGCTCTGGCTGATGCTGTCGGTCTTGCTCTGGCCCACCGCCAACACGTCCTGCTGCTTGACGATGCGCACCCGGTTGTTGCCGATCAGCACGGTTTCGTCGTGGCCGATGCGCTTGTTGCGGTCATGGCCCACCGAGTGGCTTTCATCGACCTCGACCACGATGTCCTGGTTGCGCTCGGCATGGATATACAACTGCTCGGCGCCCTTCTTGTCCTCCATGCGGATTTCGTTGAAGTTCGCCGGCGTGCCGCCCTTGCTCGAACGGCTTTTCATGCCGCTCTGGGTCGCCGCGGCGGGCAGGTCGTAGGGCACCGTCTGCTCGGCGTTGTAGACCCGGCCGGTGATGATCGGCCGGTCGGGATCGCCCTCGAGGAAGCTGACGATGACTTCCTGGCCGATCCGCGGAATCTGCATCGAGCCCCAGTTCTTGCCGGCCCAGGCTTGCGACACGCGGATCCAGCAGGAGCTGTTCTCGTTGGACTGGTCGTGACGGTCCCAGTGGAAGTGCACCTTGACCCGGCCGAACTGGTCGGTCCAGATCTCTTCGCCGGCTGGACCGACCACCACCGCGGTCTGCGGGCCCTTGACGATGGGCCGCGTGGTGTTCGCCAGCGGACGGAAGCTCTGCTGCGCGTCGATGCAGGTCAGGCTGCTTTCGAACTGCGCGCCGGCCGCAGTGGCGCCGGATTCGAGGTTTTCCTGGGCGATGTAGTAACGGGCGCCGACGATCAGGTACTCGCGGTTCTGGTCCTGGCGGCCGAAGCCGGTCAGGCTGAACAGGTGCCCGGCCCCGACGCCGCGGGCGTTGCCGTTGAGCTCGACGCGCTCATGCAGGCTCTGGATGGCTTCGATGCGCGTGCGGGCGTAGTGCTCGCCGTCCTGGCTCTGCACATAGGTGCCGGGGTAGTCGTAGAGCGGATAGTCACCGGCGGTGTGCGGGCGCGGCATGGCCGAGCGCACATCGATCCGCGCGCTGGGGCGCTGGAAGTCGTAGTCGTTGAGTTCCAGCGAGCCCGGCTGGACTTCCTGGGCCAGGTGCCAGCCATTGAGGTGGTCGCGCTCGCGATGCTGGCCGTCCGGCGGATAGTAGGGCAGCGACTCGTAGCCCGGCGCCGGGTGGTGCGCGCCGTAGGCGTCGGCCAGGACCAGTACGTGGCGATCCTTTTCATGGCGGAAGTAGTAGTAGATGCCTTCCTGTTCCATCAGCCGGCTGACGAAATCGAAGCTGCTCTCGCGGTACTGCACGCAGTATTCCCACTCGCGGTAGGGCTGGCTGAGGACATCCTCGAAGTCGGAGAAGCCGAGGTCGCGGAACACCTGCTTGATGATCTGCGGGATGCTCTGGTGCTGGAAGATCCGGCAGTCGGAGGTCCGGGTCAGCAGCCAGAGCCAGGGGCGCAGGGTCACCGAGTAGCTGGCGAACTGGCCCTGGCTGACATTCTGGCTGCAGCGCGCGACGATGCCGTGGAAATGCCGGGCGCCGCCGCCCTGCAATTGCAGGGTGAGGCTCATGGGCTTGCCCAGCAACTGGTTCAGGTCGATGGCGCCGTCGCTGGAGGTCAGGTGCAATTCGTAGTCGAACAGCCGACCCAGTTCCTCACCGCCGCCGAAATCCTTGAGCAACAGCACGTCCGGCCCGAGTGGGCTGTTGATCTGGGCCAGGCGGGTGGCTTGTGTGAATTGCATCGATTATCTCGTTGAATGCGATAGATGGAGCGCTACACACTTGTAGGAGCCGGCTTGCTGGCGATCCAGGCGATGCGGTCTGGAAGGACACCGTGTCGCTATCATCGCTGGCAAGCCAGCTCCTACAGGTTATGGCGTAGTCAAGTTGCGTCGCTGAACTGGTAGTGCAGCTCGTTATCCCGCTCGCTGATCCGCACGCCTGCCAGGGCCTTGCCTTCGAGCATGCGCGTGAGGAATTCGCGGCTCATGTCCGGCAGCAGGCTGTTGGTCAGGATGGTATCGATCATCCGCCCGCCGCTTTCGGTCTCGGTGCAGCGCGAGACGATCAGGTCGACCACCGCGTCGTCGAAGTCGAAGGCGACCTTGTGCGTGCTCTCCACGCGCTTCTTGATGCGGCCCAGCTGCAGGCGGGTGATCGCCTTGAGCATGCTGTCGCTGAGCGGGTAGTACGGAATGGTCACCAGGCGCCCGAGCAGCGCCGGCGGGAAGATCTCCAGCAACGGCTGGCGCAGCGCCTTGGCGATCTCTTCCGGGTCCGGCACGTTGCTGGCGTCCTTGCACAGGTGCGAGATCAGCTCGGTGCCGGCGTTGGTGGTGAGCAGGATCAGGGTGTTCTTGAAGTCGATCACCCGGCCTTCGCCGTCCTCCATCACGCCCTTGTCGAAGACTTGGAAGAAGATCTCGTGCACGTCCGGGTGGGCTTTTTCCACCTCGTCCAGCAGCACCACGCTGTAGGGCTTGCGCCGCACGGCCTCGGTCAGCACGCCGCCTTCGCCATAGCCGATATAACCCGGCGGGGCGCCCTTCAAGGTCGAGACGGTGTGGGCTTCCTGGAACTCGCTCATGTTGATGGTGATGACGTTCTGCTCGCCGCCGTACATGGCTTCGGCCAGGGCCAGGGCGGTTTCGGTCTTGCCCACGCCGGAGGTGCCGGCGAGCATGAACACGCCGATCGGCTTGCTCGGGTTGTCGAGGCCGGCGCGGGAGGTCTGGATGCGCTTGGCGATCATCCGCAGGGCATGGTCCTGGCCGATGATGCGCTTTTGCAGGTGCTGGTCGAGGTTGAGCACGGTTTCCAGTTCGTTGCGGGCCATGCGGCCCACCGGAATGCCGGTCCAGTCGGCCACGACCGAGGCCACCGCCTGGTAGTCCACGGTCGGCAGGATCAGCGGGGTTTCGCCTTGCAGGGCACTGAGGCGCTGTTGCAGGTCGACCAGCTTTTCCCGCAGGGCGTGGCCCTGTTCGGTGCCGGCCTCGCTGTCGACCACGCCGACGCTTTCGCGCAGCTCGGCGCGGGTGGCGAGCAGTTCGTCCACCAGGCCTTTTTCTTCGGCCCAGCGGCTTTCCAGTTCGGCCAGGCGCTCGCGCTCGTTGCCCAGCAAGGTCTCGCTGTTGTTCTGGCGGGCGCCGGTATCGATGCCGATGGCGTGTTCGCGGGCAATGATCTGCAGCTCGGTTTCCAGGGCCTCGATGCGTCGGCGACTGTCATCGACTTCCGCCGGCACCGCGTGCAGGCTGATGGCGACCCGCGCGCAGGCGGTGTCCAGCAGGCTGACGGACTTGTCCGGCAGCTGCCGCGCCGGGATATAGCGATGGGACAGCTTGACCGAGGCCTCCAGCGCTTCGTCGAGGATCTGCACCTGGTGGTGTTTTTCCATGGTCGAGGCGACGCCGCGCATCATCAGCAGGGCCTTGTCTTCCGAGGGCTCGGCGACCTGCACCACCTGGAAGCGGCGGGTCAGCGCCGGGTCTTTCTCGATGTGCTTCTTGTACTCGGCCCAGGTGGTGGCGGCCACGGTACGCAGGGTGCCGCGGGCGAGGGCGGGCTTGAGCAGGTTGGCCGCGTCGCCGGTGCCGGCGGCGCCACCGGCACCAACCAGGGTGTGGGCTTCGTCGATGAACAGGATGATCGGCTTGGGCGAGGCCTGGACGTCTTCGATGACCTGGCGCAGGCGTTGTTCGAACTCGCCCTTCATGCTCGCGCCGGCCTGCAGCAGGCCGACATCGAGGCTGCGCAGCTCGACATCCTTCAAGGCCGGCGGTACGTCGCCGGCGACGATGCGCAGGGCGAAGCCCTCGACCACGGCGGTCTTGCCGACCCCGGCTTCGCCGGTGAGGATCGGGTTGTTCTGGCGCCGGCGCATGAGGATATCCACCAGCTGGCGGATCTCCTCGTCACGGCCGACGATCGGGTCGAGCTTGCCGCTGCGGGCCTGTTCGGTCAGGTCGACGGTGAAACGCTTGAGGGCTTCCTGCTTGCCCATGGCGCTCGGGGCCATGGCACCGCTGGCTTCGCCCGGCACGGCAGCGGCATTGAAGCCGTCGCTGGCGACCAGATTGTTTTCCGGCGAGTCACCGACATATTCGTCGAAACGTTCGCTCAGGGCCTCGGCCTTGATCTTGTCGAACTCCGTCGACAATCCCAGCAGCGCATGGCGCAGGCTCGGGGTCTTGAGGATACCGAGCACCAGGTAGCCGGTGCGCACCTGGCTCTCGCCGAACATCAGGCTGCCGTAGACCCAGCCGCGCTCCACGGCTTCCTCGACATGGGACGACAGGTCGGTGATCGAGGTCGAGCCACGGGGCAGGCGGTCCAGCGCCTCGGTCAGGTCGCGGGCCAGGCGCGCCGGTTCGAGGTTGAACTGGCGCACCAGCCGGTGCAGGTCCGAGTCCTGCAATTGCAGCAGCTGGTGGAACCAGTGGGCGAGTTCCACATAGGGATTGCCCCGCAGCTTGCAGAAGACCGTGGCGGCCTCGATGGCCTTGTAGGCGACGCTGTTGAGTTTGCCGAACAGCGCGGCGCGACTGATTTCACCCATGCTCTGTGCTCCTTGAGTGGTGGGCTGGTGTGGCGTGTTCGGCGTAATGCCGGGCCAGGATCAGGTCCCTGGCATCGTCTCGGGGTTGGCCGACCCAGGTGTTGAAGCCCAGGCGGAACCGGCCGTTGAGTTGCAACCTGGGGACTTCGGGCTGTTCGAGGACCAGGTTCAGGTCCCAGTCCAGCTCGTGTCCCAGGTATTCGGCGACCCAGGCCACCAGATGACGGAAGGGTTCGCCGTCGGGCAGCAGGCCCATGTATTCATCGAGCTTCAGCGGGCCGAAGCGGATCCGGAACTTGTGCTGGCGATCCCAGACGTGGCGCCCGAGGCAGAAGTCCACGCCCAGCTGGTGGGCGCTGACCCCGACCCGGCTGCGTTCCGGCAGCTCCAGCCACTGGCCGACGTATTCCTCGATTTCCACCGGCAGGCCGAAATACTCGCTGAGGATCGCCTTCAGGCCGTCCGGATAGCGGGTCTGCGCGGCGAGGTGGCCGCTGAAGTGCAGCTTGGCGGTATCCGGGATCAAGCCCTGCTTGTGCAGGCTGGGCATGCCCCGGCCGCTCAGGGCGGCGAGGCGCGCGGACCAGTAGTCATCATCCGGGCGGTCGTGGCTGACGGTCGGCCGCGCCTCGGCCCAGGCCCGGTAGAACAGACTCAGCAGGCGGTGGTGGAAGACATCGAGAAAGCGCTTGCTGGTGCTGTCGGCGTTATTGCGCTGGCGCTCGCGCATGTATTCGGTGAGGTGCAGCGGCAGCGGGCCGTTGGGGCCGCCGAGGCCGAAGAAGAACTGTTCCAGGCGTGCCGGCGTGGTCTCGGTGGCCGGTGACATCGACGCCAGGGTCGCCGGGGCGAAGGCACAATCGAGCTGCTGGCCGAGGCGCAACGGATCGTCCGCCAGGCGCAACGAATGGCCGAAGCGCGGCAGGTGCGGCGATTCGCACTCGATACGCCGCAGCGCCTGGAAGAAATCGTATTCCCAGGGCTCGGATTGCATCGCCGTGAGCGTGCTCACAGGGTCGGACGGCGTCCGGGCTTGGCTTTCCATCGCATGATCTCGCCGCGTTCGGTGGTACGGATCACCGTCTCGGTAAAACTGTTGATCGACACATAGCGTGCCAGGAAACGTTCGAACACCGCGCCGAGGAGAAACACCCCGGTGCCGCGAAACGCGTTCTCGTCAAATTCCAGGGTGATCTCCAGCCCGCGGCCGAAGACGATCGGCCCGGGCATCGGCAGGCGCCGGGTGCAGGCCTTGCTGCTAACCTCGCGCAGGCCTTCGATCTGCAAGTGCAGGGCGGCGTCGTTGCTGTCGCCGTACAGGCGCAGCAGTTCGCGCAGGGCAGCGGCGCCCTGGCCCTGTTCGCTGAGTGACAGGTAGTTCAGCGACAGCTGGCTGATCAGGCGCCAGGCCTTGTTGTCATGGGCATGGCTGGCGCGCGGCCGGCTCGGCCCGGCCAGGCAGCGCACCGCCGACACCGGGGCACTGTCGGCCAGGGTGAAGTCGCTCTTGCCGGTGCCGACGTTCATGAACAGCGGCAGGTCGCGGTTGGTGCACAGGGCGCTGACGCCCAGCTGGCGCAGGTCGTGGCGGTACGGGGCCTGCTGGCTGTCCACCAGGCTGATGAAGGTCTCGCTGCCGATATAGGTCGAGCGGGTGCCCTTGCGCCGTTGTTCGCTGGACAGCACCCGTGGTTCGCGGCGCAGGGTGTAGTAGGCCTGGTCGCGGCCATAGCGGGACGGATCGCGCACGGCATAGAACGGCAGGAACGGCTGGTCGGGCCCGGTGCCGTGGCCAGTGACGCCGGTCAGCGAGTGGATCTCGAAGTCCATGGGCCGGGTGCGGTCGGCGATCACATGGTGCTCGTTGACCCGGTCGGAAAGGTGGATGCGGTCCACGCGACGGGGAAACAGGTTGATCGCCGGCGTGCAGAAGGGCACGAACTGCGCGCTGCCGACGCTGCCTTCCAGACTCTGGTCGAAGCGCTCGAATAGCACGATCAGTTCCAGCTCCTGGCCGGCGCAGCGTTTGACCGCGCGCCCCAGCCCGGCGAACTCGACGAACAGGTAGCGTTGCGGCAGGGCGAAGTATTCCTGCAGCAGCCGATAGCCCTGGAAGGCCTGGGCCACCACCGGCATCGCTGCTTCCCGGTCATCGAAGCCGCAGGCGCGCAGGGCATCCGGCGGCAGGCGTTCTACCCAGTCGCCGCCGGGGGCACGGGCGAAGACCGCGCAGGCATTGCCCAGCAGTTGCTCGTAGAGCCGGAACGGCTGCTCGTCGGCGCCATTGAGATACAGCGGCAGGCTGTCCAGGTCGAGCTGGTTGAACGGCAGCTCGGCCCCGGTGCGCAGGGTCAGGCGCAGGCCGGCCTTGGCTTTCGGCTCACTGGCGGCCAGGCGCCCGAGCACTGCCGAAGGATTGCCGAAGTACTCGGCCTGGCTGACCTGCAGCGGCCACAAGGTCACGGCATGGGCGCTGCGGTACTCGCAGGAGGTCTGGGTATCCTTGCCCAGGGTGGCGCGCAGCACGCTGTCGCGGGGCAGGGTGAAACCGCCGGCCAGCGAGCCTTCGTCGGGATCGGCCTGCAGTTGCACCACGGTCATCGACGGAGTCGGCGCCAGGTAGTGCGGGTAGGCGATTTCCAGCAGGTTGTGGGTGAAGGTCGGGTACTCGGCGTCGAGCTTGAGCTGCACCCGCGCGGTGAGGTAGGCGAAACCTTCCAGCAGGCGCTCGACATAGGGGTCGGCGCAGTCGATCCCGGACAGCGTCAGGCGCCCGGCGATCTTCGGGTATTCCTTGGCGAACTCGGCGGCGCTTTCGCGCACGTGCTGCAGTTCCTGGTTGTAGAGGTCGAGCAGGCGCGGGTTCATGAACGTCTCCGTTGCTCGGCCGGGACCACGCGCACATGGCCGGACTCCAGGTCGAGGTCGGTGCGCAGCAGCAATGGCAGGGAGGCCGGCAACGCCCAGAGATCGCCCTCGATCTCGAAGCTCAGGGCATTGTGGTTCATCTCGCCGTAGGCGACCTGGGCGCGGACCCGCAAGGTGCTGGCCAGGATGCGCGGCTCGAAGGTGACGATGGCCTTGTGGATCAGGCTTTCCAGTACCGGGATATCGATGCTCGAGGCACTGTAGCCGGCCAGTGCCGGCAGGCCGTAGTTGATCACCGAGGTGCCCGCCGGGGTGTGCACGGTGGCGTCGGCGTCGAGCAGCGACGTGGTATTGAGCAGCCAGGTCAGGTCACGCAGCACCGAGGCCTTGAGCTGGCTGAGGGACAACACGCGTTTGTCCGTGCCTTCCTGCAGATGGCCGGGTTCGTCGTCGGTCAGCCGGTCGAGCAGCGACGGTTGCAGGCGTTCGCGCAGGGCGAAGTCGCTGGGCACGCTACTCATGGCGCAACGTCGCCCGTCCGAACGTCATGGGGGCGGGCCGCTCTGGGATGGCAGCAGCGCTGATCGGGAAACGAAGGCTTGGCCATGCTCGGGCACCGGGAGTGAATCGAATTCGGGGGTAACGCCAGACGCCCCCGACGCCAGGCGTCGGGGGCGCGGGGATCAGCGCTTGGTGTTCGAGCGGATGTTCCAGCCGAACTTGACCGGGCCGCCCTGCTTGGAGCCGTCGGCCTTCTGTTCCTGGTACTCGACCATCACCTGGGCGAAGTTCAGGGTGACGTTTTCGGTCAGGCGATCATCGCTGCCCGAACCGCCGGTGCTCAGGGAGGTGATCAGCACTTCCTCGAGGTCGATCTTCATGTACTCGACCTGGCTTTCGCCGCCGGCCTTGCGCACCACCAGGGTGACCTTGTCGACGTGCTTGCCGCTGGCGCAATGCATCATCAGGTTCGGCGACGACTTGTCGACGTACTTGGTGATCGACAGGTCCTGGATATTGACCTTGCCGGCACCGCCGCCACCGCCCATGTGCATGTTGCCGGACTGGGACATGCCCCAGCTCCAGTTCAGGACGTCGATCTCGTCCTTGTGGGCCTTGTCCTGGGACTCGCCCTTGATGTCGCCGATCTTGATGAAGATATCAACAGCCATGTTTTCTCCAGTGTGGTCTTCACCACGATGTTGTTAGCCAGGACCCGCCAGGTAGGGGGCGGATTCGCTGTTATCGAGGGTTACACGGCCCCTTGCGGGAGCCGGCTCCTGCAGGGTGGGTGGTACCCACAAGGTTTGGGGTTACGCCCCTTTTGCCGACGGCAGCTTCGATACCAGGCGCAACGAAACCGTCAGGCCTTCCAACTGGTAGTGCGGACGCAGGAAGAACTTCGAGGTGTAGTACCCCGGGTTGCCTTCGACGTCCTCGACCACCACTTCCGCCGCCGCCAGCGGGTGCTGGGCCTTGGTGGTTTCGGTGGAGTGAGCCGGGTCGCCGTCGACGTAGTTGAGGATCCAGTCCTGCAACCAGCGCTGCATTTCGTCCTTTTCCTTGAACGAGCCGATCTTGTCGCGAACGATGCACTTCAAGTAGTGGGCGAAACGGCAGGTGGCGAACAGGTACGGCAGGCGGGCGGCCAGGTTGGCGTTGGCGGTGGCGTCCGGGTCGTCGTATTCGGCCGGTTTCTGCAGCGACTGGGCACCGATGAACGCGGCGAAATCGGTGTTCTTCTTGTGCAGCAGCGGCATGAAGCCGTTCTTCGCCAGCTCGGCCTCGCGCCGGTCGGAGATGGCGATCTCGGTCGGGCACTTCATGTCCACGCCGCCGTCGTCGGTCGGGAAGGTGTGGGCCGGCAGGTCCTGGACCTCGCCGCCGGACTCGACGCCGCGAATCCGCGAGCACCAGCCGTAGTGCTTGAACGAGCGGTTGATGTTCACCGCCATGGCGTAGGCCGCGTTGGCCCAGGTGTATTTGTTGCTGTCGGCGCCGTCGGTGTCTTCTTCGAAGGCGAAGGCTTCCACCGGATCGGTCTTGGCCCCGTACGGCAGGCGCGCGAGGAAGCGCGGCATGGTCAGGCCGATGTAGCGCGAGTCTTCGGATTCGCGCAGGGAACGCCAGCCGGCGTATTCCGGAGTGGTGAAGATCTTGGTCAGGTCACGCGGGTTCGACAGTTCCTGCCACGAACCCATGCCCATCACCGTCGGCGAGGCGGCGGCAATGAACGGCGCGTGCATCGCCGCGCAGACCTTGGACAGCTCGCCGAGCAACTCGACATCCGGCGGCGACTGGTCGAAGTAGTAGTCGCCCACCAGGCAGCCGTAGGGCTCGCCACCGAACTGACCGTATTCCTCTTCGTACATCTTCTTGAAGATCGGGCTCTGGTCCCAGGCCGTGCCCTTGAATTTCTTCAGGGTCTTGTGCAGTTCCGGCTTGGAGATGTTCAGCACGCGGATCTTCAGCTGTTCATCGCTTTCGGTGTTGTTGACCAGGTAGTGCAGGCCGCGCCAGGCGCTTTCCAGCTGCTGGAAGTCAGGGTGATGGATCACCTGGTTGACTTGCGCGGTGAGCTTGGCGTCGATGGCGGCGATGATCGATTCGATCGACTTGATGGCGTCGTTGGACACCAGGCTGGTTTGCGCCAGGGCCTGCTCGGCGAGGGTACGCACGGCGCCTTCGACGGCTTCGCGGGCACGCTCGGTCTTGGGCTTGAACTCCTGCATCAGCAGGCTGGCGAACTCGCTGGGTTCGGTGGTGCCGCTTTGCAGAGGCTGATTGTCTTGCTGCAACTGGGTCATGATCGTTCGTCCTGATTAAGCGCTGGGCTCGGAGTCCTGGGGCTTTGGCGCACTCGCCAGGGCCTGGAGCAACGCCGGATCCTTGATGGCTTTCATGATGATTTCTTCGGCGCCGGTCTTGCCGTCCATGTAGGTCAGCAGGTTGGCCAGCTGGGTCCGCGCCTCGAGCAGCTTGTTCAGCGAGTCGACCTTGCGGGCCACGGCGGCGGGGCTGAAGTCGTCCAGGCTTTCGAAGGTGATGTCCAGGCTCAGGTTGCCTTCGCCGGTCAGTTCGTTCGGCACGTTGAACGCGACCCGTGGCTGCATGGCCTTGAGGCGCGAGTCGAAGTTGTCGACGTCGATCTCCAGGAACTTGCGGTCGGCGACCGCGGCCAGGGGTTCGGCGGGCTTGCCGGCGAGATCGGCCATCACGCCCATGACGAAGGGCAGCTGGACCTTTTTCTCGGCGCCGTAGAGTTCCACGTCGTACTCGATCTGGACCCGTGGCGCGCGGTTGCGCGCGATGAATTTCTGAGAACTTTGCTTCGCCACGTTGCTGCTCCTGGTCGCTGCTGCGACGGTGTAGGCGTCATCGGTGTCTGCCGTTAACGTAACTGCGCATTCCGCGGGGGCTTACTCGCCCTCGGGACCACGCAGGTTTTCAAACTGGGACATGCCATCGGGAATCAGATTGCGCACGATCGCCGCAAAGTCGGCGTGGACCAGATTCTTCGCCCGGTTCAACAGCACCGGCAACGGGCTCGAGGGCTCGTGGCGAGTGTAGTAGGCGAGGATCCGATCGAGGCTGCGTAACACGTCGTCGCGGTTGCCGATCTCGCCCGTGGCGCGTGGAGTCGCGGCTGCAGGGGCGTCGACCGGGGGGTATCCGCTGGTGTCGGCGGGGCTTTCGGCGGCCTCGGTTTCCGGCTCGCCGGCGCTGTCCGGGGCGTACTCGGCGAGCACCTGCAACGCGAGCTTGAGCGGCTGGCGCAAGGCGCTCAGGTCGACGCCCTGGGCCGAGCCGACCTGTTCGGAGACGAAGCGCTCGATGGCGTCGAGGGCGCTGCGGGCCTCGGTCAGGCTGCGGCGCACGGCGTCCAGTTGCTGCGGATCGCTGTCGCGCAGGGCGCCGCCCAGCTCGTCGGCGTTCAGGCTCTCGTCGGAGAAACTCTGCAGGCCGCTGGCGTTCAGCGCCGCGCGCAGGGTGACGGTACCGAAGGCCCGGGAGCGGGTCAGCACGCTTTCGCGCAGCAGGCGGACATTGGTCTCGCAGGCCAGGCCCGAGAGCGCATTGACCCGCACCGTGGGGTCATTGTCGTCATCGGCATCGAGCTGCGGGTAAAGCTCGGCCCAGTACTGCTGGAGCAGCTGGCTGATCAGGTTCAGGGCATCGTTCAGGCCGGCGAAACCGTCGAGGGCCAGGGCGCTTTGCGTCAGGAAGTGGGTGATGCGCAGGTCTTTGCTGCGCTGCAGCAGGGACGTGCTCGACTGTTCGATGGCACGCCAGGCGGGGGGCTCGGCAGGTTGCACCGAATCGCCCATGCTACGCTCGGGTTTGCCTTGGGCGTCGCGCTCCAATTGCAAGAATTGCGCGTCATATTCCAGGTCCTCGCCACAGGGCGAGTTCGCGGAAACAGCGGCGAGCAACAATGGCACGTCCAGCAAAATCGATCTCCTTATCTGCTGGCAAAGTGCCAGCTATTTCCTGTGAAAGTTCCCGGGAGGAAAGTCTCATAGTTCTCGTTGATATTGGCTGCTTGATATCACGTAGCCATCATGTATAAACGAGAAGTTGTGCATTTTTGGTGTAGTACTTGGGGCTTGTCAAGGTAAGCTATCTGCCCTTTGTTACCGTTGTGACGGACTCGGCAAGGCTGACGACTCATGGGTCATGCCGTGTACGATTGTAAGAAAATTGTGGGTAGAATCCGGTAGTTTCGCCGAACTGGCTGAAATCAATAGGTTTTTATCCAGGGTTTGCAAGGCCCGGACGGGGCTCGCCGCAAGGTCGTTGTGGCGGGCTGGCCGCGCGTGGAAGTACTGCAAGGAGGCGCAATGTCGCTGTGTTTGACTATCACTAGTTATCACAAGATCACCCCCGGCCAATGTCCCGAGAAATCCATGGACAAGGGAGTGATGGCAATTGGCCGTAGTTCTGAAAATGACTGGGTACTTCCCGATCCGGAGCGGCTGGTTTCTTCCCGACATTGCGTTATTCAATATAAGGACGGACGTTACTATCTGACCGATAACAGCACCAATGGAGTGGAACTGGTCAATGCCGGTATCCGTTTGCGCAGGGGTAACAGCGAGCCATTGCAGGATGGCGAAGTTATCCGTATCGGTGAATACGAGATCCGCGCACGTATCGACTTCAACCTGCAACTGGCCGATGCCGCGTTTTCCGGCGTGGACTCTTCCAACAGTTTCGAGGCGCTGATGGGGCGTGCCGCGCCAGCGCCGACGCCTGTGCCGGTCAATACGCCCGCGGTGCATTTCCAGGGCGGCTCGGCGATGGATACCTTGCCCGACCTGTTCGACTTCCTGACACCCACCAGCGTGCCGCCGGCCACCCAGCCGGATCATGTGCCGGCGCAGCAGCATGATTTCCGTCCGCCGACTCCCCTGAGCCCGCCGGTTGCCGTGGCCGCACCCGCGGTCGTTCCCGCCGCCGGGGTGATTCCCGAAGACTGGGACCTGTTCGGCGATACGCCGAAGGTGGCGATCAACCCGCCGCCACCGGTCCCGGTAGCGATACCGGAGATTATCGAGCCGATTCCCGCGCCGCCCGCGGCAGTGGTCGAACCGCTCGTGGCCCCTGTGGTGCCGGCCGTTGATTCACCGTCGACGGCCGGGTCGCAGGCGGCCCTGCTGCAAGCCTTCCTGCGCGGTGCGGGCCTGGATCAGTTGCGTATCGACGGCGCCCAGGTGGAAGCGCAGATGGAGGCCATCGGTCGCAGTTATCGGCTGATGGTCGAAGGACTGATCGATGTCCTGCGGGCGCGCAGCAGCCTCAAGGGCGAATTCCGCATGCAGCAGACGATGATCCGCCCGGTGGAAAACAATCCGCTGAAATTTGCCCCGAACGCCGATGAGGCGCTGCTGTTGCTGCTGCGCCATGGCAACCAGGCCTTCATGGCCCCGGACCAGGCGGTGCGGGACAGTTTCGATGACTTGCGGGCCCACCAGCTGGCGGTCATGGCCGGGGTGGAAGCGGCGATCAAGCACCTGCTCAAGCGCTTCGAACCGGCCGAACTGGAGGCCCGCATGAGCCGGCCCGGCGGCCTGTCGAACCTGTTCAGCGGTTCGCGCCAGGCACAGTACTGGCAACAGTTCACCGAGCTGTACACGAACATCTCCCGCGAGGCCGAAGAGGACTTCCAGGACCTGTTCGGGCGGGAGTTCAGCCGGGCCTATGAAGAACACAGCGCGCGATTGCGCCGGGGCTAGTGGGGTGGCCACGGGGGCCTCTTCGCGGGCGAGCCCGCTCCCACAATGTCCGGGTCTTGCGCAGATTTTGTGTACGCCTGGACCCCTGTAGGAGCGGGCTTGCCCGCGAAGGCGCCAGTAGCAGCGCCACGGCGCCAACGATTTTTTGCAACACAGGATTTAACGGATAGTTCAGCACGTCATTGAGGACGCAGGATGATTCACCGAGCTTTACTCGCCGCAGCCGCGACACTGCTGCTGAGCGCATGTGCCAGGGATGCGGCGGCTCCAGCGCCCGCCGATAGCCCGGTTGCCGATAGCGCCACCGTTGTCTTGAATTTCCATGCCATCGCCGGCCTCAACCCTGGCGCCAACGGCGCGCCGGCCCCGGTGCGCGTGCGTATTTTCGAGCTGAAGAATACCGCCAACTTCAGCCGTGCCGATTATTTCGCCCTGGCCGAACGGGCCCAGGCCACCCTCGGTGCCGATCTTGTCGATCAGGACGAGGTGCTGGTCCAGCCCGGCGAACAACTGAGTGTCGAGCGCCCGCTCAATCCCGCGACCCGCCAGGTCGGGCTGGTGGTGGGCTATCGCGAAATCGACCAGGCGCTCTGGCGCAGCGTGCTCAACGTGCCGCCCCGGCAAGTCACCGACTATCAGATCAGCCTCGATGTGCGTGCCGTGCGCAGCGCCGTCGAACGCACCGCCCCTTAGGCAAACGGAGAAGCCATGTCCTGGAACAATCGAGTGGTCTGGTCGGAAGGCATGTTCATCGGAACGCAGCACTTCCAGCAGCATGACCGTTATCTGGAAAACCTGATCGACGCCCGCAGCCGCCCGCTGGCGGTCGGTGCCTGGGGTTTTTCCGAGCTGTTGATCGACCAGGGCCTGCTGGCCCAGGGCAAGCTGGCCATCGTTTCCGCCCGGGGCCTGCTGCCGGACGGCACGCCGTTCAATATTCCCCATGACGACGTGGCGCCGAGCCCGCTGAGCATCGAGGACAGCCTGCGTGACGGGGTGATCTACCTGGCGTTGCCGCTCAAGCGTGCCGGTGCCCGCGATACCGTCGACGAAGGCGAGGAACTCGGCGGCGCACGCTACCTGAGCCAGGTGCGCGAAGTGCGTGACGACAACGCCCCGTTCGAGAACCGTGCGCCGGTGGCCGTGGGCTCCCGTGCGTTGCGCCTGCTGACCACCGGCGATGGCCTGAGCGACTACGCCGCCATCGGCCTGGTGCGGATCAAGGAAAAACGTGCCGACCGCGCCCTGGTGCTGGACGACAGCTATATCCCGCCGGTGCTGGACGTGGCCGCCAGCAAGCCGCTGACGGCCTTTCGCAGCGAGCTGCTGGGCCTCCTGCACCAGCGTGGCGAAGCCCTGGCCGGGCGGGTCGTCGCTTCGGGCGCCGGCGGTGCCTCGGAGATCGCCGACTTCATGCTGCTGCAACTGGTCAACCGCGCCGAGCCGCTGGTCAATCACCTGAGCCAGCTGAGCCCGCTGCACCCCGAGCGTTTCTACAGCGAACTGGTGAGTCTGGCCGGCGAGTTTGCCACCTTTTCCCAGAGCGGCCGGCGTCCTGCCGAGTATCCGCAGTACCAGCACGATGCCCTGGTGCTGAGCTTCGCCCCGGTCATGCAGGCGCTGCGCGAAGCCTTGTCGATGCTGATCGACAGCAAGGCCACGCCGATTCCGATCGTCGAGAAAGCCTACGGTATCCATGTGGCGATGCTCGCCGACAAGACCCTGATCGACAACGCCAGCTTCATCCTGGTGGTGCGTGCCGATATCCCCAGCGAAACCCTGCGCGGGCGTTTTGCCCAGCAAAGCAAGATCGGTTCGGTGGAGCACATCCGCGACCTGGTCAACCTGCAGTTGCCGGGCATCGGTCTGTTGCCGTTGCCGGTGGCGCCGCGGCAGATCCCGTTCCACGCCGGTTCCACCTACTACGAGCTGGACCGTGGCAGCGAGCACTGGAAGCAACTGATCCACTCCGGCGGCTTCGCGTTCCATGTCGCCGGCGAGTTTCCGGGGTTGAACCTGGCCTTCTGGGCCATTCGAGGATAAGCCGCGATGCACTCCAATGAAGATCCGCTGGGCCAGCCCGCGCCGGTCCCCAACGACCGTACCCAGTTCATGCCGCGTCCCGGTGGCCGCGAGCCGCAAGCCGCTGCCCGGGCCGAGCCGGTGGCGCCCTTGTCGATGCCGGCCGCGCCGCTGCCGCTGGGCCAGTCCCAGGGCCTGAACCCGCTGGAAAGCGCCGCCGGCCCGTTGCTGGCGTTGCTGACACGCTTGCGCAACACCATCGCCCACCCGGCACCGGCGAGCCTGCGCGCGCAATTGCTGGCCTACCTGCGCCAGTTCGAAGAGCGCGCCGAAGCCGCCGGCGTGGCCCGCAACGAAGTGCTGCTGGCGCGCTACGCGCTGTGCACCGCCCTCGATGAAGCCGTGCTCAGCACGCCGTGGGGCAGCGCCAGTGAATGGGGCAAGCAGAGCCTGCTGATCACTGTGCACAACGAGGCCTGGGGTGGCGAAAAGGTCTTCCAGCTGCTCGAACATTGCCTGCAGAGCCCGCGCGAACGCCTGTATCTGCTGGAGCTGCTGTACCTGTGCATCTGCCTGGGGTTCGAAGGTCGTTATCGGGTGATGAACGACGGTCGCAGCCAGCTCGATGCCCTGCGCGAACGCACCAGCGCGGCGATCCGCAGCGCCCGTGGCGAGTACGAGCGCGAGCTGTCGCCCCATTGGCGCGGCCTGAGCGTGGTGCGCGACCGCCTGAGCCAGTTCATGCCGCCCTGGGTCGGTGTCGCCATCGGCCTGGCGTTGCTGCTGGCGCTGCTGTTCGGCCTGCGCCTGAAGCTGGCCGCCGACGCCGAGCCGGTGTTCAAGAATATCCATGCCCTGGGCGAGATCCCGGTGCAGACCATCGACCGTCCGGTGGTGCAGCCCAAGCTGGTGGAGCGGCCGCGCCTGGCGGGGTTCCTCGCCGAGGAGATCAAGGCTGGCAAGGTCGCCGTCGAAGACAAGGTCGATCGCTCGGTGGTGACCATTCGCGGCGACGAACTCTTTGCCTCGGCCAGCTCCAGCATCGTCGATGACTTCCAGCCGCTGATGCTGCGCATCGCCGACGCCATCCACAAGGTCAAGGGCCAGGTGCGGGTCACCGGCCACAGCGACAACCGCCCGATCGCCACCCTGCGTTTCCCGTCGAACTGGGCCTTGTCCCAGGCGCGGGCCGAGCAGGTGCTGCAGATCCTCGCGGCGAAGACCGGCCAGCCGGAACGTTTCAGCGCCGAAGGGCGCAGCGACACCGAGCCCTTGGCCTCGAACGCCACGGCCGAGGGCCGGGCGAAGAATCGTCGGGTGGAAATCACAGTCTTGGCGGAGGGAGTCGAGTGAAGGCGTTTTTCGGTTTTGTCATTCGCTGGGTGATCCCGTTGCTGGGGCTGATCGCCCTGAGCCTGATCATCTGGTTCGTCGGCCCGCTGCTGGAAGCGCTGGTGCCGCCAGGGCGGCGCTGGGCGCTGATCATCCTGATCTTCGCGGTGTGGATCGGCTATCGCCTGTTCCGCCTGATCCAGGCCCGCCGCCAGGCGGCGAAAGTCATGCAGAGCCTGGCCGCGGAAACCGCGCCGGACCCCGCCAGCGTGGCCACCGCCGAGGAGCTGGCGACCTTGCGCCAGCGCATGGACGAGGCGCTGGTGCTGCTCAAGAAGGCCAAGCTCGGCGGTGACGAGCGGCGCAACCTGTACGAGTTGCCGTGGTACGTGATCATCGGCCCACCGGGTTCGGGCAAGACCACCGCGCTGGTCAATTCCGGGATGCACTTCCCCCTGGCCGCGCAACTCGGCGCCGGGGCGATCCGCGGGGTCGGCGGCACGCGCAACTGCGACTGGTGGTTCACCGACGAAGCGGTGCTGCTGGACACCGCCGGGCGCTACACCACCCAGGACAGCCATGCCCAGGTGGACAAGGCGGCCTGGCTGGGCTTCCTCGACCTGCTCAAGACCCAGCGTTCGCGCCGGCCCATCGACGGCGCCTTCATCGCCATCAGCCTGTCCGACCTGCTGCTGAGCACCGACGCGGAGCGGGCGGCCCATGCCACCGCGATCCGCGCGCGGATCCAGGAGTTGTACACCCAGCTCGGGGTGCGCTTCCCGATCTACCTGATGCTGACCAAGCTGGACCTGGTGCCGGGGTTCATGGAGTTCTTCGATGCCCTGAGCAAGGAAGAACGGGCGCAGGTCTGGGGCATGACCTTTGCCCTGGACGACGGCAAGAACGCCGAAGGTCCGCTGTTGCATTTCAAGAGCGAATTCGCCGCGCTTGAGCAGCGCCTCAACGCCCGCCTGGTGGAGCGCCTGCAGCAGGAACGCGACCCGGCGCGGCGCGACCTGATCTACGGTTTCCCGCAGCAGTTCGGCGCGCTGAAGGAATGCCTGCAGAGCTTCCTCGACGGCGTGTTCAAGCCCAACGCCTATGAAGACCGGGCGCTGTTGCGCGGCGTGTACTTCACCAGCGGCACCCAGGAAGGCAGCCCGATCGACCGCCTGATCGGTGCCATGGCCCAGAGCATGAACCTGGACCGCCAGCAACTGGCCCGCCAGAGCGGTACCGGGCGCAGCTATTTCATCGAGAAGCTGTTCACCGCCGTGGCTTTCGCCGAGCGCGGACTGGTCGGCGTCAACCCCAAGGTCGAGCGCCGGCGCAAATGGCTGGCCCGTGGCGTACTGGCGGCAACGGTCGCGGTGGTGCTGCTGGTGGGCTCGCTGTGGCTGGTGAGCTACCGCGCCAACCAGGCCTATATCGCCCAGGTCGACCAGAAGGTCGCGCCGCTGGGCCAGAGCGTGCAGAACCTCAGCCCGGCGCAGCGCGATGTGCTGGCGGTGCTGCCGCTGCTCAACGCGGTCAGGCACCTGGCCGGCGATGCGCCGGGCTGGTCCGAAGGGCTGGGGCTGTATCAGGGCGACATGCTCGAGGCCGAGTCCGCCAGTGTCTATCGCAAGCTGTTGATCGCGGTGTTCGCGCCGCGCCTGCTGACCCGGGTCGAGGAACAACTGCACGGCGGCGGCAACTCGGACTTCCTCTACGAGGGGCTGAAGGCCTACCTGATGCTGGCCGACAACGAGCATTACGATCCGGAGTTCATCAAGGCCTGGATCGCCCTCGACTGGGACCGCAGCCTGCCCCGTGACCTGCCGCCGGAGCAGCGGCTGGCTCTGGGCGAGCACCTCAAGGCGCTGTTCGAGCGCCGTCCGCCGAATGCCCGGCTGGACGAGCGGCTGATCGACGACCTGCGCCGCCAGTTGCAGCAACTGCCGGTGGCGCAGCGGGTCTACGACCGCGTCAAGCGCCAGAAGCTGCCGGAAGGAGTGCCCGATTTCCGCCTGAACGAAGCCGCCGGTCGCGATGCCGCGCTGGTCTTCAGTCGCAAGAGCGGCAAGCCCCTGGGCGATCCCCTGAGCGGCTTCTTCACTGCCAGGGGCTATCGCGAGGCGTTCCTGCTGAGCAGCCTGAGCCAGGCCGGAACCCTGGCCGAAGAACAGTGGGTACTGGGGCGTGACCAGGCCGAGCAACAGAATGTCTCCAGCCTGGCGGCAGATGTGCGCCGCCTGTACTTCCAGGACTACCTGCGCCAGTGGGATGCCCTGCTGGCGGATATCGACTTTGTGCCGATCACCAGCGTGGCCCAGGCGGCCGATGTCCTGCGGGTGATATCCGGACCGACCTCGCCACTGAAAAAACTGCTGGTGGCGGTGGCCAGGGAAACCGACCTGCAGCAGGAAGAACGTCTGCTGGCGGCCCAGGGCAAGAAGGTCGACAGCGGGGTCGACCAGATCAAGCAGCGCCTGGGTTCGATGCTCGGCCAGGAACAGGCGGCCGGCACCGCGCCGGCGGCGGCGGGCGAGGACCCGGTCAGCGCGCACTTCGCTGAACTCAATGCCCTGGTCAACAAGGGCGAGGGGGAGCCGGCGGCCATCGATGGCCTGCTGGCGGACATGAACGCACTGTATGTGCAGGTCAGCGCCATGGTCGGTGCCAGTGGCGATGCCTTGCTCGGTGAAGCGAAGAACCAGGCCAGCGCCGCCGCCGCGCGGGTCAGCCTGACCGCCGAGCGCCAGCCACCGCTGGTCCAGGGGCTGGTCAAGTCGGTGGTCAGCTCCACCACCAACAGCATGATGGGCGGGGTGCGCAACCAGCTGAACGCGGCCTGGACCAGCGAAGTGGTGAATGTCTACCGGCAGTCCCTCAGCGGTCGTTATCCGCTGGCCTCCGGCAGTGCCCGGGACGCGACCCTGGATGACTTCGGCCAGTTCTTCGGGGTGGGCGGGGTGATGGACAACTACTTCCGCAAATACCTGCAGCCCTACGTCGATACCTCGGCGGCGACCTGGCGCTGGCAGCCGGGTGCGGCGCAGAAGCTGGGGATCGCACCGGGCGTGTTGCAGACCTTCCAGCGCGCCGCGTCGATTCGCGATGCGTTCTTCCGCTCCGGCGGCACCCAGCCGATCGTGCGTTTCGAGTTGAAGCCGGTGGCGATGGATGCCTCGATCACCCAGTTCCTGCTCGACCTCGATGGCCAGCAGATCAGCTACGACCACGGCCCGAGCCGGCCGGTGGCGATGCAATGGCCCAACCCCGGAAGTATCGGCGTGGTCCGCCTGTCGATCTCGCCGCCCTCGGCGACCGGTCGTTCCGGCATCACCCTGGATGGCCCGTGGGCCTGGTTCCGCCTGCTGGAGCAGTCGGACCTGGACGCCGGCAATTCCCCGGACCGCTTCAACCTGCGCTTGCGTGTGGACGGCGCGAGCATCTCCTACGAGCTGCGCGCCAACAGCGCCTTCAACCCGTTCAAGAGTCGTGTGCTCAGCGGCTTCAGCCTGCCGGAGCGCCTATGACGACAGTGGGTTTCTACGGCAAGCTGGCCAGCCGCGGCGACTTTGTCAGTCGCGGCCTGCCCCAGGGCTTCGTGCAGCCCTGGGACGCCTGGCTGGCGTCCGGCCTGCTCGCCAGCCAGCAGCAACTGGGCAGCGACTGGCTGAATGTGTACCTGGTCAGCCCGCTCTGGCGTTTTGTCCTGGCACCGGGCGTCTGTGGGCCCGAGGCGATCGCCGGCGTGCTGATGCCGAGCATCGACCGGGTCGGCCGCTATTTTCCGCTGACCATCGCCCAGCCGCTGGACGCCGGGCATGCCCTGGCGACGGTGGTGGGCGGCGCCGATGACTGGTTCGAACAGGCCGAGGCGCTGTTGCTGGCGACCCTGGAAGAAGAGGCCGGTTTCGAGGCCTTCGACCAGGGCGTCCAGGACCTCGGCGCACTGTTGTTTGCCAACAAGCCCCCGACCTGCGATTTCGCCGGGTTGCAGCGCTTTGCCGCGCTCGATGCGCAGAGTCGTGGCCTGGCCCTGGCCGAGCAGGCCTGTGTCGGCGCGAGCCTGTGGTGGGGACGTGGTTCGCAGCGGATCGCCGCCGGCCTGATGCGCTGCACGGGGTTGCCGGCGACCGCCGATTTCGGCAGTTTCCTGTTGGGCAGCGGAGTGTCGAACTAGATGTCCAGCACACCTGCAATCACTTATCAGTCCGCCAGCTACAGCCATGTCGGCATGGTTCGCCAGATCAACGAAGATGCTTGCCTGGAATTGCCCGATGCCGGCCTGTGGGCCGTCGCCGATGGCATGGGCGGTCACGCGGCGGGCGATTACGTCGCCAGCCTGATCGTCGACACCTTGCGGCGCATTCCGCCATCGGACTCCCTGGCGATCTACAGCAATGCCCTGCGCACGCGGCTGGCCGAGGTCAACGCGGCGGTCCGCGAGGAAACGAGCAACCGTGGTGTCACGATGATGGGCAGTACCGTGGTCCTGCTGGCGGTGCGCGGCGATGCCGCGGTCTGCCTGTGGGCCGGCGACAGCCGCCTGTATCGCCTGCGCGACGGCCAGCTGGAGAGCATTTCCCGCGATCACAGCTATGTCCAGGACCTGCAGGACAGCGGCCTGCTCAGCGAGGCCGAGGCGCGGGTGCATCCACGGGCCAATATCGTCACCCGGGCGATTGGCGTCGAGACGCAACTGGAACTGTCGACGAGCAACTTCCAGGTGCTCTCCGGCGACAGCTACCTGCTGTGCAGCGACGGCCTGAACAAGACCGCCGAGGACGCGGAGATCCGCGACGTGCTCGGCCACCCGGATCCCTATGAGGTGGTGCGCAGCCTGGTGCACCTGGGCCTGACCCGGGGCGCCCCCGACAACATTACGGCGATCGTCGTCAAAGCCACCTGAAGACACCCCAACCCATGGACATACTGATTCCCGGATTCGACATCGACGGCGAGATTGGCGAAGGCGCCATGGCCACCGTCTACCTGGCGACTCAACGGTCGCTGGAGCGCAAGGTGGCGCTGAAAGTCATGGCGGCCGCGCTGGCCGCCGACCCGAGCTTCTGCGAGCGCTTCCTGCGCGAAGGCCGGACCCTGGCGCGGCTGTCGCACCCGCATACCGTGACCATCCACGATATCGGCAATGTCGGCGAGCTGTACTACATGGCCATGGAGTACCTGCCCAACGGCACGCTCAAGGAGCGCATCGCCGCCGGCCTGAGCCCGGAGCAGGGCCTGGGCTATATCCGCCAGATCGCCTCGGCGCTGGGGTATGCCCATGCCCAGGGCCTGGTGCACCGCGATGTGAAACCGGCCAACATCCTGTTCCGCGCCGACGGTACCGCGGTGCTCTCGGACTTCGGCATCGCCAAGTCGCTGGACGACCGTACCCAGTTCACCCAGGCCGGATTCGCGGTCGGCACGCCGAGCTACATGAGCCCGGAGCAGGCGCGGGGCCAGGATATCGACGGTCGCGCCGACCTCTATGCGCTGGGCGTGGTGCTCTACGAGATCCTCGTCGGCAAGCTGCCGTATACCGGCACCGATGCGCTGTCCACGGCGCTGGCGCACCTCACTGAGCCGTTGCCGGAGCTGCCGATCCAGCACGGTCGTTACCAGGACATCCTGCGTCGGCTGCTGGCCAAGGACCCGGCGGAGCGTTTCCCCGATGCGGCGGCCTTGCTGGCGGCGCTGGACAACCTGCCGCCCGAGACGCTGGAGTCGACCCTGATCCAGCCCCTGGCGGTGCCGACGCCGGTTGCGCAGCCGATGCCGTCCCCGGGAACTGACCTGGGTGGGCTGACGCCGGTCTCGATCGAGATTCCCACCCGCGCGCCGGCACAACCCGCGCCCGCGCCGCGCCCGGCTGCGCAACCGGTGCTCGATCCGGCTGCCGGCTCGCAGCAGCGCCGTGGCCCGGTGCTCGCGTTGCTGGCCGTGGCCGTGGCGGCCGCCCTGGGCATCGGCGGCGCGGGCTACTGGTGGCTGAGCGCCGATGCCCCGGCGAAACCCCCTGCGGGCGGTCAGTCGAGCGCCAGCGCCACGACGTCTTCGTCAACGCCGCCGGGAGCGACCACAGGCTCATCGGCGACGGCCACCGCGGCGACGAAACCACCTGCGGCCTCGGACAAGCCGACCACGCCGACCAGTGGCTCGTCGACCACGCCGTCGACGGCACTCCCGACCGTCGGCGAACCGACGCCGGGCGAAGCGGACGGCGGCAATCGCCCCTTGCTCATGGCGGGCAAGAAGACCCTGTTCCAGCGCGTACTGAGCCAGCCCGGCGCACAGCTCTACAGTTCGCCGGGGGGACAGAAGGACAAGGTCCTGCCGGCGTTCTCGGTGCTTTATGTCTATCAGCGCAAGCATGTCGACGGCGCCGATTGGGTGCGCGTCGGCGCGGCCAGCGACGGACGCAGCGCGGGCTGGCTGCCGGGCGCGAAGGTCAGCGAGTGGAAGCAGAGCCTGGTGCTGAAATTCACCGAGCGCTCCGGACGGGCACCGGTGATGTTCCTGCGCCAATCCGCCGATCTCGACCGCCTGCTGGCCGATCCGTCGGCGGCGAAGAACCTGCTGCTCAACGCCCAGAAGAATCCGGCGGACGACCAGCGCGTGCTGGCCCTGGAACCGGCGGCCAGCGCCGTGCCGCAGAACCAGTTCTACCTGCTGCCGATTTTCGCCTCGCGGGAAAGCTTCGATGAAAACGGCCAGCCGGTGCAGTTGCTCAATGTCGCCTCGATCGATCCCGGCACCGGTGGGCAAAGCACCGGCAACGGCGCCGCGCCCGTAGCGGCGGCGACCGACAGCTTCCGTACCGCCATCGTGCTGGTGGTGGACACCACGGTGTCGATGCAGCCCTATATCGACCAGATCCGCGATGTGGTCCACGAACTGCAAAGCCAGATCGCCCAGCGCGGCGAGCTGGACAGCGTGAGTTTCGGCCTGGTGGGCTTTCGCAACAACATCCAGAAGACCCCCGGCCTGGAGTACCTGACCAAGACCCTGGTGACCCTCGACCAGGGCCGCGATCCCGAGCGCTTCCTCGAACTGGCGCGGCAGGTCAAGGCATCGACGGTGTCGAGCCATTCGTTCAACGAGGACTCCTTCGCCGGGGTCATGCAGGCGGTCAACGGCATGGACTGGTCGGGCTACGGCGGGCGCCTGATCCTGCTGGTCAGCGACGCCGGTTCACTGCGCAAGAACGACCCCTACAGCAGCACCCAGATGAACGAGGCGGAGATTCGCCAGGCGGCGCTGGGCAAGCAGATCAAGATCTACGCGCTGCACCTGCGCAGCGATGCCGGGAAGAAGAATCACGCCTTCGCCGAGCAGCAGTACCGGACCCTGACCGCCGACGCCAACCCGAAGATCGGCGATCTCTATATCCCGGTCCAGGGTGGCGATGTGCGCAAGCTCGGCGAACGGGTCGGCGAGATCGGCTCGGTATTCGCCAACCTCGTGCACCAGGTGCGCAGCAACCAGGCGCAGGCCGTGCCGCTGCTGGCGGCGGCGCCGAGCCTGGCGGACAAGTCGGCGGCCATCGGCTATGCGATGCACATGGATTTCCTCGGCCGCAAGGGTGCCAGCCAGGCGCCGCAGCTGGTCAGTGCCTGGACCGCCGACCGCGACCTGACCAACCCGGCCCTGCCGGCGTTCCAGGTCTGCGTGATGCTGACCAAGCTGCAGCTCAACGATCTGCAGCAGTCGCTGAAACTGATTGTCGATGCCGCGCGCAAGACCCAGACCTCGCCCAAGGATTTCTTCCAGGAAATCGCCAGCGCCAGCGCCTACATGAGCCGCGATCCGGCGGCCCTGCGCAAGGGCGGCAACCTCGCCGACGGCGGCGTGCTCGGCGAGTACCTGGAAGGCCTGCCGTATCGCAGCAAGTCGCTGAGCATAACCCAGGACCTGTGGTTGTCCCTGAGCGTCGCCGAGCAGGAAGACTTTATCGACGAGCTGGATTCGAAGATCCGTCTCTACGAGACCTTCCACAACGATGTGGCCAACTGGGTCCGGTTCGGCGATGCCGAGCCGGGTGACGCGCTGTATCGCGTGCCGTTGTCGACGCTGCCGTGATGATCAGCCTGCGCGAGGTGCGCAAGACGCGCGGCGAGGGCGCCCAGCGCTACAGTCTGGTGGTTCCGCGCCTGACCCTGGCGCCCGGCCAGCAGTGGGCGGTGGTCGGTCCCAGCGGCTGCGGCAAGAGTACCTTGCTCGACCTCCTGGCGCTGGTGTCGGCGCCGGATCGCGCGGGGCTGTTCGCCTTCGATGACCACAGTGGCGCGCTGGATATCGCCGCGCTCTGGCGCCAGGGGCGGCACGCACGGCTGGCGGAGTTGCGCAGCCGCTACCTCGGCTATGTGTTGCAGACCGGCGGCCTGCTGGGCTTTCTCGATGTGCGCGGGAATATCGGGCTGTCGCGCAAGCTGCTGGGAATGGGCGACGACGGCACGGTGCAGCGGCTCTCCGAGCAGCTGGAAATCGCCGATCAACTGGACAAGCCGCCCCGCGATCTGTCGGTGGGGCAGCGCCAGCGGGTCGGTTGTGCCCGGGCCCTGGCCCATGGGCCGCGACTGTTGCTGGCCGACGAGCCGACCGCGGCGCTCGATCCGCTGAATGCCGGGCGGGTCATGCAGTTGCTGTTGAACCAGGCCCGCGAGCAGGGTGCGTGTTGCGTGATTGCCAGCCATGACGAAGCCCTGGTGCGCGAGTTGGGGTTGGCGGTGCTGCGTATCAGTTGCCGGCGCGATGCCGATGGCGGTGTCACCGCGACCCTGGGAGCGGCATTGTGATGCGCGCTGCGCTGGTGGCGGCGCTGGCCTGGCAGGACTATCGCGCCGATGCCCGGCTGTCGGCCTGTTCGGTGCTGGCGCTGGTGGCGGTGATCGCGCCGCTGCTGGTGCTGTTCGGCCTCAAGTTCGGGCTGGTCAGCAGCCTGACCGAGCGGCTGGAGCGGGACCCGACGGTGCGCGAGGTCATTCCCCTGGGCGGCGGTCGCTTCAACGCGGCCTATATCGCCGAGCTGGGGCGGCGCGAAGACGTGGCGTTCGCCTTGCCGCGTACCCGGCAGATCGCCGCCACCGCCGATCTGTCCCTCGACAGGCAGGGCCCGGCGCTGAACGTCGAGATGCTGCCGACCGCCGAGGGCGATCCGTTGCTGGGCGGCCTGCCGGCACCGATCGGGTTGGCGGCGATGCTGTTGAGCCAGACGGCCGCGGAGAAGCTCGGGGCCAAGGCGGGGGACTGGCTGGAGGTGTCCTTCAGCCGGCAGGTGGCGGGCCGGGTGGAAAGCCAGCACACACAGATCCGCGTGCAGGCGGTGCTGCCGCTGGAGGCCTTCGGTCGCGATGCGCTGTTTGCGCCGCTGGGCCTGCTGGAGGCCGCGGAAGATTATCGCGACGGTCGTGGCGTGCCGTTGCTGGGCTGGAGCGGCGAGCCGGCGGGTTCCGCCGCGCAGCGGGTGTATCCGGCCTTCCGCCTGTATGCCCGCGAGCTGGGCGATGTCGAGCCGTTGCGCCGCTATTTCGCCGAGCGCGGCCTGCTGGTCTCGACCCAGGCCCAGACCATTGCCCAGGTGCAGTCCCTGAGCCGCAACCTGTCCATCGTGTTCTGGATCATCGCCGCGCTGGCCCTGGCCGGTGCCTTCGCGGCGATTTGCGCCGGGGCGCTGGCGGCGGTCGAGCGCAAGCGTCGCGAGCTGTCGGTCCTGCGCCTGCTCGGCCTGGGAACCGGTGCCCTGCTCCTGTTCGTGGTGCTGCAGGCGCTCTACAGCGGGCTGTTCGCCGCGGCGTTGAGCGTGGCGCTGTACGCCGTGGCGGAGCAGGGCCTGAATCATCTGTTTGTGCAGGTGGCCGGCGAATACGCCAGTCAGTTGCTGTGGCGCCACTATGTGCTGGCACTTTTCTCGGTGTTGGTGGTCTGTGCTCTGGCTGCAGCCCTCGGTGGCTGGCGCGTGGCACGGATAGAAGCTTCGGAAGGAATCAGAGATGTTTAAGCTGCGCAGCGCGGCCCTGGCGGTTGTTGTCGGTTCCCTGATCGCGGGGGGCATGGCCCTGGCCGACGACGACGGCAACAAGCTGGACAACCCCAAGCCCTTGAGTGGCGATATCAGCCTGCCGCTGCCGTGCGACGGCGAGATGGTGTTCCGCTACGTCTATATCCTCGCCCAGGGCACCCTGGATGACCGCGAGATCAGCCTGGGTTATCCCTTCAGCGAAGACGAACCCGGCTACAAGCAGTCGTTCATTTCCGGCTACCGGCGCGATTTCATCAACGGCCAGTTCACCCTCAAGGATCTGCCGGCCGATTGGCAGAAAGCCATTTCCCCGGCCCTGCCGAAAACCGACAGCGGCTCGCCGTTGAAGCCGATGTTCTATTTCATGGGCAAATACCCGGTTACGGCGCGCCAGTACGCGCTGGTCATGGCCCAGGCGCAGTCGCTGGCCAGCGGCGAGCCGGCCCCGGCCTGCGAGGCACCGGAGGGCATTGCCGGGCGCCTGCCCAAGGTCAAGGTCTCGCGGTTTGATGCCGAGCGTTTTTCCGCGGTCTACAGCGCCTGGCTGATGAAGTATCACCGTGATCGCTTGCCGGTCAGTGGGCGTGGTTCATCGGCCGACGACGGCGGCCTGGGGTTCGTGCGCCTGCCCACTGAAGTCGAGTGGGAGTTCGCGGCCCGCGGTGGCCAGGCGGTCAGTCGCCAGGACCTGGAAGGCCGGCTGTTTCCCCGGCGTCAGCCAGGCAGCGACAGCGACGGCCCGCTGGCCGATTACGCGGTGTTCAACCAGGTTGCCGGCGGCACCGGCCAGGCCGCGCGGCTGATGCCGGTGGGCACCAAGCTGCCCAATCCCATCGGCCTGTTCGATGTGATCGGCAATGCCGCGCAGATGGTCCAGGAATCCTTCCAGCTGGTGCACGCCGGGCGGCGCCAGGGCGCCTATGGCGGCTTCGTGGTCAAGGGCGGCAACTACCTCGAAGGCGAAGGCACGCTGTTTACCGGCATGCGCCGCGAGTACCCGCTGTTCGCCGCAGACGGCACCGAGCAGAGCAATGAGACCACCGGCTTCCGGGTGGCCATCGGCGCGTTGTCGGCGCCGCGCTCGCGCTACAAGGAGCTGTTCAGCCAATGGGAGAAGGAGGGCCGCCTGGCCGCCCTGACCGATGCCATCGACGATGCCCAGGACCCGACCAAGCGCCTGGACGGGATCATTTCCGCCAGCACCGACCCGCGCCTGCAGGCCGAACTGGGACTGGTCAACGAAGAGCTCAAGCGCAACGTCTCGCTGATCGCCCGCCAGCGCGAGGAGGCCGCCGGCAACCTGATCCAGTCGGCGGCCCTGGTGGCCGAAACCGTCAACAACTACAACATCCGCCTGACCAACCTGAAGAAGAGCCGCCAGCAGGCCCTCGATGCCAAGGACGAAGCCAGCGCCGCGCTGTTCGCCACCGCCATCGATAACGGCAGCAGCGCCCTGGACGGCGCCGTGGCGATCTATATCGACAACCTGGCAACGGCCACGCGCTACACCGATGCGGTGATCCAGGCGCAGTTCCAGCGGGTCAGGGAAGAACTCAATCGCAAGCCCGTGCTCGGCAACAGCCTGGTGGCGCGGGCGACCTTGTTCGTTCGTCATGTCGGGGACTACCGCAAGCAGCAGCGGGCCGATCCGGCGGCGATCTTGAAAGCGTTACTCGCATCGACCGCGCAGAAGCCTTGAGCGGTCGTGATCCGGCGAGTGTAGAGGGGATCCGGGCGGCAGGGTGTCGTCCGGCCAAGTCAAACCAAGAAAGGGAACATGAACATGATTTTCTCCAGCAAACCCCTTGCTTTAACCTCCAGGTGCCGTGCCGCGCTGTGGGTTGCCGCCGGATTCAGCACCGTGCTGATGGGCGGTTGCGCCACGTCCGCGACGTCCAAGGTCGGCGCGACCACCAAGGTCGAGTACTACCCGACCTGCTACGAGCCGGTGCAGCACCTGCGCGCCACTGACTCGGACATGACCAAGTCCGTCGCCACCGGCGCGGTACTCGGTGCCCTGGGCGGCGCGGCCCTCGGCGCACTGACCGGCGACTCCGACAAGCGTGGTCGCAACGCCGCCATCGGTGCCGCCGGCGGTGCCCTCGCGGGCGGCGCGGCAGGCTACTACACCGAGAAGCAGAAGCAGATCACCGATGACAACCAGCGTATCGGTTCCTATGCCACCGATATCAACAAAAGCGCCGCCGATATCGATCGCAGCACCGCCTATGCCAGGGCTTCGCAGAGCTGCTACCAGCGTGAGTTCACCAGCCTGGTCAATGCCCGCAAGGCCAAGACCATCAACGATACCGAGGGCCGCAAGCGCCTGGCGGAAATCGTTGCCGGCCTGAAAGAGTCCAATGACCTGATCGTCGCGGTGAACGGCAAGGCCAGCGAAGACCTGAGCAACTACACCCAGGCCTACGAAAAAGACCTGCAGACCGTCGGCGTCCAGCGTACTGACGTGGTCACCGTGGCGACCGCCGATACCGCGCCCGTGGTTGCGCCGACCACCGGCAAGGGCAAGAAGCAGGTCAAGGTCGTGAAGAAGCCGCCACTGCCGACCGTGCCGAAAGAAGCGGTCGCGACCGAGAAGACCATCCAGGATGCCAACGCCAAGAAAGCTGCCAGCCAGGAAGTGGCGAGCACTGGCCAGTCCCAGGTCAACAGCATGTGCAAGAACCCGGACCTGGGCGACTGGGCACCCGTGCCTTGCCCGAACGTCTGAGTGACCGGTTGGTCACTAACGTGCTGAGATAAGCAGCAAACGCCCACCGATCTTCTTGCAACGAAGCAGATCGGTGGCGTTCCCCGAACAAACCGCTACACTGCGCCGGCTATTCAATTTTTCTGCCGAGGCGCTGTGCATGAAATTCCGTTTTCTTCTCTGGGCAATGGGCCTGTTGATGGCCCGGGCCAGCCGCAATAACCCCGCGTTCCAGCAGCAACTGGCCGACAAGGCCCTGGTCTTCCAGCTGCAGACCCTGGACGGCAAGGTGGCGCGTCATTTCACGGTCAAGGACCAGCGCATCACCAGCAAGTCCGGGACTTACCCGGAGCCGGCGTTTGCCATTGCCTTCAAGGATGCCGCCTACGGCTTCGCCACGATGCAGGCGAAGAACAAGCAACTGGCGTTCATGACGGGGATTCAGGACAAGTCGATCCAGATCAAGGGAAATCCGGCACTGGTGATCTGGTTCCAGGGCCTGACCAAGTACCTCAAGCCGAAGAAAAAGAAGGCCTGATACTCATCCGCAGCCGCCTGGATCGCTTGTAGGAGCTGGCTTGCCAGCGATGGCGATCGTCCAGGCGCCGTATCAGCCCTGGCTGAACTGCGAAGCCAGTTCGCGCAGCAGGACTTCCGCTTCCAGCACTTTGTTCACCACGTCCTCGGCCTTGTCGCGGCTAAGGCCCAGGCGGTCGAGCAGGGCGTCGGGAATCTCCTCGTCCGGCCCGGAACCGATATTGCGGCTGCGCAGCAGGCGCACGGCCAGGCACACCAGGTTCGGGTACTCGGCATAGTCGCCGTCGTAGCTCGGGTCGTGCTGGAAGCGCAGCGCGGTGGCCAGTTCGTCCGGCATGTCCCAGTAACGCATCAGCCAGGAACCGATCTGTTCGCGGCTGATGCCCAGCAGGTGTTGCTCGACATAGCTGTGGCACAGGTGCGGGTTGACCTCCAGGTGTCGGCAGATCAGCGAGAAGTGCGGCGGGAACACGTGAGCCAACAGCAGGTAGCCGAAGTTGTGCAGCAGGCCCGCCAGGTAGGTCAGGCCGGCTTCCGGGCGCTGTGCGCGAGGCATGGCCCGGGTCAGGCCTTCGATCACCGCGGCGGTGTAGATCGATTGCTGCCAGTACGGCGTGCTGTGCTGCGGGTGGTCCTTGGGCAGGCTCAGGGTCTTGCCCAGGGCCAGGCCGAGGGCCAGGTTGATCACCAGGTCGAAACCCAGCACGCGGACGATGGCGTCTTCCACCGAGCGGATCTTGCCCGGCGAGGCATAGTACGGCGATGCCGCCCAGCTCACCACCTGCGCGGCCAGCGCCGGGTCGGTCTCGACCACGCCGGTGATGTCGTCGATGGTCGCATCGGGATCGACCCGCAGCTTGATGATCTTCTGCGCGGTTTCCGCCAGCGGCGGGATCTCGATGGTCGCTTCCAGGCGTTGCTGGATGCGCCGGGCGGTGAAGGCCTGCACCGCCTGGGTGATTTCCTCGCGGTCATCGTCCGGGCGGTCGAGGTTGGGGCGGATGCTGCTCAGCGCTTCGCCGAAGCTGGCGGCGCTGGCCTTGGTGAGCATGCTCTTGAAGTCGTCGCTGGAGATCTCCAGCAGCAGGCCGACCTCACCGGAGTTGATCAGCACGCTGGGTTCGCGCAGCAGCTGTTCTTCGTACAGGCACGGCGAGCTGGTCAGTGCCGGCAGGCCCGGCAGCAGGTGCAGGCTGTGTTTGCCGAGCATGCGCTCCAGGCGTTCGGTCGGTACGGCCGTCAGGCGCCGACCGGTGAGTTCGGTCAGGCGGTTGAGGTCGAGCAGCTGGTTCTGCGGAAACAGGACCATGAGCGCGCCGACTGCGTCGTCGAGCAGCACTGCCTGTACCTTGCGAGCGGCCGGCAGACCAGGCAGGTCCGGGACTTCGCGGTAGTTGATGGCTAGCTTGTCGAGCAGCAGCCGGACCACAGACGGGGTGTGCGGGGTTGCATCAATGAGGGCAACTTCTGTCATGGTCTGTATCCGGTTTCCTACAATTTCACCAGTATAACCAGCTTGTCCTGGTGATTGGTCCATGAATTGTGAGGTCTATCACACTTGACCGTATTGTTGCCCATGACGCAGCCAGCGTTCCAGTAGCGGGCTGACATGTTGCGGCCAGCGGGCGAGCAGGGCCTGGGCCGCGTCGCGCACGGCGGGGAGCAGGTCGGCGTCGCGCATCAGGTCGGCCACCTTGAATTGCAGCAGGCCGGTCTGGCGCGTGCCGAGCATTTCGCCGGGGCCGCGCAGTTCCAGGTCTTTCTCGGCGATGATAAAGCCGTCGTTGGTTTCGCGCATGATGCCCAGGCGCTGGCGACCGATCTGCGACAGCGGCGGATGGTAGAGCAGCACGCAGTGGCTGGCGGCGCTGCCCCGGCCGACGCGGCCGCGCAACTGGTGCAGTTGCGCCAGGCCCAGGCGCTCGGGGTTCTCGATGATCATCAGGCTGGCGTTGGGTACGTCGACACCGACTTCGATCACGGTGGTGGCCACCAGCAGTTGCAGGTTGCCGGCCTTGAACTCGGCCATCACCGCGGCTTTTTCCGCCGGTTTCATGCGCCCGTGGATCAGCCCGACGCGCAGTTCGCCGAGGGCGGCGGTCAATTCCTCGAAGGTGGTTTCGGCCGCCTGGCAGGTCAACTCCTCGGACTCTTCGATCAGTGTGCAGACCCAGTAGGCCTGGCGGCCCTCGGCGCAGGCGGCGCGGACTCGCTCGACCACTTCGAAGCGCCGGCTGTCGGCCACCAGTACGGTGTTCACCGGCGTGCGGCCGGGGGGCAGCTCGTCGAGGATCGAGGTGTCCAGGTCGGCGTAGGCGCTCATCGCCAGGGTGCGCGGGATCGGCGTGGCGGTCATGATCAACTGGTGCGGGCACATGCGTCCGCCCACGCCTTTCTGGCGCAGGGCCAAGCGCTGCTGGACGCCGAAGCGGTGCTGTTCGTCGATGATGACCAGGGCCAGGTTCTTGAACTGTACTTCGTCCTGGAACAGCGCGTGGGTGCCGACCACCATCGGCGTGCCGCCGGCGATCTGTTCCAGGGCGGCGACGCGGGCCTTGCCCTTGAGCTTGCCGGCCAGCCAGGCGGTCTCGATGCCCAGCGGCGTCAGCCAGCGCTGGAAGTTGATGAAGTGCTGTTCGGCGAGGATCTCGGTCGGCGCCATCAGCGCCACCTGGTAGCCGGCTTCCAGGGCCTGCAAGGCGGCCAGGGCAGCAACCACGGTCTTGCCCGCGCCAACATCGCCCTGGATCAGCCGCAGCATCGGCTCGGGCTGGCTGAGGTCGTAGGCGACTTCGTTGCCGACCCGCTGCTGGGCCCCGGTGGGCGGGAATCCGAGGTTGGCGAGAAACCGTTCCGGCAGCTTGCTGGCCTTGGGCAGGGCCGGCGCGCGCAGGGCCCGCAGGCTTTCGCGCAGGCGTTGCTGGGACAGCTGGTGAGTGAGCAGTTCTTCGAAGGCCAGGCGGTGCTGGGCCCAGTGGTGACCGAGGGCGAGTTCCTCGACATCGGCGTCGGCCGGCGGCTGGTGCAGGTAGCGGATGGCATCGTCCAGCGGCGCCAGCTGGTAGTCGCGGGCCAGTTCCTGGGGCAGCCAGTCCGGCAGGCTGCGCGGGCCGAGCATCGCCAGGCTCTGCTGGCTCAGCAGGCGCAGGCGCTGCTGGGTCAGGCCTTCGGTCAGCGGGTAGATCGGGGTCAGGGTCTGGTCCACCGGGGGCGGTTCGTCGCCGGTCAGGGCGCGGTATTCCGGGTGGTAGATTTCCAGGCCCGAGGCGCCGGGGCGGGCCTCGCCGTAGCAGCGCACATGGGTGCCGCGCTTGAGGCCTTCCTTCTGCGCATTGCTGAAGTGGTAGAAGCGCAGGCTCAGGCTGCCGGTGCCATCGTTCAGGCGCACCAGCAGGCTGCGGCGCTTGCCCATGACCACGTCGGCACCGCTGACCACGCCCTCGATCACCGCATCCTGGCCGGGGCGCAGGGCGCCGATGGGGACGATGCGGGTGCGGTCCTGGTAACGCAGGGGCAGGTGGAACAGGACGTCCTGGATATTCTCCAGGCCGACCTTGGCCAGTTTCTCGGCCATGGCTTCGCCGACACCCTTGAGTGCCGTGACCGACACCTGCGACAGCTCAGTCACGGCATTCAGCTCGCGACGGGCGGCTTGGCCACCGAACACAGGCGGATCGAGTCGGCGAGGATTTCAATCGCCTTGGGCCGCGGGAAGCTAGCACGCCAGGCGATGGCCACGGTGCGGAACGGTACGGGCGGCGTCAGCGGCCGGACCTCGATGACGCCGGGCGCGTAGTGATGGCTGTCCACCGCCGAGAGCGGCAGCACGGAAATACCCAGGCCGGACGCGACCATGTGGCGGATGGTTTCCAGGGAGCTGGATTCGACCGTGGTGTGCTTGGCCGCTTCGCTGCCCTTGACCAGGGTCGGGCAGGCTTCGAGGACCTGGTCGCGGAAGCAGTGGCCTTCGCCCAGCAGCAGCAGGCTCTTGTCGTTGAGCAGGGCGCTGTCGATGGTTTCCTTCTGGGTCCAGGGGTGCGAGGCCGGCATCAGCACGTAGAACGGCTCGTCGTACAGCGGCAGGGTCAGCACATCGGCTTCGTTGAACGGCAGGGCGATGATCACCGCGTCCAGTTCGCCGTTGCGCAGCTTGTCGCGCAGGATGTGGGTGAAGTTTTCCTCGATATACAACGGCATCTGCGGGGCGACCCGGTGCAGTTGCGGGATCAGGTGCGGGAACAGATAGGGGCCGACGGTGTAGATCGCGCCGACTTTCAGCGGTGCGGTCAGCTGGTTTTTCCCGGCCTGGGCCAGTTCACGGATGCCCTGGGCCTGTTCCAGGACCTTTTGTGCCTGGGCAACGATGCCTTCGCCGACCGGCGTCAGGCGCACGGCGCTCTTGCTGCGCTCGAAAATCAGCACACCGAGTTCGTCTTCCAGCTTTTTCACGCCCACCGACAGGGTCGGCTGGCTGACATGGCAGCGCTCGGCCGCATGACCGAAGTGTTGCTCCTGGGCGAGGGTAACGATGTAGCGTAATTCTGTCAGAGTCATAGCGAGCGTCCATAAGGTTGCGGGCCAAGCATAACGGCTGCAATCGATAGACGCACGTTATCAGACGCAGGATAAGCGGCGATTGTCGTTAATTTAATGAAACGACGGGCTTGCGGGGGTGGGACGGGAGATTCGGGAGCGATTGGCGATCAGGAAACTGTGGGAGCGGGCTTGCCCGCGAAGAGGCCCTTGAGGTCCTTGAAAGCTTCGCGGGCAAGCCCGCTCCCACATAGGTCCCGCTCCCTGTCTTGATCTAGCGGCCGCGCTTGTCGATGGAATAGACGAAGGGCGCGACAATCTCGATGCTGCCGTTGGTGAGCATGTCTGCCGGAGGCTTGGGCAGTGGCTGGGCGCGGCGGATCATTTCCAGGGTGGCCCGGTCCAGATCAGCATTGCCCGAGCGGCCCACCAGCTCGTACGAAAGTACCTTGCCTTCGGCGTCGACGACGAAGCGCAGGCGGTTCAGGCCTTCCTTGCCACGGGATTGCGCGGCGGGCGGGTACTTCTTGTATTTGCCCAGGTGCGCCAGCAGGGTGCCTTCCCAGCTCGCCTTGGCGGCGACCTGCTGTGGCGAAGGGCCGGGTGCCGGTGCGGCGGATTTCTCCGGCGGACGGTTGGTCGGCGGCTCCTCGGAAGGTTTCTCTTCCTTGGGCTTTTCCTTTTCCGGTTCCTTCTTCACTTCCGGCTTCGGTGGCTGCGGCTTGGGCTTGGGCTTGACCGGCTTGGGCACCGAGATCGTCGGCTTCGGCGCTTCGGCGAGCTTGGGCAACGGCAGTTCTTCCACCGGTGCCGGCGGCTGCGGCGGCGTCACCACCTTGGGCGGCGCCGGAGGCGGCGGTGCGGGCGGCAACGGGGCCAGCTCGACCATCATGGCCTGCGGCGGCAGTTCGATCGGCTTGGACACCGACCAGTTCAGGGCGGCGAGAATCGCCACCGCGTGAACGCCCAGTACCAGGACCAGGCTACCGCCGTAACGCGTCAGTTTATGGCGCGTCGTGATCATTTCTTGGCTGCCGTCTCGAGTCCGACCAGGCCGACCTTCAGGTAGCCGGCGGCGCGCAGGGAATCCATGACGCGCATCAGGTCGCCGTAGTCCACGCCCTTGTCGGCCTGGAAGAAGATGGTGGTGTCTTTCTTGCCGTGGGTCTTGGCGTCCAGGGACGCGCCCAGGGACTCGGCCTTGACCTCGTCTTCGCCGAGGAACAGGCGCTGATCGGCCTTGACGCTGAGGAACACCGGCTTCTCCGGACGCGGTGCCGGCTTGGCCGTGGAGGCGGGTAGGTCGACCTTGATGTCCACGGTGGCCAGGGGCGCCGCGACCATGAAGATGATCAGCAGCACCAGCATCACGTCGATAAACGGCGTGACGTTGATTTCATGGTTCTCGGCGAGATCGTCGTCCGCGCCTTCTTTCAAATGCAAGCCCATGGCCGGTTACCCTACTTTGACCACATGGGGTTGCGCGGAGCGCTCGGCGACCGGCAGGTGATCGAGGTCGCGGCTGACCAGCAGCAGGACTTCGGCCGAGGCGTCGGACACCTGGGCCTTGTAGCCGGCGATGGAACGGGCGAAGACGTTGTAGATCACCACCGCCGGGATCGCAGCGACCAGGCCCAGGGCCGTCGCCAGCAGGGCTTCGGCGATGCCGGGGGCAACCACGGCGAGGTTGGTGGTCTGGGTCTTGGCGATGCCGATGAAGCTGTTCATGATGCCCCATACGGTACCGAACAGACCAACGAACGGTGCGGTGGAACCGATGGTGGCGAGCACGCCGGTACCGCTGCTCATGTTGCGACCGCAGGCGGCGACCAGGCGCTCCAGGCGGAAGCTGACGCGTTCCTTGATGCCTTCTTTCTCGCGGCTGTTGGCCGACAGGCGCATTTCTTCAAGCGCGTCGTGTACCAGCAGGTTGGCCAGGGTCCCTTCCCTGGCCGCGGTGGTGCTGGCTTCCTTGAGGGTGGTGGCCTTCTTCAGGTTGGCGATTTCACCACGCAGACGGCGCTTGGCGCCCAGCAGCTCGAAGCCCTTGGCGATCCAGATGGTCCAGGTGATGATCGAGGCGATGGCCAGGCCGATCATGACCAGCTTGACGATGATGTCGGCGTTCTTGTACATGCCCCAGGGCGACAGGTCGTGGCCCAGGCCCAGGGTAGTGTCTTCGACCGGCAGTACGTCGGCATCGGCCGGCGCGGCGTTTTCAGCCTGGGCCGGATCGGCGGCCACCGGAGTCACGCTGGGCGCGGCATGTTCGGCGGCAGCCGGTGCGGCAGCGGCAGGCGCGGTGTGGTTGGTCGGCTCGTCGGCGAAGGCGGCAGTCGGCGCCAGCAGCAGGCTGAACAGCAACGCAGCAATCGAACGCCAGGCGCGAGAGGGACGGTGAGACTGGGTTGGCGAGGCGGAGATTGGATTGCGTGTCATTCTGGCCGGACCTGAGCGAATTGAAAGTGGGTCTTGTCCTTCCAGGCCTCGTGGGGCCGAGAACAAATGGGTGGACATTATTGCAAGTAATTCTTGTTAACAGAAGTAATAGCGTCTCTTTTTTTCTTCCATTGCTAGCCGCTCGTCCATTCCTGAAGCTAGTCTGTGGCTCTTTTTGTGGAGGTTCCCGATGTCCGCTCCTTCTGTTCTGATTGCCGGTTGCGGTGATGTCGGCAGTCGCCTGGCCACGCAATTGCTGGCCGGCGGCTGGCAGGTGCATGGCCTGCGCCGCTCGATTTCCCGTCTGCCGGAAGGTGTTCTCGGGGTGGCGGGGGACCTGTTCGTCGAGCAGCGTCCCGCCGGCTGGCCGGGCGGAGCGCTGGATTACCTGGTGTATTGCGCGGCGGCCACCGATCACGATGAAGCCGGTTATCGGGCCGCCTATGTCGAAGGCCTGCGGCATGTCCTGAGTTGGCTCGGGCAGTCGGGACAGCAGCCCAGGCGCCTGCTGTTCGTCTCCAGCAGCAGTGTGTATGTGCAGCAGCAGGGCGAATGGGTCGACGAGACCTCGCCGACCGAAGCCGAGGGTTATTCCGGACGCCTGATGCTCGAGGCCGAGCAGCTGGCGCTCGACAGCGGTATCCCGGCGAGCCGGGTGCGCCTGACGGGGATCTACGGGCCGGGCCGCGAATGGCTACTGACGCAGGTGCGCCGCGGTTATCGGGTGGCCGTCGAGCCGCCTTTATATGGCAACCGCATTCATGTCGACGACGCTGCCGGGTTGCTGGCGTTCCTGCTGGAGGCGGATCGGGCGGGCAAGGTGCTGGAGGACTGTTATATCGGCGTCGATGACGCACCGGCACCCCTGGCCGAGGTGGTGGGCTGGTTGCGCGAGTACCTGGGGGTGACCGAGTGGGATGCCGAGTCCAGCGTGCGTCGCACCGGCAGCAAGCGTTGCAGCAATGCCCGGGCGCGGGCCCTGGGTTGGGTGCCGAGGTACGCGAGCTACCGCGAGGGGTATGCGGCGATTCTCGAAGGGCGTTGCTGAAACAGGCGAGCGCAATCCCTGCGGGAGCCTTGTCGCCGACTCCCGTCCTGCCTCGATCATTGCAGGAGCCTTGTCGCCGACTCCCGGCTTGCCTTGATCATTGCAGGATACTTACCACCGACTCCCGTCTTGCCTCGATCATTGTGGGAGCCGGCTTGCTGGCGATGGCGCTCGCATGGGCAGCGCAAGGCTAAAGGGCCTCATCGCCAGCAAGGGGCGTGCGGTTTTCAGTCCTGGAAGATTATTTCTCCAGCAACCATTGGCGGTTGCCCGGGTAAAGCTGCGGCTGTTCATCGGCCTGGGCCGAGTTCAGTGCCTGGAAGATTTCCAGTTGCTTGCCCTTGCGCACGAAGATCCAGGCATTGCCCTTGTCACCCTGCTGCAGCCAGATGCTGTCGTTGTCGCCGCTCATGTTCGCGCAATCGCCGGCGAGGCAGAGGGCGTAGCGGTCGCTGCCGGGCAGGCCTTCGAGGCGTCCGTCCGGCAGGAATTTCACCTGGGCGCCTTCACCGGGGCCGCTGACGATTTTCCAGTCGCCACCCATGTAAGCCGTATACAGGGCCTGTTCGAAGCTGGCGCCTACCGGCGCTTCGGCCGGCAACTCGCTCTGGGCCCGGACGAATGTCTGCTCGGGCTCGGAGTCGCTGGCGCCCTGGATCAGCTCCTTGCCGTCGCGTACCAGGGGAGTGCCGGTGCTGCCATAGAAATCAACGTGCCACTTCTGCTTGCCGTCCGCCCGCACATGCCCTTCGGGGCGCTCGAAGCCGTTGCTGTACTTGGCCTGGCTGTTGCGGGTGTCGATATTCCATTCCAGGTTCGGCCCGTAGGTTTCCAGGGCTTCACGCAAGCTGCCCTTTTTCACGGCCGCATCGATGGCCGCCTGGTTGATCCAGGTGCCGCTGATGTCATATTTGGCGGGGTCGCTGGCGCAGCCGCCAAGCAGGAGGGCAAACACCGGGATGGCAAGCGCTTTGCGCATGGTGGAATCCTTGCAGACGAGGCTGGCGCAGTGTTGGAGGCTGCGCCAGGCAGTGCGGGGTTGTTCTGGGGTGACGGGTTATTCGATGACCAGGATCGCGTCCATCTCGACCTGCGAGCCGCGTGGCAGCGCTGCGACACCGATGGCGGCGCGGGCCGGGTACGGTTGTTCGAAGTACTTGCCCATGATCTCGTTGACCTTGGCGAAGTGGCTCAGGTCGGTCAGGAAGATGTTCAGCTTGACGATGTCCTTGAACGAACCGCCGGCCGCTTCGGCCACGGCTTTCAGGTTCTCGAAGACCTGGACGGTCTGGGCTTCGAAGCCTTCGACCAGTTCCATGGTTTTCGGGTCCAGGGGGATCTGGCCGGACATGTACACGGTGTTGCCGGCCTTGATCGCCTGGGAGTAGGTGCCGATGGCGGCCGGGGCCTTGTCGCTGCTGATAACGCTCTTGGTCATGAATGACTCCTTGTAATGTCTGGACTGTCTGGGCGGCTACGCGCGCATGCGGGTGATGCGGATCACCCCGGTCAGTGCGCGCAGTTTCTTGATCACGCGGGCCAGGTGCACACGGTCGTGCACGCTGACCACCAGTTGGACCACGCTGATGCGACCATCGCGTTCGTCCATGCTGATTTTCTCGATATTGCCGTCGGCCGCATTGACGCTGCTGGCCAGCAGGGCGATCAGGCCGCGCTGGTGTTCCAGCTCGACGCGCAGCTCGACGTTGAATTCGCCGGTGACATCCTTGGCCCAGGAGAGCTGGATGCATTTTTCCGGGTTGTGGCGGATTTCGCTGATATTGCGGCAGTTGTCCAGGTGCACGACCATGCCCTTGCCCGCGGACAGGTGACCGACAATCGGGTCGCCGGGGATCGGTGTGCAGCACTTGGCGTAGCTGAGCACCAGGCCTTCGGTGCCGCGAATCGCCAGCGGGCCCTCGGGGCTGGGCAGCTGTTCGCCTTCGCCGAGCAGGCGGCGGGCGACCACGTAGGCCATGCGGTTGCCCAGGCCGATATCTTCCAGCAGGTCTTCGATCAGCTCCAGGCGGTACTCGTGGAGCATCATCTGGATGCGTTCGGCCGGGATCTTGTCCAGGGCGCTGTCGAAGCCGTTGAGGACCTTGTTCAGCAGGCGTTCGCCCAGGCTGATGGATTCGGAGCGGCGCTGCAGCTTCAGGGCATGGCGGATATGCGTGCGGGCCTTGCCGGTGACCACGAAGTTGAGCCACGCCGGGTTCGGCCGGGCGCCGGGGGCGCTGACGATCTCGACCGTGGAGCCGCTTTGCAGCGGTTCGGACAGCGGGGCGAGACGGCGATTGATCCGGCAGGCAATGCAGCTGTTGCCGACGTCGGTGTGCACCGCGTAGGCGAAGTCGACCGCCGTGGAGCCTTTTGGCAGCTCCATGATCCGGCCCTTGGGCGTGAAGACGTAGACCTCGTCGGGAAACAGGTCGATCTTCACGCTCTCGATGAATTCCAGGGAGTTGCCGGCACGTTGCTGCATTTCCAGCACGCCCTTGACCCACTGGCGGGCGCGGGCGTGGGTGCCCTTGGGCTGCTCGTCGCCGCTGGACTTGTACAGCCAGTGGGCGGCGATGCCGTTGTTGGCCATCTCTTCCATTTCGCGGGTACGGATCTGGATCTCGATCGGTACGCCGTGCATGCCGAACAGCGTCGTATGCAGCGACTGGTAGCCGTTGGCCTTGGGAATCGCGATGTAGTCCTTGAAGCGGCCGGGCAGGGGCTTGTACAGATTATGGACAGCACCGAGCACGCGATAGCAGGTGTCGACCTTGTCGACGATGATCCTGAACGCATAGACGTCCATGATCTCGTTGAAGGCCCGGCGCTTGCCGCGCATCTTGGTGTAGATGCCGTAGAGGTGTTTCTGCCGGCCGCTGACCTCGCCCTGGATGCCGTCGACGGCCAGGCAGTGGCTGAGGGATTCCTCGATCTTGTTGACGATTTCCTTGCGGTTGCCCCGGGCGCGCTTGACCGCCTGGTAGATCCGCGCGGAACGCATCGGGTGCATGGCCTTGAAGCCGAGGTCTTCGAACTCGACGCGGATCGCATGCATGCCCAGCCGGTTGGCGATGGGTGCGTAGATCTCGAGGGTTTCCTTGGCGATGCGCCGGCGCTTCTCGCCGGACAGCACTTCCAGGGTGCGCATGTTGTGCAGGCGGTCGGCGAGCTTGACCAGGATCACGCGGATATCGCGAGCCATGGCCATGGCCATCTTCTGGAAGTTTTCCGCCTGGGCCTCGGCCTTGGTCTCGAAATTCATCTGGGTCAGCTTGCTGACCCCGTCGACCAGTTCGGCCACGGTTTCGCCGAACTGCGCCTGCAGCGCTTCCTTGGCGATCCCGGTGTCTTCGATCACGTCATGCAGCATCGCCGCCATCAGGCTCTGATGGTCCATGTGCATGTCGGCAAGAATATTGGCCACCGCCAGCGGATGCGTGACGTAGGCTTCGCCGCTGCGACGGCGTTGGCCATCGTGGGCTTGTTCGGCGTAGAAATACGCCCGGCGGACCAGATTGACCTGGTCGGCGCCGAGGTAGGTCGATAAGCGATCGGCGAGGGCGTCTATGCTCGGCATGAGGTTTCCCCCGGCCGAAGCCTTGTACCCTGCGCCGTGCTACGTCGACCAGGCATAGGCTTAGACGGCCTCGTTGGACTCGTCCTCGAACGCCGCGAACAGAGGTTCGTCTTCGACGATCTCTTCGTTGGCGATCATTTCGTAGCTCACCAGGCCTTCGGCGATTTCACGCAGGGCCACAACGGTAGGCTTGTCGTTTTCCCATGCCACTTTCGGCTCTTTGCCGCCGGTCGCCAGTTGACGAGCACGCTTGGTAGAGAGCATGACCAGCTCAAAACGGTTATCCACGTGTTCTAGGCAGTCTTCAACGGTTACGCGGGCCATGGTGTTCCTCGTAGCAAATGCGGTAGGCGCGCTGCCCGGATGGGCGAGCGGACTGAACAGTTTAAAAAATCACCAGCGATTAGGGAAGCGCTGATTTTTCCAGCAAACACCCGAACGCGCTACAAGTGCCAATGTAAAGCCCTCGCAGCGGTTTTGGGAAGTCCTTGTCATGCCAGCAATTGCGTCAGCAGGGCACTGAAACGCTGCTGCTGGGGCTGCTGTTGCAACTGGTTGGCGCGGAAAATCGCCTTGAGATCGTCCAGGGCGTGGGCGAAATCGTCGTTGATGATCAGGAAATCGTATTCGACGTAGTGGCTCATTTCACTGACCGCCTCGCGCATCCGCCCTTCGATGATCTCGTCGCTGTCCTGGCCGCGGTTGGTCAGGCGCTGGCGCAGGGCGTGCTGGCTCGGCGGCAGGATGAAGATCGACCTGGCCTGGGGCATCTGCCGGCGCACCTGTTCGGCGCCTTGCCAGTCGATTTCGAGGATCAGGTCATGGCCTTCGTCCAGGGTCTGCTGCAGGTGACTCTGCGAGGTGCCATAGAGGTTGCCGAAGACTTCGGCCTGCTCGAGGAAATCGCCGTGCTCGATCATCCGCACGAACTCGGCGCGGTCGACGAAGTGGTAGTTCACCCCGTCGACTTCGCCCGGACGCATGGCGCGGGTGGTGTGCGAGACCGAGACGCGGATCTGCGGCTGGGCATCGATCAGGGCCTTGACCAGGCTGGTCTTGCCTGCGCCCGACGGTGCGGAAATGATGTAGAGGGTGCCAGTGCTGTGGGTCATGTCGGGGTAGCCTTACTCGATATTCTGTACTTGTTCGCGCATCTGCTCGATCAACACCTTGAGGTTGACCGCGGCGGTGGTGCTGCGCGGGTCGAAGGCCTTGGAGCCCAGGGTATTGGCTTCGCGGTTGAGCTCCTGCATCAGGAAGTCCAGGCGCCGGCCGGCGGCCCCGCCGGACTTGAGCACCCGGCGTACTTCGATGATATGCGTGCTCAGGCGGTCGAGTTCCTCGGCCACGTCGCTTTTCTGCGCCAGCAGGACCATTTCCTGTTCCAGGCGCAGCGGATCCAGTTCGGCCTGCATGTCGGCGAAGCGGTCGAGAACCTTCTGGCGCTGGGTGGCGAGCATTTGCGGCACCAGTTCGCGCAGGGTCAGGACATCTTCCTCGATCGAGGTCAGGCGTTCGTTGATCAGCCGGGCCAGCTCCGCGCCTTCGCGCTCGCGGCCGTTCTTCAGTTCCTTCAGGCCTTTGTTGAACAGGGCCAGGGCTTCATTGTTGAGGGCCTGCGGGTCGCTGGCGTCGGCCACCAGCACGCCGGGCCAGGCCAGCACTTCCAGCGGGTTCAGCGCGGCCGGCTGCTTGATCAGGCCGGCGACGGTCTCGGCGGCGGCGATCAGTTGCGTGGCGCGTTCGCGGTCGACCTGCAGCGGCTTGCCGGTGGTTTCCTCGGTGAAGCGCAGGGTGCATTCCAGCTTGCCCCGGGACAGGCCCTGGCGCAGGGCTTCGCGCACCGCGCCCTCGAGGTCGCGGAACGCTTCCGGCAGGCGCAGGTGCGGTTCCAGGTAACGGCTGTTGACCGAGCGCAGTTCCCAGCTCAGGGTGCCCTGGGTTCCGGCGCTTTCGACTCGGGCGAAGGCGGTCATGCTGTGGACCATGGAGGTACCTCGCTGTTCGGGCCTGCCGGCGTTGCCGGGGCTGACCTGATGAATAAATTAAAGCCGACTGGCAGCAAAGGCGCAGGATTGTAGCGCAGTGCGGCGAATGCCCCAATGCCGGTCGATGACCTGCCGATCGCCGCGAAACCGTGGGAGCCGGCGGCTGCAGAATTTTAAGAAGTGCCCAGCGCGGGCCATGCCCTCTATAATGCCCGGTAGATTTCCGTCCCTGTACAGGTATTCCCAGATGAAACGTCCAAGTGGTCGCGCCGCCGATCAGCTCCGCTCGATCCGCATCACCCGCAACTACACCAAACACGCCGAGGGATCTGTACTGGTCGAGTTCGGTGACACCAAAGTGATTTGTACGGTCAGTGTCGAGAATGGGGTGCCGCGCTTCCTCAAGGGCCAGGGCCAGGGTTGGCTGACCGCCGAGTACGGCATGCTGCCGCGGGCTACCGGCGAGCGTAACCAGCGTGAGGCGAGCCGTGGCAAGCAGGGCGGCCGGACCCTGGAAATCCAGCGCCTGATCGGCCGTTCGCTGCGCGCTTCGCTGGATATGTCCAAGCTCGGCGACGTGACCCTGTATGTCGACTGCGATGTGATCCAGGCCGACGGCGGCACCCGCACTGCGTCCATCACCGGTTCCATGGTGGCGCTGGCCGATGCCCTGGCCGTGATCAAGAAACGTGGCGGCCTGAAGGGTGGCAGCCCGCTCAAGCAGATGATCGCCGCCGTTTCGGTGGGCATGTACCAGGGTGAGCCGGTACTCGACCTGGACTACCTGGAAGATTCCGCCGCCGAGACCGACCTCAACGTGGTGATGACCAGCACCGGTGGCTTCATCGAGGTCCAGGGCACCGCCGAAGGCGCGCCGTTCCAGCCGGAAGAGCTGAATGCGATGCTGGCACTGGCACAAAAAGGCATGAACGAGATCTTCGAATTGCAGAACGCCGCACTGGCTGACTGATGATCCGGACTTTTCCCCGCGTAAAAGGAGTGCGCCATGAGTGAGCAGATGCCTGTGCCGGCACCGGATGCAAACGTCCGTCAGTGGGCGATGTTCTGTCACTTGTCGGCGTTTCTCGGCTATTGGTTTCCCTTCGGCAGCCTGATCGGGCCGTTGATCCTCTGGCAGATGAAGCGTGAGCAGGATCCGTTCATCGATGCCCAGGGCAAGGAAGCGCTGAATTTCCAGATCACCGTGGCGGTGGCCGCGATGGTCTGTTTTGCGCTGATGTTCGTGGTGATCGGTTTCCTGCTGTTCGGCCTGCTGGCCATCGGCGCGGTGGTGTTGACCATCATTGCCGGCATCAAGGCCAACCAGGGTATCGCCTATCGCTATCCCTTCACCTGGCGTCCGATCAAGTAGCTTCGGGTGGGGGCCGGATTGATGCGGAGCGGCGGTACAAGCTCCCCTGTCCAGCACCGACGCACAAAAAAGCCGACCGAGGTCGGCTTTTTTGTGGCTGTCGATCAGCGCAGCAACTGCTCGACCCGTGCCCGATCCACCGCGAAATCCTGCTGTGACTGGACCCGTGCCGCCCGATACTTGTCGATATCGGCCTTCATCCGCACCTGCTCGTCGCGCAAGCCGGCGAGCTGGGCCAGTAGTTGTGGCGAAACCTCCTTGCCGGCGCGCTCCTGCTCCGCCGCCTGGCCTTGCAGGGCGGCCTGCTGGGCCAGCAACGCCTGGAGATTGGTCTGCACGCTGGCAATCAACCCATCCAGCTCGGCCAGTTTGCGTCCCTGGGCCTTGTCGACCTCATCGACGCTGGAATAGCGCTGCAGCAATTGCGCATTGGCATCGGCCTGGGCTTTCTCGGCCTGCTTCTGCTGGATCTGTTCGGCGGTGAGCGCCGGGGCCACGGTCTGGATCACCCGGCCGCGCTGGTTGAGCACCTGGTAGCCCTTGCCGATGTACTCCGGCGGCACACCCTGGCGATCCAGGACCGTCACGCCTTTGTTATCGACATAACGGTACAGCAGCACTTCGTCCGCCTGCACGGCGAACGAAGCCCCGATGGCCAGGGCCAGCCACAGGTATCCGCGCCTCAAGAAGGGTCAGATCCCGTACTGTGCGCGATAAGCCTCGACCGCCGGCAGATGCTGCTTGAGCTGCTCGTCGCCGGCGAGGAATTCGAGGACCTGGTTCAGCGACACGATGCTGACCACCGGAATGCCGAAGTCACGTTCGACTTCCTGGATCGCCGACAACTCACCGTTGCCGCGTTCCTGGCGGTTCAGCGCGATCAACACGCCCGCGGCCTTGGCGCTGTCCTGGGATTCGATGATCTGCATCACTTCGCGAATTGCCGTACCGGCGGTGATCACGTCGTCGATGATCAGCACGTTGCCGGTCAATGGCGCCCCGACCAGGCTGCCGCCTTCGCCGTGGGCCTTGGCCTCCTTGCGGTTGAAGCACCATGGCAGATCGAGCTGGTGATGCTCGGCCAACGCCACGGCAGTCGCGGCCGCCAGGGGAATACCCTTGTAGGCCGGGCCGAACAGAACGTCGAAGGGAATACCGCTCTCGACGATCGCCGCGGCATAGAAACGCCCCAGCTGGGCCAGGGCGGAACCTGAGTTGAACAGGCCGGCATTGAAGAAGTAAGGACTGGTGCGTCCGGACTTCAGGGTGAACTCACCGAAGCGCAAAACCCCGCGATCGATGGCAAAACGAATGAAATCGCGCTGATACGCCTGCATGAAAAAAGCCCCAAATACCACGGATTTAGCTAATTAGGTAGACCTCGGGTATCATACACGCACGTGATTTTTGGGGCCATTTATGCGGATCATCAGTGTGAACGTCAATGGTATTCAGGCTGCAGTCGAGCGTGGTTTGCTCAGTTGGCTGCAAGCCCAGAATGCCGACGTCATCTGCCTGCAGGACACCCGCGCCTCCGCCTTTGAACTGGACGACCCAGCCTTCCAACTGGATGGCTACTTCCTTTATGCCTGCGATGCCGAAGTCCCTGCCCAAGGTGGCGTGGCTCTGTATTCGCGGTTGCAACCGAAGGCTGTCATCAGCGGTCTCGGTTTCGAGACGGCAGACCGCTACGGGCGCTACCTGCAAGCCGATTTCGACAAGGTCAGCATCGCGACCTTGCTGCTTCCATCAGGGCAGAACGGCGATGAAGACTTGAACCAGAAGTTCAAGCTTATGGACGACTTCGCCCGCTACCTGGATAAACAGCGGCGCAAACGTCGCGAGTACATCTATTGCGGCTCGCTCTACGTGGCGCAGCAGAAGCTCGACATCAAGAACTGGCGCGACAGCCAGCAATCCCCGGGCTTCCTGGCGCCTGAGCGCGCCTGGATGGACGAGATTGTCGGCAACATGGGCTATGTCGATGCCCTGCGCGAAGTCAGCCGCGAAGGCGACCAGTACAGCTGGTGGCCGGATAACGAGCAGGCCGAGATGCTCAACCTCGGCTGGCGCTTCGATTATCAGATCCTGACGCCGGGCCTGCGCCGCTTCGTACGCAGCGCGCGCCTGCCGCGCCAGCCGCGCTTCTCGCAGCACGCACCGCTGATCGTCGACTACGACTGGACGTTGACCATCTGAGTCGTTGTCCAGACGGCAGAAAAAAGCCCCGCCCGGTTTCCCGGAGCGGGGCTTTTTTCATCGCCGGCGCTTAGTGGCGCTTGCGATTGCTGATCAGGGTGCCCATGCCGGTGTCGGTGAAGATCTCCAGCAGGACCGCATTCGGTACCCGGCCGTCGATGATCAGCGAGCTGCCCACGCCGCCCTGTACCGCTTCCAGCGCACACTGGATCTTTGGCAGCATGCCGCCGTAGATGGTGCCGTCGGCGATCAGGCCGTTGACCTGGTCGGTGCTCAGGCCGGTCAGGACCTTGCCTTCCTTGTCCATCAGGCCGGCGATATTGGTCAGCAGCATGAGCTTCTCGGCTTTCAGTGCCTCGGCGATCTTGCCGGCGACCAGGTCGGCGTTGATGTTGTAGGACTCACCATTGGCGCCCACGCCGATCGGCGCGATCACCGGGATGAAGTCGCCCTTGACCAGCAGGTTCAGCAGATCGGTATTGATCCCGACCACTTCGCCCACCTGGCCGTAGTCGATGATTTCCGGCGCGGTCATTTCCGGGGTCTGGCGGGTCACGGTGAGCTTTTTCGCACGGATCAGCTCAGCGTCCTTGCCGGTCAGGCCGATGGCGCTGCCGCCATGACGGTTGATCAGGTTGACGATGCTCTTGTTCACCTGGCCACCGAGGACCATTTCCACCACGTCCATGGTCTGCGCGTCGGTGACGCGCATGCCGTCGACGAAATGGCTCTCGATAGACAGGCGCTTGAGCAGGTCGCCGATCTGCGGGCCACCGCCATGCACGACCACCGGGTTGATACCCACGGCCTTCATCAACACGATATCGCGGGCAAAGCCGGTCTTCAGCTCTTCGCTTTCCATAGCGTTGCCGCCGTACTTGATCACCAGCGTCTTGCCGACGTAGCGGCGGATATAAGGCAACGCTTCGGAAAGAACCTTGGCGGTATTGGCAGCGGCATCGCGTTCGAGGGTCATTCAGGGCTCCGGTGGAACAAGTGGTCAGACGGTGTTTTTACACCGCCTGTATGTCAGAACGGTAGTTGGAGATCGGGTGCAACACGTTTCAGTTGCGCGTGGAACACATCCTTGATGCGCTGCAGCTCGGCCTCGGTATCGGCCTCGAAGCGCAGTACCAGCACCGGCGTGGTGTTGGAGGCGCGAACCAGGCCCCAGCCTTTGGGGTAGTCGACCCGTACACCGTCGATGGTGGTCAGGTTGGCGTCGCCCCATTGTGCGTCGTGCAAGGCTTCAATGATGCTGAATTTGCTCTCGTCGGTCACATTGATATTGATTTCCGGCGTGGAAATATCGTTCGGGAAGGTGGCGAACAGCTCCTCGGCGGTGGCTTTCTCCTGGCTGAGGATCTCCAGCAGGCGCGCGGCGCTGTAGATGCCGTCGTCGAAACCGAACCAGCGCTCCTTGAAGAAGATATGGCCGCTCATCTCGCCGGCCAGCAGGGCGCCGCTCTGCTTCATTTTTTTCTTGATCAGCGAGTGACCGGTCTTCCACATCACCGGGCGGCCGCCATATTCCTGGATCAGGGGAGTCAGGCGCCGGGTACATTTGACGTCGAAGATGATATCCGCGCCCGGATTGCGCGACACCACGTCCTTGGCGAACAGCATCAGCAGGCGGTCCGGGAACACGATGTTGCCGGTGTTGGTCACCACGCCGACGCGGTCGCCGTCACCGTCGAAGGCCAGGCCCAGGTCGGCATTGGTTTCCTTGACCTTGGCGATCAGGTCCTCGAGGTTTTCCGGCTTGCCCGGGTCCGGGTGGTGGTTCGGGAAGTTGCCGTCGACGTCGCAGAACAGCGGAATCACTTCGCAGCCCAGGGCTTCGATCAGTTGTGGGGCGATCACGCCGGCGGCACCGTTGCCGCAGTCGACCACTACCTTGAGTTTCTTCGCCAGGACGATGTCTTCGCGGATCTGCCGGAAGTAGCGGTCGAGGATCTCGACCTTCTCGATGCTGCCCTTGCCGCTGCTCAGGTCGTTGGTCTTCAGGCGCGTGTGCAGGGCCTGGATCTGTTCGTTGGCGAGGGTGTCGCCGGCGATGACGATCTTGAAGCCGTTGTAGTTCGAAGGGTTGTGGCTGCCGGTGAGCATGACCCCGGACTTGCCGGCCAGCACGTTGGCGGCGTAGTACAGCGCCGGTGTCGGCACCAGGCCGACATCGCTGACATGGCAGCCGCTGTCATGCAGGCCCTGGATCAGTTGCTGGACCAGCTCCGGGCCGGACAGGCGTCCGTCGCGGCCAACGGATACATTCGGTTCGCCCTGGGCCAGGCTCTGCGAGCCGATGGCGCGACCGATCCAGTAGGCTGTTTCGGCGGTCAGGGTTTCCGGAATCGTGCCGCGGATGTCATAGGCGCGGAAGATGCTGTCGGGGAATGTCGGGACAGTGCGTGTGATGCTGTTCATGGCGAGAGGGTGCTCCGTTCTCAGGAAATCCTGGTTTTCGTCGAGAATGTCGACATCGAGGATATCGGTATCTTGGAACAGCGGATCGATCCATTCTGCACCCGGGGTGACGGTCTGGATCGGCGCTGGGGCACTGCTGGTCGTCGGGCCTGGATCGATGCCGGGTTGATTCGCGGCGGCGGCAGGCTGGCCATTGCGCAGAGAGAAGCGCGCCAGATCCTGCGCCAGTCCGTTGAGGGCCGGCAGGCTCAAACTGAAGGCTTTGACGGCTTTTCCGCCGGAGAGTTCGTGAAACAGCTGTTCCAGCTGTCGGGCATCGCCGTCGAGACGGTTTTGCAGGCGTTTGTGGGTCAGGTAGATCGCCAGCACCGCGCTGCCGAGCACCACCAGCAGCGCCAGGAGCATGAGTCCATAGGTGCTGAGCGGGTAGCCGAACTGGAACGCCGGGCCGGGGCTGAACTTCAGTACCCAGTTGGCGTTGTTGGTGCCGAGGGTATAGCTATCCCCCGAGGCGCCATTGCCCCGCTGGTCGAGTACCTGTTCCGGGCTGCCGAGAATGCTTTGGGTGAGCTGCAGCGAACCGTTGTCCGGGTGCCAGGTGCCGAGGGGCTTGAGCAGGCGTTGCAGGTCGAATACCAGCAGCAGGGTCCCACGGGCATCGGTTGCGTCGCCCAGGGTCGCTACGCTGTACACCAGCCAGCGCTGGCCGACCTTGTAGGCCTCCGGCGGTGGCCGGGTGCCGCGTTCGGCGCGGCGGATCAGGTCCAGGGCCGAGAAATTCAGCGGTGCCGCACGGTCGGCGACCGGCTGGGCGGCGTCCCGCAGGTTGAGCTGCACGTCCACCAGGCCATCCATATGGCGCAGGCTGTCTTCCGCCGCTTTCACGCTATCGGCGTTCTGGCTTTGCAGGGCTTTCAGCAGGGCGGGGTTGAGCGCGGCGGCGTCGGTCTGGGCGATCAGGTCGGTGGTGGCCTGTCCCAGGCCCGAGGCCATCACGGAACCGGCCGTTTGCGCCAGTTGCAGGCGGAAGTACTGGTGCGAGGGGCCCAGCACGCCGAACCAGAGCAGTGCGGCTGCCAGCAGCAGGCCGCCGAGGGCAATCTTCAGGCCCGGAAGCAGTGGATTGGCGGCCTCATTCGAAGACGAATGGTCAGGGTGTTCGGGACCGTTGGCGGTCTTTGCACTGCGCTTGATGCCTTTCAAATACCGTCTCCGCGAAACTCATCCTGAAGTGCAGCGCGAATTGTTCAGGCCGGGTGTGGAGCCCGGCCTTGATCAGCGTAGGTCAATGGCTGCCCGAATGCCCGAAACCGCCGGCACCGCGTTGGCTTTCGTCGAACTCCTGGACCAGTTCGAAATGCGCCTGGACCACCGGCACCAGCACCAGTTGGGCGATGCGCTCGCCGACGGCGATATTGAAGGCGGTCTGGCCGCGGTTCCAGCACGACACCATCAGCTCGCCCTGGTAGTCCGAGTCGATCAGGCCGACCAGGTTGCCCAGCACGATACCGTGCTTGTGGCCCAGGCCGGAGCGCGGCAGGATCAGCGCGGCCAGGCCCGGATCGCCGATATAGACCGACAGGCCGGTAGGAATCAGCAAGGTCTGGCCCGGTTCCAGTACGGTGTCCTGCTGGAGCATGGCGCGCAGGTCGAGGCCGGCCGAGCCGGGGGTGGCGTACTGCGGCAGCGGGAATTCGTTGCCGATGCGTGGGTCGAGGATCTTGGCTTGCAAAGCGTGCATGTGGATTAAACCTGGTTCAGTCGTGTGGCGATAAAAGAGATCAGCTGGCGGGCAATCTTGCCTTTGCTGGTCTGGGCGAAAAGTGTCGCGTGCAGGTCCCGGTCGATCACGCTGCAGGCGTTTTCCTCGCTGTTGAAGCCGATGCTGGGGTTGGCCACGTCATTGGCGACGATCAGGTCGAGGTTCTTGTCCTTCAGCTTGCGCGCGGCGTAGTCGAGCAGATGCTCGGTCTCGGCGGCAAAACCGACGCTGAACGGACGATCGGGACGTGAGGCGATGGTGGCCAGGATGTCCGGGTTGCGCACCATCTGTAGCAGCAGGCCGTCGCCGTTCGTAGGATCTTTCTTGAGTTTTTGCGGGGCAACCACTTCAGGGCGGTAGTCCGCCACCGCGGCCGAGGCAATGAACAGATCGCAGGGGATCGCGGCTTCGCAGGCGGCGAGCATGTCGCGGGCGCTGACGACATCGATACGGCTGACCCGGTCAGGCGTCGGCAGGTGCACCGGGCCGGTGATCAGGGTCACCCGGGCGCCGGCCTCGACCGCGGCCTCGGCCAGGGCAAAGCCCATTTTCCCGGAGCTGTGGTTGGTGATGTAGCGCACCGGGTCGATGTTTTCCTGGGTCGGGCCGGCGGTGATCAGGACATGCCTGCCGGTCAGTGCCAGGTGCTGGAAGCAGTCGGCGGCGCACTGGGCCAGGTCGGTGGCTTCGAGCATGCGCCCCAGGCCGACGTCGCCACAGGCCTGGCTGCCGGAGGCCGGGCCGAAGACTTTCAGGCCGCGGCTCTGCAACAACTGGGTGTTGGCCTGGGTCGCGGGATCGCGCCACATGGCCTGGTTCATCGCCGGGGCGATGGCCACGGTGGCGTCGGTGGCGAGCACCAGGGTGGTCAGCAGGTCGTCGGCGATGCCCTGGGCCAGGCGTGCGATCAGGTCGGCGGTGGCGGGCGCGATCAGCACCAGGTCGGCCCACTTGGCCAGTTCGATATGGCCCATCGCGGCTTCGGCCGCCGGGTCGAGCAGGTCCAGGTGCACCGGGTGCCCGGACAGCGCCTGCATGGTCAGCGGGGTGATGAACTCGCTGCCGCCGCGGGTCATGACCACGCGCACTTCGGCGCCCTGGTCGAGAAGTCGGCGAACCAGCTCGGCGCTCTTGTAGGCAGCAATGCCGCCGCCGACGCCGAGAACGATGCGTTTCCGATACAGCCGCTGCATAGGCCTGCCTTTTAGTCCGGTGATTGCTACCCCCGACGACGCCTCCCCAGGCCGGATCGGGGGTAAAAAAGATGGGCTACGATAACACAGCGCCCGCCATGGAACAGCGGGGCCCAAAGGACAGGGAGGTGGGATGAGTATTCGCAATTGGCCGGCTGCGGAGCGGCCACGGGAGAAGCTGCTGGAGCTGGGATCGGCAAGCCTGTCCGATGCCGAGCTGCTGGCGATCTTCCTGCGCACCGGGGTTTCCGGCAGAAGTGCCGTGGATCTGGCGCGACATCTGTTAGGACGGTTCGGTAGTTTGCGTAGCCTGCTGGAGGCCGACCAGCGGGAATTCAGCCGTGAGCTGGGTTTGGGGCCGGCCAAGTTCGCCCAGTTGCAGGCGGTGCTGGAAATGGCCCGCCGTCACCTGGCCGAGCGCCTGCGGCGTGATTCGGCCCTGGAAAGCCCGCGGGCCGTGCGCGACTACCTCAAGGCGATGTTGCGCCATGAGCCCCATGAGGTGTTCGGCTGCCTGTTTCTGGATGCCAAGCACCGGGTGCTGGCCTTCGAGGCGTTGTTCCAGGGCTCCATCGACAACACCAGCGTTTATCCCCGCCAGGTGGTGAAAAGGGCGCTGGCGCACAATGCGGCGGCGTTGATCCTGTGCCACAACCATCCTTCGGGGGTTGCCGAGCCCAGCCAGGCCGACCGGCTGCTGACCCGGCGGCTGAAGGATGCACTGGAATTCGTGGATGTGCGGGTGCTCGATCATTTCATTGTCGGCGAGGGCGAGCCGTTTTCAATGATGGAGCATGGCCTGATGTAGGTGGGAGGCGGGCAGATACCGCGATCCCTTGCAGGAGCCGGCTTGCCGGCGATGGCGTCCGGATGGGCGCCGCAAGGCTCGAAGGCCTCGTCGCCGGCAAGCCGGCTCCTGCAGGGGGCGTGTCAATCTCAGGGTTTCAGGGCGACCCGGGAGAAGTCCTGGCGCCCGAACGGGCTCACCTGGTAGCCCTGGACATCCTTGCGCGTGAGGGCGAAGGCGGTCGGGTGGGCCAGTGGCAGCCAGAGCGCCTGCTGCTGGATCTGGGCCTGGGCCTGCTGGTAGAGCTTGCTGCGCACGCCCTGTTCGCTGGTGGTTTTCCCGGCGCTGATCAGCTTGTCCAGGCCGGCATCGCAATAACGCGCGAAGTTGGTGCCGGATTTCACGGCGGCGCAGGAGAATTGCGGGGTCAGGAAGTTGTCCGGGTCGCCATTGTCGCCGGCCCAGCCCATGAACAGCAGGTCATGCTCGCCGGCTTTGGCGCGGCGGATCAGTTCGCCCCATTCGATCACGCGGATTTCCGCCTGGATCCCCACTTCCGCCAGGTCGGCCTGCAGCAGTTGCGCGCCAAGGCTCGGGTTGGGGTTGAGCAGGCTGCCCGACGGGCGGGTCCAGATAGTGGTCTGGAAGCCGTCCTTGAGGCCGGCCTTGGCCAGCAGCGCCTTGGCCTTCGCCGGATCGTGGGCGTAGCCGGGCAGGTCCCTGGCGTAGCTCCAGGTATTGGGCGGGTAAGGGCCGTTGGCGGCTTCGGCGGTATCCTCGAAGACGGCCTTGAGGTAGCTGGTCTTGTCGAAGGCCAGGTTGATCGCCTGGCGGACTTCCGGCTTGTCCAGCGGCGGATGCTGGCTGTTGATGGCGAGGAAGGCGGTCATGAAGGCGGCGGTCTTCTCCACCTTGAGCGCCGGATCCTTGCTCGCCGCACCGACATCCAGGGGCTTGGGCGAGAGGGCGATCTGGCATTCGTTACGCCGCAGCTTCTGCAGCCGCACGTTGGCGTCCGGGGTGATCGCGAAGATCAGGTTGTCGACCGCCGGCTTGCCGGCGAAGTAGTCCGGATTGGCGGTATAACGGATCGATGCGTCCTTCTGGAACCGCCCGAAAACGAACGGGCCGGTGCCGATCGGCTGGCTGTTGAGCTTCTCCGGGGTATTGGCGGCCATCAGCTTGTCGGCGTATTCCGACGAATAGATGGAGGCAAAGCCCATGCTCAGCGCCGCCAGGAAGGTCGAGTCCGGGTGGTCCAGGGTAAAGCGCACGGTCAGCGGATCGGTGGCCTCGATGCGCTTGATCAGTGCCGGTAGTTGCAGCGACTGGGCATGGGGGAAGCCGCTCTGGGCGATCTTGTGCCAGGGGTTGGCCGGGTCCAGCATGCGTTCGAAACTGAAGCGGACGTCGGCCGCGGTCAGGTCGCGGGTCGGCTTGAAGTAATCGGTGCGATGGAATTTCACCCCGGGGTGCAGCTTGAAGTCGTAGGTCAGGCCGTCATCGGAGACGCTCCAGCTGTCGGCCAGGCTCGGCACCAGCTTGCCGCTGGCGGCGTCGAAGTCCACCAGGCGGTTCATCAGCACATCCGCCGAGGCGTTGGTGGTGGTCAACGAGTTGTATTGCACGACGTCGAAGCCCTCCGGGCTGGCTTCGGTGCAGACGCTCAGCGAGGTCGCGGCCGAGGCCAGCGGGCTGAGAAAAGGGACGAGCAATAGCGGTAGGGCAGCGAAGCGCATATTCAGTTTCCTTTGCAGGTCGTTGTCCCATCTGCGAGTGCAGTCTGGAAAAACCTCTACCCTAGTGCGCCGGGCGACAATTGACTATCCCATTTTTACTCGGCTTGCCCGGGGCACTGTACAATCGCGCGGTCTTCCCCATAGAGGGTTCCGGGCTTTTCCCCGCAGGGCCTGGCTTTGTGCGACGAGCGGCATTTGCTGCCCAAGCCCCCGGCATTGGCGTCCCGTACCCTGGTTCTCGGGCGCTCGACACGGTTTTAATCGCACTTGATGTTGTTGCAACGTAGTCTTTCTGGTATAAAGCAGCGCTCTTTTCTAGGGGCCCGGTTCCTTCGCTTGTAGGTGTAGCCGGTAAGACCCTTAAAGAAACGCGGCGCCTGGCGCCAAATGACTGAGAGATTAAGCGGCCAACCCATGCCGGGTTGGGCATGTGGTTTAGAGGGCTGAGGCATGTCTAGAGTCTGTCAAGTTACCGGTAAGGGTCCGGTGACTGGGAATAACATTTCCCACGCAAACAACAAAACCCGTCGTCGTTTCCTGCCGAACCTGCAGCATCACCGCTTCTGGGTTGAGTCGGAGAAGCGTTTCGTGCGTCTGCGCGTTTCCGCCAAGGGCATGCGTATCATCGACAAGCGTGGCATTGATGTCGTGCTGGCCGAACTCCGTCGCGATGGCAAGGTATAAGGGAGCTAAATCATGCGTGAATTGATTCGTTTGATCTCGAGCGCCGGTACTGGTCATTTCTACACGACTGACAAGAACAAGCGCACTACTCCGGACAAAATCGAGATCAAGAAATATGATCCGGTTGTTCGCAAGCACGTGATCTACAAGGAAGGCAAAATCAAGTAATTGATTTTGTTTTTCGAGAAAAACCCCGACTGGTTCGGGGTTTTTTTTCGCCTGTTTTTCGGCTGTTTCCTTCATTTCGCATAGCCTTTTCCTGCGTCTCTCCCGTTGTGCCTTTCCTAGACTGCCTGAACAGCGGGACAACACAGTCATGGAGGGCGTGGATGATCATTGCGAGGATGTTTGCATTGCTGTTGCTGGTGTTCCTGGCGGCGGCCAGCGTCGCGGTTTCGGCGGCGCCGTCGGCCGATGGCGAAAGCGGCATCGACGCCTATGTGCGCCGGATGATCGAGGCGACGCAGGTCGCCTGGCCCGCGCTGGCCGGGTTCAACCAGGCCACCCGGGTGTTTGCCGATATCCAGCTGGTGACCAGCAATGGCCGGCGCGCCTGGGTGATGAATGCCCAGGGCGGGCGCGAAGTGGAGATGGCGCAGGTCACCGCCCTGGGCCTGTCCCACGAGTACCAGCGCTATCGGAAGATCCGCTGGCAGGGCCGCCCGGCCGTCTTTGTCGGCCTGGGAGAAGCCTTGCCCGAGGATGAGCGACAGCGCCTGAAGGATCCGCGGGCAGTTCCCGATGTGTTCAGCCTGGCGACCCACGAGGCCTTTCATTTTTACGCCGAGGACGGCTGGGTGGTTGGCCCGGGGGCGGAGCGCAGCGTCCTGTATCCCGCGTCCGCCGCGCCGAGGCTGTATCGCAACCTGATCATCCGTCACCTGCTGGCGGCGGCCCAGGGACAGCCTGACGGGTTGGCACGGGCCAGCCATTGGCATCGCCGCTGGTTGAGCGAGCATGCCGACGAGGCCAGGCGTGTCGGCAACACCGACCGCTCCGAAGGCAGCGCGCGTCATGTGGAGTCGGTTGCCCGGTTGCTGGCGCAGGGCGTACGGCCGGACTCTGCCGAATGGTCGGGGCGGATGCTCGAAGCGCTGGTCCGGCAGGGGCGGGAAGACTATCTGACCGCCGACCACGAGAGTTATGTGCTGGGCGATCTGGCCGGGTATCTGCTTGAGCGCCAGGGGGTGGACTGGCTGCCGCGTGTCGCCCGGGGCGAGACGCCCGTGGCGATCCTGCTGGGGTCGCTGTCACCGCTCGCCACGCCTGCTGACGAGGTGCTGAGCCAGCGCATCGACGCTGCCGTCGCCAAGGCCAATCGCCAGGCGGCGCAGGCCTTCGAGCCGTTCCTGCAGCGTTTCAACGATCTCTCCGGCGCACGCCTGATGGTGTCGAACCGGGCCATGCAGGGCAGTTTCGAGATCGTCCAGTCCTACCTTCTGGCTGCGCAGCCCGAGAAAATCGAAGTGGGGGTGCGGGCGGGCTTCGCCTTCCGTGACGGTCGCATCGAACTCAGGGCGGCCACCGTCGCGAGTCGGCTGCAGGAGGCCTGTGGGCGCGAGGATTTCTACTGGATCCTGGCCCTGACGGCGGACGAACTGGAGAAGGGCGACGACGGTCGCCTGCGCGTCGAGCGCGACGACCTCAAGCTCGACCTGCCCTATCCGGTGCGGGCCGTCGACGACCCGCGCATCTGGTGCATCGAGGCCTGATCAGGCTTTCTGTTCGAAGACCACGTAGATCTTGCGACAGTGCTCCAGTACTTCCCAGGTGCCCTTGAAGCCTGCTGGAATGACGAAGCGGTCGCCGGCGCGCAAGGTCTTGGCGTTGCCATCGGCATCGCGCAACACCGAAACGCCCTGCACGATTTCGCAGTATTCGTGCTCGGTGTAGTTCACCGTCCACTGGCCGACCGCGCCTTCCCAGACACCGGCATTCATCTGGCCGCACGGGCTGGCGTAGTGATTGAAGATCGTCTGTTCCGGATCGCCCTTGAGCACCTTTTCCGGTAACGGGCGAAAGCGTTCGGGCGTGGTGCTGGCTTCGCTGAAGTCGACGATGTCCTGGATGCTCATGCTGCTTTTCCTCGGCAGTGGTAAGGCGGGTGATCGGCAGTCACGAGTCTATGTTTATTAAAACGAACATGGCAACGGCGTTTACCGACCTTGTGTCAAATATATTGAAACTTCGGGTGCCGCTGGTTTAGGGTGGTGGGTGCCGTGGGCCGAAAACAGGGCTCGTCGGGCAGAATTCTGGACGGTGCTGGCGCAAGAGCGCGTGGCGCTTGTATTTCAATAAGAGGAGGACACTCGCATGACCACCCTGACTCGTGCTGACTGGGAACAACGCGCCCGTGAGCTGAAGATTGAAGGCCGCGCCTACATCAATGGCGAATACACCGCCGCGGTTTCCAACGACACGTTCGAGTGCATCAGCCCGGTCGACGGCCGCCTGCTGACGCATGTTGCCAGCTGCGATGCCGCCGATGCCCAGCGCGCCGTGGAAAATGCCCGTGCCACTTTCAATTCCGGCGTCTGGTCGCGCCTGGCGCCGGCCAAGCGCAAGGCAGCGATGATCCGTTTCGCCGCGCTGCTGAAGACCAATGCCGAAGAGCTGGCCCTGCTTGAAACCCTCGACATGGGCAAGCCGATCACCGACTCGCTGTTCATTGACGTGCCGGGCGCGGCCCAGGCACTGAGCTGGAGCGGCGAAGCCATTGACAAGATCTACGATGAAGTCGCCGCGACGCCCCATGACCAGTTGGGCCTGGTGACCCGCGAGCCGGTCGGCGTGGTCGGCGCCATCGTGCCGTGGAACTTCCCGCTGATGATGGCCTGCTGGAAACTCGGCCCGGCGCTGTCCACCGGTAACTCGGTGATTCTCAAGCCATCGGAAAAATCCCCGCTGACCGCCATCCGCATCGCGGCCCTGGCCGTCGAGGCCGGCATCCCGGCGGGTGTGCTCAACGTGCTGCCCGGTTACGGCCACACCGTCGGCAAGGCCCTGGCCCTGCATATGGATGTCGATACCCTGGTGTTCACCGGTTCGACCAAGATCGCCAAGCAACTGATGGTCTACTCCGGTGAGTCGAACATGAAGCGCGTCTGGCTGGAAGCCGGCGGCAAGAGCCCGAACATCGTCTTTGCCGACGCCCCGGACCTGCAGGCCGCCGCCGAAGCCGCGGCCAGCGCCATCGCGTTCAACCAGGGCGAAGTCTGCACCGCTGGTTCGCGCCTGCTGGTGGAGCGTTCGATCAAGGACACCTTCCTGCCGCTGGTGATCGAGGCGCTGAAGGCCTGGAAGCCGGGCAACCCGCTGGATCCGGCAACCAATGTCGGGGCCCTGGTGGACACCCAGCAGATGAACACGGTGCTGTCCTACATCGATTCCGGCCATGCCGATGGCGCCAAGCTGGTGGCCGGCGGCAAGCGTACCCTCCAGGAGACTGGCGGGACCTATGTCGAGCCGACGATTTTCGATGGCGTGAGCAACGCGATGAAAATCGCCCAGGAAGAAATCTTCGGCCCGGTGCTGTCGGTGATCGCTTTCGATAGCGTCGAAGAAGCCATCCAGATTGCCAACGACACGCCGTATGGCCTGGCCGCTGCCGTCTGGACCGCGAACATCTCCAAGGCACACCTGACCGCCAAGGCCCTGCGTGCCGGCAGCGTGTGGGTCAACCAGTACGACGGCGGTGACATGACCGCGCCGTTCGGCGGTTTCAAGCAGTCGGGTAACGGCCGCGACAAGTCGCTGCATGCGTTCGACAAGTACACCGAGCTGAAGGCGACCTGGATCAAGCTGTAATCTTCAGGGCGCAACAAAACCTGTAGGAGCCGGCTGGCTGGCGATGAGGTCCTGGGGCCTGCGCTGTCAGTCCGGACGCCATCGCCAGCAAGCCGGCTCCCACAAGGATCGCGTCTGACGATCGTTCCCACGCGGAGCATGGGAACGATCGAAGGTATCCAAAAGACACAGCCGGACTTTCCGCAAGGAGGTCCGGCTGCGTTGTCTCCAGACAGAGTTATCCACAGGAGCGTGGAAATGCGTTGGGCGACTTATTTCGCCGTCCTGGCCGCTGTGCTGAGCGTCGGCCTGGCGCTGGGCGTGAGCATGCCGCTGGTGTCGCTGCGGCTGGAAGGCTGGGGTTATGGTTCGTTCGCCATCGGGGTCATGGCGGCGATGCCGGCCATTGGCGTGCTGGTCGGCGCGAGTGTGTCCAGCCGCCTGGCGGCCCACTTCGGTACGGCGCGGCTGATGGCCCTGTGTCTGTGGGCCGGGGCATTGTCCATCGGCCTGCTGGCGCTGTTGCCGAGTTATCCGGTCTGGCTGGTGCTGCGCCTGATGATCGGGGTGATCCTGACCATCGTCTTCATTCTCGGCGAAAGCTGGATCAACCAGTTGGTGGTCGAGCGCTGGCGCGGCCGGCTGGTGGCGCTCTATGGCAGCAGCTATGCCCTGAGCCAGTTGTCCGGGCCGTTGCTGCTGGCGGCGGTGGGCACCCAAGGCGACTACGGTTTCTGGGTCGGGGTGGGCCTGCTGGTGCTTTCGCCGTTCCTGTTGCTGGGCCGTAGCGGAGCTCCGACCTCGGAATCCAGCCGGGTGACCCTGATGGACCTGCTGGGGTTCTGTCGGAACCTGCCGGCGATTGCCTGGGCGATCTCGTTGTTTGCCGCCTTCGAGGCGATGATCCTGACACTGCTGCCGGTCTACTGCCTGCGCCAGGGCTTCACGGCGGACATCGCCCTGGCGATGGTCAGCACCGTGGTGGTGGGCGATGCGCTGCTGCAGTTGCCGATCGGAGCCTTGGCCGACCGGATCTCGCGGCGGGCGATGTTCACCGGCTGCGCCGTGGCGCTGATGCTGTCGAGCCTGGCGGTGCCGCTGTTGCTCGACACCCTGCTGATCTGGCCGCTGTGGGTGCTGTTCGGGGCGAGCGCGGGCGGCTTGTTCACGCTGTCGCTGATCCTGATCGGCGAGCGTTATCGTGACGACGCGCTGGTCCGCGCCAACGCCCATGTGGCCCAGCTCTGGGGCATCGGTTGTCTGGTCGGGCCGCTGGCCGCGGGGGCGGGCAGCCAGTGGATCAGCGGGCATGCCTTGCCGCTGTTCATGGCCGCGGGGGCGCTGGGCCTGGTGATCCTGGTACTGCGCCAGGGGGCGTTTGGCCGGACGGAGCCCGTGTCGGCCTAAAGCATGCGCTCCAGCCCGACGCTGCTGGCGAGCCAGGCATTGAAGCGGCGCCACCAGCTCCCGGGTTCGCGGTGCAGGACATGTATCCGGCCGTTGTCCTCGGTGACCCAGACCAGTTGCCCGGCTTCCAGCCGTGGCTCGTAGCTCAGGGCCGGAGCCATGCCCTGCAAGGCCAGGGTGCGCACGTGTTCAGCCAGCTCCGGGCTGTCCACCAGCACCCCGACCTCGGTGTTCCACAGCACCGAGCGCGGGTCGAAATTGAACGAGCCGACAAAGGATTTCTGCCGGTCGAAGATCATCGCCTTGCTGTGCAGGCTGGAATCCGAGCCCTTGGATGAGCCGCTGTGGAACAGGTGCGGGCCACTGCCGCCACGGTCGCCGGGTTGGCGGCGCAGTTCGAAGAGTTTCACCCCGTGTGCCAGCAACGCCTTGCGGTAGGGCGCATACCCGCCGTGCACCGCCGGCACGTCGGTGGCTTCCAGCGAGTTGGTCAGCAGGCTGACGGCCACCCCGGCGTCCGCCCGTCCCGTCAGGTACACCAGCCCCGGTTGGCCGGGCACGAAGTACGCGGAAATCATCATCAGCTCGGTATGGACATTCTGCAGCTCGGGCGCCAGCTGGGTGGTCAGCAGCAGGCGCGGATCGGGCTCGTTCCTGGCCAGCACCTTGCTCGGCGCATCCCACAGGGCCTGGTTCCAGGCCCAGATCAACTCGCGGCGCCAGGTGTCGAGGCGGGGGCGGTAACGGTAATCGGCCAGGCGCTGGTACAGCGCGGGGTTCTGCTGGCGCCAGGCGTCGAGGGACTGTTCCAGGCGGGTGCGGGTGTCCGCCAGGTCGCGAGCGGTGGGTTGGCGCGAGAGGAACTCGCCGATGGGCTTGCTCAGGGCGCTGTTCCAGTACTGGTCGAAGCTGTGGCCGAGCTGTTCGGCCACCGGTCCCACGCCGAGCATGTCGATATCGGTGAAGTTCAGGTCCGGTTGCGCGCCGAAATACTCGTCGCCCAGATTGCGTCCGCCGACGATGGCCGCGCTGTTGTCGGCCAGCCACAGCTTGTTGTGCATGCGCCGGTGTTGCAGGGACAGGTTGAAGAGCCGGCCCAGGGTGCGCGTGGCCACGGTGCTGCGCCCCAGGTCCAGCGGATTGAACAGGCGGATCTGGATGTTCGGGTGGGCGGCCAGGGTGGCGATGATGTCGTCGAGGCCGTCGCTGGTGGTGTCGTCCAGCAGGATTCGCACGCGCACGCCGCGGTCGGCGGCCTTGAGCAGTTCGTCCACCAGCATCCGTGTGCTCAGGCCGTCGTGGACGATGTAGTACTGCAGGTCGAGGCTGCTCTGGGCGTTGCGGATCAGTTCGGCCCGGGCCCGGAAGGCCTCGCCGCCATTGGGCAACAGGCGAAAGCCCGAGCGCCCCTGGTAGGCCGCGGCCTGGGCCTGGAGCGCGCGGCCGAAGGCCGAGTCCGCTGCCGGCAAGGCCTGGCTGGGGATTCGGGGAACTTCCAGTGAGGCGCATCCGCTCAAGAGCAGGGCGATCAACAGCAAACAGGATTTCAAGCGCAGTCGCCCTGAGTCATGGCAGGTATTGGCATATGGACGCTGTCCGGCGGATAAAGGTCAATCGCTGCCGCACGGGTTTTCGGCCAGCAGCCGGGTCGCCGCCACGCCGACCTTGCGCACGGCTTCCTCGACCTGTGCCGTCGGCTTGGCAGCGTAGTTCATCCGCAGGCAATTGCGGTATTTGCCCGAGGCCGAAAAGATGCTGCCCACGGCGACCTGGACGCCCTGGTCCACCAGTTCGCGATTGAGCCGCTGGGTGTCGAAGCCATCCGGTAGCTCGACCCACAGCATGAAGCTGCCCTGGGGCCGGCTGGCCCGGGTCCCGGCGGGAAAGTAGCGGCTGACCCAGTCGAGCATCAAGTCGCGATTGCGCTGGTATTGCGTACGCATCCGCCGCAAATGCGGTTCGAAATGACCGTTGCGCAGGAAGTCGGCGATGGCCAGCTGCGGCTGCGGGGCAGTGGCGCCGGTGCTGATGTACTTCATGTGCAGCACACGTTCCAGGTAGCGCCCGGGCGCCACCCAGCCGATGCGCAGGCCCGGGGCCAGGGTCTTGGAAAACGAACTGCAGAGCAGGACCCGGCCATCGTCGTCGAAGGACTTGATGGTGCGTGGACGCGGGTAGGTGTAGGACAGCTCGCCATACACATCGTCCTCGATGATTGCCACGTCGAAACGTTGTGCCAGCTGCAACAGCGCGCGTTTGCGCGACTCCGGCATGATATAGCCCAGTGGATTGTTGCAGTTGGGGGTCAACTGTATGGCCTTGATCGGCCACTGTTCGAGCGCCAGTTCGAGGGCGTCGAGGCTGATCCCGGTGATCGGGTCGGTGGGGATTTCCAGGGCCTTCATGCCCAGGCCCTTGAGGGTCTGCATGGCGCCGTGGAAGCTCGGCGAGTCCACCGCGATGATGTCGCCATGGTCGCAGGTGGCGCGGATGCTGGCGGATAGCGCTTCATGGCAACCGGTGGTGACCACCAGGTCGTGGGGGCCGAGCTGGCAGCCGGAGTCGAGCATCAGCCGGGCGATCTGCTCGCGCAGGCCCAGGTTGCCGTAGATGTTGTCGTAGGCCAGCCCTGGCAGGTCCTGGCGCCGGCTGATCTGCGCCAGGCTGCGCAGCAGCGGTTTCATGGTCGGGCTGCCGACGTCCGGTATGCCCCGGCCCAACTGTACGGTGTCCTTGCGCGGTACCGCGCGGATAAGTTCCAGCACCTGGTCCCACTGGGAGATCTCCACCGGCCGCTGGGCCGGGCGCCCCACCACCGGCAAGGCCGGCAATTCGCGGCTGGTCGGCACGAAATAGCCGGACTTTGGCTTGGGCAGGGCCAGGCCGTTGTCCTCCAGCATCCGGTAGGCCTGCTGCACCGTGCTCAGGCTGACCCCATGTTCCACGCTCAATGCCCGTACAGAAGGCAAACGGTCGCCTGGGCGATAGAAGCCTTGTTCTATGCGGGTTCCCAGCAGTTCGGCGAGGTTGATGTAGAGGGTCATGGCGGGTGCTCGCTCAGGAGGGAAACGGTTGACCAGTACAGATAGGTGGAAAATACAGGATTCAGGGACGATTTTGTCAATTCTGTATGGAAATAATACAGGAAGATTGAATCTGTAATGGTTTTCCCCGAATCGTCATGCTCTCTGCTCATGGCAACCGAGTAACAAAGGAGCAGCGGCAATGAACGGTTTGAGCGATGTGCGTCTGGTTTTGCGCAGTCAGGAACTGATGATCGAGCAGGAGCACGCGGGTGCGGTTTCCGTCCGCCAATGCGCGCCCGCGCTGGGTCGGATGGAGCTGCTCTGGCATCGCCTGCGTACCCGCAAGGTGCTGCTCGAACTCACGCCCGACGAGTTGCGGGATATCGGGCTGAGTCGGGAGCAGGCAAGGGCGGAAGGCCTGAAACCTTTCTGGCGGTCTTAACGCAATTCCTTGAGGCGATGCCAGAGCATGCCCAGGGCCAGCAGCGGAGAACGCAGGTACTTGCCGCCCGGGAAGGTGATATGCGGCACCCGGGCGAACAGGTCGAAGCCGTCGCTCTGCTGGCCGCTGATGGCTTCGGCCAGCAGCTTGCCGGCCAGGTGGGTGGCGTTGAGCCCGTGCCCGGCATAGGCCTGGGCGTAATACACGTTGGGCTGATCCTTCAGGCGACCGATCTGTGGCAGCCGGTTGGCGCCGATACCGATCATCCCGCCCCAGTGGTAATCGATCCTGGCCCCGGCCAGTTGCGGGAACACCTCAAGCATTTTCGGTCGCATATAGGCGGCGATATCTTGCGGATCACGCCCGGAGTAATGGCAGGCCCCCCCGAACAGCAGGCGACGGTCGGCCGATAGCCGGTAGTAATCCAGCGCGACCCGTTGATCGCAGACCGCCATGTTTTGCGGCAGCAACGAGCGGGCCTGGGCTTCGCTCAGGGGCTCGGTGGCGATGATATAGCTGCCGGCGGGCAACACCTTGCCGCCGAGTTCGCTGTTGAGCCCGTTGAGATAGGCGTTGCAGCCGAGCACCAGGGTCTTGGCGCGAACCGAACCCTGGGCGCAGTGCACCCGCACTTCGGGGCCGTAATCGATACGGGTCACCGCCGACTGCTCGAACAGCCGCACCCCCAGTTGCGTGGCGGCGGCCGCTTCGCCCAACGCCAGGTTCAATGGGTGCAGATGACCGGAGCCCATGTCCACCAGGCCGCCGACATAACGCTCGGAGCCGACCACGCTGTGCATTTCATGGGCTTGCAGCAGGCGGGTTGCATGGCGATAGCCCAGTTGCCGGAGTTCCTCGGCGTCCTCGGCGAAGCCTTCGAGGTCGCGGGGCTTGTTGGCCAGGTCGCAGTAGCCCCAGGTCAGGTCGCAGTCGATCTGGAAGTGCTCGATGCGCCGGCGGACGATGTCCACGGCCTCCAGCCCCATCAGCTTCAACTGCCGTACGCCGTCCTGGCCGAGGATGTCGGTGAACTGCTCAAGCCCATGGCCGACGCCGCGGATCAGTTGCCCGCCGTTGCGTCCGCTGGCACCCCAGCCGATCTTGCGCGCCTCCAGCAGGACCACGCTCAGGCCGCGCTCGGCCAGTTCGATGGCGGTATTGAGCCCGGAGAAACCGCCACCGACCACACAGACATCGGCCTGCACCTCACCTTGCAGGAGCGGATATTCCGGCTGCGGGTGACTGCTGGCGGCGTAGTAGGAGGTGGTGTGCCGGGCAGGGGCGTTCATGTGCATGATCCTGATTTTTGTGTTTGGAAAATTTTACGGAGGATAAGCCGGACTCTTGCGGGCGGGCAACCGCGGGGCGGCTACCGCTGTCTGCTGTCGGGCTTTTCAGGCAGAATTCTTACCCATCCCTGTCTCCGGTAATCGCCCCGATGAGCTGCAACAGCCAGAAAATCCGCTTTCTCCGGCAGCAGATCCCGTCTTTCGAGTGCGTGCCGGGTTGTCACGACTGCTGTGGGCCGGTGACCACCTCATCGGAGGAAATGGCCCTTCTGCCGCGCAAGACCGCGGCCGAACAGGAAGCGGCGCTGAACGAACTGAACTGTGTGCACCTGGGGCCGAACGGTTGCACGGTGTATGACGAGCGACCGTTGATCTGCCGCCTGTTCGGCACCACGCCGAGCCTGCCGTGCCCCAATGGCCGGCGTCCGGTTGAAATGATTCATCCACGTGCCGAGAAGCAGGTACACGAGTACATCGCCAGCACCCGCCAGGTCCTGGTCTGAGCCCATGGATCGTTCGGCGGATCAGTCCGGAATCGGCAGGTTCAGGCTCTCCTTCACCTCTTCCATCACGATATAGCTCTTGGACTCCCTCACATGAGGCAGCTTGAGCAGGATATCGCCCAGCAGCTTGCGATAGGACGCCATCTCGGAAATCCGTGCCTTGACCAGGTAGTCGAAGTCACCCGAGACCAGGTGGCACTCCAGCACATGCGGCAGCTTCAACACGGCGCGGCGGAATTCCTCGAAGGTGTCGCCGGACTTGTAGTCGAGGCTGATCTCGACGAACACCAGCAGGCTGCCCTTGAGGTGCTGCGGGTTGAGCCGGGCGTTGTAGCCCATGATGATCCCCTCGCGTTCCAGCCGCCGGACCCGCTCGGTGCAGGGTGTGGTGGACAAACCGACCTTTTCCCCCAGCTCGGTGAACGAGATGCGCCCGTCGGCCTGGAGGATCCGCAGGATGTTGCGGTCGATCTTGTCCAGCTCGCGTTTGGTCTGGTGGTTGGTTCGCATAGGGGATGCGCCTCCGTGAAAAGCCATATTGCCGAGAATTCTCGCCAAATATAGGCGGTTATATAGTGAAAAGCACTGGCTATTGTTTTTTACACTGCGCGCATCTTCGCTCTGAACAACAAACATCGGCAGCTGGCCGCGATTGAGGGACATACACATGCGAGTTCTGGTATTGGGCAGTGGCGTCATCGGTGTCGCCAGCGCTTATTATCTGGCCCGGGCCGGCTTTGAAGTGGTGGTGGTCGACCGTCAGCCTGCCGCCGCCATGGAAACCAGCTTCGCCAACGCCGGCCAGGTCTCGCCGGGTTATGCCTCGCCGTGGGCCGCGCCTGGCGTGCCGCTCAAGGCCATCAAGTGGTTGCTGCAACGCCATGCGCCGCTGGCGATCAAGGCCACCGCCGATGTCGACCAGTACCTGTGGATGGCGCAGATGCTGCGCAACTGCACCGCCAGCCGCTACGCGGTGAACAAGGAGCGCATGGTCCGCCTGTCCGAGTACAGCCGTGACTGCCTCGACGAATTGCGCGCCGAAACCGGCATTGCCTACGAGGGCCGCAGCCTGGGCACCACCCAGCTGTTCCGCACCCAGGCGCAACTGGACGGCGCGGCGAAGGACATCGCGGTGCTGAAAGAGTCCGGCGTGCCCTACGAACTGCTCGACCGCGCCGGCATTGCCCGCGTCGAACCGGCCCTGGCCAGCGTCACCGATATCCTCGCCGGTGCCCTGCGCCTGCCGAACGACCAGACCGGCGACTGCCAGATCTTCACCACCCGCCTGGCCGAAATGGCTGCCAAGCTGGGCGTGGAATTCCGCTTCGAACAGGATATCCAGCGTCTCGACTACGCCGGTGACCGGATCAACGGGGTGTGGATCGACGGCAAGCTGGAAACCGCCGACCGCTACGTCCTGGCCCTGGGCAGTTATTCGCCGCAGTTGCTCAAGCCGCTGGGGATCAAGGCACCGGTCTACCCGCTCAAGGGTTACTCGCTGACCGTGCCGATCACCAATTCGGCAATGGCTCCGACCTCGACCATTCTCGACGAAACCTACAAGGTCGCGATCACCCGTTTCGACAACCGTATCCGCGTTGGCGGCATGGCGGAAATCGCCGGTTTTGACCTGTCGCTGAACCCACGTCGGCGCGAAACACTGGAGATGATCGTCAACGACCTCTATCCTCAGGGCGGCGACCTCCAGGCGGCCAGTTTCTGGACCGGCCTGCGTCCGACCACCCCCGACGGCACCCCGATCGTGGGCGCCACGCCGTTCCGCAATCTGTTCCTGAATACAGGCCACGGTACGCTCGGCTGGACCATGGCCTGTGGTTCCGGTCGCCTGCTGGCCGACCTGATGGCGAAGAAAACGCCGCAGATCAGCGCAGAAGGCCTCGATATTTCCCGTTATGGCAATCACCAGGAGACTGCAAGACATGTCAATCCAGCGCCAGCTCACCAATGAGCGCATGAGCCAGATCGTCGTTCACAACGGGACCGTGTATCTGGCCGGGCAAGTCGGCGACGACATGAGCGCCGGGATTGAGACGCAGACCCGTGAAGCCCTGGGCAATATCGAGCGTTTGCTGGACCTGGCGGGCACCGACAAGACCAAGCTGCTGTCGGTGACCATCTACCTGAAAGACGTCGATGCCGATTTCGCCGGGATGAACTCGGTCTGGGACAAGTGGCTGCCCAAGGGCGTGGCCCCGGCCCGTGCCACGGTGCAGGCCAAGCTCTGCGAACCGGAAATCCTGGTCGAGCTGTCCGTCGTGGCCGCCCTGCCTTAACGCAAGATCCCTCTCCCGGCACGGCGTGTGGCAACACCGCTTGTCGTGCCGGTTTTTTATTCCCAACCGACCGTCCAGAAGTCTGCCGCCATGCGTCCTGCCCGTGCCCTGATCGACCTCCAGGCCTTGCGCCACAACTACCAGCTGGCCCGTGAAATATCGGGGGCCAAGGCCCTCGCCGTGATCAAGGCCGATGCCTATGGACATGGTGCGGTGCGTTGCGCCCAGGCCCTGGAAGCCGAGGCCGACGGTTTTGCCGTGGCCTGCATCGAGGAAGCGCTGGAGTTGCGCGCTGCGGGCATCCGCGCGCCGATCCTGCTGCTGGAAGGCTTTTTCGAAGCCGACGAGCTGGCGTTGATCGTCGAGCACGATTTCTGGTGCGTGGTGCATTCGCTGTGGCAACTGGAGGCCATCGAGCGGACGGCGGTCGGTGCGCCGATCACCGTCTGGCTGAAGCTGGACTCGGGCATGCACCGTGTCGGCCTGCACCCGGCGGACTACCAGGCGGCCTACCAGCGCCTGCTGGCCAGTGGCAAGGTGGCGAAGATCGTGCTGATGAGCCACTTCGCCCGCGCCGATGAACTGGGCTGCCAGCGCAGCGACGAGCAGGTCGCCGTATTCGAGGCGGCGCGCCAGGGCCTGTCGGCAGAAGTCAGCCTGCGCAATTCCCCGGCGGTGCTGGGCTGGCCGAGCATTCCCAGCGACTGGGTACGTCCGGGGATCCTGTTGTTCGGCTCCACGCCGTTCGGCGAGGAACATCCGGTGGCGGCGCGCTTGCAGCCGGTCATGACCCTGGAGTCGAAAATCATCAGCGTGCGCGAACTGCCGGCTGGCGAGCCGGTGGGCTACGGGGCGCGGTTCATCACGCCCAAGCCGATGCGGGTCGGTGTGGTCGCGATGGGCTACGCCGACGGTTATCCGCGCCATGCGCCGACCGGCACGCCGGTGCTGGTGGCCGGGCAGCGCAGCCAACTGCTGGGACGGGTATCGATGGACATGCTGTGTGTCGATCTGACGGACGTGCCCCAGGCCGGGCTCGGTTCGACCGTGGAATTGTGGGGCCGGAACATCCTCGCCAGCGAGGTGGCCGCCTGCGCCGAGACCATCCCGTACCAGATCTTCTGCAACCTGCGTCGGGTCCCGAGGCTCTACACCGGGAGCTAGCGCCTGGCGCAGCGCCTCACGGAAAGTTCTGCCGAAGTGGATTCGGGCCAAAGTGTTGTAAATACTGAACGCTATGCCATGATATCGCTCAATTACAACAATTGCCTGAATCCCTGGGAGGCTGCCGCATTGGACGTCGGTGAACGACTGCAATCCATCCGCAAACTGAAAGGTCTGTCTCAACGTGAACTCGCCAAGCGTGCGGGCGTCACCAATAGCACCATTTCAATGATCGAGAAAAACAGCGTCAGTCCCTCGATCAGCTCACTGAGAAAGGTGCTTGGCGGCATTCCCATGTCGATGGTCGAGTTTTTTTCCGAAGAGATTCTCCAGGAAAAACCGACGCAGATCGTCTACAAAGCCAACGAACTGATCGATATCTCCGATGGCGCCGTGACCATGAAGCTGGTCGGGCGGGCCCATCCGAGCCGCGCCATCGCGTTTCTCAACGAAATCTATCCGCCAGGCGCCGATACCGGCGAGGAAATGCTGACTCACGAAGGTGAGGAAACCGGCATTCTGGTCGAAGGGCGGCTGGAACTGGTGGTCGGCCTGGAAACCTTCGTGCTCGAAGCGGGCGACAGCTACTATTTCGAAAGTACCAAGCCGCACCGCTTTCGCAATCCGTTCGATACACCGGCGCGACTAATCAGCGCAGCGACACCCGCGAATTTCTGAGAACCAGAGGCGCCAGGTCACGGATTTCAAGGCGCCCGGCCGTACGGATACGCGACTGGGGTAATACCCCTGTAACTCAAGGGGTTGTTTCGCAGTGGCGGTCTTACCGCTATACTCACGCCCGCCTGCGAAACCGTGGTTCGGGGTGTGATTAGCCACCATTGAGGGTGTACGCGTGAATCCAATTATGAAAATGCTGGCCGTACCAGCAACCGTGTTGGCCCTATGGGCTGTCAGCGCTCAAGCTGCGACGAACGACGATATTGCCAAACGCCTGGAGCCGGTCGGCCAGGTCTGTGTACAGGGCCAGGAATGCAAGGGGATGGAAGTTGCAGCCTCGGCCGGTGGCGGTGGCGGGGCGAAGACGCCCGACGAGGTGATTGCCAAGCACTGTAATGCCTGCCATGGCACCGGCCTGCTGGGCGCGCCGAAAATCGGCGACGCGGCCGACTGGGGCAAGCGTGCCAAGGAACAGGGCGGCCTGGATGGCCTGCTGGCCAAGGCCATCACCGGGATCAACGCGATGCCGCCAAAAGGCACCTGCGCCGATTGCTCCGATGACGAGCTCAAAGGCGCCATCGGCAAGATGTCCGGCCTGAAATAACGCGGGTCCCGCGCTGAAAAAGCCGCTTTCGAGCGGCTTTTTCGTGTCTGGCGTTTACATCTTGTGGCTGTCATTTGCAGCAAAGACCGGGCAAGCTCGGTCCAACCTCAATTCAGGGAAAGGTGGGGAGGATCGAATGGCGCAGGACTGTTCTATCGAGCAAGCGGTCGACGAGGTGCTGGCGCGGTTGCCGGTGCATATCCACATGGGCATGCCCCTGGGGCTGGGCAAACCCAATCGTTTCGTCAATGCCCTGTACCGGCGTGTCAGCCGGTTGCCGGAGCGCCGGCTGACGATCTACACGGCCCTGAGCCTGGGCCGCCCAGCCCTTGGCGATGGTTTGCAACGGCGTTTTCTCGAGCCCTTCGTGGCGCGGGTGTTCGGTGATTACCCGGAACTGGATTTCCTCGCCGACCTGCATCGTGACGCGCTGCCGTCGAACATCCATGTCGAACAGTTCTTCATGCAGCCCGGCAGCCTGCTCAACAGCGCGGCGGCGCAGCAGGACTACGTCAGCAGCAACTACAGCCACGCGGCCCGGGATATCAATGCCAGCGGCCTGAACCTGGTGGCCCAGCTGGTCGCCGCCGATCCGCGGCAGCCGGACCGGCTGAGCCTGAGCTGCAACCCGGACATCACTCTCGATCTGTTGCCGATGATCGCCAGGCGCCGTGCCGCCGGTGAAACCATCCTCCTGCTGGGCCAGGTCCATGGCGACCTGCCCTACATGCCGGGCGACTCTGAAATCGACCGTGACGCCTTCGACCTGCTGATCGACGAGCAGGAGCAAAGCACCCTGTTTTCCACGCCGAACATGCCCGTGGACACCCAGGATCACTTTATCGGCCTGCATGCCAGTACCTTGGTGCGCGATGGCGGGACCCTGCAGATCGGCATCGGCTCCATGGGCGATGCGCTGACGGCGGCGCTGCTGGCGCGCCACGCGGATAACGAAGGCTATCGGGCGCTGCTGGCCGATATCGACGTGCTGCCATGGAAGTCGCTGATCGACCGGCAGGGCGGTACCGAGCCGTTTGCCCGGGGGCTCTACGGATGCAGCGAGATGTTCGTCAACGGCCTGCTGGTACTGGCCGATGCGGGGATCGTGCGGCGCAAGGTCTATGCCGATATCGCCCAGCAGCGCCAGGCCAATGCCGGGCTGCTCGACGAGACGACGGCGGTCGGCGGCATCGCCGTGCACGGTGGCTTCTTTCTCGGGCCGCAGAGCTTTTACCAGCGCTTGCGGGAGTTGCCGAAGGAGCGGCTCGCCGAGTTCAACATGACCGCCATCAGCTACATCAACGAGTTGTATGGCCAGGAGGAACTCAAGCGCCTGCAACGCCTGGATGCGCGATTTATCAACAGCGCCTTCACCATGACGCTGCTCGGAGCCGGTGTCGCCGATCAGCTGGAAGACGGACGGGTGCTCAGCGGAGTGGGCGGGCAGTACAACTTCGTGGCCCAGGGACATGCCCTGGAAGGTGCACGCTCGGTGCTGATCCTGCGTAGCTGGCGCGAATCCGCGGGCGAGGTCAGTTCGAATATCGTCTGGGAATACGGCCATTGCACCATTCCCCGGCACCTGCGCGACATCGTCGTGACCGAGTACGGGATTGCCGACCTGCGCGGCAGGAACGATGCGACGGTGATCGAGGCATTGCTCAATATCAGCGACTCACGGTTCCAGGCCGGCCTGATCGAGCAGGCGCAGAAGGTCGGCAAGCTGCCGAAGGACTTCCGCCTCGATCCGCGTTTTGCCGATAACCGTCCGGAGCGCCTGCAGGCGATCCGGGCGCGGCACCTGCAGCTGTTTCCGGAGTATCCGCTGGGCAGCAATTTCAGCGCCGAGGAGCGTGACCTGCTGCGGGCGCTGAACTGGCTCAAGAGCAAGTTCAAGCTGAGCGAAATCTTCGAGCTGGGCAAGGCGACGCTGGACGCACCCGAGCCGTCGGTATTCCCCGAGCACCTGCAACGCATGGGCCTGACCCAACCGCAAGGACTGCGCGAGGAACTCTACCAGCGCCTGCTGCTGGCGGGACTGCAGGCCACAACCGACTAGACGGCATGCTGTCGCGGCCTGTCATCTGCCTCAGTTGTAGCTGATGTTGACGGTCACGGTGCTGACCAGCGTGCCTCTGGTGACCGTGCCGGTGGTCTTGTGATACGCCGCGCCCAACGGCAGCACTGCCCGATCGCTCGATACCGTCACGGTCCGTGAGCCGTTGTGGCTCAGGGTCGATTCGACGCCGCCGATCCGCGAGTACAGCCACAGGCCGACACCGGCGGCGTCGCCGGTGTTCCTGAACAGCGCGGCGTTGCCGGTTGCCGGTGTACCGGTGAATCTGAAGGTCACGTTGGAGGCATTGCGGCAGTTGGCGCTGATCTCGAAGGTTTTCTTGGCCAGCCAGGTGCCGGTGAAGTTCGAGAGCCGGATGGTGTCCAGCGTCACCGTGCGATTGACGTCGCCCGTCGCCAGGTCGCAGGTGGGAACCGGAGCGACGATGGTGCCCCTGCCCAGCAGGATATTGTATTCCCGCGGGTTGAAATGCGAGGGCACCGGTTCCCACCACGTCCTGGCAATCACGCGGGGCACGATGCTGCCGGAGGAGATGGGACCGGTCTTGATCAGCCGGTAGTTTATTTCATAGGCGTAGGTCTTGTTGCTCGCCGACAGATTGGTCTGGCTGTACGTTCGCTGGGTGTTGTTGCTCAGGATACCGGTGACGATGTTGTGCGCCCCCACCTGGGTGTCACCGTTGGTCCTGAAGACAATGCCGATGCCCGGCATCCCCGTGGGGTAGACGCTATAGGATCGAGATCCGTCGTTATAGGTCGATACCGCGCCGGCAGCCCCCTGGGCACTGAATTTCACATCGGTGCGGCTATCGCAGTACCAACTGACGCGCTTGGTGCCGTGGGTCACGCTCGGAAAGTCCCGCCAGCCGGTGAGCGGGCTGCCGACCGATGCATTGAGATCGGTCACCGTGACCGTGCCGATATCACCGGAATAACCACCCGGATGATAGACGGAAGACGTGCACGCGGCGAACGCCTGTCCGGACATGAACCCGAGCAGCGCCACCGCGGATATTGCCTTGTAGGGTTTGTTCATTTGCCTCCCCTGGTTGTTGATACCGATGGTTCCCTGGCCCGGCGCACGCGGCCTGCGTGAACCTGTTTGCCTCAGTTGTAGGTGATTTCCACAGTCGCCAGGCTCTCCAGCGTGCCTTCGCTTACCGCCCCGGATTTCCAGTAGGCCGCCCCCAGCGGCAGCACGGCCAGGCCGGCATTCGGCGTCAGGGTGCGGACATTCTCGCGACCGTCGGCGCGAATGGTCTGCTGCACGCCCCCCAGGCGCGAGTACAGCCACAACCCCAGGCCCTTGGCGTCGCCGGTGTTGGCGAACCGGGCACCATCCGAGGGGGCCGGGGTGCCATGGAAGGTGAAGGTGACGCTGTTGATATCTGACTCGCAGCGGGCACTCAGCTCGAAGGGCTTGTGACCCGCCGAGTCCGTATTGGCGAAGTCACTGACCTTGACCGAGGGCAGGCGTATGGGCTGCTCGATGTCATCGGCAACCAGGCTGCAGGTGCCACCCTCGACAGTGCCTTTGATCTGCAGGTTTCCCGGATTCAGGACCTCGGTGGCCGAGGCTTGGGCGATGGCCGTAACCGTCAGCACCAGGGGTATCAGGTACGTTTTCATGGGGTGTAGTCCGTTCTGGCGGGCCGGCTGGAGGCTGCTTCCACATAGGGTTCGGGGCGTCAGTTGTAGGTAATGGTCACGGAGGCCGTGGTCAGCAACGAACCCTTGGAAACGGTGCCGATCCTGATGTAGTGGGCGCCCATCGGCAGTACCGCGCGGCCAGCGGTGGCGGCAATGGTTCGCGAGCGAGCGGTGGCGGTGCCGTTGGCCGGGAAGTTGTAGGCGGATCCGCCGATGCGCGACTGGATCACGGTGGCAATGCCGGCGGCGTTGCCGTCGTTGGCGAAGCGTGTGGGCGCGGTGGGAGCCGGCTTTCCGTCAAAGGTGAAGGTGACATTCCTGATATCCGAGTCGCAGTTGGCGGTCAGGTTGAACTCATGCAGTCCGGCCCAATCGGCGCTATCGAAGTCACTGACTTTGACATTGGGCAGATTGATCGTGCGGCTGACGTCACTGGTGGCCAGGTGGCAGGTACCGCCCTGGATAGTCCCGCGGATGGTCAGGCTGCCGGTCTGGACCGCCTGGGCAGTGGCGCTGATCGTTGTCGCGGCGATGCACAAGGAGAGTGCGAAAAGAGGGGCTTTCATTGTTGGGGGCCTCATGGGTTGGGAAGTCGATCGGTTCGTGGCGGTTGACGAAATACGCCGCCGACCACGGGCTTGCTCAGTTGTAGGAAATGTTGACGGTGACGGTGCTGACCAGCGTGCCCTTGGTCAGGGCGCCGGTGGTCTTGTGATACTCCGCGCCCATTCGCAGCACGGCCCGGTTGGCGGATACCGCCACGGTCCGGGTGCTGTTGTGGCTGACCGTCTGGTTCGGGGTATGCAGCCATAACGCCACGCCGCCGGCCGTACCGCCTGTGTTGGCGAAGAGCGCGGGGTTGGTGGGTGCCGGAGTGCCGGTGAACCTGAAGGTGACGTTCGAGGCGTTGCTGCAGGTGGCGGTCAGGTCGAAGTGCTTGACGCCGGTGGAGATGCCGGTGAAGTTGGCGATCTGCACGGGGTCGAGCGTGATGGTGCGATTGACGTCGCCGGTGGCCAGGTCGCAGGTGGCGGTGGGCGCGACGAAGCTGACCGCGTTGTTCAGGAGAACCGTGTGGATGGTGCGCCCATCCCAGCTGTTGACCATGAGGTTGCCGCTGGGGACCGTGCCGTTCGATACGTTCCCGATCTTGTAGAACTGCGCCTCCATGGTCAACATCGTGTGTTCGTAGGCTGTGTAGCCCAGGGCAATCGAACTGCTGTGGAGAGGCATGGGATACAAGACTCCTCCCCTGAGCGTTGCATGGGCCCGCATGCCGATCCCTGGAACATTGGTTCGATAGACATTCGTCAGCCCGGGAAGCGCCACCCAGTCGGCGGTGGTGTACCGCCCGACCGTTTGCTGCATGATCGGCGGGCTGCAGGTGCTGATGCCGCTGGGATAGGGGCCACCGAAGGGGGCCCTGGCGATCACGGCTCCCACGGGCAGAGTTGACGGCACGCTGATGGTCGCTGGAAACGTCACGCCGTTGCGGGGGTTGCCCGGGTAATAGTTGCACGCGGCCTGGGCTGCCACGGGCAGCAGGAGGACCAGCAACGCACACGCTGCCTGGAGGGGGCGTTTCATGGGCGGTCTCGCCTGAAGCAATGACTGGAGTCTGTCGACCGGAGCGTTTGCGCGGCAGGTATTCGCGACCATGATCAAGCCTCATCTGCAGGAGTATCAGGCGGGGTCGAGCGGGACGTATCGCTACTGTCGGTCCGGCATTCCCCCTCCATTTGACGTAAGCCCTCCGAGTCGGCGAGCGTGCCCAGGTCGTAGGCGATCCGGCAGCTGTCCGCGCTGCTCGGCCCCCACTTGACCGTCAACTGGCCGCTATCGTCTGGCAGCCGGACAAACACCATGCTGTTCTGCCCGACCACGCCCACGTTGGCTTCGCTTTCATCGAACACATCGGCACCGAACGGCAGCGGGCTGCCATCTTCCCGACTGGCATTGATGATCACGGCCCGCCCGCTGCTGGTCTCATACTTCATCACCACCACGGAACCGGCCCGGGGGGCGACGTTGTGCGAGGCGGACTTGAGCTCCACGTCGTGGGACATGTCGCGAGGGTCCAGTTCGACCACGTTCTGGCGGTACGGGGTGAGGTGCGGCACCACGGCGTACCCCTTGCCGTCCACCTGGGCATCGTTGTTGCTGCCGACCCAGGCCCCCTTGGCACCGGGTGCGTGGACCAGGCCGATGGTGTCGCCCAGTTCCGGGCTCAGGGTCAGGCCGTCGGCATGGGCGACCAGCCCGCCGGACAACCCCAGCGATTGCGAGTGGTAGCCGTTGCCCTGGCTGTGGCTGGTGGAAGCCACGGCATAGCGGCTGCGGTATTGCAGGTCGGCGTTGAAGCTGTTGCCGACGCCATTGCCGGCGTGGCTGGCCGAAACCCCGTAGTTGACCTCGCTGCGTTCGCCCCAGGTGCCGCCCAGGCCGGCCTGGACACTGCTTTGCCGGTCGCCGCGGGTGAGGTTGCTCCACAGGTTCGGTGCGCGGTTCGAGTAGCCCAGCGGCAGGCTGATGGTGAGGTCGATCTGATTGCTGCTGCGCTCGGTCAGCAGGTCGCGGCTGCGCTGGGCGCTGATGGTGTAGTTCATGCGTTGCCAGGAACTGCTGTAGCCGGCGGTGAAGCTCAGGCTGCCGCCCTTGCGGTTCCAGTAGTTCTGCGACGAGCCGGTGAGGAATACCGATCCCTGGTCCAGGCTCTGGTTGAGGCTGACATCCAGGCGTTCGCGCACCCGGCTGACTTTTTCCAGGTCCCCGCCCCGGCGGGCGATATCCCGCAGTTGCGCGGTGTCGCGGGCACTGAGGAAACCGTCGGTGGAATAGCGAAAGGCACCCAGGGCGAAGTTGGTCCCGGTATCGGCGAAGTTCTTGTTGTAGCGGGCCTGCAGGCTCTGGCCGCGACGATTGGCAAACCCCGGCAGTTCAGACTGGGAGGTGGTCAGGTCGAGGGAGATCGCCCCCACCGGCGTATTGAACGCCGCCCCCAGCAGTTGCGAGTGATAGCCTTCCGACGCCAAGGCGCCGACATAGCCGGTGACCAGGTTGTTGAGACCGTACTGGAAGGTGCCCTGGCTCAGCCAGGGCTTGCTGTCGACACCGAGCTCGTCCATTTCGCCGAGGCTCAGCGAGTAGCGGCTGTAGCCCGGCCGGATCAGGTTGACGTTGGAGGCGAACGGCACGATGAACTGCCGTTGCCGGCCATCGGCCTCGGTGACGGTGACCTCCAGGTCGCCGCCGTAACCGGTGGGGAACAGGTCGTTGAGCACGAATGGGCCCGGCGGTACGCTGACTTCGTCCAGCAGTATGCCGCGCTGGCGCACGCTGACCCGGGCGTTGGTCTCGGCCACGCCACGGACGATGGGCGCGTAGCCGGTCAGCGAGTCGGGCAGCATGCGATCGTCGGTGGACAGGGTCATGCCGCGCAGGCGGATGCTGTCGAACAGCTCGCCGGTGGTGTAGATCTCGCCGGCCATGAGTTGCGATTGCAGCCCGGGCAGTTCCCGTTGCAGATAGGTGGCGCTGCTCTGGTAGCTGCTGCTGGCTTCGTTGCTGCTGTAGGCGCCGTTGTGTCGCAGGTGCCAGCCGTTGAGGTTGAGACCGGTGTGCAGCCCCAGGTAGTTGGAGAACGATGAGCGGCCCTTGTTGTTGTTCATGAAACCGTTGGCGTTGTAGCGCACGAACGCCGCGTTCACCCCCGGATCCCAATGCTCCGGGCTAACGTAGCCGCGTGCCGTGCGTGACAGGTAGAGCTGTGGCACCTGCAGGTCCAGCCGTCCTTCACCGGCATCGAAACTGACGCTGGCGCCGGGGATGTAGGTGCCGATATCGCCACAGGTAGACAGCGGCGGCAGCGCCGGCGGCACGGGTTCACCGGCTTCGGCGGCCTTCTGCGCGATGCCATCGAGATCGACCCCGAGCCGGGTCAGCAGCGGGCGTTCCAGGCAGAGCTGGGCATTGTTGCGGCCCTCGACGGCGGCGAAGGTCAGTTCTTCCCGGCCGATCCAGTTGCCGTTGACGGAGACGTCCGCGCGGTACTGGCCCGGCAGGACCACGTTGCCTTCGTTGAAGCGCGAGATGTCGATCTGTCCGCCGCCACCGGGGAAGAACGCCGGGTTGAACTCCACCCGCTCGACCTCGTCCGCGGCCAGGGCATTGCCGGCTGCCAGCAGCAGGAGGCTGTGAATGACATGGGCCAGACGGTTGCGCGGGGTGCGCAATCCGCCGGGTACAGACTGGGTCTTCGATCTCATCGCAAACATTCCAAACCTTGTGTATTGCCGGATTCGGGCAAGCCGGGCCCGACCGTCGCGCGTTCTTGTTCGCGGACGGGGCGGGAGTTCCTTTACTGGCTGGCGTTCCAGGCGCGCCAGGCGCTGATATCAGCCGGTCATGGCGTGACCTGGACCTTGTGCGAATGCCGGGCGCCGTAGTCGTCGATGGTCTGGAACTCGACCAGGGCGCCAGCGGCGGGGGCCGACTTCAGGCTCGGCAGGACGAAGCGGTTGCTGGCATTCGGGTTGACCATGTTCCCGGCGCCTGTCTGGCCGACCGGCTTGGCATGGCGTTGGCCCGCCGCGACCAGTTCCACCGAATCGAAGTTCAGGTGGTAGGGCGTAGGGTTATGCACTTCCAGGGCGGGTCCCTGGACGCCGGACACCAGTGTCCAGCGCAGTTTTTCCACGGCTTGCGCGGGCGGGTAGGGCAGGTCCCGCGGCCGGAAAAACACCTTGATGCGCGTGCGGAAGGCGAGTTGCAGCTGGTTGCTCTCTTCCGAGTCCCGGGCCTTGGGCGGTACCTCCAGCATGTTCAGCCAGAACAGGCTCTCCTTGTCCTTGGGCAGCGATTCGCCGGTATAGGCCAAGCGCACGACCTGTTGCTTGCCCGGTTCCATGCGGAAGATCGGGGGCGTGGCGAGGAAGGGCACCCGGGCCTGTTCCGGCGCCACTTCTTCGTCGCCGGTGTCCAGCCAGACCTGCACCAGGGCCGGTTTCTGGTTCTTGTTCTCGAACCGGATGGTCACTTCCTTCTGGTTCGCCGGGTACACCACCCGGGTGCCGGTGATGATGACGCTGGCTCGGGCCATGAAGCTGGTGCTCAGCATCAGGATTGCGAGGGCAAGCAGGATGACGAGGCGTGCGGTCGCGGCGCTGCGCGGGAGTGTGTTCATGAGCACTGGTCGGTCCGGTTCAAGAGGTGATGTCGGCGCTGTGGCTGACGCGCGCGCCGAAGTCGCTGATCGCACTGAACTCGACCTTCAGGGCGCCGCTGGGCGGGGTTCGCAGGTTGGGCAGCGGGAAGCGCTTGATGTCGCCGGACGGCAGCAACAGGCTGTCGTTGACCTCCTTGTTCGGTGCCTTCGGATAACGCTCGTCGCGGCCCTTGCCCACCAGTTCCACCGAGCCCAGGGAGACGTGATAAGGCGTCGGGTTGAGGACTTCCAGCGCGTGGCCACCTTCATGGCGCACGAGTTTCCAGCTCAGCTTCGGCGCCGCGCTGGTTTTCGGATAGGGCAGGCCTTCCGGCCGGTAGAACACTCGCAGCCGGGAACGAAACGACAGTTCCAGCAGGTTCCTGTCGGCAGTACCGACGGTGGTCGGCTGCACTTCCAGCACATTCAGCCAGAACAGGCTTTCGCGGTCCGTGGGTAGCGGGCCGCCGGTATAGCGCAGGCGCGGGGCCTGCTGCTTTTTCGGTTCGATGCGCAGGATCGGCGGCATCGCGGTGAAGGGCGCCTGTGCGGTGGCGGGCGTCGCGCGCTTGTCGCCGTCGTCGAGCCAGAGCTGGACCAGGGCGGGACGTTCGCCCTTGTTCTCCAGCCGGACCACGACTTCCTGTTGCTCGGCGGGATAGATCACGCGCGCGCCATGGATGACCACGGCGGCAAGCGAGGAAGTAGCGTGCAGCGATGCCGTCAGAAGGGCACAGGCGACCATGCCCGAACGAACCAGGTTGTTCATTGGCGAAGCTCTCGTGTTGAAGGCTGGACCCGCGACAGGGCGCGGGTCCGTTGGATGACGCTTACTCGGCGTACTCGATCATGAAGCCGACCCGGGTGGCGACCTGGCCTTCACCCGCTGCACCGGTGGCGTAGTACTGGGCGGCCAGGGGAATGACCGCCTGGTTGTCGGCGATGACCACGCCTTCGGATTTCTCGGTGTAGACGTGGATCGGCGTACCGTCGCGCTGGGTGACCTCGACCTGCACGTTGCTGGCGGCGTCGCCGGTGGTGTCGATGTTCAGGCGACCGGTGGCGACATCGATGGCCGGGCTGGTCGGGTCGAACGCGACCATTGCGGTACGACCGTTGGTGCAGGCGGTTTCACCCGGCGCACCCACGCGAATCGAGAAACCGGTGAGGTTGGCGCGATCGCCGGCGTTCGTCAGGCGGGCCGCGGACACGCCGCCGAGGTCGACGTTCTTGACCACGCTGCCACCGCCTGGCGCTTCGCCTTCGATGGTGCAGGTCACGTCGGTCACCAGGCCATTGAAGTTGATGACGCCGTCATTGGCGGCGGCAGCCGGCAGGGCAATGAGTGCGGCCAGGGCGAGGGAGACGGCGGCAGAGACTTGGGAGATTTTCATCGGATTACCTTGAATGGTTTCAGTTGATTTCCCTTCCGACAGCCCTCCGGGTGGAGGGTGATAGCCTGTCGGACGAGGCCGCTACTCTCGCGTAGCCGGGGTCGCTGGAACATCGAGATAACTCGAAACCCTGCAGTTTCGTGATTTCTCGAAGGGCTTTCCGTTTGTGCTCTCGGCGCTGGGTGCTATAAGCCTGAAAGTTCTGTAGGTATTCGTCGCGGCCCTTATCTGCTGGCTCGGTTTTTTCTCGGGAGGTCTAAATAAAGATGACTAGCGCAGTCCCTGGTTCCTACACAGTCATGCTGCTGGACGATCACGAACTGATAAGGGTGGGTACGTCCCTGTGGTTGTCGAAAGAGCCTGACCTTGAGGTTGTCGGTTCCTTTTCCACGGGCAGGGAACTGCTCGCCGCCCTGGCCATCAGGCAGCCGGATATCCTCGTGATCGACTTCATGCTCGGCCCGACGGAGATCGACGGGATCAACCTGATCCGTGCGCTGCGGGTGCGTTATCCCGATTGCCGGCCACTGGTGCTTTCGGCCCACTACACCCCGGCGACCGTGTCGCTGGCGCTACGGGCCGGGAGCTGGGGTTTCTTTGGCAAGACCCAGCGCCTGGACGGGCTGGCGGCGGCGATCCGTACCGTGGCCCGGGGCAAGATCTACCTGCACCCGATCATGGCCAGGGAGGTCGCCACGGTGTCGGAGAAGGAGGTGTACGAGGCGGCGAGCGCCAGCGAGCAGGTGCCCGCGTGTGCCCATGACATCCTCTCGCCCCGGGAGCGGGAAGTGCTGCGCTGTTTTCTCGATGGCATGTCGGTGAACGGGATTGCCGAGAAGTTCTCGCGCAGCGCCAATACCATCAGCACCCAGAAACAGTCGGCCTACCGCAAGCTGGGGATCAAGACCGACAGCGAACTGTTCAAGCTGTCCAGTTCGCTACGGGATTCGAACGCGATGGGCTTCTGAGGCGGGCGGGTGCCGGCCTGTCGCGGGACGGGTTACTCGATGAAGGTCACGACGCCGCCGGCCAGGGACTTGACCCGGGCCAGGGACTCGACGCGATAGCCCTGGGCGTCCAGCTCGGCACGGCCGCCCTGGAACGACTTCTCGATCACGATGCCCAGGCCCGCCACGGTCGCGCCGGCCTGCTTGATGATCGAGATCAGCGCCTGGGACGCTTTGCCGTTGGCCAGGAAGTCATCGATGATCAGCACGCGGTCGCTGCTGGTCAGGTGGCGCGGGGAGATCGCCACGGTACTTTCCACCTGCTTGGTGAAGGAGTAGACGGTCGCCGACAGCAGGTTCTCCGTCAGGGTCAGGGACTGGTGCTTGCGGGCGAAAATCACCGGTACACCGAGGTTCAAGCCGGTCATGATCGCCGGGGCGATGCCCGAGGCTTCGATGGTGACGATCTTGGTGATGCCCGAATCGGCGAACAGCGTGGCGAATTCGTCACCGATCAGTTTCATCAACTGCGGGTCGATCTGGTGGTTCAGGAAGGCGTCGACCTTCAGGACCTGATCGGAAAGCACGATGCCTTCTTCGCGAATTTTCTTATGCAGTGCTTCCACGGAACGTCCTCGAATAGCGCGTTTACGCTGAAAATATTGCTCCTGCAGGAGCGGGTTTGGGTAGGAGCGGGCTTGCCCATGAAGGGGCCAGTGAGGCTACTGAAAAGCTTCGCGGGCAAGCCCGCTCCCACACAAGCCCGCTCCCACAAATAAAGGGGGAATCCAATTCTAGCGCTTTAACATGGCGCGTATATCCGCCAACGCGGAGTTGCCGCGAACGGCTTTCACTTCGGTCGGTGTGTCATCGTTGCCTTCCCAGGCCAGGTCGTCGGGAGGCAGTTCATCGAGGAAACGGCTCGGCGCGCAATCGATGACCTCGCCATACTGCTTGCGCTTGGCGGCGAAGGTGAAGGCCAGGGTCTGGCGCGCGCGGGTAATCCCGACATAGGCCAGGCGCCGTTCTTCCTCGATGGTGTCGGCCTCGATGCTGGAGCGGTGGGGAAGGATCTCCTCCTCCATGCCCATGATGAACACATAGGGGAACTCCAGCCCCTTGGACGCATGCAGGGTCATCATCTGCACGCCTTCGGCGCCTTCTTCCTCTTCCTGCTGGCGTTCGAGCATGTCACGCAGGACCAGCTTGCCGATGGCGTCCTCGACGGTCATGTCGCCGTCTTCGTCTTTCTCCAGAGTGTTCTTCAGCGCCTCGATCAGGAACCAGACGTTGCTCATCCGGTAGTCGGCGGCCTTGTCGCTGGAGCTGTTGGTGCGCAGCCAGTTCTCGTAGTCGATGTCCATGACCATGCTGCGCAGGGCGGAAATCGGGTCTTCGCCGGCGCACTGTTCACGCACGCGATCCATGAAGCGCTTGAACCGCGCCAGGCGGTCGGTGAAGCGGCTGTCCAGGTGTTCGCCGAGGCCGATCTCGTCGGTGGCGGCGTACATCGAGATCTTGCGCTCGGTGGCATAGTTGCCGAGCTTTTCCAGGGTGGTCGAGCCGATTTCCCGGCGGGGCACGTTGATCACCCGCAGGAAGGCGTTGTCGTCATCCGGGTTCACGATCAGGCGGAAGTAGGCCATCAGGTCCTTCACTTCCTGGCGTCCGAAAAAGCTGTTGCCGCCGGACAGGCGATAGGGGATCTGGTGGTGCTGCAGCTTCAACTCGATCAGCTTGGCCTGGTAGTTGCCGCGATAGAGGATGGCGAAATCGCTGTAGGGACGGTCGGTGCGCAGGTGCAGGCTGAGGATTTCCATGGCCACGCGCTCGGCCTCGGCGTCCTCGTTGCGGCAGCGGATCACGCGGATCTCGTCGCCGTGGCCCATCTCGCTCCAGAGCTGTTTTTCGAACTCGTGGGGATTGTTCGAGATCAGCACGTTGGCGCAGCGCAGGATACGGCTGGTGGAGCGGTAGTTCTGCTCGAGCATCACCACTTTCAGGGACGGGTAGTCGTCCTTGAGCAGCATCAGGTTTTCCGGACGCGCGCCGCGCCAGGCGTAGATCGACTGGTCGTCGTCGCCAACCACGGTGAACTGGTTGCGCGTGCCGATCAGCATTTTCACCAGCAGGTACTGGCTGGCGTTGGTGTCCTGGTATTCGTCCACCAGCAGGTAGCGGACCTTGTTCTGCCACTTTTCGAGGATGTCGGCATGTTCCTCGAACAGTTTCACCGGCAGCAGGATCAGGTCGTCGAAGTCCACCGCGTTGAACGCCTTGAGCGTGCGCTGGTAGTGGGTGTAGACGATGGCGGCGGTCTGTTCCTTGGGGTTGCGCGCGTTTTCCAGGGCCTGGGGCGGCAGGATCAGGTCGTTCTTCCACGAGCCGATCATGTTCTTGATCTCGTCGACGCCGTCGTCGCCCGAGTATTCCTTCTGCATGATGTCGGTCATCAGGGCCTTGACGTCGGTCTCGTCGAAAATCGAGAAGCCCGGCTTGTAGCCCAGCCGCACGTGTTCCTTGCGGATGATGTTCAACCCCAGGTTGTGGAAGGTCGAGACCGTCAGGCCACGGCCTTCGCCACCCTTGAGCAGGGTGCCGACGCGTTCCTTCATTTCCCGCGCCGCCTTGTTGGTGAAGGTCATGGCGACGATGTACTGGGCGCGGATGCCGCAGTTCTGGATCAGGTGGGCGATCTTGCGGGTGATCACGCTGGTCTTGCCGGAGCCGGCACCGGCGAGCACCAAAAGAGGGCCGCCGACGTAGTTCACGGCTTCTTGCTGCCGGGGGTTGAGTCGGGACATGGCGAAGTAAGTGGTCTGTTACGAAAAAGGGCGGGCATTTTAACAGGCTGGACAGATTCTGCCGCGACTCTCCGACACTGTGACGTACCACGCGATCTAAATTTGCCGGTTTTGTTACTTTCCCGCAGGATGCGCGAAGAATTTAAGGCTATCGTTCACGTTTGCACGGTACAAGACGGCGGTTGAGAATCAATTGCGTTTGTAGTCGCTGCACGGCGCGTCATAATGCCTTTCGCCACTATTTTTTGCAGAGTCTAGGGAGCTAGCTTGTCCAAGCCTGTCGAACCCTTGCGTTTGCTGCTTCTGGCCGAAGAGCCGGTGTGGGCAGCGTTGTTGCGCGAGTGTCTCGCTCCGATGGGAGGCGCGGCCGTATTGGTCAGTGCGACCTCCTGGGAGTTGGTCAGTAGCCTCTTCGATGACGAACGTACGGCGGTATTGCTCACCGTGCCCGGCCTGCAGCCGGCGCCGGGGCGTTGCAGCCTGCCGACCGTGCTGCTGCTCGACAGCGAGCCCGACGTGGCGCCGCTGGGCGTCAGCGACTGGCTGGTCCGCGCGGACCTGGACGCCTCGACCCTGCGTCGCTGCCTGCGGCACGTGCGTGAGCGCGGCGTGTTGGAAAACACCCTGCAACGTCTCGCCGAACAGGACCCGCTCACCGGTATCGCCAATCGCCAGGGGTTCCAGACCCTGCTGGCGGCGCGCCTGGCCGAGAATGAAGGGCGCGGCCTGGCCCTCGGGCACCTCGACCTGGACAACTTCCGTCATGCCAACGATGCCCTGGGGCACCAGGCCGGTGACCGGCTGATCCTGCAAGTGGTCGCCCGCCTCAAGAGCCAGCTCGAAGCCGGTGATCAACTGGCGCGCCTGGGCAGCGACGAGTTCGCCCTGTTGATCGATACCCGTCGCGCACCGCAGCGGGCCGAGTGGATGGCCGAGCGGATCATCGAAGTCATGGCCGAACCCTATTGGGTCGACGGTGAAAGCCTGTTGATCGGCTGCAGCCTGGGCATCGCCCACGCTCGCGCCAACGCCGGGGCCGACCCGCTGATGTGGCACGCGCACATTGCCATGCAGCAGGCCAAGAGCACCCAGGGCTGCACCTTCCACATCTTCAATGAACGCATCAATCGCAATGCCCGCAGCCTCGCCGACCTTGAAAGCGAGCTGCGCCGGGCGTTGCGCCGCGACGAGCTGGAGCTGCACTACCAGCCGCGCCTGGACCTGGGCACCGGGCAGATCGTCGGCCTCGAAGCCCTGGTGCGCTGGCGCCACGGCGAGCGCGGACTGTTGCCGCCCAGCGAATTCGTGCCGCTGGCCGAGCAGAGCGGGTTGATCGTGCCCCTGGGCTACTGGGTGATTTCCCGGGCCCTGCGGGATATGCAGGACTTGCGCGAGCGCGGACTGGGGCCATTGCACATGGCGGTCAACCTGTCGTTCCGACAGTTCCAGGACAGCCAGTTGCTGTCGACCCTGAGCCGGCTGATCGCCGAGCGCGGCGTCGAGGCGCAATGGCTGGAGTTCGAACTCACCGAAACCGCGGTGATGCGGCGCAGCGACCTGGTCAAGCAGACCATGGATGCCCTCGGGCGGCTGGGGGTGCGTTTTTCCCTGGATGACTTCGGCACCGGTTTCTCTTCCTTCGTGCACCTCAACAGCCTGCCGATAGCCTTGCTCAAGGTGGACAAGAGTTTCGTCGGCGGCATGGAGTTGCGCGAAGAGAACCGCAAGCTGGTTCACGCCATGATCAACCTGGCCCACAACCTCAACCTGGAAGTGGTGGCCGAAGGGGTCGAAACGCCGGAGCAACTGGCGCTGTTGCGTGGCTTCGGCTGCGACCAGGCCCAGGGCTACCTGATCAGTCGGCCGCTGCCACTGGTGGAACTGGTCGAGTACCTGACGTTCGGTGCCAGCCAGCAGGCGGTGCAGGACGTCTGCTGAGCCTGTCGGGGCGCGGTCCCCCGTGGGAGCCAGCAAGCCGGCTCCCACCCGTCGGGGTCGTGTGTGCTGACGAATTCGTCCGGCCATGCTTCAGCATCCGCTTCATCCGCCATTCGAACGCCAGGGTCAGGCCCACCGCCGCGAACGCCAGCCCCAGGGCCAGGCCCCACCAGACGCCGGTGGGGCCCCAGCCGACACTGAACGCCAGCAGCCACGCCGACGGTGCGCCGATCAGCCAGTAGCAACCGAGCCCGACGAGGAAGGTCGTCTTGGCATCCTTGAGCCCGCGAATCGCGCCCATGGCGATGGTCTGGGTGCCGTCGAACAGTTCGAACCAGGCGGCCACGGCCAGCAGGCTGACAGCCAGGTCGATCACCGGACGGAATGCCGGGTCGTTGTGGTCCAGGAACAACCCGATCAACTGATGCGGCGCGAGCCAGAAGAGCATGGCGAAGGCCAGCATGGTCGCCGCGCCGAAGGCGATGCCGACCCGTCCCGCGCGCCGCGCATCCAGCAGTTGTCCGGCACCGTAGTGCTGGCCGATGCGCAGGGTGATGGCATAGGAAATCCCCGCCGGAATCATGAACGCCACCGAGACGATCTGCAGGGCGATCTGGTGGGCCGCCAGCTGGGTGCTGCCCATGGTGCCCATGCACAGGGCAGCGAAGGCGAACAGCCCGACTTCCACCGCGTAGGTGCCGCCGATGGGCAGGCCCAGTCGCCAGAGCTCGCGCAGGTACTGCCAGTTCGGCCGGGACAGGCCGCGGCGCAAGGGGTAGTCGCGATACGCGGCATGCCGCCTGATGTGCCAGGCCATGGCCAGCGCCATGCAGTTGGCGACGATGGCGGTGACCAGGCCGATACCGGTCAGTCCCAGCCGGGGCAGGCCGAACATCCCGGTGATGAACGCATAGTTGAGGGCAAAGTTGGCCACGGTGCCACAGAGGCTGATCACCATCACCGGGGTGGCGCGTCCCAGGGCACTGGTAAAGCCGCGCAGGGCCATGAAGCTCAGGTAGCCGGGCAGGGCGAACGGCAGCGCTAGCAGGAACTGGCCGGCCGCGTGCACGTTGCTCGGGGTCTGGCCGAACAGCAGCAGGAGCGGCTTGAGGTTCCACAGCAGCAGGCCGGCGACCAGCGCCATGGCCCAGGCCAGCCAGAGCCCGGCCTGGGTCAGCCGGGTGGCGCCCTCGACATCGCCGGCGCCGTGACGAATGGCCACCAGGGTGCCGACCGCGGCAATCACGCCGAGGCAGAAAATCGACACGAATGAATAGCTCGCCGCACCCAGGCCGCCGCCGGCCAGGGCCTCGGGGCTGAGGCGGGCCATCATCAGGGTGTCGGTCAGCACCATCAGCATGTGTGCCAACTGCGAGGCGATCAACGGCCCCGACAGCCGCAGGATGGCCCAGAGTTCGGTACGTGCTGGATGCTGCATGATCATCAGGCTCAAAAAGTGGCAGGCTGGGGAAAGGATTGATTCTCGGCGCCTGCGCGGGTTTGCACAAAGGGATAAAAACGATTGCTCGCATGATAAAAACTCATGCAGGGGCATTTCTGGTAAGTTCTTCGCTATCCAGCCATCGGAAGGTTCCGCATGTCCCGCCGCCTGCCGCCCCTCTACGCCTTGCGTGCTTTCGAAGCCGCGGCGCGACATAGCTCGTTCACTCGCGCGGCGGAAGAACTGTCGATCACCCAGAGCGCGGTCAGCCGGCATATCCGCACGCTCGAAGACCACTTCGCCTGTCGCCTGTTCCAGCGCAATGGCCGCAACCTGCAATTGACGGAAGCCGCGCGCCTGCTGTTGCCGGGGATCCGCGAAGGCTTCGGTGCCCTGGAGCGTGCCTGCAATACCTTGCGCGCCGAAGATGACATCCTGCGCATGAAGGCGCCCTCGACTCTGACCATGCGCTGGTTGCTGGCCCGGCTCAGCCGCTTCCGGCACTTGCAGAAAGGCAACGAGGTGCAGCTCACCAGCGCCTGGATGGACATCGACAGTGTCGACTTCAACCAGGAGCCTTTCGATTGCGCGGTGTTGCTCGGCAACGGACACTTCCCGCCGGACTGGGAAGCCAGTTACCTGTTTTCCGAATGGCTGATCCCGGTAGGCGCGCCGACGCTGCTCAACGACCAGCCCTGGGACGTCGAGCGGCTGGCCGGCGCCGAGCTGTTGCATCCGACGCCGGATCGTCGTGACTGGCGCAGCTGGCTGGAGCGCATGGGCCTGTCCGAGCGGATTTCCCTCAAGGGCGGCCAGGTGTTCGATACCCTGGAACTGGGCATGATCGCCGCGGCCCGTGGCTACGGCGTGTCCATGGGCGACCTGCTGATGGTGGCGGAGGATGTCGCCCAGGGCCGCCTGAGCCTGCCATGGCCGACCGCCGTGGCCAGCGGCGAGAAATATTACCTGGTATGGCCGAAAACCCGCCCTGGCGGCGAGCGCCTGCGGCGCCTGAGCGACTTCCTGCAAGGCGAGGTCGCCGCGATGGAATTGCCCCCGGTCGAACGCCTGAGCTGAATCGAAACAGCCCGTCAGTCCGGGATTTGGCCGATATCCACCTGATTTACTCAAGTATCGCTGCTGGCCGCCGAATCTACCCATATGGAACCTTCGTTCAGAAAGCCCCACTCACGACTCAACTTTTAGAATTATTACCGGGTAGCGCCACGAGATCAGGATGATCCGGCCGCTCGGCCAGGAGCTGTTCATGTCTCAACCCCGTGCTCGAATCGCCACGCAACTGGGTCTTGCGCTCGCTGTCATCCTGGCAGTGGTGATCAGTGGCAGTACTGTCTTTGCCCTCCGCTCGCTGGACTCCGCCAACCTCGACACCCGTGAAGAGCACCTGGCCAGCGAGGCGCGGCTGCTGGCCGACCAGTTGAATACCTTCCACGGCACCCTGCGCGAAAGCACCCAGCGCCTGAGCGGGCTGTTCGAAAAACGCTTCAGCAGCGGCCTGAGCGTACGCCCCGAGGCCCCGGTGGCCGTCGCCGGCACCCAGGCCCCCGGGTTGTACCTGGGCGATCACCTGCTCAACAACGATTTCAGCGAAGTCGACGAGTTCAAGCAGATGTCGGCTGGCGTCGCGACCTTATTCGTGCGCAGTGGCGACGACTTTATCCGGGTCAGTACCTCGCTGACCAAGCAGGACGGTAGCCGGGCCATCGGCACCTTGCTCGATCACCAGCACCCGGCCTACGCCAGGCTGATGGCCGGCCAGGGCTATGTCGGCCGCGCCTTGCTGTTCGATCGCTCCTACATGACCCAGTACACGCCAGTGCGTGACAGCAGTGGCAAGGTGTTCGCGGTGCTGTTTGTCGGCTTCGACTACACCGATGCGCAGAACGCGCAGTTCGAAAACCTCAAGCGCTTCCGGATCGGCACCACCGGTTCCCTGTCGTTGCTCGACGAGCAGAAGCACTGGCTGGTACCGCCGGCCGGGGTGAAGGACCTCGACCAGGCGATCCCGGTGATCGTCGACCTCGCCAGGCAACCGGGCCAGGGACGTTTCTGGAGCGACAAGGGCGACGACCTCTACAGTGTCGCGGTGCCGTTCGAAGGCGGGCCGTGGACGGTGGTGGCGAGCATGCCCAAGGCCGAGATTCGCGAAGTGACCTGGAGCGTCGGTATTCGCCTGGTATTGGGCAGCGTGCTGGCGATGTTGCTGGCGGTCGGCGCGGCGGTCTGGCTGTTGCGCAGCAAGCTGCAACCGCTGGGAGACCTGGTGCGCCAGGCGCAAGCCCTGGGTGCCGGTGACTTGAGCGTACGGCTGAATGTGTCGAGCCATGACGAAATCGGCCAACTGGCTGCCAGCTTCAACCAGATGGGGCAGGCGCTGTCGACCATGGTCGAGCACATCCGCAAGGCCGCCGCCGAGGTCAACAGTCGCGCCAAGGCCTTGTCCGGCCTGTCCGGCGGGGCCTATGAGGGAATGGAACAGCAGTCCGGCGAAATCACCAGCATGGCCGGGGCGGTGGAGGAATTCAGCGCGACCTCGCTGAACATTGCCGACAACATGGGCAGTACCGAGCGCCTGGCCCAGGAAAATGCCCAGCAGACGCGGATCGGCCGGACCTCCATGGACGAAGCGTCCTCCTCCCTGGAGCAGATCGCCGCAGCGCTCAACAGCACCGCGACGGTGATCAACACCCTGGGCCAGCGTTCCCAGGAAATCGGTGGCATCGTCGGAGTGATCACCTCGATTGCCGACCAGACCAACCTGCTGGCGTTGAACGCTGCCATCGAAGCCGCCCGTGCCGGCGAGCAGGGCCGTGGTTTTGCCGTGGTGGCGGATGAAGTGCGCAGCCTGGCGGGTCGTACCCGCGAGGCGACCGACGAGATTTCCGGGATGATCCACAGCATCCAGCAGGAAACCAGCCATGCCATCCAGACCATGGAGCAGGGCAACGCGCTGATGCAGGAAGGTCTGTCACGCAATGCCAACGTTGCCTCGGCACTGGCGCGGATCGACGAACAGAGCCGCTCGGCCGGCCAGCAGTTCGCCGCCATCACCACCGCGACCCAGGAACAAAGCAGCACCGCGACCCTGCTCAGCAGCAACCTGCAAAGCATCGCCCTGGCCAACAGCGAACAGCGCGAAGTGGTCTCCAACCTGGCGCTGACCGCCAAGGAACTGGAAGGCCTGGCGGCGGACCTGCGTCAGGAGGTTGATCGGTTTCGTTGAGTGGATGTGGGCCTTGATGCCGGACCGCTGCAAAGGCGGTCTGCAAGGCACCACGGTCTCAACTGGCACTGGGCCGATACTGCAACGCCTCGGCCAGATGGTCGCGGCTGATGGTTTCCAGCTGCTCCAGGTCCGCCAGGGTCCGCGCGACCTTCAGCAATCGATGGGCCGCCCGCAACGACAGGGTCAATCGCTCGCAAGCCGTTTCCAGCCAGTGTTCGTCGGCTGTGGATAACTTGCAGTGCTGTCGCAGTCCTTCCAGATCGAGAAAGGCATTGGCGCAGCCCTGGCGCTGTTGTTGGCAGTGGCGGGCCTCTGCCACCTGTGTCGCGGCCTTGGCCGTGTTGTTTCCCGGCTCCCGGGCGGGTCTCAAGGCCGTGGCCTCGCGGGCTACGGTCAGGTGCAGGTCGATGCGATCGAGCAGGGGGCCGGAGAGTTTGTTGCGATAGCGCTGGACCTGCTCCGGCGTGCAGCGGCAGCGGTTGGCGGGGTCGCCAAGATATCCACAGGGGCAGGGATTCATCGCCGCCACCAATTGGAAGCGCGCCGGGAAGCGTACCCGATCCCGGGCCCGGGAAATGATGATCTGGCCCGACTCCAGCGGCTCGCGTAAAACCTCCAGCACCTTGCGGTCGAACTCCGGCAACTCGTCGAGAAACAGCACGCCATGGTGGGCGAGGGTGATCTCGCCAGGCTGCGGCCTGGACCCGCCGCCCACCAGCGCCGGCCCGGAAGCCGAGTGATGGGGCTGGCGAAACGGTCGCTGCGGCCAACTGCTGAGGGGCACATGGCTGGCGACCGACTGGATCGCCGCCACTTCCAGCGCTTCCTGTTCATCCAGCGGCGGCAACAGGCCGGGCAGACGGCTTGCCAGCAGGGTCTTGCCAGTACCCGGTGGCCCGCTGAACAGCAGGTTGTGGGCGCCGGCGGCGGCGATCAGCAGGGCGCGTTTGGCGGCGAGCTGGCCTTGCACTTCGCTCAGGTCCGGATAGGGCTTGCCCAGGTGCAGCAGGCCATCGGACTCGAAGGGGCTGATCGGTGCATGGCCGTTGAGATGGGCAACCAGTTGCAGCAGATGATCGACCGCGATCACCGTCAGCCCGGAAGCCAGCGAAGCCTCTTCGGCATTGGCCTGTGGCACCACCAGCGTACGTCCGGCGGCGCGTGCCGCGAGTGCCGCCGGCAACACGCCCTGCACCGGGCGAATGGCGCCGGACAAGGCCAGTTCACCCAGGCACTCCAGGTTTTCCAGCGTGAGGGTCGGCACCTGCACGCTGGCGGCGAGGATGCCGAGGGCAATCGCCAGGTCGAAGCGCCCACCGTCCTTGGGCAGGTCCGCCGGGGCGAGGTTGAGGGTGATGCGCCGAGTGGGAAAGTCGAGGGCCGAATTGAGGATCGCACTGCGCACCCGGTCCTTGCTTTCCTTCACGGCGGTTTCGGGCAGGCCGACCAGGGTAAGGGAGGGCAAGCCGTTGGCCATATGGGTTTCAACGGTAACGGCGGGGGCTTCCACGCCCACCTGGGCGCGAGTGTGGACGATGGCCAGGGACATGTTCTTTCCTTGAACGCAAAGCGGATTTGCTGCGGTTCTGCAAGGCTAGTCGAGCGGAGGAAGGGCTTGGGGGCTTTTGTGTGTCCGGACGATTCGTTGTCAGCCTGTAAGCTGTCAAAACAGGCGCGGGTGTATGCCTATGGGCTGACAACCTTGAAGGTGCATTGTGGGCAGGTGTCAGTGTTTCAGTGGGTTGTAAGTGGCTGAACAGCCAGTCTCAGTCCCATGACACGCAGAATCGCTGCGAGGCTGCTGACCGCCGGGTTGCCTTCGGCAGATTAAGGTTCGATAGAGCTGAGTCGGATTCAACTCGGCGGCCTTGGCTACGCCGCGCACACCGCCAAAAGCCTCCGCCATCTGGCGCAGGGCAATCAGCAACTCGGCCTGTTCGCCGTCTGCCAGGATGCTGTTCAGCAGTTCTGCCGCGTAGGCCGGATCGTTGCGAAATACCTCGGCCATGGCGCAATCATGGGATCTGTCTTTCATGCTTCGTTCTTTTGTCCGTTGTTGGACGAGAGGGGGCGACGCGCCACCATAGAGCTGTGGTGAACGACTCAACGACTCTGAGATGAGAACCGGATGCGCGAAACGGCGGCAAATTACCCATTTTGCTACCAAAGAATTCAGCGTCGATAGCTGGTCGCAAATGTTCATTTGTCGGGCTTGTCGAGCGAGGTGAGTAGGGCCATTCAGGGGGTTGAGTTGAGGCTGGAACCCTCGAATACCAGCCCTTGCTCCCGCATGAAGCAGGAGCGGAATACTGAGCTGTTACTCCACAGGCGGGCTGAGCTTCGCCTCCAACTCCGCCACCTTCGCCTCCAGGCTTTCCAGGCGCGCGCGAGTGCGGGCCAGGACCACCATCTGGCTGTCGAATTCTTCCCGGCTGACCAGGTCCAGCTTGCTGAAACCGCTCTGCAGCAGGGCCTTGAACTGGCTTTCGATTTCAGTGCGCGGCAACGGGGTTTCGCCGCTGAACAGGCGGGAGGCGTGGCCGCTCAGGGCGTCGAGGAAGGCTTTGGGCGCGAGCATGGTCTGGGTTCCGGATACAGGGTCGTCCCAGTGTACCACGCAGTGTCTATAGTGATTTCCGAGGGCGGCGATGCACGCTTTTCGCGCAGCACGCCGGGCGGTCGCGCACCGTTGTTGTGCGTGTTGTCCGCATGCGGGCGGGATTTTCGTCCTCCACGGCGACCAAGGGATTGAAATCAGTGGGTTTTGTAGAGATGGCAAGGTTTCTGCTTAGTCGCTTGTGACCCATGCACTGATGCAGTCGCTGTGACGAAGCAGTGCGGCAGGCGGAGCTGGGAAGCTTCGCCGGCAGCGGTTAGCTGGCGTCGACAGGCTGATCAGGGCCAACGATGCGTTACAAAGCCAGGCACTGCGCTTAGACTTGAGTCGGGTTTGTTTTCCTGGGGCAAGTCCACCAATTCGGGAGAGAGTTTCATGAAGCTAGTCACTGCCATCATCAAGCCGTTCAAGTTGGACGACGTGCGCGAGTCGTTGTCCGAAATCGGCGTGCAGGGCATTACCGTTACTGAGGTCAAAGGCTTCGGTCGGCAGAAGGGTCACACCGAGCTGTATCGCGGCGCGGAATACGTGGTCGACTTCCTGCCCAAGGTGAAGATTGATGTCGCCATCGACGACAAGGATCTTGACCGGGTTATCGAGGCGATAACCAAGGCCGCCAACACCGGCAAGATCGGTGACGGCAAGATCTTTGTGGTCAATCTGGAACAGGCTATTCGCATCCGTACCGGCGAAACCGATACCGACGCAATCTAAGCCGCCAAACCCAACGCCCCAGGAGAAAACAATATGACTCTGCGTAAATTCGCAGGGCTAGGAGCCCTGTTGTCCCTCGTAATGCCGGCCCTGGCCATGGCGGCGGACCCGGTACCGGCTCCAGTCCTCAATTCCGGTGATACCAGCTGGATGCTGACCTCCACGGCCCTCGTGCTGTTCATGACCATTCCAGGCCTCGCGCTGTTCTACGGCGGCATGGTGCGGTCGAAAAACATTCTTTCCGTGATGATGCAGTGCTTCGCCATTACCGGTCTGATCACCATCCTGTGGTTCATCTATGGCTACAGCATGGCGTTCGATACCACCGGGATGGAAGCCGGCGTCGTCAACTACAACTCCTTCGTCGGCAGCCTGGCCAAGGCCTTCCTCGCCGGTATCACCCCGGCGAGCATCACCGGTCCGGCGGCGTTGTTCCCCGAGGCGGTGTTCGTCACCTTCCAGATGACCTTCGCGATCATCACCCCGGCGCTGATCGTCGGTGCCTTCGCCGAGCGGATGAAGTTCTCCGCGATGCTGATCTTCATGGGCGTCTGGTTCACCCTGGTGTATGCACCGATCGCGCACATGGTCTGGAGCGGTCCGGGTTCCCTGCTGGGCGACTGGGGCGTGCTCGACTTCGCGGGCGGCACCGTGGTGCACATCAACGCCGGTATCGCCGGCCTGGTGGCCTGCCTGGTGCTGGGCAAGCGCAAAGGCTTCCCGACCACCCCGATGGCGCCACACAACCTCGGCTACACCCTGATCGGCGCGGCCATGCTGTGGGTCGGCTGGTTCGGCTTCAACGCCGGTTCCGCCGCCGCGGCCAACGGTACCGCCGGTATGGCGATGCTGGTGACCCAGATCGCCACCGCCGCCGCCGCACTGGGCTGGATGTTCGCCGAGTGGCTGACCCACGGTAAGCCAAGCGCACTGGGCATCGCCTCGGGCGTAGTGGCCGGCCTGGTCGCCATTACCCCGGCTGCCGGTACCGTCGGCCCGATGGGCTCGCTGATCATCGGCCTGGCGGCGGGTGTGGTGTGCTTCTTCTGCGCCACGACCCTGAAACGCAAGCTGGGCTACGACGACTCCCTGGACGCCTTCGGCGTGCACGGTATCGGCGGTATCCTCGGCGCCATCCTGACCGGTGTGTTCGCGGCACCGTCGATGGGCGGCTTCAACGCTGCAACCACCGACATCGCTGCCCAGGTCTGGATCCAGTGCAAAGGCGTCGGCTTCACCGTCATCTACACCGCGGTCGTGACCTACATCATCCTCAAGGTCCTGGATGTAGTGATGGGCTTGCGTGTGACCGACGAAGAAGAATCGGTCGGCCTCGACCTGGCACAACACAACGAGCGCGGCTATAACCTGTAAGCGCGTTTAAAAAATTTGCCCGGCTTGCCGGGCATTTTTTTGCCTGGATTTTGTCAGTGCAAAGAGAGCTGAAAGGTTTTATCCAGAAGCATTCCAGCCAAAACGCCGGGACTATTCCCCATGGGCCGATGGCTTACAGCATGGCTGGCGTATTAGGCGCTTTGCTTTTTTCCTGAGCGCGCTAGAATGCGCGCCGATGGGCGGAGAACTGTATGTGGCAACAGACACTGATTACCTTGCGGGCCAGGCCCCGGGGTTTTCATTTGGTGACCCAGGAGTTGCTCGATGGCTTGCCTGAACTGAAGGCATGTCGAGTCGGTCTGTTGCATTTGTGGCTGCAGCATACCTCGGCCTCGTTGACGATCAACGAGAATGCCGATCCGGCGGTTCGCCGTGACTTCGAACGTTTTTTCAACCGACTGGTGCCGCAAGGCGGGCTCGAGTATGAACATGACGACGAAGGCGCGGATGACTTGCCGGCGCACTTCAAGGCCAGTTTGCTAGGCTGTCAGCTGACTTTGCCGGTAACGGCGGGACGGTTGGCTCTGGGTAGCTGGCAAGGTGTCTATCTGGGCGAGCACCGTGATCATGGCGGTGTTCGTAGAGTCCTCGCCACCCTGCAGGGTGATGGGGCATAAGCCGCTGGGGTCCAGCGGATGTTGATTTTTTTCCGGCGGCCTACGACAGTCGGCGCAGCTGGGCTATAACTAATCTGCTTTTCGCAAGTCATGAGGTAGAACATGAGCGACGATGATCTGGAAAACGATGACCTCGAAGTAGGCGACGAAGACGAAACCGAAGAAGGTCTGGAAGCGGCGGCTGAAGACGTAGACGTTGCCGATGACGACGGTGGCGATGTCCCCGCGCCGACTGCCAAGGGTAAGGCCAAGGCAGCCGTATCGGTTGACGAACTGCCCAGCGTGGAAGCCAAGAACAAGGAGCGTGATGCTCTGGCCCGCGCGATGGAAGAGTTCCTCGCACGTGGTGGCAAGGTGCAGGAAGTCGAGGCCAATGTGGTGGCAGATCCACCCAAGAAGCCGGATAACAAGTACGGCAGCCGACCTATCTGAGTGTCAGCTTCCTCGCTTGTCGAAAAAGCCCGCCGTCGCTGCGGGCTTTTTCATGCCTGCCGGTCAGGCCCTGGTGTTCCAGGCGGCCAGCAGCGCCGGCAGTTCGGTCAGGCTGCGGATCTGCGCATCCGGTGGCTGGTCCGCTTCCCAGGCCTTGCCCGCGGGGTTGTACCAGATCGCCCGCAGGCCCGCCTGCTGCGCCCCGGCGATATCGTCGCCCGGATGGTCGCCGATATGCACCGCCGCTTCTGCCGGGACATTCCCGCCGCGGACCAGCGCTTCGTGGAACAGCCGTGAATCGGGCTTGGCGATGCCGATGTCCTCGGCGCACAGGGCAAAGCGGAAGTAGTCGGCAAGGCCCAGGCGGCGCACGTCGGCATTGCCATTGGTGACCACGCCCAGGGCAAAGGAGCGGCCAAGGGTCTCCAGGGTCGGCTCGACCTCGGGAAACACCTCGATCTGGTGCCGGGCGTGAATGAACACTTCGAACGCTTCCGCTGCCAGTGTCTCGGCCTGCCCGTGGGCATAGCCGGCTTCTTCCAGCGCATGGAACAGCACCCGGCGGCGCAAGGCGCTGATGCGGTGCTTGAGCGTCGGTTCCTTGAGCAGCACCCGTTCGCGGATCGCCCACAGGTGCTCGATCGGCACGCCGCCCAGGTCCGGCGCGTGCCCGGCCAGCCACTCCCGCAACACGTTCTCCGCGCTGTGGATCACCGGCGCGGTATCCCACAGGGTGTCATCGAGGTCGAAGGTGATCAGCTGAATCGTCATTACTCACTATCCTTGCTGCGTTTGGCCCGGGGGTGGGCGCTGTCATAGACGGTTGCCAGGTGCTGGAAGTCCAGGTGGGTGTAGATCTGCGTGGTCTTGATGTCCGAGTGGCCGAGCAGCTCCTGCACCGCGCGCAGGTCCTGGGAGGACTCCAGCAGGTGGCTGGCAAAGGAGTGCCGGAGCATGTGCGGGTGCAGGTTCTGCCCCAGTTCACGCTCGCCGGCAGCCTTGACCCGCAGCTGGATGGCCCGGGGGCCGAGGCGCCGGCCCTGCTGGCTGACGAATACCGCATCGTCCGCCGGATTGCTCAGGGCGCGCAGCGGCAGCCAGGTCAGCAGGGCTTCGCGGGCCTTGCGGCCGATCGGCAGGACGCGGGTCTTGCTGCCCTTGCCGTGGACCTGAACCAGGCCGTCCGCCAGGTCCAGCTGGTCGAGGTTGAGCCCGGTCAGTTCCGAGAGACGCAGGCCCGAGGAGTAGAACAGCTCGAGGATGGCCTGGTCGCGGTGGGCGAGGAAATCATCCTCGACGGCACCGTCGAGCAGTTGCAGGGTGCGATCGGTGTCGAGGGTCTTGGGCAGCCGGCGTTCGCCCTTGGGCGGCGCCAGGCCGGTGGCCGGGTCGTGGTTGCACAAGCCTTCGCGGTTCAGGTACTGGTACAGCCCGCGGACCGCCGACAGCAGCCGTGCCAGGCTGCGCGAGGATTGTCCCTGCTGGTGCAGGCGCGCCACCAGTCGCCGCAGCCGCTGGATATCGAGGGCCGACCAGCTGGCGATCTGTTCCTTTGCGCAGAAGGCGAGGACCTTGTTCAGGTCGCGCCGGTAGGCTTCGAGGGTATGGGGCGACACCTGGCGCTCACTGCGCAGGTGCTCGCAGTAGGCGTCCAGTTGCCGTTCCACGACTAGCGCACCGAGCGCAGGGAGTGGGTGAAGCGCGGGACGACACGTCCCAGGACTTCGGCGATATAGCTGAGGAACAGGGTGCCGACCGAACTCTTGTAGTGCTGCGGGTCGCGGCTGGCGATGGCGAGCACGCCGTGCAGGCCCAGATGGCTGATGGCGACCACGGCGGTGGAGCCGATCTGCTTGCGTTGTTCTTCGCCGAACAGGAAGTCCAGCTCGTGCTCGCGCAGGCTGCCGCTGATGCTCTTGCCTTCCGAGAGCAGGCCGCCGATCGCCTGCTGCGCGTCGGCACCGCTGACCCAGCGGCCCACCGGCATGGCGTTGTCGCTGAACAGGATCAGGCTGACGAAGGGCACCTGGAAATCCTGGCGCAGGCTGTCTTCGACGGCCATCACCAGGTCTTCCAGGCTGGCCGCGTCCATCAGCGCGAGGATCAGCCGACGGGTCTTGTCGAAGAGCCGGTCGTTGTCGCGGGCGACGTCCATCAGCTGCGAAAGCCGGTGGCGCATCTCGATATTGCGTTCGCGCAGGATCTTCATCTGCCGTTCGACCAGTGATACCGTGTCACCACGCTGGTGTGGAATGCGCAGCGCCGGCAGCAGCTCTTCGTGCTCGACGAAGAAGTCCGGGTGAGCCTCCAGGTAAGCGGCGACGGTCGCCGCCTCCAGGCTTTGCGCAGGCAGTTCGTTGGGCTGTTCGGCTGGAGCCTGAGGCTGATCGGTCATGACGTTCGCTCGCTTATAGACGCACTTGTCCTTCATACACCCGTACGGCCGGCCCGGTCATCATCACCGGTGCGCCGTCGCCGGCCCACTCGATGGACAGGCGTCCGCCGGGCAGGTCGATGGTCACCGGTGAATCCATCCAGCCCTGGCTGATGGCCGCGACCGCTGCCGCGCAGGCGCCGGTGCCGCAGGCCTGGGTTTCCCCGGCGCCACGTTCCCAGACGCGCAGTTGCGCGCGCTGGCGGTCGATCACCTGCAGGAAGCCGACGTTGACCCGCGCCGGGAAGCGCGGATGGTGTTCGATCTTCGGTCCCAGTTCGTGCACCGGGGCGCTGTTGATATCCGTCACGCGCAGCACCGCATGGGGGTTGCCCATGGACACGGCGGCCAGGTCGACGCTCTGGCCGTCGACGTCGACCGGGTAGCTCAGGGCCTGGGCCGCAGCCTGGAACGGAATGTCCGCCGGCACCCGGCGCGGGGCGCCCATGTTCACGCTGATCTGGCCGTCCTGGCGCACGTCCAGTTCGATGATGCCGCTCTTGGTCTCGACGCGGATCTGCCGCTTGGCGGTCAGGCGCTTGTCCAGGACGAAGCGTGCGAAGCAACGGGCACCGTTGCCGCATTGCTCCACTTCCGAACCGTCGGAGTTGAAGATCCGGTAGCGGAAATCCACCTCGGGATTGCTCGGTGCCTCGACGATCAGCAACTGGTCGAAGCCGATGCCGGTGTGCCGGTCACCCCATTGCTTGGCGTGCTTGGGCAGGATGTGCGCGTGCTGGCTGACCAGGTCGAGGACCATGAAGTCGTTGCCCAGGCCGTGCATCTTGGTAAAACGCAGCAGCATGGTCTTACTCCGGCAACAGGCTTTCGCCGGCGTACAACTCGGCCAATGTCTCGCGACGGCGGATTTCGATCATCTGCTCGCCATCCACCAGCACTTCGGCGGCACGGCCGCGGGTGTTGTAGTTGGAGCTCATGACAAAACCATAGGCGCCGGCCGAGTGCACGGCCAGCAGGTCGCCTTCCTCCAGCGCGAGCTGGCGGTCCTTGGCCAGGAAGTCGCCGGTTTCGCAGATCGGTCCGACGATGTCGTAGGCCCGTGGCTCGCTGTCACGCGGGCGCACGGCGGTGACGTTCATCCAGGCCTGGTACAGCGCCGGGCGGATCAGGTCGTTCATCGCCGCGTCGACGATGGCGAAGTCCTTGTATTCGGTGTGCTTGAGGTATTCGACCTGGGTCAGCAGCACGCCGGCGTTGGCGACGATAAAGCGGCCCGGTTCGAACATCAGCGTCAGGTCGCGGCCGGCGGTGCGCTCGCGCACGGCCTTGATGTAGTCGGCCACCAGCGGCGGCTCTTCATCGCGATAACGCACGCCGACACCGCCACCGAGGTCGATATGGTGCAGGTAGATACCGCATTCGCCGAGGCGGTCGATCAGCGCCAACAGGCGGTCGAGGGCGTCGAGGAACGGTGGCAGGCTGGTCAGTTGCGAGCCGATATGGCAATCGACGCCCAGGACTTCCAGGTTCGGCAGCTGTGCGGCGCGGACATAGACCTCTTCCGCGTCGGCGATGGCGATGCCGAACTTGTTTTCCTTCAGACCGGTGGAGATGTACGGGTGGGTGCCGGCATCCACGTCCGGGTTGACCCGCAGCGAGATCGGCGCGCGAACGCCCATCTCGGCCGCCACCACCTGCAGGCGCTCCAGCTCGTCGGTGGACTCGACGTTGAAGCAGTGCACACCGACTTCCAGGGCACGACGCATGTCGTCACGGCTCTTGCCGACGCCGGAGAAGACGATCTTGTCCGCCGCGCCACCGGCGGCCAGGACACGCTCCAGTTCGCCACGGGATACGATGTCGAAACCGGCGCCGAGGCGCGCCAGGACATTCAGCACGCCGAGGTTGGAGTTGGCCTTGACCGCATAGCAGACCAGGTGCGCGGCACCTTGCAGGGCATCGGCATAAGCGTGGTACTGCGCCTCGATATGGGCGCGGGAGTAGACATAAGTCGGCGTGCCAAAGCGCTCGGCGATGGCGGACAAAGCTACACCTTCCGCGAACAGTTCACCGTCGCGGTAGTTAAAAGCGTCCATGGTGATCCCTTAGTAGGTGTCGTGCTTGTGCGCTTTGGCCTGCGAGGACTTGGCCTGGTCGTCCGGGTTCTGACTGTCATCGGGAAGATACAGCGGACCTTTTTGCCCACAGGCAGAGACCAGGCAAGCGATCGCGAGGAGCGCAGCAAGGGAAGAGATCAGGCGCTTCATGGCGAAATCCTTTGTAAAAGCATTAATTGCGCCCGAGTATACCGGCCACCCGGCGGCTTGCCTATGCGGGCCGCCAGCCGGACTCCGCCGGGTCGATCGGGACCTGGTGGATTATTGATGTCACTGTCGCTCCAGGGTGGTTATGCTTTGCAATCATCCGCGAGCGCCCGTATCTTCGGGCGCCTGGAGTGACCAGTATTTTTCGAGGTTCGCGCAATGAGTTTGACTGAAGCCCGTTTTCACGATCTGGTCGATGCCACCCAGCAAGTGCTGGAAGATATTTTTGACGAGAGTGGCCTGGATGTGGACCTGGAGAACTCCGCGGGTGTGTTGACCGTGAAGTTCGAAGGGGGCTCCCAGCTGGTTGTTAGCCGCCAGGAGCCTCTGCGTCAGCTCTGGCTGGCCGCTAAGTCGGGCGGTTTTCATTTTGACTATGATGAAGAAAACTGCGTCTGGACGTGCGACAAGACCGATGAGTTGCTGAGCGAGATCATTGCTCGCTCGACTTTGGAGCAAGCCGGCGTCAACCTGGACTTCGACGAGATCTGATCGTGACGCAGCAAGCCACACCGGCAAGACCCGCCAAGCCGCTGTACAGCAACATCAGCCCGGCCGTGCCTTCGCCTTGCGTGAGCCTGTGCCGGCTCGACGAGCAAAAAGTGTGTATCGGCTGTTTTCGGCATGTCGAGGACATTCGCGAATGGCGCTCGGCGGACGACCAGCGCCGCCGGGTGATCTGCGAGCAGGCGCGACAGCGCCGGGCGCAGGCCTGATCGCGGTCCTCGCGGGCGTTGCCTTGCCCGCGATGGCTGCGGTGAACAGGGCATCGTAGTCACTGGCAAGCCAGCTCCCAGCGGGACATGCATTGTTCTGCGACTTGTGTATTTGCGCTGCTGTGATAGTGTCCGACCATGCCTCGCGATGACGAGGCCAGTGAAAACCCCGCCTTTCGTGGCGGGGTTTTGCTTTTATCGTGCAGAAAAAAGGAGTCTGCCTGGATCATGATCACCGCACCTTCCATCATCCTCACCCGCCTCGATGTGCAGCGTCTCGAGCGCCTGATCGACAGCCTGGACGATTCGCTGCCGGGCGTCGTCGCGTTGCAGGCCGAACTGGATCGCGCTGAAAGCGTCGTGGGCCACGAAGAAGTGCCCGCCGGTGTCGTGACCATGAATTCCCGGGTCCATTGCCGTGAAGAAGGCAGTGGCAAGGACTATCACCTGACCCTGGTCTATCCCCAGGATGCCAATGCCGACGAAGGCAAGATCTCGATTCTCGCGCCGGTCGGCAGCGCCCTGCTCGGCTTGCAGGTCGGCCAGCACATCGACTGGCCGGCCCCGGGTGGCAAGACCCTGAAGCTGACCCTGCTGGAAGTGGAATACCAGCCGGAAGCGGCCGGTGACTTCCACCTCTGAGCCCTCACTTACAAGCCCTCACACCCCTGAACCCTCTCAGGCCTGTTCCAGGGCGATATTCAGCGAGCTTTCCAGGTCGGCCTTGTAGCGCAGGTACAGGTTGGTCGAGCCCGTGCCTTCGCCGACCAGGCCGCTGAGGTCCAGGTCGGTGATGTAGCAGCGATAGCGCTCGACCTCGCGCCGCTGGCCGATAATTTCCTGGGCGACCGCGATAAACAGCTGGTCGCCGTATTCCAGTTGGGAAAACTCCCGCTGATTGCAGTACAGGGTGACCTGGACTTCGTTCGGCCCGGCCTTGCCGACGATCGCCTGGACGTCGTAGAACGGCTTGTTGACCGGCGTCTGCGGTGCCGGCCGGGTCTCGACCCGTCGTGCCCGCCCCGGTGCCGAGGGCAGCAGCTGGTAATACAGGGTTTCCAGCACGGTCGCGGGCAACGTCGAATCCATCGGCATCAAGGCCTCGCGACGGTACAGGATCGACTGCAGGAAACGTTGCAGCGGCACCAGCAGGCTTTGCTCGTCATGGAATGGCAGGCGCTGTTGCCACAAGGCATTGAACTCATCGAGCACATACAGCTCGGCCTGGTTCTCGTTGATCCGGAAGAACACCTGTATGCACTCGGGCTGGCCCATCGGCAGCACCAGGGCCAGGTCGTGTTCCTCCATGGCCCGCAGATCCAGGTGCAACGGGCTGTAGCTCGACAGGTCGGCGCTCAGGTAGTCGAGCAGCGTCGACAGATTGTCCAGGGCGATATGGCGGACCTGGCCGGGAACCAGTTCCAGGACGTGGTAATGCTGCTGGACCTGCACCAGGTAGCGGTGGTTGAGGTCGCCGATCAGCAATTCCTGGGCGGTATTGAGCACTTCCTCGACCCGCTGGGCGATGAATTGCGCGCGGTTGTGGCAGAAACAGCGTACCCGCAGCCTTGGCATCTCGCGGCCCAGGGGCAGGTTGTTGAGGTAGTCGCGCAGGCAGTCGAGCAGGGCATGGGGGCCGTCGTAACGACTGATCAGCACTTCGTTCCAGCTGTTGAGGGTGACCTGGTCGAGGGTCAGCACCAGGTTTTCCCGGACACCGGCATAACTCAGGGAGTCGGTGCGCTCGGTGGTCATCAGGATATTCAGATCGCGGTGGTGCTTGAGCGGGTCTACGCCGACGTTGACCAGCAACAGCACCTCGCCCGGGATGCTCGGACGCAGCAACTGTTCCTCGCCGACGGTGCTCAGGGGCAGGGCGATCACCTGCTGCAGGCTGCCGAGCAGGTTGAACAGCTCGAATTCGGTCAGGTCGCTGCTGCCGGGGTGCAGGGCGAGGCGGGTGCTGCTGTCGATCACGCCGTTGCGGTGGCACCAGGTCAGCAATTCCAGCAGCTCGCGGCTGCGCTTGATCGGCGCGAAGTGTTCCCACTCCTGGGCGCCCAGGCTGCCGTTGTACAGGCCCCAATGGGTCTGCCCCGGCTCCTTGCGGTTGGGCGACTGGACCAGGGTCAGGGTGTCTTCGGCGAGGTCCGGGGCGATGCCGGGGTTGATGAACTCGATCTTGCCGGCCTTGCGCTCGAACGCGGCGTACAACCGGCGGCCGAGCACGTTGAGGTCGCGCTTGTTGATCAGGCTGACCGCCTGCTCGGTACGGGCGAACTGGGTCAGGAAGCGATAGCTGTAGTTGAGTTCGTTGACCAGTGCGCGGCGTTCGGCGCTGACCTGGCGGACTTTCCACTGGCTGCGGCTGTCGAGCAGCGCCAGTTGCCGGCGGTCCCAGCCCCATTCGCCGGCCAGGCGCTCCAGCAACTGGCGTTGCCAGCTGGTGTTGCGCGAGCTGTTGCCGGTTAGCTTGCGGTTGACCTTCAGGTACAGGCTGCGCCGTACCAGTTCCAGGCGTTCCGGCTCGTTGCGGGCCTTGAGGTATTCCTCGATCCGCCGGTAGACCACGATATAGGGGTCCAGCTCGTCGAGGTCCAGCTGGTTGGCGAACACCGCCTGCTTGAAGCGCAGGCTCAGGCATTCGACCCGCGGGTGCTCGCTGGCATAGACCTCGGTCAGCAGCAGCTTGAGCACCGACTTGTAGGGCGACTCGATCCCCTTGAACAACTGCCAGAGCCCGGCACCGATGAACTCGCCCGGCGGGATCTGCGCCAGATGGCCGAGGTCCAGGCCTTCGTCCGCGCGGATAAAGCGCTTGGACAGCAGGGTATGGGTGTATTGGTCGTAGCGCGCCTCCTCGTACACCGGCACCAGCCACCACAGCGGCGTCCGTCCGGCGAGCCAGATGGCGGTGCGATAGAACTCGTCCAGCAGCAGGTAGTGCTGGGTGGTGCCGCAGTCTTCCGAGCTCAGTTGGGCGTCCCGCTCGCCACGGACGAAGCGCGCCGGGTCGATCAGGAAGAAATGCGCTTCGGCGCCCTGGCTGGCCGCCCAGGTTTCCAGCAACTGGCATTTCTTGCGCAGTTCCGCCAGCTCGCCCTGGCTCAGGTCGCTGGCGTGGCAGACCCAGAAGTCCATGTCGCTCTGGTCGGCCTGGGCCAGGGTTCCCAGGCTGCCCATCAGGAACAGCCCGTGGATCGGCCGCGGTGGGTTGCCGTGACGGGCCTTGTAGGAGAAGGAGCGGGTCAGGCGCTGGGCTTCGGCGAGCGCCGAATCGTCCGGCTCGTAGCTCGACAGCCCGGCCGGCGTGCTGCCCGAGACATAGCCGGGCAATAGGGGATGATTGACATGGAAAAACAGCGGCAGCACGTTCAGCACGACCTGCTGGCGCGGCGAGAGACCTTCCATGGCACGGTCGAGCCGACCCTGGTTGAGCTTCAGAAAGCGCGAGCGCAGCTGGCTGAGCACCTTGCGGTCGATGCCCTCGTCCAGGTTTGGGCGAATTTCGTGGGTGCGCGTCATTTCAAACTCAAACCGGCTCAGCGGCGCTCGACAGTAGGAAATCTCTGAAGGGTGGCAGTTTACAGGCTAAGCGGGCCGCGCTTTAAGCTGAATTTGTCGATGGATGTCAGATTGCCAGATGAGTGGCCGCGGTCAGCCCGCGCAACCCGTGAAAACACAGGATTGCGTGGGCCTGGGGCGGACTCAGGCGGCTTCTTTTCGGACGTTCAGGATGGTCAGCAGGCCTTGGGCATGTTCGGCGGCGTCACGGCCCAGGCTGGTCAGGTAACCACCGTCTCTCTGGGTGATCAGTTCTTTGTCGAACAGGCGTTTGGCGGCGGCGATGGCAGTCGGGGCAGCGGTCTGATGAATTTTCAGGCCCTCCTGGGAACTCCCCAGGTTGAACAGTGCAAGGATTTCCAGTTCGGCAACCAACTCAGGGGTATACGACATAAGGACTCCAGACTTTCTAGGAATTATTGGACGACAGCGCCCCTAAGGTGATCCCACTTGCGCGGGCTGTCCAGTGCTGGATGAGCGCGCGGCCGGATGGCGTGCTGGAGGCGTGGGATCAGTTGTTACAGGGTTTTTCCAGTGTAGACAGTCCTTGCTGAAACGCTCACTGCTTCTCGGGCGGCAGCTCCGGCAAGGCGCGCAGGGCGTCTTCGTACCACTGGGTATCGAACGCGCGGTCATCGTCGAGCATCGCGTCGATTTCCGTCGCCAATACATGGGCCATGAGGGTGAGAATCTCGTCGCGTTCGTAGCCGACCAGGGTCAGTTTGTTGAACGTGGCCTTGGCGGCCGGCGGGTTGTCGTTTTCGATCTGGTTTTCGATGGCCTGGACCAGGGTGCTCTCGGCGAACTCTTCTTCGTCGTTGTCGATATCGGTTGGCTCGCTCATGGCAGGCTCCTCAAGGAAAGGTCGGCAGTTTACCCGTATTCATCGCCGTGATGCTGCTGGTTGAATTTTGTCCGGTGCACTATAACTTCCCCCGCCAACCCCCCGCACGGCCTGGAGGCTTTGTGATGCTCAAGCTTTATGGATTTGCTGTCAGCAACTACTACAACATGGTCAAGCTGGCATTGCTCGAGAAGGGCCTGTCGTTCGAGGAAGTGCCGTTCTACGCCGGACAGACGCCGGAGGCCCTGGCAATCAGCCCGCGCGGGAAAGTTCCGGTGCTGGGCGTGGAGCAGGGCTATATCAACGAAACCAGCGTGATCCTCGAATACCTCGACGACACCCAGGGCGGCAAGGCGCTGCTGCCCAGCGACCCGTTCCGGCGTGCCCAGGTCCTGGCGCTGGCCAAGGAGATCGAGCTGTACATCGAGCTGCCGGCGCGGGCTTCGTTTGCCGAGGCGTTCTTTGGCATGCCGGTGCCGGAGGCGATCAAGGAAAAGACCCGCACCGAGCTGTTGCTGGGCTTTGCCTCGCTCAAGCGCCATGGCCGGTTCGCCCCTTATGTGGCGGGCAACGAGTTGAGCGTGGCGGACCTATATTTTCTCTACAGCGTCGACCTGGCCTGCGCGGTCGGCCAGAAGCTGTTCGGGATCGATCTGTTGGCCGGGATGCCGGAGGCGAAGGCCTTGCTGGAGCGTCTGCAGCAGACGGAGCATGCCCAGCGGATCGCGGCGGACAAGGAGGCCGCGATGCCGGCGTTCATGGCGATGATTGCCGCCAAGAAATAGGTTGTGGCGTTCATCATGACGCCATCGCCAGCAAGCCGGCTCCCACCGGATGAGTGTCGCATGCGGAACATGGGTTCGAGCACAAACCTTGTGGGAGCTGGCTTGCCAGCGAAGAGGCCCGTAAGCCTGGCCTCGGCTGATCGATCGCCCTCGCCGGCAAGCCGGCTCCCACCAGGGATCAGCGGCTGGCGAGCAGTGCCTGGCCGCGGGCGACCGCTGCCTTGACCTGTGCCGGCGCGGTTCCGCCGATATGATCGCGGGCGTTGACCGAGCCTTCCAGGGTCAATACCGCAAACACGTCCTGGTCGATCTGGTCGCTGAACTTGCGCAGCTCTTCCAGGCTCATTTCCGCCAGGTCCTTGCCGCTTTCCACGCCGTACTTCACCGCGTGGCCGACGATCTCGTGGCAATCACGGAACGGCAGGCCACGACGCACCAGGTAGTCCGCCAGGTCGGTCGCGGTGGAGAAGCCGCGCAGTGCCGCCTCGCGCATCATCGCGTGCTTGGGCTTGATCGCCGGGATCATGTCGGCGAAGGCCCGCAGCGAATCGCGCAGGGTATCGGCGGCGTCGAACAGCGGTTCCTTGTCTTCCTGGTTGTCCTTGTTGTAGGCCAGGGGCTGGCCTTTCATCAGGGTCAGCAGGCCCATCAGGGCACCGAACACCCGGCCGGTCTTGCCGCGTACCAGCTCCGGCACGTCCGGGTTCTTCTTCTGGGGCATGATCGAGCTGCCGGTGCAGAAGCGGTCCGGCAGGTCGATGAACTGGAACTGCGCGCTGGTCCACAGCACCAGCTCTTCGGAGAAGCGCGACAGGTGCATCATCGCGATGCTGGCCGCCGAGCAGAACTCGATGGCGAAGTCACGATCCGAAACGTTGTCCAGGGAGTTGCCGCCGACCACATCGAAGCCCAGCAGCTGGGCGGTGTATTCGCGGTCGATCGGGTAGGTGGTGCCGGCCAGCGCCGCGCTGCCCAGGGGCATGCGGTTGGTGCGCTTGCGGCAGTCCACCAGGCGCTCGTAGTCACGGCTGAGCATTTCGAACCAGGCCAGCATATGGTGGCCGAAGGTCACCGGCTGTGCGGTCTGCAAGTGGGTGAAACCGGGCATGATAGTGCCGGCTTCACGCTCGGCCTGTTCCAGCAGGCCTTTTTGCAGGCGGGTGATTTCCGCCAGGATCAGGTCGATTTCGTCCCGCAGCCACAGGCGGATATCGGTGGCGACCTGGTCGTTGCGGCTGCGCCCGGTGTGCAGCTTCTTGCCGGTGACGCCGATGCGGTCGGTCAGACGCGCCTCGATGTTCATGTGCACGTCTTCCAGGTCCACGCGCCAGTCAAAGTTGCCGGCCTCGATTTCGCCCTGGAGGGTGGTCAGTCCGTCGACGATGCTGTCGCGCTCGGCATCGGTCAGCACGCCGACCTTGGCCAGCATCCTGGCGTGGGCGATGGAGCCCATGATGTCGTGACGATAGAGGCGCTGGTCGAACGTGACGGAGGCGGTGAAGCGTGCGACGAAGGCGTCGACGGGTTCACTGAAGCGGCCGCCCCAGGACTGATTGGTCTTGTCGGTGCTCATGGATTCGCTCGTGATCTACTGAAGGTGGGTTGCCGGAAAAGTCGTTGCCGATCATAACAGGGTTGCCCCCGCTGGGGCTGACACTGGTCGCGCGGTTTTTATTTCGACCGAATCGGTCGGGCGGCTTGTCGCCGGCAGCGCAGGCGCGGAGACTGGGTCTCTCGTTTCGGGAATACGCCCCGTATGCCAATCTCACGAACGAAGGTGGCGCGTGATGCGCCGGCGACACCGGAATTCTTCCTGCCGGAGCTCTGCCTGCCAGAAGCGCTGCTGGTGCTAGTGGTATTGGCCGAGTTGCTGGTGATGGTGCTGGTGCTGTCCGAGCCGATGCCCGCCGGTTTCGACTGGGTACGCCTGGCGCTGACCTCGCTGTACGTGCAGTGGATCGTGCTGCTCTCGGCGGCGGTGCTGTGTGGCGCCCGGTCCTGGCTGGCGCGCCTGCGTCCCGGGGTGGCGGGTGCCTTGTGCTGTGCCCTGGTGGTCGGCCTGACGCTGATCTGCACCGCCCTGACCGAGTACCTTTCCCTTGTCGAGCGGCAGGTCGACGCCGGCAGTTTCGGCCGTTATCTGCGCCATGGCTTGATCAGTCTCATCATGTCGGCGCTGATGTTGCGCTACTTTTACCTGCAGAGTCAGTGGCGGCGCCAGCAGCAGGCGGAGTTGCAGGCGCGGCTCGAGGCGTTGCAGGCGAGGATCAGGCCGCACTTCCTGTTCAACAGCCTGAACAGTATTGCCAGCCTGGTGGCGACCGACCCGAGGCAGGCCGAGCAGGCGGTGCTGGATCTGTCGGACCTGTTCCGGGCCAGTCTCGCCAAGCCGGGGAACCTGGTGTCGTGGCGCGACGAGCTGGAATTAGCGCAACGATATTTGTCGATCGAACACTATCGGCTTGGCAACCGTCTACAGTTGGACTGGAGGGTGGGGACAATTCCGGACGATTTGCCGATCCCGCAACTAACCTTGCAACCATTGCTGGAAAACGCTCTGATCTATGGAATCGCGCCGCGGGTCGAAGGCGGGGTGGTCAGAGTCGAAGCCGACTATAAAGAGGGAGAGTTCATATTGTGTATCAGCAATCCCTACGACGATGCTGCCCAGCAGCAGGTGTCGAGCGGTACTCAACTGGCGCTGGTGAACATTGGTGCCCGACTTACGGCACTTTTTGGGCCTCGCGCTAGTCTTAGCGTGGATCGCCGTGACGGACGTCACTTCACCTGTCTACGCTATCCTTGTGCGAGACTCACGCAGGAATCCAGCGCAATATGAATGTCCTGATCGTTGATGACGAACCCCTGGCCCGCGAGCGCCTGAGCCGTTTGGTTGGCGAACTCGAGGGTTACAGTGTCCTGGAGCCCAGCGCCACCAATGGCGAAGAGGCATTGGCCCTGATCGACAGCCTCAAGCCGGATGTCGTCTTGCTCGATATCCGCATGCCGGGCCTGGATGGCCTGCAGGTGGCCGCGCGCCTGTGCGAGCGCGAAACGCCGCCGGCGGTGGTGTTCTGCACCGCCCATGACGAGTTTGCCCTGGAGGCGTTCCAGGTCAGCGCCGTGGGTTATCTGGTCAAGCCGGTGCGTTCCGAGCATCTGCTCGAGGCCCTGAAGAAGGCCGAGCGGCCCAACCGCGTGCAACTGGCCGCGCTGACCCGCCCGGCCGCGGAAACCGGCGCCGGACCGCGTACCCATATCAGTGCGCGGACCCGCAAGGGGATCGAACTGATTCCCCTCGACCAGGTGATCTATTTCATCGCGGATCACAAGTACGTGACCTTGCGCCACGAAGGCGGCGAAGTCCTGCTCGACGAGCCGCTGAAGGCCCTGGAAGACGAGTTCGGCGACCGCTTCGTGCGTATCCACCGCAATGCGCTGGTGGCCCGCGAACGCATCGAACGCCTGCAGCGCACGCCCCTGGGGCACTTCCAGTTGTTCCTCAAGGGCCTCAACGGCGATGCGCTGATCGTCAGCCGGCGCCATGTCGCCGGTGTGCGCAAGATGATGCAGCAGCTCTGATCCGGGGCTTGTCACAGGCCCCGAGGTTTGTCCGTCCGCTGTTCCAGGCCAGGGAGGCTGCGGACTTTCTGATACAAGTCAAAGCTGGCCGGGCTGAACTGTTATTATCTGCCGTATCTATTCAGTACGGATCGATCCATGTCTTCTCGCGAAATCCGCATCGCCACCCGTAAGAGCGCGCTGGCCCTTTGGCAGGCCGAATACGTCAAGGCCCGCCTGGAACAGGCTCACCCGGGGTTGAAGGTGACCCTGGTACCGATGGTCAGTCGCGGCGACAAGCTGCTCGACTCGCCGCTGTCGAAGATCGGCGGCAAGGGTTTGTTCGTCAAGGAGCTGGAAACCGCACTGCTCGAGCACGAGGCGGATATCGCCGTGCACTCGATGAAGGACGTGCCGATGGATTTCCCCGAGGGGCTCGGCCTGTTCTGCATCTGCGAGCGTGAAGATCCCCGCGATGCCTTCGTCTCCAATACCCATGCCAGCCTGGATGCGTTGCCGCCGGGCGCGGTGGTCGGCACGTCGAGCCTGCGTCGCCAGGCGCAACTGCTGACCCGCCGTCCCGACCTGCAGATCCGCTTCCTGCGCGGCAACGTCAACACTCGCCTGGCCAAGCTCGATGCCGGCGAGTACGACGCGATCATCCTGGCGGCCGCGGGACTGATCCGCCTCGGTTTCGAAGACCGTATCACCTCGGCCATCAGCGTCGAGGAAAGCCTGCCGGCCGGTGGCCAGGGCGCGGTCGGTATCGAATGCCGCAGCGCCGACAGCGAGATCCAGGCACTGCTCGCCCCCCTGCATCACGCCGACACCGCCGTACGGGTCACCGCCGAGCGGGCCCTGAACAAGCACCTCAACGGTGGCTGCCAGGTGCCGATCGCCTGTTACGCCGTGCTCGAAGGCGAGCAGGTCTGGCTGCGTGGCCTGGTCGGCCAGCCCAGCGGCGGCCTGCTGCTGAGCGCCGAAGCGCGCGCTCCGCAAGCGGATGCCCGGGCGCTGGGCGTGCGGGTGGCCGAGGATCTGCTGGGGCAGGGCGCGGACGTCATTCTCAAGGCCGTCTATGGCGAGGCCGGCGAGGAATGACCGGCTGGCGTCTGCTGCTCACGCGGCCGACGGATGAGTCGACCGCGCTGTCGGCGGTACTGGCCGAGGCCGGGATCTTCAGCAGTGCCTTGCCGCTGCTGGAAATCGAGCCGCTGGTGGTCGATGGTGCCGGGCTGACGAAGATTCTCAACCTGCCTTTCTATTCGGCGGCGATTGTCGTCAGCAAGCCGGCCGCGCGCCTGGGACTGGACCTGGTGGACCAGTACTGGCCGCAGCCGCCGCTGTTGCCCTGGTTCACCGTCGGTGCCGCGACGGCGCGCTTGCTGGACGACTACGGCCTGCGGGTGGACTATCCGGCCGATGGCGATGACAGCGAGGCCTTGCTCGACCTGCCGGCCTTGCAGGAGGCCCTGGCACAGCCCGATCCCCGCGTGCTGATCCTGCGCGGAGAGGGCGGGCGCGAGCTCCTGGCTGAGCGTTTACGCGGCCAAGGTGCTAGTGTCGACTATCTGGAACTCTATCGTCGCTGCCTGCCGGCGTATGCCGAGGGCACCCTGATCGGGCAGATTCGCGCGGAACGCCTGAACGGGCTGGTGGTCAGCAGTGGGCAGGGTTTTGAACACCTGCGGCAGTTGGCGGGCGCGGCCTGGCCGGAAGTGGTCCGGTTGCCGTTGTTTGTTCCAAGCCCCCGGGTGGCGCAGATGGCTCGTGCCGCCGGGGCTCAACATGTTGTGGATTGTCGTGGTGCCAACGCCACGGCTTTGCTGGCGGCGCTACGGGAGTTCCCCGTACCCGCTTTCTGAATGCAAAGGATGGATACGTGAGCGAAACAGCCTTGCCAAAAGAAGAAGCTCAACCGGTGCCCGAGGCGCCGGTCAAACCGCCGGTGGCGCCTGTCGAGCGCCGTGGCAATGGTCTGGCGATCCTGGCGTTGCTGCTGGGTGCCGCCGGTGTGGCCGCGGGCGGCTGGGGTGTCTGGCAGGTGCGCAACCTGCAGGCCAATCACCAGCAGCAGGGCGGGCAACTGCAGGAGCTGGGCAACCAGGCGCAGTCGCTCAAGCTGAGCGAACAGCAGTTGGCCGCGCGCCTGGACCAACTGCCGGGTGCCGCCGAACTGGAGGACCGCCGGCGCCTGGTGGCGCAGTTGCAGGGCGATCAGCAGCGCCTGGGCCAGCGTCTGGAAAGCGTGCTGGGCGCCAGCCGCAAGGACTGGCGTCTGGCCGAGGCCGAGCACCTGTTGCGCCTGGCCACGCTGCGTCTGTCGGCGTTGCAGGACATCACCAGTGCCCTGGCCCTGGTGCAGGGTGCCGACGATATCCTGCGTGAACAGAACGACCCGGGCTCCTTTGCCGCCCGCGAACAATTGGCCAAGAGCCTGGCGGCGCTGCGCAGTACCGAGCAGCCGGATCGCACCGGACTGTTCCTGCAACTGGGCGCCTTGCGTGACCAGGTCGCGCAGCTCAACGAACTGGCACCGGAGTACAAGGACCGCGGCGACTCCTTGCTGGGCCTGACCTCCGATGGCGACGGCGCCAGCCGCTGGGCGCAGTGGTGGGACGAGATCTCGCGTTATATTCGTATCGACTTCAACGCCAACAAGAACATCCGGCCGTTGCTCGCCGGGCAGAGCCTGACCCAGGTCCGCCTGGCCTTGAGCCTGGCGCTGGAGCAGGCGCAATGGGCGGCCCTGAACGGCCAGGCGGGGGTTTACACCCAGGCGCTGACGGAAGCTCGCGATGTGTTGACCGGCAGCTTCAATCCGGACAACCCGCAGAGCAAGGTCATGGTCGAGCAGCTCAGCGAACTGAGCAGGAAACCGGTGACGGTGCTGACCCCGGACCTGGCTGCGACACTCGGTGCCGTCCAGGCCTATCTCGAGCGGCGCCACGTGGAAGCCGACACACCGGTGAGCGGTAGTGCCAACCCGGCGCAGGAGACCAGTCCATGAAACGGTTTATCGCGATTGCACTGCTGGTCATCGTCGCGGTAGGTCTGCTGGGCTTCGCGATTTCCAGGCATGCCGGCTACGTCCTGATCGCCTATGACAGCTTCCGTTACGAATCCAGCCTGTGGGCATTCCTGGCCGTGCTGCTGATGCTGTGGCTGGCCTATCGACTGCTCAGGTTCCTCGTCGGCCTGGTCACGGCGTCGAGTTCGGCGGCCAACCCCTGGTCCCGGCGCAACCGTAGCCGGCGGATCCAGCTGGCCATCGAACAAGGCCAGATGGATCTCGCCGAAGGTCGCTGGGCCAGTGCCCAGAAACACCTGCATCGGGCTGCCGAGGCTGAGCGCCAGCCGCTGCTTTATTACCTCGGCGCGGCGCGTGCGGCCAATGAGCAGGGTAAATATGAAGAGTGCGACAGCCTGCTGGAACGCGCCCTGACGCGCCAGCCGCAGGCCGAGCTGGCGATTGCGCTGAGTCACGCGCAGTTGCAAGTGGACCGTGGCGATACCGAGGGTGCTTTGGGTACGCTGCAGGCCATGCACGAGCTCCATCCCCACAGTGTCCAGGTGCTGCGCCAGTTGCAGCGGCTGCATCAGCAGCGGGGCGACTGGTCGGCGGTGGTCCGGCTGCTGCCGGAGTTGCGCAAGGACAAGGCGTTGCCGCAAAGCGAGCTGGTCGAACTGGAGCGGCGCGCGTGGGGCGAAAACCTCGGTCTGGCGGCGCGTCGTGAAGAGGATGGCGAGGCCGGCCTGCAGTCGCTGGAGCGGGCCTGGCAGCAATTGTCCGCGGCCCAGCGCCAGGAGCCGCAACTGGTGCTGGCTTATGCCGAGCAACTGCGCCGGCTGGGGGCCGAGGTGCAGGCCGAGGAGGTCTTGCGCGCGGCGCTCAAGCGTCAGTACGACAGCCATCTGGCGCGCCTCTACGGGCTGCTGCGCGGGCGCGATCCGGCTCGCCAGCTGCAGACCGCCGAGGGCTGGCTCAAGGACCATCCGGCTGATGCCAGCCTGTTGCTGACACTGGGGCGCCTGTGCCTGCAGAACAGCTTGTGGGGCAAGGCTCGCGATTATCTGGAAGGGAGCCTGCGGGTACAGCGCAACCCGGAAGCCTGTGCCGAACTGGCCAGGCTACTGGCCCAGTTGGGGGATACCGAGCGCAGCAACCAACTGTTCCAGGAAGGTCTTGGCCTGCTGGACGAACGCTTGCTCGCGTTGCCGCTGCCGGTACCGGTGAGCGCCTAGGCGAGAGCGGGGCGGGTGGTCCGCGATGGGCGACCCGTCTCAGGCCCCCGGCCTATTTCCCTGTAATGCTCTGATACCGAAATCCTACTCGCTACTTAATGGTTTCATAGGATGTCTGTCGGTAATTCCCTACAGGCTTGAGGAATTATCTGCTGCGGCCCGCCTTGAAAGGGCCAAGGCCTTTCCTCTACCGTAACTGCCTGTCTCTCCTGTTACGGAAAAGCCATGTTCTTGGCCCGCTCACGTTCTCTGTTCTCCCTGGCTTTTCTGGCAGCGGCCCTGGTCATGGGGGCATCGTTGTACCTGGAGTATGGAGTCGGGCTGGAGCCGTGCTCGCTGTGCGTGATGCAGCGCCTGTTCCTCGGCGGCTTCTGCCTGGTCAGCCTGGTGGGCGCCTTGCACGGGCCGGCGCGCATCGGTCGTTGGGTCTATGGTGCGCTGGGGTTGCTGTTCGTCCTGGCGGGGGCGGCGACCGCGGCCCGGCAGGTCCTGCTGCAGCGGGTGCCGATAGAGGAACTGATGATCTGCCAGCCCGGCCTGCATTGCCTGATGCAACAGGTCTCGCCTTTCAAGGCGTTGGTCCTGATGTTCCGGGCGACCGCCGAGTGCGCGCAGATCCACTGGACCCTGTTCGACCTGAGTCTGCCCGAGTGGAGCCTGCTGGCCTTTGTCGGCATGAGTATTCTGGCGATCTATCAGATAGTTGGCCCGGCCACCGGCGCTGAACGCCGCGCGTGAAGCAACCGGTAGTCGCCCTCCGGATTAAACACTTGTATGAACTTTATCTCCTGCGTACCTTGAAGCAGGTGTCGTGCGGGCATAATCTGGCCCGCACGTGTTATCGCAAATAGGTTGTTCTGTTTGGCCAAGTCAGGATCCTCGGCGTGTACGAGGTGTCGGGCGGCATGACCCAGAAGGGAAGAGATCACCATGCTCGAAAGTTGTCAGAATGCTCAGGAACGCTGGGGTGGAGTGCATCTGCTGATCGACCGCTGGTTGCAGGCGCGTCACGAACTGGTACGGGCTTATGATGCTCTCGGTGCCGAGCCCGGAGCCCTGGCGGACAATCGCCAGCCGCTGCAGGAGTTCTGCGGGGTCCTGGTGGACTACGTGTCGGCCGGTCACTTCGAAATCTACGAACAGCTGACCGGCGAGGCCAAGGCGTTCGGCGACAAGCGCGGGCTGGAACTGGCCGAGACGATCTATCCCCGTATCGATGTGATCACCGAAAAACTGCTGGCCTTCAACGACCTGTGCGACGCCGGCAAATGCGTGGCGGAGAAGTTCAAGGAGCTCGGTGGCCTGCTGCATGAACGCTTCGAACTCGAGGACTGCCTGATCGAAGTGCTGCACACCGCACACAAGGAAGAGGCGGTCGCCCAGGCCTGAGGTGTAGTGATTCTCCACTGAAAACGGTGCGCATGGCGCGCCGTTTTTCGTTTGTGGGGCAGGCTCAGCTGGCGACGCCCAGCAACTCGATATCGAACACCAGCGGCGTATACGGGGCGATCAGGTCACCCGCGCCATCCGCGCCATAGGCTTGTGCCGAAGGCAGCACCAGACGCCACTTCGCCCCCACCGGCATCTGCGGCAGCGCACTGCGCCAGCCATCGATCACGCTGTCCAGGCGAAACCATTGCGGTTGGCTGTTCTGGTCGAACACCGTGCCATTGGGCAGGTGGCCCACATACCGCACTTGCACCCGGCCATTGGCAGCCACTTTTGCACCGGTGCCCGGTGTCAGTTCGGTCACCAGGATGCCGTCGGCCAGTTCTCGGACACCCGGTTTGGCTTTTTCCTCGGCGAGGAATTTCTTCTCGGCTTCGAGGGCAATCTCGCTTTGCGGTTTTGCCGCTTCCTCGGCGGCCCGGGCTTCGTGAGCGGCCAGGACCTGCTCGATGCGTTCGTCCTTCAGGGCCAGCGGCTTGCCCTGGTAAGCCTGCTGCAAACCTTCGACCAGTGCCTTGAGTTGCAGGTCCGGAACTTCCTGGCGCAAGCGTTCGCCGAGACTGGCGCCGAGGCTGTAGGCGAGGTCATGGGCATCGTCGGTTTTTTCTTCTGGCGCGGCATGGGCCAGTGGCAAGACAAGACACAACGACAGCAGTAGATAACGCGACATGGGGACTCTCCGACCTGAGATCCGAAGGATTATGCCAGTGCTGCGCGACGGTTGTTGGAGAACTCGCGGCGCCCTGAAAAACCGCCGATTGCGGTGTGCTCGAAGCGGGTGGTGGAACGCGAAAAAGAGTGGAGACGCGGTCCGGAAAAACACGACGAAATATCGCCTGTGCGAGGGGAATTTTATCGGCGATTTCGGTGTTCGTCCGATGATCCCGAAGAACATTTTTTGCAGCATGCAACGCCAGCCATTCGATACTGTCAACATGCCCTAGCGGCGGTAGTCACAGAGGGCTAGTATGAGCCGCACTCACGTCAGCCAGGAGGTAAACCATGTCGGCCACCAAGAAGCCTGTAAATACTCCGTTGCACTTACTCCAACAGTTGTCGGGCAGCCTGCTCGAGCATTTGGAAAACGCTTGTTCCCAAGCCTTGGCTGATGCTGAAAAACTGCTCGCCAAACTGGAAAAGCAACGCGGTAAAGCACAGGAAAAACTGCACAAGTCCCGCACCAAATTGCAGGAAGCTGCTACCGCCGGAAAAGCCAAGGCACAAGCCAAGGCCAAGACCGCAGTGGGGGAACTGGAAGAGCTGCTCGACAAGCTGAAAGCCAGCCAGTCCGAAACCCGTACCTACATCCTGCAACTCAAGCGCGATGCGCAAGAGAGCCTGAAACTGGCGCAAGGTGTTGGCCGTGTGAAAGAGGCCGTGACCAAGGCCCTGTCCACCCGCGCCGCCAAGCCTGCCGCTCCGGCCAAGGTTGCCGCTGCCAAGCCGGCTGCAAAACCTGCCGCTGCCAAAACTGCTGCTGCCAAGCCAGCCGCGAAACCAGCCGCTGCCAAACCCGCTGCCGCCAAGCCGGCTGCAAAACCTGCTGCTAAAACCGCTGCCGCCAAGCCGGCCGCGAAACCAGCCGCTGCCAAACCCGCCGCCGCCAAACCGGCTGCAAAACCTGCTGCTAAAACCGCTGCCGCCAAGCCAGCCGCGAAACCAGCCGCTGCCAAACCCGCCGCCGCCAAGCCGGCCGCGAAACCAGCCGCTGCCAAACCCGCCGCCGCCAAGCCGGCTGCAAAACCTGCTGCTAAAACCGCTGCCGCCAAGCCAGCTGCAAAACCGGCCGCTGCCAAACCCGCTGCTGCCAAGCCAGCGGCGAAACCAGCCGCTGCCAAACCGGCTGCCGCCAAGCCAGCTGCAAAACCAGCGGCTGCTAAAACCGCTGCCGCCAAGCCAGCTGCAAAACCAGTTGCTGCCAAACCGGCTGCCGCCAAGCCAGCTGCAAAACCTGCTGTTGCCAAACCGACTGCCGCCAAGCCAGCGGCGAAACCCGCTGCTGCCAAACCGGCTGCTGCCAAGCCCGCGGCGAAACCTGCTGCTGCCAAACCAGCCGTAGCCAAGCCAGCAGCTGCCAAGCCTGCAACTCCGGCACCTGCTCCAGCAGCACCGGCACCGACTGCAGCCGCTGCACCGGCTCCGGCCGTTACTGCTCCAGCGCCGGCTCCGGTCGCCAGCAGCACCCCAACCAGCGCTTCCTAAGCCTGGCTCACCGCGACGCGCAGCTGTTGCAGCGCGTCGCGGCTCAGGTGGGCCGCTTGTGCGGTGCTGCCGTCCAGCCACGCCATCAGATCGTCGGCCATTCCCTGTGGCCAGTCCCGGCACAACCCTTCCAGGCGCAACAGCAATTGGCGTTCCGCCTCCAGTTCAAGTGCCTTCACCTGATCGCGCAGTACCTTCAGCTCGTTGTCCTGCAACGCCATGGCCCGCCATTGCCCGCGCAATTGCCTGAGTGGCTGCACCACCTGCGCCTGCCAGGGTTGTGCGACCAGGCGCAATTGCGCCAATCGTCCGGCCTCGCAGCTGACGCCGCGTACCCCCAGCCACGCCGCGCAGAGCATCAGGCAGACATCCGCCCCCTGCGCCTGCAGGGCCAGGAAGGCTTCTTCCACGCCGGGCTTGGCATAAGTCTCGAGAGAAAACGTCCACAGGTCAGCATGCATGGTTCGATCCGCGCCAGTTGCGAGGGAAGCTGGTAGACTCCGCCGCCATTATGATTCGACTTCAGAACCTGACTTTACAGCGTGGCCCGCAACGTCTGCTAGAAGACGCCGAGCTGACCCTGCACGCCGGCCATAAAGCCGGCCTCATCGGTGCCAACGGCGCCGGCAAATCCAGCCTGTTCGCCCTGTTGCGGGGTGAGCTGCACCCGGACTCGGGTGACTGCTTCCTGCCGGCCGATTGGCGTATCGCCCACATGCGCCAGGAGGTCGATACCCTCGACCGCCTGGCGGTCGACTATGTGCTCGATGGCGACATACGCCTGCGCCAGGTGCAGCACGACCTGGCGGCGGCCGAGGTGGCCCACGATGGCGCTGCCCAGGCGCGCCTGCACGCGGAGCTCGACAGCGCCGACGGCTACACCGCCGACGCCCGGGCCCGCAAGCTTCTGGCCGGGCTGGGCTTCACCAATGAGCAGATGGACCGCCCGGTTGGCGATTTCTCCGGCGGCTGGCGGATGCGCCTGAACCTGGCGCAGGCACTGATGTGTCCGTCGGACCTGTTGCTGCTCGACGAACCGACCAACCACCTCGACCTCGATGCGATCATCTGGCTGGAAGAGTGGCTCAAGAGCTACCCCGGCACCTTGCTGCTGATCTCCCACGACCGCGACTTCCTCGACGAAGTGGTCGATCACGTGGCCCATGTCGACCAGCGCAAGATCACCCTCTATCGCGGTGGCTACAGCGCGTTCGAGCGCGCCCGTGCGGAGCGCCTGGCTCAGCAGCAACAGGCCTACGAGAAGCAGCAGGCGCAACGTGCGCACATGGAAAGCTATATCGCCCGCTTCAAGGCCCAGGCCACCAAGGCCCGTCAGGCGCAGAGCCGGATCAAGGCCCTGGAACGGATGGAAGAGCTGTCGGCGGCCCACGTCGACTCGCCGTTCGACTTCACCTTCCGCGAGTCGCACAAGATCTCCAGCCCGTTGCTGGACCTGTCCGATGCCCGCCTGGGTTATGGCGAGAAAACCATCCTGGAGAAGGTCAAGCTGCAACTGACCCCGGGCGCGCGGATCGGCTTGCTCGGCCCCAATGGCGCAGGCAAGTCGACGCTGATCAAGAACCTCGCCGGCGAGCTGTCGCCGCTGGCGGGACGCATGACCCGCGGTGAAAACACCGTGGTCGGCTACTTCGCCCAGCACCAGCTCGACTCGCTGGACGCCAAGGCCAGCCCGCTGCTGCACCTGCAACGCCTGGCACCGACCGAGCGCGAGCAGACCCTGCGCGACTTCCTCGGGGGTTTCGACTTCCGTGGCGCGCGCATCGACGAGCCGGTGCTGAATTTCTCCGGCGGTGAAAAAGCCCGCCTGGCGCTGGCCCTGATTGCCTGGGAACGGCCGAACCTGTTGCTGCTCGACGAACCGACCAACCACCTGGACCTGGAAATGCGCCTGGCGCTGACCATGGCCTTGCAGGAGTTCAGCGGTGCGGTGCTGGTGGTCTCCCACGACCGTCATCTGCTCAAGAGCACCACCGACAATTTCTACCTGGTGGCTGACGGCAAGGTCGAGGAGTTCGACGGCGACCTGGAAGACTATGCCCGCTGGCTGGTCGAGTATCGCCAGCGCAACGCTCCGGTCAGCAACACGCCGGTGAATGCGGACAAGACCGACAAGAAGGCCCAGCGCCAGGCCGCGGCTGCGTTGCGTCAGCAACTGGCCCCGCACAAGCGCGAGGCCGACAAGCTCGAAGCCGAGCTGGGCAAGCTGCACGAGCGGCTGGCGAAGATCGAGGCGAGCCTCGGCGACAGCGCGGTCTACGAAGCTGACCGCAAGGACGAGCTGCGTGACCTGCTGGCCGACCAGGCCAGGCTCAAGGTCCGCGAGGCGGAACTCGAAGAAGCCTGGATGGAAGCCCTGGAGGTGCTGGAAAGCATGCAGGCGGAGTTGGAAGCGCTGTCCTGACCGATAGTTGTCCGACAAAAAACGATGGTCAATTTCACGCCCGCGGATTAGCTTAGAGGTTTGTTGAAACTCTTATCCGAGGTGCGTGATGCTGATTGAGACGTGGCTGGCATTTTTTGCGGCATGCTGGGTAATCAGCCTGTCTCCTGGCGCTGGCGCGATCGCTTCGATGTCCAGCGGCCTGCAGTATGGTTTCCTGCGCGGTTACTGGAATGCCCTCGGTCTGCAACTGGGCCTGGCGGCACAGATCGCAGTGATCGCTGCCGGTGTCGGTGCCGTCCTGACCGCTTCGGCGACGGCCTTCTACGCCATCAAGTGGTTCGGCGTGGTGTATCTGGTGTACCTGGCGGTCAAACAGTGGCGCGCGCTGCCCAGCGACATGACCGAGGAAGCGACGATCCGTCCGGTCGGCAAGCCGCTGACCCTGATGTTCCGCGGTTTCCTGGTCAACGTCAGCAACCCCAAGGCACTGGTGTTCATGCTCGCGGTGCTGCCGCAGTTCATCGATCCCCATGCGCCGCTGGTGCACCAGTACCTGATCCTCGGCGTGACCATGATCGGCGTCGACATGATCGTCATGGCCGGCTACACCGGCCTGGCAGCCAAGGTCTTGCGTCTGCTGCGCACCCCCAGGCAGCAACGCCGGATGAACCGGACCTTTGCCGGGTTGTTCGTCGGTGCGGCCGGATTTCTGGCAACGCTGCACAAGGCGACCACCTGAGGCTCTTTGTTGCCTGAGCGGACGCTATCGCCGGCAAGCCGGCTCCCACAGGATCTGAGTCGTGTTGCACAAGTGTGCTCGACGCGGGCTCCCACAGGATCTGTGCCGTAGCCGGGAAGCGTGCTCGATGCCGGCTCCCTCGGGATCAGCGTCGTGCCGTGCAAGTGTGCTCGACGCGGGCTTTGTGGGAGCCGGCTTGCTGGCGATGAGCGATCACGCGGTCCCGGATTATTGCAGGACCCGCGCCGGCTCATCCGGTGGCAGGTTGTTGCGTTGCAGTGGCTGGCGCGCATCCGGGGACATATCCGGGCCGCCCAGTTGCATGCTCAACTGTCGCGCGACATCCTCGCCCAGGGACTTGGATACATCACGCACCACCCGCGGACGATTCAGCGAAACGCGGATATCCCGGCTGTTGACCAGCTTGGTGTCCTGGCCTTCGCCCATGGCGGTGAACGCCGAGGTGATCTCGTAGGTCCGGGTGTTGATCAGGCTGAAATCGCCCACCAGTGTCAGCCCCAGTACCGCGGAGTAACTGTTGGTGTTGGCCAGTTCATTCACATCCTGGGTGAAGTCGATGTCCGAGACGGTGCCGAACAGCACATAGTCGGCACCCTTGAAGCTGCCGCCCTTGATCCGCTTGATCACGTCGTAGACATCGCCCTTGGAGCTGGCGGTGTAGGGCGTGCCCTGGATCAGCTGGAACATGCCGGTACGCAGGATCTCGCCCTTGATGTCGCCGGTGAACTTGCGCAACTCGCCTTGCTCGATATAGCTGCTGCGGCTCTCGTATTCGTCATAACTCGACGAGCCCGAGGCGCCGTAGTAGCTCTGCTGGTAGTTGTTGCGCGCCGAGACGCTGCGGATGTACTGCTCCACTTGCGCCTGATACGCCAGGTCCGCCACCGCGACCTTCGGCGCGGCCTGCACGCCAAAGGCGCAGGCCAGGCCGATAATGCCAATCCATGCTCGCATCATTCAACGCTCCGTGGTTTTGCGAATCTCTTTCTCGTCCATCCATTCGGCCAGGCCGCTTTCGACGTCGATCAGTTGCAGGCTGAACTTGTAGAAGACGTCCTTGTAGTCGCTGCTGCGCTTGACGATCGAGCTGATCGAGCCTTCCAGGCGGTACTTGGCGGCGATCATGTTGCCAGTCTTGCTGACGGTACTCTTCTTGTACAGGCCACTCTGGTTCTGCAGCTTCAGCTGGTCGACCTGGCTCTGCATCTCGGTGTTGTCGCTGGCGAAGCGGGCGGTGCCAGACTTCATCAACTGGGTCTTGATCGAGGTGGTGATCTCGCGGGTGTCGATGTATTCGCTGGTCTTGTTCTTCACGTCATACACCTGCACCACCGGACGGCCCTGCAGGATGCCGGACTGGGCCAGGGAACGGGTCATGGACTCGGCGATCATCTGCAGGTCGGTGGAGCCGAACTCGTTGGTGACCAGCTCGACGGCCTTGGTGTCACCGTAGCTGATGTTCTTCCCACCCAGGACCGGCGAGGTGTTCTGGGCGCAACCGCTGGCCAGCAGGGCGACAACGGCGAGGAGTGAAAAGCGTGCAAACATGGAGAGGTTCTCTTCAAAGGGGCGCAAGGGGGCGACGGCGCATCAAGGGGTTTTGACTTCCAGGCGGAAGTCGGTGGCCTTCGGTGTCGGGGCGATGCCTGGCAGGAAGGTGCTCTGGGCGCCATACAGGCCCAGGGTCTTCCAGGTTTCCTCGTCGGCGACCGGGAAGCCGTCATTGCCCAGCCAGGCAAAGCGGTAGTACATCATCTTGTTCTTGGTGCGGGTGTTGCTCAGTTGCACCTTGACGGTGAGGAAGCCGTTTTCCCGGGCGACGCGAATGGCGCCGACCTGGATATCTTCCATTTCACCCAGGGCAACGATCTTGCTCGCGGCACTCCCCGGCGCCGGGGGCGGCGGTGGGGTGGCACAGCCGGCCAGCAAGGCCAGGGCAACGACAGCGGTCAGTTTGAAGTGCATGCGCAAGACTCCGTTCTCAAGGTTGTTTGATGCTGGCCACGGCCGTCGGGTTGGCGCTCGGGATCAGCCGGGCCGCCAGGCCGCTGGTGAATACCTGGTTACCGACGGCGCGCAGGCTGATGACCTGGTAGCGGCGGTCGATGGTGACCTTGACCAGCGAGCCGCCGACGGCGCTTGGCAGCGACACTTGGTGCTCGCCTTTCTTCAGGCGCAGGCGCACCACCTGGGTGGTGTCCGGCAGGGTGCGCCAGGTCCGGGTATCGGCGCCTTCGAGGACGGCCGAGGTGATGCCCACGGCCAGGCCGGCCATCGGGTTGACCTTGTTCAGGTTCTTCTGGGCGATGCCGCGGCTGATGGCCCGTACGCTGGTACGCAGGATGATGCCCGGCATGTCGTCGCGCAGGGCGCGCCGGGACATGGCGGTGGTGCTGTTGAGCGCGGTCAGGTTGACGGGCTGGCCGTCGACGCCGATCTGGGCGAAGCCCGGGGTCGAGGTGTCGGGCTTGATGATCGGGAACGACAGCGGGGTGATAACGATGCCGTTGTCGATCGGCAATGGAAGCGGAATGCGGATCGAGTCGCGGGCCGGCGCCAGGCCGCTCTGCACGACGATCAGGATATCGCTGTCGTCGTCCTTGGCGGGCTTGTCGAGGTTGACCAGGGCCTGTTCCAGCAGCGGCGTGTTGGGACGCAACTCGGCCGCCTGGCGATAGCCCGGCGCGGCCAGGTCCTTCTCGCCGAGGGCTTCGTAGACATAGCCGGCCAGGTAATGACTGAACGCGCTCTGGTAGCTGTTTTTCAGGCCGACCACTTCCGGGGCGTCGAGGCTGGCCACCGGATAACCCTGGAGATCCTTGTACTGGGTCTTGATCCCCTGCTGGTCGGCTTCTTCCTCGCTCTTGAGGTACTGCTTGTCGCGCAGGTCGGCGATCACCGCTTCACGTTCGTGGGTCTTCTTGATGGCGGTGCGGGCGCTCTCGAAGTCGTTGACGGCGAGGAAGTTCAGCGCCATCTGCGTGGTCAGCATGACCTTCTCGTAGTCGTAGCCCTCGTACTTGCGCACCTTGTCGTTGACCAGGAAGCTGCCGAACTGGGCGACGTACTTGGCGGTGTCCAGCTTGACGTCATCTTCCCAGTGGCCGACCACCTGGTCGGCATGACCCCAGGCCTGCTGGCTGCCGGGCAGGTCGCCCTTGGCCCGCAGCAGCTCGCCTTTCTCGAAGTAATAGAGCAGATCGCGGTCTTCGCTGCCGTTGTTCTTGTCCAGCAGGGCCAGTGCCGCGTCGACATTGCCCGAGGCCAGTTGCTGGCTGGTCTGTGCCAGCTCGCTGTCGTAGTTGCGAAATACCGAGCAGCCGGACAGCAAGGCAATGGTGCCCAGGGCAATCAAAAGGCGAGTGCAGGATGTCATGACGATATCTTCCCTGATAAAGAGCAGCCGGGAATGCGGGTCAGGCTGAAAGGGACCCATTGGCAGGTCAGGTTGCTTACCTGTCAATTCCTCATAAAAAGAGGCGCTTTAATTTCTTATAGCCATAACATCGGCGCGGCATTATAGGCGTGAGTGCTGGCGATGTAATGGCTTTTTTGTTCCGGTTTGTGATGCGGTTCGGCTTGTGCCGTGGATCCGTTCCCTGTGTTGCACATGCCCTTTCGTGGCTTTCGGTACGAAGCCGAAACCCGGTTTTGTTGTCGCTGCACCACGTTAAGTGGGGCGATGCGCGGTGTCGACGTGCAGGGGGAAGCAGGTTGTGTGGGAAGTGGCTGACACTATCGAGGAAATATCCGATTTCCGATGACGCGCAGGCTGATGACCTGGAATGGCTGGTCGATGGTGAAGGTCACCGGCGCGCTTGCCGATGCGAGGGGCAGGCTCAACCGGTGTTGGCCGGGCTTGAGTCGCAGGCGTACGACGTAGGTATTGTCCGGCAGGGTGCGCCAGGTTCGGGTGTCGGCTTGCTCGAAAGGCGCTTCGACGATGTATTTCGCTTTCTCCGGATGTTTCTTGTTGTCCAGCGCCTGTGTCTGCGCGTTGAGGGTGGCGCGCCAGCGGGTGCGTTGAATGATTCCCGGCATATCATCCCGCAGGGTGCGCAGGGACATGTCGGTAATGCTGTTGAGCTGGGTCAGGGGCTGTTTACGCCCATCGACGCTGATCGAGCCGGGCCTGGGCGTCGAGGTGTCCGGCAGCAGTATGGGAAAGGATACGATCGAGGTGATGGTCTGGCCGTCCTGCATCTGCACCGGGAAGGGCAGGCGCACCGAGCTGCGGGCCGGTGCCAGTCCGCTCTGGACAATGATCAGTACATCGCTGCCACGGGCCGACTCAGGGGGCTTGCCGAGGTTTGACAGGGCCTGTTCGAGAAAGGGCGTGTTCGGGCGCAACTCGATGGCCTGCCGATAACCCGGGGCGGCGAGGTCGCGCTCGCCCAACGCCTCGTAGACAAAGCCGGCCAGGTAGTGACTGAACGCGCTCTGGTAGCCGTTTTTCAGCGCCAGAACTTCGGGCGCATCGAGGATCGCCACCGGATAGCCCTGCAAATCCTTGTAGCGCAGGCTGATGCCCTGCTCACGGGCCTGCGTCTCCAGCCGCAGGTATTCCTTGTCGCGCAATTGTGCGATCTGCGCTTCGCGCTCATGGGTTTTCTTGATATCGACCCGGGCACCGTCGAAGTCGCGCAGGGCCAGGAGGTTGAGGGCCATCTGGGTGGTCAGCATGACCTTTTCATAGTCATAGCCGTCGTAGCGGCGGATCTTGTCGTTGATCGACATCGTGCCCAGTTCGGCCAGGAGCTTGCCGTAGTCGAAGTCCGTCGCGTCCTCGCGCTGGAACACCGCGCGATCCGCGGTCCGCCAGGCCCCCTGGCTGGCGAGCAGGTCGCCCCTGGCCCGCAGCAATTCGCCTTTCTCCAGGTAATACAGCAGGTCCTTGGCGTCCCAGGGGTTATGACGTTCGAGCAGGTACAAGGCCTCGTCGACATTGCCGGCGGCCAGTTGCTCGTTGGTTATCCGCAGTTCGTCGTTGTAGTCGCGATAGGCCGCGCAACTGCCCAGCAGACAGAAGAGGCACAAGAAAGTGAAGAGGCGCAAACCCATTTGCGTATGGCTTCCCTGGCGTCCGGAAGTGGTTCGGTTGTGCATTTCCTGCACAGGACATGTCGCAGAAGCGGCGTAGTTGTACCCGGGGCGCGTCCATAGACTTTCTGCGAGATGTTTTACTTCCTTCCTTGCAGGAGTTCCACCATGTTTGCGTTCCCTTCGAAATCCCTGCCACAGCTTTTTGCCGCGCTGTGTGCCGGCCTGAGTCTTTCATTGAGCCTGCCGATGCAGGCCGTGGCCGGCGAAAACCCGCCACCGACCATCCGGGCGATGTTCGGTGCCAAGCCCCTGGAGCGACTGGAGCCGGCCAGTACAGCGCTGCTGGTGATCGACTTCCAGAACGAGTACTTCACCGGTCGCATGCCGATCCCGGATGGCCCGGGAGCGCTGGAAAAGACCCGCGAACTGATCGCCTTCGCCGACCGGGCGAAGATCCCTGTCTACCATATCCAGCATGTCGCGCCAGCGGGTTCGCCGGTATTTGCCCGGGGCAGCGAGGGCTGGAAATTCCATCCGGACATGCGGCCACGCCAGCAGGACAAGGTCCTGGAGAAAACCACCGTCAGCGTCTTCGCCAGCACGGACCTCGATGCCCGGCTGAAGCGGGACGGGATCAGGACCCTGATCATCAGCGGGCTGATGACCCATGCCTGTGTCGCCGGAGCGGCCCGGGACGCGGCACCGCTGGGTTACCAGGTCGTGGTAGCATCGGACGCGACGGCAACCCGCGCGATCACCCGCTACAACGGTGAGGGCGTCGACAAGGACAGTCTGCATCGTGCCGCCCTGGCCGAGATCGAAGACACCTTTGGCGACGTGCTGACCACCGCGCAGATCATGCGCCTGTCGCTGCACTGAGTGTCGACCCATCACTGGCGGGATGAACCCGGTCATGAATCAATTGCTGGCCATGCGAGCTTTTCGCTGCATCGTTGAATCCGCGGGTTTCAGCGCCGCTGCCGAGCGCCTGGACACCACGCATTCGACGATTTCCCGGCAACTGCAGCAGCTCGAACAGGCGTTGAGCGCGCGCTTGATCAACCGCAACACCCGCCGCTTCAGCCTGACGCCTGCCGGCGAACAGTACTACGCTGCCTGCGTCGATATCCTCGACCGTGTCGATGCCGCCGGGCAGGCGCTGGCCTCCGAGCGGCCTGCCGGCCCGTTGCGCATCAGCGCGCCGGTGGTGATCGGCACGCTGGAGCTGGCGAGCTGGTTGCCGGCCTTCCAGCAGCGCTACCCCGAGATCCAGGTCGACCTGTCCTGCGACGATCGTTTCATCGACCTGGTGGCCGAGGGCATGGACGTGGCCTTGCGGATCAGTACGCCGTTGGCCGATTCGTCGCTGGTGGCGCGGCTGCTGATCGTCTCGGAACTGGTGCTGGTGGCCTCGCCGGCCTATGTCGCCCGCCACGGCTTGCCGCGTCGTGCCGAGGAACTGGCGGGGCATCGCTTGCTGGCCTTCAGCGGGGGTGCGGACTGGGAGCTGGCACCGCCCCGGGGCGCGCCCGTGCGGATACGCCCCCAGGGTCAATTCAAGGCGGACTCGATCAGCGCGCTGCACGCGGCGGCCCTGGCCGGCGTCGGCATCGCCGCGTTCACCCGGGTGACCGTGCATGAGGCGTTGCTGAGCGGCCAGTTGGTCCGGCTGCTGCCGAACTACAGCCTGGGGCAGCGACACTATTACGCACTCTATCCCCATGGGCGGCACCTGGCGCCCCAGGTGCGGGCGTTTGTCGACCACATGAGCGAGCATTACCGGGGACTGGCGGTCGGCCATTGAAGAGCACTATTTGCACCTTCGGGATGCACGGCGCTTGAGTGAAGCGCAGTGAGAGGGAACAATGTGTTACTTCGCATTTCCATTTAGGTTGTTTCAATGATTGTTCCCACGCGTTTCCTGGCCTGGCTGATGCTGCCGATGTTCGCCCTATGCAGCTCCAGCCTGCTGGCGAACACGGTGGAAGGCGCCCCCCAGGCCCTGCACCTGATCGACTACATCGGCGCGGACTATCCGGCCACGGTGGCGGATGGCAAGGTCATCGACGAAACCGAATACCACGAACAGCTGGAGTTCCTGACGGCCCTGCAGAAGCTGGTGGTCGCGCTGCCGGCCCGTGCCGAGCGGGCGGAGCTGGAGCAGGGCGTGGTCGATCTGCGCACGGCCATCAGCCAGCGCCAGGACGGCACGCTGGTCGCGCGCCAGGCCCGGCAACTGGGGGCACGACTGGCGGTGACCTATGAGGTCAGCCAGGCTCCGGCCATCACCCCGGACCCGAGCCGTGGTGCACCGCTCTACGCCCAGCAGTGTTCGGTCTGCCATGGCGACACGGGTGCCGGCGACGGTCCGGCGGGTGTCGGCCTGACACCGCCACCGGCCAACCTGCGGGATGCCGCGCGCCTGGATCGGCTGAGCCTGTATGGCATCTACAACACCCTGACCCTGGGTGTCGAAGGCACGGACATGCCGTCGTTCGCCGACCAGCTCGATGAACGTCAGCGCTGGGACCTGGCCACCTATATCGCCGGCTTCAGCGCCGCGCCGGTGGCAAAGAGCGACAAGGCCTACAACCTGGCCGACCTGGCCCGCCAGACCCCTGCCGAAGTGCAGGCCGCCGAAGGCAACGAGGCCGCCGCGCTGTTCCGCGCCCAGCGTGCCCAGCCGCCGCAGGTCAAGCGCGGCCCGGCGCAGTTGCTCGACTACACCGGCGCGACCCTGGACAAGAGCCTGGCGGCCTACCGTGCCGGCGACCATGAGCAGGCCTACGACCTGTCCGTGGCCGCCTACCTGGAAGGCTTCGAACTGGTCGAAAGCTCCCTGGACAACGTCGACGCCACCGTGCGCAAGGACACCGAGAAGTCCCTGATGGCCTATCGGCAATCCCTGCAGGACGGCCTGCCGGTCGAGCAGGCCGAGCAGCGCCTGGCGTTCGCCAAGGGCAAGCTCAAGGAATCCGCCGGGTTGCTCGGCAACGACGGCCTGAGCCAGTCCCTGAGCTTTATCTCGGGCCTGCTGATCCTGCTGCGCGAGGGCCTGGAAGCGATTCTGGTGCTGGCGGCGATCCTCGCCTTCCTGCGCAACACCGGCCAGCAATCGGCCGTGCGCAGCGTCAATATCGGCTGGGGCCTGGCCTTGCTGGCGGGGCTCGGGACCTGGGCACTGGCGGCCTATGTGATCGATGTCAGCGGCGCCCAGCGCGAGTTGCTGGAAGGTTGCACGGCGCTGTTCGCCAGCGTGATGGTGCTCTGGCTCGGCGTGTGGATGCACGATCGCCGTCATGCCGCGGCCTGGCAGGACTACATCAAGAGCAGCCTGGTCAGCGGTGGCGGCCGTTTCGGTTTCGCGATCCTGGCGTTCTTCTCGGTGTATCGCGAGCTGTTCGAAGTGATCCTGTTCTATGAAACCCTCTGGCTGCAGGCCGGTCCTGCCGGGCACAACGCGGTGCTGGCGGGCGGTGCGACGGCGCTGGTGCTACTGATCGGCCTGGCCTGGGTGATCCTGCGCGGCTCGGCGAAACTGCCGCTGGCACTGTTCTTCGGTATCAATGCCGGGTTGCTGTGCGCGCTGTCGGTGGTGTTTGCCGGCCATGGCGTCAAGGCGTTGCAGGAAGCCGGGATCTTTGGCACGCGGCCGGTGGCGTTCTTCGACTTCGACTGGCTGGGAATCCATGCCGACGCCTACTCGCTGGGCGCCCAGGCTGTCGCCTTGCTGGCGATCATCGTGCTCTACAGCCGCAGCAAGCTGGCCGAGAAGCGTCGGTTGCAGGCTTCCTGAGCATGCGCGTGTGGATCGATGCCGATGCCTGTCCCAAGGCGGCCAGGGACCTGGTGGTGAAGTTCGCCCTCAAGCGCCACTTCGACGTGGTGCTGGTGGCGGGCCAGCCGCAGGTCAAGCCGGCCTTCGCCTGCGTCAGGTTGATCGTCGTGCCCAGCGGACCGGACGCCGCCGATGATTACCTGGTGGAGCATGCGGTGTCGGGGGAACTGGTGATCTGCAGCGACGTGCCGCTGGCCGACCGCCTGGTGAAAAAGGGCGTGGCGGCACTCGATCCGCGGGGCAAGGAGTTCGACCCGAACAACATGGGCGAGCGGCTGGCGGTGCGCAACCTGTTCACCGACCTGCGCGAGCAGGGGCAGATGGGCGGCGGTCAGCCGCCCTACGGCGAGCGGGAGAAGCAGGCTTTCGCCAATGCCTTCGACCGCATCCTCACCCGGCTTTCCCGCGCTTCCCGAGCTTGATCCACAGGGGTGCGATCAGGCCTGCTGGGTCAGTTCCAGCACCCGATCCACCAGCTTGTTGATCCCGGACGCCGCCTCGCCGATGGACTGCGCGAGCATATAGGCCGGGGTCGTCACCAGCTTGCGTGCCTTGTCCTCGACTATATCGCCCACCGCGCATTCCTTGTGGGTGGCGCCCATCTTGTCCAGCGCGGCGGCGGTATCGGCGTCGTTGCCGATGGTGCAGGTCACGCCCGGACCGTAGATCTTCGCTGCCAGGGCCGGGGTGATGCAGATCAGCCCCACCGGCTTGCCGGCTTCGGCAAAGGCTTCGGCCAAAGCCAGGACTTCGGCCTGTACGCTGCAATTGGCCCCTTCCAGGGCAAAGTTGGAGAGGTTCTTCGCCGCGCCGAAGCCGCCGGGTACGATCAGCGCGTCGAATTCCCGGACGTCGGCTTCGCGCAGGTCCTTGACCTCGCCCCGGGCGATGCGTGCCGACTCCACCAGGACATTGCGCGACTCGGGCATTTCTTCCCCGGTCAGGTGGTTGATCACATGCAACTGGGCAATATTCGGCGCAAAGCACTGTACCTTCGCGCCGCGCTGGTCCAGGCGCAACAGCGTGAGCACGCTTTCCTGGATCTCGGCGCCGTCGTACACGCCGCAGCCGGAAAGGATTACCGCGATTTTCTTGGTCATGTTCGATCTCCCGATGCCTGGCGTTAAATGTCTACCAATCTGGCATTCATTGTCAGCGGAATTTTTCCCGACTACACCTAATCTTGGACCCATCGTTCCTTTCGGGTGGCGCCATGGACCTTATTGCCCTTGCGGTTCCGTTTTTCGTCGTGCTGATCGTTGTCGAACTGCTGGCCGACTATTGGCGCGGCACCCGCAATTATCGCGTGGCCGACGCGATCAACAGCCTCAGCACCGGTGTGCTCTCGACTACCACCGGCCTGCTGACCAAGGGCGTCGGCCTGGTGACCTACGCCGTCGCCCTGGAGCACCTGGCGTTGTTCGACCTCGCGGCCGACAACCCCTGGGTCTGGGTCATGGCCTTCGTGGTCTATGACTTCTGCTACTACTGGCTGCATCGCATGGGTCATGAGCGCAATATCCTCTGGGCCGCGCACTCGGTGCATCACCAGAGCGAGGACTACAACCTGTCCACGGCCCTGCGCCAGACCAGCACCGGCTTTCTGCTGAGCTGGATCTTCTACCTGCCGCTGGCCGTCCTCGGTGTGCCGTTGACGGTCTTCGTGACAGTGGCGGCGTTGAACCTGCTGTATCAGTTCTGGGTGCATACCCGGCACATCCCCAAGCTCGGCTGGTACGAATGGTTTTTCGTCACGCCCTCCAATCACCGCGCGCACCACGCACAGAACCCTCTCTATATGGATCGCAACTACGGCGGCGTGTTCATTCTCTGGGACCGCCTGTTCGGCACCTTCCAGGAGGAGGATGACGCCGAGCCGGTGGTGTTCGGCGTGACCACGCCGCTGGCCAGCTGGAATCCGTTGTGGGCCAACCTGCAGTTCTATGCACAACTGGCGGCCGACGCCCGGCATGCCGAAAGCTACCGCGACAAGCTGCGGATCTGGTTCATGCGCACCGGTTGGCGTCCGGCGGATGTGGCGGCGAAGTACCCGCTGGCAAAGCACGACCTGGCGAAGTTCCGCAAGTTCGAGGTGCCGCTGGAGCCGCGCCAGCAGGTCTATATCGCCTTGCAGTTCGTGGTGTACGTGGCGCTGGGCAGCTACCTGATGAACTTCGCCGCCAGCCTGTCGCCAATCGCCCTGGTCCTGGGCTGGGGGGCCATGCTGCTGGGGCTGTTCGTGCTGGGGGCGGCGCTGGAGAACCGGCCGTGGGCGTTGAAGCTGGAAGTGACGCGGCTGCTGTTGAATGTGCCGCTGGTCTGGCTGGCACCGCTGGTGGGGTTGTGGCCGGCCAGCCCGCTGGGCTGGATCGGCCTGCTCAGCTACAGCCTGCTGAGCGTGATCGGCCTTTACTGGAGCCGTAGCCGGCTCATTCGCCTGGCGGGGTCTTAGGTCCGGCCAGGGAGGCTTCGGCCTCGGCCTTGCGGGCGAGGCGCGCGCTCTTGATGCGGCGCCAGCTCCAGAGGATCAGGCCGACCACCAGCAGGCCGCCGAGGACCCACAGCTCGTATTTCTTCACGCTGCCCAGCAGACCTTCGAGGATCGCGCCGAAGTGATAGGCGGCGGCGGCCAGGGCCGCGGCCCAGATCGCCGCGCCGATGCCATTGAGCAGCAGGTAGCGTCCCGGTGGATAACCCGACAGGCCGATCGCCACCGGCATCACCGTGCGCAGGCCGTAGACGAAACGGAAGCTCAGCACCCAGATATCCGGATGACGACGGATATGCTCCAGTGCCCGGTCGCCCATCATCTGCCAGCGCGGCTTGCGCGCCAGCAACTTGCGCCCATGCCGGCGCCCCAGGAAATACCACAGCTGGTCGCCGGCATAGCTGCCGAAGAAAGCCACGATAACCACCAGGTTGATGTCCATGTATCCGCGGAACGCGAGGAAGCCCGCGAGAACCAGAATGGTCTCGCCTTCGAAAAACGTGCCGAGAAACAGGGCGAAATAGCCGAAATCCTGCAGAAATTGTTGGAGCATTGTCTGGATGCTGGCGAAATGAACGCGCAGCCTAACCCTTCGAGGACAGAGAGGAAAGTGTCCAAATGTGTCTCGACGTTAACATTTCCTACAAGAACGGCGCGTGCGGCGCCCGGTCGCAGGAGTAAGCACAACTGTCATTCCTTCGTCATAATGGCCGCTTATAACTGCCATGCTCGCCCGCCTGCGCGGGCTCAGGAGTCTGCCGTGAGCTTTACCCCCGCCCATCGCCTGTTTCCCGCCACCCGCCTGCGACGCAATCGTCGTGATGATTTTTCTCGGCGCCTGGTGCGTGAGAATGTTCTGACTGTCGACGATCTGATTCTGCCCGTGTTCGTGTTGGACGGTGAAAACCATCGCGAAGCCGTGGCTTCGATGCCGGGCGTCGAGCGCCTGACCATCGATCTGTTGCTGGAAGAGGCGGCGAAGTGGGTCGAGCTGGGGATTCCCGCGCTGGCACTGTTCCCGGTCACGCCGGCCGGGTTGAAGTCGCTGGATGCCGCCGAGGCCTGGAACCCGCAGGGCATTGCCCAGCGCGCCACCCGCGCCTTGCGTGCGCGATTTCCGGAGCTGGGGGTGATTACCGACGTGGCCCTGGACCCGTTCACCACCCACGGCCAGGACGGCATTCTCGATGAGGAAGGCTACGTCCAGAACGATATTACCGTCGACGCGCTGGTCAGGCAGGCCTTGTCCCATGCCGAGGCCGGGGCCCAGGTGGTCGCGCCGTCCGACATGATGGATGGCCGCATCCAGGCGATTCGCGAAGCCCTGGAGCTGGCCGGCCACGTCAACGTGCGGATCATGGCCTACTCGGCAAAATACGCCAGCGCCTACTATGGCCCGTTCCGCGATGCGGTGGGTTCGGCGCTGAACCTGGGCAAGGCGAACAAGGCCTCGTACCAGATGGACCCGGCCAACGGCAACGAAGCCCTGCATGAAGTGGCCGCCGACCTGGCCGAAGGTGCCGATATGGTCATGGTCAAGCCGGGCATGCCGTACCTGGATATCCTTTACCGGGTCAAAGATGAATTCAAGGTGCCGACCTTTGTCTATCAGGTCAGCGGTGAATACGCCATGCACATGGCGGCGATCCAGAATGGTTGGTTGAGTGAAGGGGTTATTCTCGAATCCCTGACCGCTTTTAAACGTGCCGGCGCTGATGGCATCCTGACTTACTTTGCCGTTCGCGCCGCTCAATTGCTACGAGAGCAAAAATAGCCCTCACAGGAACACTCGATGAATACCGAAGGACTCAGCGAAGTTGAAGTAAAAGACGCTCAACCGGTGGTCGAGCAGATCGTCGAAACCCCGCCGGAGCTGGAACCCGCGCCGGTGGTTGCCGAGGCGCCGCATGTGGCGGTGCCGTCGGCGGTGGCGATTCCCAGCCTGGATGACAGCAGCCTGTACATCCACCGCGAGCTGTCGCAGCTGCAGTTCAACATCCGCGTGCTGGAACAGGCGCTGGACGAGTCCTACCCGCTGCTGGAACGGCTCAAGTTCCTGCTGATCTTCTCCAGCAACCTGGATGAGTTCTTCGAGATTCGCGTTGCCGGGCTGAAGAAACAGATCACCTTCGCCCGCGAACAGGCCGGCGCCGACGGCCTGCAGCCGCACCAGGCCCTGGCGCGCATCAGCGAGCTGGTCCACGGCCAGGTCGACCGCCAGTACGCGATCCTCAACGACATCCTGTTGCCGGAGCTGGAAAAGCACCAGGTGCGCTTTATCCGTCGCCGCTACTGGACCACCAAGCTCAAGACCTGGGTCCGCCGCTATTTCCGCGACGAGATCGCGCCAATCATCACGCCCATCGGCCTCGACCCGACGCACCCGTTCCCGTTGCTGGTGAACAAGAGCCTGAACTTTATCGTCGAACTCGAGGGCATCGACGCCTTCGGTCGCGATTCCGGCCTGGCGATCATCCCCGCGCCGCGCCTGCTGCCGAGGATCATCAAGGTACCCGAAGAGGTCGGGGGCCCTGGCGATAATTATGTATTCCTCTCGTCGATGATCCACGCCCACGCCGACGATCTGTTCCAGGGCATGAAGGTCAAGGGCTGCTACCAGTTCCGCCTGACCCGCAACGCCGACCTGGCGCTGGACTCCGAGGATGTCGAAGACCTGGCCCGCGCCCTGCGCGGCGAGCTGTTCTCCCGTCGCTACGGCGATGCGGTGCGCCTGGAAGTCGCCGACACCTGCCCGAAACACCTGTCGGACTACCTGCTCAAGCAATTCAACCTGTCCGAGACCGAGCTGTACCAGGTCAACGGCCCGGTGAACCTGACCCGGCTGTTCAGCATCACCGGCCTGGACAGTCATCCGGAGCTGCAATACACGCCGTTCACTCCGCAGATCCCCAAGCTGCTGCAGAACAGCGAGAACATCTTCAGCGTGATCAGCAAGCAGGACATCCTGCTGCTGCACCCGTTCGAGTCCTTTACCCCGGTGGTCGATCTGCTTCGCCAGGCCGCCAAGGACCCGCACGTCCTGGCTGTGCGCCAGACCCTGTACCGCAGCGGCGCCAACTCGGAAATCGTCGACGCGCTGGTGGATGCCGCGCGTAACGGCAAGGAAGTCACCGCGGTGATCGAATTGCGCGCGCGCTTCGACGAAGAGTCCAACCTGCAACTGGCCAGCCGCCTGCAAGCGGCCGGTGCGGTGGTGATCTACGGTGTGGTCGGCTTCAAGACCCACGCCAAGATGATGCTGATCCTGCGTCGCGAAGCCGGCGAGATCGTCCGCTATGCGCACCTGGGCACCGGTAACTACCACGCCGGCAACGCCCGCCTTTACACCGACTACAGCCTGCTGACTTCCGACGACGCGCTGTGCGAGGACGTCGGCAAGCTGTTCAGCCAGCTGATCGGCATGGGCAAGACCCTGCGCATGAAGAAACTGCTGCATGCGCCGTTCACCCTGAAGAAGGGCATGCTCGACATGATTGCCCGGGAAACCCAGTTCGCCGTCGACGGCAAGCCGGCGCACATCATCGCCAAGTTCAACTCGCTGACCGATCCGAAGATCATCCGCGCGCTGTACAAGGCCAGCCAGTGCGGCGTGCGGATCGACCTGGTGGTGCGCGGCATGTGCTGCCTGCGTCCGGGCATTGCCGGTGTCTCGCACAATATCCATGTGCGCTCGATCATCGGCCGCTTCCTTGAGCACACCCGGGTGTTCTACTTCCTCAACGGCGGCGAGGAACAGATGTTCCTGTCCAGCGCCGACTGGATGGAGCGCAACCTCGACAAGCGCGTCGAGACCTGCTTCCCGGTGGAGGGCAAGAAGTTGATCCTGCGGGTCAAGAAGGAACTGGAAAGTTATCTCACCGATAACACCCACAGCTGGAGCCTGCAGTCGGACGGCCGCTACATCCGCAACACGCCGACCGGCAACCAGAACGCCCGCAGCGCCCAGGCGACCCTGCTCGATCGCCTGAGCAACCCGCTGCTCAGCGTACGTTGAGGGTAATACTGACTCGGGTCAGCCACTCCGCTTCCAGCGCGAAGTCGGCCTGAGTCAGCTGGTTCTGCTCCAGCCAGTCCTTGGGAAACACTACATCCAGGCTATCGCCGTCGGCACGCAAGGTGACCTGCGGCATTTCCTGGGTGCCACGGATGTGATGGAACAGGATCGCGAAGCGCAGCAGTACGCACAGGCGGATCAGCTTGGTGCCTTCATCGCCGAACTCGGCAAACTTGTCCCTGGGGATGTTGCGGCGATGCCCGCGCACCAGCAACGCCAGCATCTGCTGGTCTTCCCGGGAGAAGCCGGCGAGATCGGAGTGCTCGATCAGGTAGGCGCCGTGCTTGTGGTACTGGTAGTGGGCGATATCCAGGCCGACTTCATGGACCTTCGCCGCCCAGCCCAGCAGTTCCCGCCAGACACCGTCTTCCAGCTCCCAGTCCTTGGCCACCTGGTCGAAGGCATAGAGCGCCTTGCGCTCGACCCGCACGGCCTGCTCCTGGTCGACGTGATAACGCTCCATCAGCGAGGTGAGGGTGCGTTCACGGACGTCTTCGTGGTGATGGCGACCCAGCAGGTCGTAGAGCACGCCTTCGCGCAGTGCACCGTCGCAGTGATCCATGCGTTGCAGGTCGAGGGCATCGAAGATCGCCTCGAGAATCGCCAGGCCGGCGGGGAAGATGGTCCGACGGTCGGGCTTGATGCCCTCGAAATCGATTTTCTCTGCGTCGCCGAGCTTGAACAGTTTGCGCTTGAGCCAGGCCAGGCCTTCGGCATTGACCTCGCCGCCGCCGTGGCCGCCGGCTTTCAGGGCCAGGCCGATGGCGCGGATGGTCCCGGATGAACCGATGGCCTCGTCCCAGGTCAGGCGATGCAGGGCATGCTCGATGCTCATGATTTCCAGGCGCGCCGCCGTGTAGGCCTGGGCGTAGCGCGCCGGGGTGATCTTGCCGTCGCGGAAATACCGCTGGGTATAGCTGACGCAGCCCATCTGCAGGCTTTCGCGCAGCAGCGGTTCGAAGCGCTGGCCGATGATGAATTCGGTGCTGCCGCCGCCGATATCGGCGACCAGGCGCTTGCCCGGGGTGTCGGCGAGGGTGTGGGAGACACCGAGGTAGATCAGTCGGGCCTCTTCACGGCCGGAAATGACTTCCACCGGGTGACCGAGGATTTCCTCGGCGCGGTGGATGAACTCGGCCCGGTTGCGCGCTTCGCGCAAGGCGTTGGTGCCGACGATCCGCACGGCGCCCAGGGGCATGCCGTTGATCAGTTGGGCAAAACGTTTCAGGCAGTCGAGCCCGCGCTGCATCGATTCTTCGCTGAGCCTGCGCTCTTCATCGATACCGGCGGCCAGCTGAACCTTTTCGCCGAGCCGCTCCAGAATGCGTATTTCGCCGTTCTGGGCCTTGGCCACGACCATGTGGAAGCTGTTCGAGCCCAGGTCGATAGCGGCGATCAGGGAAAGATTCTTGGCTTGGGAATGCGGCATGGTTGAAGGATCTCGGTCGATAACCCGGCCATCGTGCCACGATCGACCGTCGCCGCCAACGGATGGTGCTTGAGGCTCGGTAGACCACCGGGCTGTTTACCCGGTCAGGCAGGAAAGATCAGGGCGATGAGTGGGACTGCTTTTGAAAGGGCTTGGCGTATCTGGAAATTTTTATCAACGAGACGATATTAGGTGATTTTTCCTACTGAAATATGACATTCCAGTGACGCAGACGACGGGAGGAGGGGAGTGCCGTGGCATGCGCCACGCACAAGCGTGGCGCAACCAGGGGGCAGCAAGGGAGGTTCGGGCGGGCGAGGGCTCAGGCCTGCGCTTCCACGGTGCCGATGAAGTTGGCCAGCTCGGCGGTCTGCGGGTTGGCGAACAGCACCTTCGGATCGCCGATTTCATGCACCTTGCCCTGGTGCATGAACACCAGCTTGTCGCCGACTTCCCGGGCAAAGCGCATTTCGTGGGTGACCATGATCAGGGTCATGCCTTCCTTCGCCAGCTGGCGCACCACGCTGAGCACCTCATTGACCAGTTCCGGGTCCAGCGCCGAGGTGATCTCGTCGCAGAGCAGGACTTTCGGCGACATCGCCAGGGCCCGGGCGATGGCCACGCGCTGTTGCTGACCGCCGGACAGGCGATCCGGGAAGGCATCGAATTTTTCCCCCAGGCCGACCCGTTCGAGCATCTTGCGCGCCAGGATGGCGGCCTTGGCCTTGGGTACCTTCTGCACGACCTGGGGCGCGAGCATGACGTTTTCGCCCACCGTCAGGTGCGGGAACAGGTTGAACTGCTGGAACACCATGCCGACCTTCTGGCGCAGGCTGCGCAAGTCGGCGCGGGCGGCGTCGAGGTATTCGCCATCGACCTCGATCACCCCGTCGTTGATCGACTCCAGGCCGTTGAGGGTGCGCAGCAGGGTGCTTTTGCCCGATCCGCTGCGGCCGATGATCGCCACCACCTGGCCTTCCTCGACGCTCAGGTCGATGCCTTTGAGCACATGGTGGTCGCCGTAGTATTTATGCAGGGCGGAAATTCTAAGAAGCGGCATGCAGTCTCCTTTCCAGGTAGCGCGCGCTGAGGGACAGGGGGTAGCACAGCAGGAAGTAGCCGGCGGCTACCAGGCCGTAGACCATGAAGGGTTCGAAGGTGGCGTTGGCGAGCATGCCGCCGGTCTTGGTCAGTTCGGTGAAGCCGATGATCGAGGTCACCGCCGTGCCCTTGACCACCTGCACCGAAAAGCCCACGGTCGGCGCCACGGCAATGCGCAGGGCCTGCGGCAGGATCACATGGCGCAGTTGTTCGTAGGGAGTGAGCGCCAGGCTGGACGAAGCCTCCCACTGGCCATGGGGAATCGATTCGACGCAGCCGCGCCAGATCTCCGCCAGGTAGGCGCTGGTGAACAGCGTCAGGGCGATTGCCGCCGCCAGCCAGGGCGAGATATCCACCCCGAGCAGGGCCACGCCGAAAAACACCATGAACAGTTGCATCAGCAGCGGCGTGCCCTGGAACAGTTCGATATAGGCGCGGGCAAAGCCGCGGGCCACGGACCTGTCGCAAATGCGCATGACCATGATCAGCAGGCCGATCAGGGCGCCGCCGACAAAGGCCACCAGCGACAGCACCAGGGTCCATTGCAGGCCCGCCAGCAGGTTGTTGACGATATCCCAGAAGGTGAAGTCCATCAGCGGCTCCTCGCCAGGTAGCGGCGCCCGAGCCAGTTCAACAGCTGGCGGATCAACAGGGCCATGCACAGGTAGATCAGGGTGGTCAGGGTGTAGGTTTCAAAGGCGCGGAAGTTGCGCGACTGGATGAAGTTGGCGGCGAAGCTCAGTTCCTCGGTGGCGATCTGCGAACAGACCGCCGAGCCCAGCATGACGATGATGATCTGGCTGCTCAGGGCCGGCCAGACCTTGCCCAGCGCCGGCAGCAGGACCACGTGGCGAAAGGCTTCGAAACGGCTCATCGCCAGGGCGGCCGCGGCTTCCAGTTGCCCGCGCGGGATCGCCTGGATACCGGCGCGGATGATCTCCGTGGAATAGGCGCCGAGGTTGATCACCATCGCCAGCACCGCCGCCTGCCATTCGGAAATCTGCAGTCCCAGGGACGGCAGGCCGAAGAAGATGAAGAACAACTGCACGAGGAACGGCGTGTTGCGGATCAGTTCGACATAGACGCCGAAGATCGCCGCGAAGGGCTGGATCCGCCAGGCCCGGACCACCGCCCCGACGATCCCCAGACTGACCCCGAGCAGGGTGCCGATGGCGGTCAGTTCCAGGGTGAACAGGGCGCCGCGCACCAGCAGGTCGGCGCTGTGCAGCACCGGCAGGAAGTCGAACTGATAAGCCATGGAGCGGACCTCGGGAAAACCGGATCAAAGATCGGCGGGCAGGGGTTGCTTGAGCCAGAGTTGGGCGTTCTTCTCGAGGCTGCCGTCAGCCTTGGCCGCGGCGAGGATCTGGTTCACTTTCTCCAGCAGGGCCGGTTCGTTCTTGTTCACCCCGACGTAGACCGGGGAGTCCTTGAGCTTCACTTTCATCGCCGGAATGCGTTTCGGGTTGCGTTCGGCGATGGCCACCATCACCACGTTGCCGCTGGCGATCAGGTCGACCTGCTTGGCCAGGTAGGCGGCGATGGTGGTGTTGTTGTCCTCGAAGCGCTTGATGGTCACGCCTTCGGGCGCCACGGCGGTCAGCTCGATATCCTCGATGGCGCCGCGGGTGACACTGATGGTCTTGCCCTTGAGGTCAGCCAGGCCGTTGATCGAGGCTTCGGGCGGACCGAACACCGCGAGGTAGAAGGGGGCATAGGCGCGGGAAAAGTCGATGACCTTCTCGCGCTCGGCGTTCTTGCCGAGGCTGGAGATCACCAGGTCGACCTTGCCGGTGGTGAGGAACGGAATACGGTTGGTGCTGTTGACGGGGATCAGTTCCAGCTTGACCTTGAGCTGGTCGGCCAGCAGTTTCGCGGTGTCGATATCCAGGCCGCGTGGCTTCATGTCCGGGCCGACCGAGCCGAATGGCGGGAAGTCCTGGGGCACGGCGACCTTGAGCGTGCCGCGGGCGACGACGTCATCCAGGCCGTTGGCATGGGCGGCCGCCTGGCCCAGCATCAGGCTGGCGAACAGGGCAGTGAGCAGGGCGCTGAAGCCTTTGGTCATGGCAGATCTCCGAATTGAAAAGGCGATGATTTCTGTCGGTCGATATTGCACAGCCCATGCCAGACTGGCCTGGAACCGCGCCCTTCATGGCTTCAAGGCGCTTTTCATGGTCTTACTGGTCTGAACAGTTGCCAGGCATTTCGCACTGTTATCGGGCATTGGCCGCGCCGACCGAACCAGCGCTGGGCGTGACTTGCCGCCCGCTCGCAATAGCTTTACAACTAGCGCTCCACCGGACCGATCAGCCTGAAAACAATGAATTCGATTTCCCGCGCCGTACCCGAAGTGGCGCTGCAAGCCATCCGTAAACTGATCAGCGACGAGGGCTTTGGCCCGGGCGATGCGCTGCCCTCGCAACGCGACCTGGCGTTGCAACTGGGGGTGAGCCGCGCTTCCCTGCGCGAGGCGCTGTCGTCCCTGAGTGCACTGGGGGTGATCAGCGTGCAGCCGGGCAAGGGCGTATTTGTCCAGGCGACGGTCGAACAGGTGCCGGCGGCCGGCGGGTTGTCCTGGCCGTTCGCGGCCCAGGCGTCGGCCGAGGACATCTTCCAGCTGCGGTATGCCCTCGAAGGGTTCGCGGCCGGGCTGGCGGCGGTGACGTTGACGGCGGACGAGCTGGACACCCTGCAGGACAATGTCGACGCCATGCGCGCCGAATTGCGCGCCGGGGATTTCGAGGCCGCTGCCCGCCTGGACTTCGATTTCCACCGGCGGATCCTGCTGGCCAGCGGCAATCAGGCGATGGCCGGCATTCTCAGTGCCAGCGCCGAGCTGTTCCTGGAAAGCCAGAAGCTACCGTTCATCCGGGCGGAACGGGCGATGGAAACCTGGCAGGAGCACCGCAAGATCCTCCGCGCCCTGGCCCGGCGCGCCTGCGGCCCGGCGCAGAAGGCCATGCAGGAACATGTGCGCAATGCCGCGTTGCGCACCGGGATCGCCTTTGTCACGCCCGGTTGATCAGCCCCAACCGAAGCTGCGCACGGGCTCCTGCAAGGGGCGGTGCTGTTCACGCGCGCGCATTTGTGCGGAAGAAGTCGGATTGGGCTATACCCTGACTCATGGAACACCATAGTTAGACTCAATCATCTGCGGCTTCCTGTACGTAGGAAGGACGGCTATGATGAGCAACGTTTTTTTTGGCTCACAACTCCGGAGACATCCATGAGCAGCGATCTTATCAAGCACGTCACCGACGCGAGCTTTGAAGCAGAAGTCCTGAAGGCTGAAGGCCCTGTCCTGGTCGACTACTGGGCTGAGTGGTGCGGTCCGTGCAAGATGATCGCGCCGGTCCTGGACGATATCGCCACTACCTACGAAGGCAAGCTGACCATCGCCAAGCTGAACATCGACGACAACCAGGAAACCCCGGCCAAGCATGGCGTGCGTGGTATCCCTACGCTGATGCTGTTCAAGAACGGCAACGTCGAGGCGACCAAGGTCGGCGCCCTGTCGAAGTCGCAGCTGCAGGCATTCCTCGACGCCAACATCTAAGCGTCGTTCGGCTGTCCTCAAAAAGCCCCGCAAATTGCGGGGCTTTTTCGTAAAAAGGGGCTAGACGCTCCGAAACCCAGGTGTTACATTCGGCCCCGCACTGGTTTCTCCACTGCCCCCTGCAAGCCGTCGCCGACGCTCTCCTTTTCGAACAAGTACGCGATCCTGTCGCCTTCTCTGCGGCGCGGCCTCATTAAGCCAAAAGCTTAATTTCCCCCCTCCATAAATGATTACGTCATTCCTATATGAATCTGACTGAACTCAAGCAAAAGCCGATTACCGAACTGCTCGAATTGGCCGAACAGATGGGCATAGAAAATATGGCCCGTTCGCGCAAGCAGGATGTGATTTTCTCCCTGCTGAAAAAGCACGCGAAAAGCGGCGAGGAAATCTCCGGTGATGGCGTGCTGGAGATCCTCCAGGACGGCTTCGGCTTCCTGCGTTCTTCCGACGCATCCTACCTGGCCGGCCCGGACGACATCTACGTCTCGCCAAGCCAGATCCGTCGCTTCAACTTGCGCACCGGTGACACCATCGTCGGCAAGATCCGCCCTCCGAAGGAAGGCGAGCGTTATTTCGCCCTGCTCAAGGTCGACACGATCAACTACGATCGTCCGGAAAACGCCAAGAACAAGATTCTCTTCGAGAACCTGACCCCGCTGTTCCCGACCGTGCGCATGAAGATGGAAGCCGGCAACGGTTCCACCGAAGACCTGACCGGTCGCGTGATCGACCTTTGCGCTCCGATCGGCAAGGGCCAGCGTGGCCTGATCGTGGCACCGCCGAAAGCGGGCAAGACGATCATGCTGCAGAACATCGCGGCGAACATCACCCGCAACAACCCGGAAGTGCACCTGATCGTACTGCTGATCGACGAGCGTCCGGAAGAAGTGACCGAAATGCAGCGCACCGTGCGCGGCGAAGTGGTTGCCTCGACGTTCGACGAGCCGCCGACCCGCCACGTGCAGGTTGCCGAAATGGTGATCGAGAAGGCCAAGCGCCTGGTCGAACACAAGAAGGACGTGGTGATCCTGCTCGACTCCATCACCCGTCTGGCCCGTGCCTACAACACCGTGATCCCGAGCTCCGGCAAGGTCCTGACCGGTGGTGTCGATGCCCACGCCCTGGAGAAACCGAAACGTTTCTTCGGTGCCGCGCGGAACATCGAGGAAGGCGGCTCGCTGACCATTATCGCCACCGCGCTGGTTGAAACCGGTTCGAAGATGGACGAAGTGATCTACGAAGAGTTCAAGGGTACCGGCAACATGGAACTGCCCCTGGACCGCAAGATCGCTGAAAAGCGCGTCTTCCCGGCGATCAACATCAACCGTTCCGGCACCCGTCGCGAAGAGTTGCTGACTGCCGACGACGAACTGCAGCGCATGTGGATCCTGCGCAAGCTGCTGCATCCGATGGATGAAGTGGCCGCCATCGAGTTCCTGGTCGACAAGCTGAAACAGACCAAGACCAACGATGAGTTCTTCCTGTCGATGAAACGCAAGTAAGACCGCGTTTCAGGTCAGAAAAAAGCGCCCCGACGGGGCGCTTTTTTTTTGCCGGGCGCGTTTGGCAGGGAACGATCGCCGTGCCTGATCGTCTCACCACACGCTGGCCATAATGGACATCAGGGCAGAAAGGCGGTTTTTGATCGGCGAGCGCAGGATTGAAAAACGCGGCTACGCTGGATGTCACCGTATTTTCCATCTGAACAGGTTTCTCCGGTTGATGAGCTCTCTCGCCTATCGAAAGGATATCGACGGCTTGCGTGCTGTAGCGGTCATCGCAGTTGTGCTGTTTCATTTTGATGTTCCTGGATTCACCGGCGGTTTCGTCGGCGTCGACGTGTTTTTCGTGATCTCCGGTTACCTCATCACCTCGATCATCTGGCGCGAGCGTCAGGACGGACGTTTCAGTCTCGTCGAGTTCTGGAGCCGGCGTGCCCGGCGTATCCTGCCGGCACTGTTCGTTATGATGCTGGCGAGTCTGGTGGCCGGGTGGTTTCTGCTGGCCCCCAAGGACTACGACGAGCTGGGACGCTCTGTTCACTACCAGGTGATTTTCACTTCCAACCTGTTGTTCGCGCGTCAAGATGGCTATTTCGAGACGGCGTCCGATCTCAAGCCGCTGCTGCATACCTGGTCGTTATCGATCGAAGAGCAGTTCTACGTCATTTTTCCGCTCCTGCTGATGTTGCTGTCGAGTCGCTTGAAGTATTGGCGCATGGCCTTGTTCCTGTTGCTGCTGATGTCTTTTGCCATGAGTCAGTGGACGCTAGGCCTCTCTCCGCAAAAAGCCTTTTACCTCTTGCCCATGCGCGCCTGGGAGTTGCTGGCAGGCGTGGTGTTGGCGGTCATGCCTGTCGGGCAACGTATCAGCCTGATAAAGGCCCAGGCCGTCAGCGTGTTCAGCCTGGGGCTGATCCTGCTGGCGGTGTTTGCTTATGATTCGGGCACCTCCTTTCCCGGGGCTGCGGCCTTGTTACCGGTAGTGGGCGCGGCTGGCCTGATCTGGGCCAACGGCCAGCAGGCAACCCTGGTGGGCCAGGTGCTGGGCAGTCGTTTGCTGGTAGGCGTCGGGTTGATTTCCTACTCCTGGTACCTGTGGCACTGGCCGGTGCTGGTGTTTGGCAAGTACGCCAGTGTCTACGGCCTGGGGGCCTGGGGGCTTGCCGGCCTGTTCATTTTGAGCCTGGTGCTGAGTTATGGATCCTGGCGGTTTGTCGAGGTGCCGTTTCGTGAGCGACGCTTGTTGGCCGGTCGCCGGCAGATCCTCTTGGTGTCTGGTGTGGCCATCCTCGGCCTGGGCCTGTTGGGAAAGAGCCTGGGTTGGGCCGCCGGTGTTCCCTGGCGGCTGTCACCCCAGGCGCTGCAATATGCCCAGGCGCGCACCTGGAGTCCCGAGCTGATGAGCTGCCTCTCGGATGACAAGAAACGCGATCGCCCGTTCTGCCACTTCGGTCCGCAACCTCAAGCGGCGCGCGCGCTGGTCTGGGGGGATAGCCATGCCGCGGCGTTGATTCCGGCCCTGGAAGATGAAGCGCGCAAGCACGGCGTCAACATTACCCATGCCGCCTATTCCGGGTGCCTGCCTTTCAGCAGGAGCGAAAGCACCCCGGGTTGTGCGCGCTTCAACCAGCGTGTAGCCCGGGCGCTGGACGAGGAAAAGTACAGCGACGTGGTGCTGGTCGGACGCTGGAGCCTGTACGTCTATGGGCAACGCTCGGGTGATACCGGGCCTGCCCTGATGGACCCGGCAACCGGGAAATACGACCGGGCCGTCGCCGAGCGGCGTTTCGCCGAAGGCATGGGGAACCTGGTGCGGCAGTTGCGCGGCGCTGGTCATCGGGTCTGGCTGGTCAAGGAAGTCCCGCTGCAGGACTTCAGTGTGCCTTATCGTCTCAGTCGCCTGGCGATGGTGGGGCTGCCCATCAACAGTGAGGGCATAGCCCTGGCGGAGCATCTCAAGCGTCAGGCCTATATCGATGCGCTGTTCGTGCAACTGGCTGATGCCGATCCCGAAGTGGAGTTGCTGGATCCTGCGCCGAAATTGTGCGACGCAATCGCCGGGTGCCGGGTCGAGCTTGATGGCCGCTCGTTGTACTCCGATGACAACCATCTCTCCGACGTGGGATCGCGGTATGTCGAGGCGTTCCTTGAGCCCTTGTTCACCACCTTGCGCAATCAAACCGTGACGGGGCGTCTTTAGCGGGAATGGCTGGCAAGGATATGCAATAAGCTGCCAGCGGTCGTAAGAGCAGGTAGGATGTACGCCTATTTTACGGGTGCATGGTTAATGAAATTCAAGGATCTTCGGGATTTCGTGCAGCAACTTGAGCAGCGCGGAGAGTTGAAACGTATCCAGGTGCCGGTTTCCCCAGTCCTGGAGATGACTGAAATTTGTGACCGTACCCTGCGCAAGAAGGGGCCGGCCCTGCTGTTCGAAAAGCCTACCGGCTTCGATATTCCCGTGCTCGGCAACCTGTTCGGCACGCCGGAGCGCGTGGCCATGGGCATGGGTGCCGAGGCGGTCGGCGAGCTGCGGGAAATAGGCAAGCTGCTGGCGTTCCTCAAGGAACCCGAGCCGCCGAAGGGGCTGAAGGATGCCTGGTCCAAGCTGCCGATCTTCCGCAAGATCATTGCCATGGCGCCCAAGGTGGTCAAGGACGCGGTCTGCCAGGAGGTGGTCATCGAAGGCGATGATGTCGACCTCGGCATGTTGCCGGTCCAGCATTGCTGGCCGGGCGACGTCGCGCCACTGATCACCTGGGGCCTGACGGTCACCAAGGGGCCGAACAAGGATCGCCAGAACCTTGGCATCTACCGCCAGCAGGTGATTGCCCGCAACAAGGTGATCATGCGCTGGCTCAGCCATCGTGGCGGCGCGCTGGATTACCGCGAGTGGTGCGAAAAGCACCCGGGCCAGCCGTTCCCGGTGTCCGTGGCCCTGGGCGCGGACCCGGCGACCATCCTCGGCGCGGTCACGCCGGTGCCGGACAGCCTGTCCGAGTACGCCTTTGCCGGCCTGCTGCGGGGCAATCGCACCGAGCTGGTGAAATGCCGTGGCAATGACCTGCAGGTCCCGGCCACCGCGGAGATCGTCCTGGAAGGCGTGATCCATCCGGGCGAGATGGCCCCGGAAGGCCCCTATGGCGACCACACCGGCTACTACAACGAAGTCGACAGCTTCCCGGTGTTCACCGTCGAGCGCATCACCCACCGGATCAAGCCGATCTACCACAGCACCTACACCGGACGGCCGCCGGATGAACCGGCGATCCTCGGCGTGGCGCTGAACGAAGTGTTCGTGCCGATCCTGCAGAAGCAGTTCCCGGAAATCACCGACTTCTACCTGCCGCCCGAAGGCTGCTCGTACCGCATGGCCGTCGTGACCATGAAGAAGTCGTATCCGGGCCACGCCAAGCGCGTGATGCTGGGTGTCTGGTCGTTTTTGCGACAGTTCATGTACACCAAGTTCGTTATCGTCACCGACGACGATATCAACGCCCGGGACTGGAACGACGTGATCTGGGCCATTACCACGCGCATGGACCCCAAGCGCGACACGGTGATGATCGACAACACGCCGATCGACTACCTCGACTTCGCCTCGCCGGTTTCCGGCCTGGGGTCGAAGATGGGACTGGATGCCACCCACAAGTGGCCCGGCGAAACCACGCGCGAGTGGGGCCGGGTGATCGTCAAGGATGAGGCCGTGACCCGGCGGATCGATGCCATGTGGAACCAGTTAGGAATAGATTGATGCGTGTGACCTTGCAGCCCACCGGAGCCGTGCTCGAGATACGGCCCGGCGAGCGGATTCTCGATGGTGCCCGGCGACTGGGCTACGACTGCCCGCAGAGCTGTCGCAATGGCAATTGCCATGTCTGCGCGGCGTTGCTGGTGGAAGGGCGGGTCGAGCAGGCGGGCGATGTGCGTGACCATGGCGAGTTCTACACTTGTATTGCCGAGCCCCTGGAAGATTGCGTGGTGCTCTGGGATGGTGTTCTCGCCCTGGGAGAGCTGCCGGTGCGTAGCCTTGCGTGTCAGTTGACCGAATGCGCGGAAATCGGTGGCGATGTCTGGCGGGTGCGCCTGCGGGCCCCGGCGGGCAAGCCGCCACGTTATCACGCCGGGCAATACCTGATGATCGAGCGCGACAGCGGCGAGAAATCGGCGTTTTCCCTGGCCTCGGCGCCTCACGCCGGGCGTGACCTGGAGCTGCATGTGCTGGTGCGCGAAGCCAGTGCGCAGAACCTGATCGAGCAGTTGCAGCGCAACGGGATGGCCCGGGTCGAGTTGCCGTTCGGCGATACCCACCTGGCGGAACTGCCGGACGGCCCGCTGGTGCTGATCGCCGCAGGTACCGGTATGGCGCAGATGCACAGCCTGATCGAGCATTGCCGCTCTGCTGGCTTCCAGCATCCGGTACACCTGTACTGGGGCGTGCGCCGGCCCGAGGATTTCTACGAGCTGGAACACTGGGACGAATGGAAGACGCTGCCCAACCTGTTCCTGCACAAGGTGGTCAGCGATCTGTGCGGCTGGGAAGGCCGTTGTGGCATGCTGCACGAGGCGGTCTGCGAGGACATCGCCGATCTGTCGAGCGTGCAGGTCTATGCCAGCGGCTCACCGGCGATGATCTATGCGACGCTGGACGCGCTGGTGGAGGCCGGAATGGATGCCCACCAGATGCGCGCCGACGTGTTTGCCTACGCGCCCAGGCCCTGACCGCGGCAGGCGGTGTTGCCCCGGTGGGTGGTTCGGAGGCTCAGAACCGCACCCCCGTGGTAATCATCGCCGCATTGAAACCCAGAAATACCAGTTCGGTCGCCAGCGGCCCGTAATGGGCGCCGACCGACGGAATGATCACGGGCGCCACGCCCAGGCGATTCAACGGGATCTTGTCGCGGTACTCACCGCGATATCCCTGTAGCAACCCTCCCGTCACCTTCGCATACAGCGGATAACGCGAGCTGTCGAAACGCTGGCCGACGTAGCCGTAGTACGAACGCTGGCTGAACGAGTTGCGAAAGGTCGCCGCGCCATACACCCATCCCGACGCTTCATGGCGTTCCAGACCGATCAGGTCCTGGCGATTGTTGTGCTCGGGGTCCGGCGAATAGTGTCGGGTATACAGGCTGGTCTGGGCGTACCAGAAGCCTTTTTCCCCAGGTGCTTCCTGGACGGCGTACGCCACGCCGGTCGAGCCCAGCAGCAGGGTGAGAACCAGAGTGAAGGTCGATGTGTTCATGAGCGCAGGCCTTTCGTGGTGTGCGGCGATTAAAGAAGTGGCCGTTATACGAAGCCGGGCAATGGGTTGTCAGACCCTGGAGTCTGAAAAGGATGTAGGGTTTTTTACCGATACTGCATTTAGCTTATATATATTCGATTCCGATATTTAATTTCTTTGTTACATATCATTAAGCTATATGACATCGGACTACCGGCTTTGTATCTGCCAATCATCAACACAATGACCGACACCGTTCGCCACACGGACCGATCGTGCGAACTCGGGGCAAGACGCCCCGACTTTGGATTCCAAGGGGAGCGGTATGGGGAGCAACACGCAACACCGGCTGTACTCGGCGATTTTGTCTGCGCATTTGCTGACCGCCGCAGGCGCAATAACCTTCAGTGCGGCGGCTGCCGCCGAGTCTGATAACACCACGGCCGACGCGCCGATACTCGACACCGTGATTGTCACCGGCACCCGCGCCCAGGAGCGCACGGCCAGCGCATCGCTGTCACCCATCGACGTGATCAGCGGCGACAGCCTGCGCAGCAGCGGTTCGGATGAACTGGGCACCGTGCTGGCACGGCTGATTCCATCGATCAACTTCCCCCGCCCGAGCCTGGTGGACGGCGCCGAACTGGTGCGTCCGGCACAACTGCGCGGGCTGTCGCCGGACCAGGTACTGGTGCTGGTCAACGGCAAGCGACGCCATACCAGCGCCTTCGTCAACCTGGGGGGAGCGGTGGGCCGGGGTTCGGCCCCGGCCGACCTGAATGCGATCCCGCTGTCGGCGGTCGACCATATCGAGGTGCTGCGCGATGGCGCGTCCGCCCGTTATGGCTCCGACGCCATTGCCGGGGTGATCAACGTGATCCTCAAGAGCACCGATCATGGCGGCTCGATCTCCAGCAAGTTCGGCGAATACAAGAAGGGCGACGGCATCCAGCGCCAGATCGGCGGCAACAGCGGCTTTGCCCTGGGCGACAACGGCTTCTTCAATCTCTCCGGCGAAGGCGCCGACAACGACTATACCAACCGCGCCGGCAAGGATTACCGTCCGGCCAGCATCGGTTCGACGACCTACGGCCAGCAGGTATTCCGCCAGGGCGAGCCGTCGACCAACGAAGGCAAGCTGCAGTTCAACTCTGCCTACAGCTTCAACGATGCCGCCGAACTCTACAGCTTTGGCGGCTACAGTAAGCGTCGGGGCGAAACCGCGGCGTTCTACCGGGCCAGCAATGCCTCGAACAACATCCCGGCGATTTTCCCCAACGGCTACCTGCCGCTGATTCACGGCAACCTCGAGGACACCTCGCTGGTGGTTGGCCTGCGCGGCCTGCTGGCGGACGACTGGCACTACGACCTGTCGGCCAACTACGGCAAGAACCAGTACGAGCTGAGCACCGAGACCATCAACACCTCGCTGGGCCTGAACAGCCCGCGCAAGTTCGATAACGGCACCCTGAGCAACGACCAGCGCCAGTTGAACTTCGACCTGTCGCGGGAATTCAACCTCGGCTGGCTGCCGTATCCAGTATCCGTGGCGGTGGGGGCCGAGTACCTGCGTCAGGGCTACCAGATCAGCGCCGGCCAGCCGGAGTCCTACTACCAGACCGGCAGCTCCGGCCTTGGCGGTTTCCGCGCGGCCGATGCCGGCAGTTATTCGCGGCACAACTTCGCCCAGTACCTGGACCTGGAAACCAACTTCACCGAGAAACTCAGCGCCTCGGCGGCGGTACGTCATGAGGACTACAGCGATTTCGGCTCGAATGTCAGCGGCTCGTTGTCGGCGCGCTACGACTTCACCCCGCAGGTGGCCGTGCGCGGCAGCATCTCCAACGGTTTCCGCGCGCCATCCCTGGCCCAGCAGAACTTCACCTACACCTCGTCGCAACTGATCGGCCCGACTATTCAGGAGGCCGGCACCTTCGCGGCCAACAGCCAGGTGGCGCGCCTGCTCGGGGCCGAGGACCTGAAGGCGGAGAAATCGCGTAACTACAGCCTCGGCCTGGTGCTGGAGCCGACGGACAACCTGACGGTCACCGCCGATGTCTACCGCATCGATATCCGCGACCGGATCAGCCTGTCGTCCAACCTGGTGCTGAACAACGCGGCGATCAACTACCTGCAGGCCAACGGTGTGGGCAATATCAACTACACCAGCGCCCGCTACTTCACCAATGCCACGAATACCAGCACCAGCGGTATCGACCTGGTCGCCAACTATCGCTACCAGCTGGATAACGGCGTGCGCTGGAACAGCACCCTGGGCTACAACTACAACCACACCAAGGTCACCGACGTGAAGGACAATCCGGCGATCCTCAACCAGCTCGGGGTCAACCTGGTGCGGGTCGATCGCCGGGAAAAGCTCGGCCTGCTGGGTGACACCACGCCACAGCACAAGCTGACCTTCGGCAACGACCTGAGCTTCGGCAACTGGGTGCTGCACAGCAACCTGGTGCGCTATGGCGAATTCACCAGCTACCAGGCCGATGCGATCAACGACCAGACCTTCAAGGCGGCATGGCTGCTGGACCTGGCGGCGGACTACAAGCTCAAGCAGTGGACCTTCACCCTGGGTGGTGACAACGTCACCGACAAGTACCCGGAAAAGCTCAGCGCCTACGCGAACAGCGGCGGCAACCTGGCCTACAGCACTTATTCGCCGTACGGTTACAGCGGTGCGTTTTATTACGGTAAAGTGACTTACAACTGGTAACTATTTCAGGAGCTCCACGCGATTCGTCATGGCTGTCACAGATCCTGCGTTGTTGAGTCTGGCCTATCCGCCGCGCCTTGAGCTGGGGGCGCAGCTGACCCACGAACAATTGCTCAGCTCGATGCAAGCCACCATGGCCCGGCACAAGGGCGGGCCGGTCTGGCTCTTCGCCTACGGCTCGCTGATCTGGCGTCCGGAGTGTTCGGCGGCGGAGCGGGTGCGCGGCCGGGTCCACGGTTATCACCGTGGCCTGTACCTGTGGTCCCACGAGCACCGCGGGACGCCGGAGTTGCCGGGGCTGGTGTTCGGGCTGGATCGCGGGGGGTCTTGCAGTGGTTTTGCCTATCGGCTGCCGGAGGAGCAACTGGAGGCGTCGCTCTACGCCTTGTGGCAGCGGGAGATGCCGGTGCCGTCCTACCGGCCGCACTGGCTCAATTGCCGCCTGGAGAATGGCCAGACGGTCCAGGCCCTGGGCTTTGTGCTGGAGCGGCACCTGCCCAGCTATGCCGGCAACCTGCCCGACAGTGTGCTGACCCAGGTGCTGCAGAGCGCTTGCGGACGCTACGGCACCACCCGTGACTATGTCGAGCAGACCGCCAGCGCCTTGCGCAGCCACGCCATGCCGGATCGTAATCTGGAGGCGCGGCTCAAGCGCTGCCGTTCAGGCGCGCATTAGGCAATGGCTTCGCGGCTCTGGCTGGCGACCTGCTTGTGCCACAGGGTCGGGGCCAGGAACGCCATGGACAGCAGGCAGGCCGCGACCAGCAGGACAAAACCGCCGTCCCAGCCGAAGTGGTCCACGGTGTAGCCCATGGCCGCGCTCGCGGCGACCGAGCCACCCAGGTAGCCGAACAGCCCGGTAAAGCCGGCGGCCGTGCCCGCGGCCTTTTTCGGCGCCAGTTCCAGGGCCTGCAGACCGATCAGCATCACCGGACCGTAGATCAGGAAGCCGATGGAGAACAGCGCGATCATGTCGATGGTCGGGTGGCCGGCCGGGTTGAGCCAGTACACCAGCGTCGCCACGGTCACCAGGCCCATGAATACCATGCCGGTCAGGCCGCGGTTGCCGCGGAAGATCTTGTCCGACATCCAGCCGCACAGCAGCGTGCCCGGGATCCCCGCCCACTCGTAGAAGAAATACGCCCACGAGGTCTTGTCGACGTCGAAGTGCTTGGCTTCCTTGAGGTAGGTCGGTGCCCAGTCCAGTACGCCGTAGCGCAGCAGGTAGACAAAGACGTTGGCCATGGCGATGTACCAGAGCATCTTGTTGCGCAGCACGTACTTGACGAAGATTTCCTTGGCGCTGAATTCGTCTTCGTGGCTGGCGTTGTAGCCTTCCGGGTAGTCGTTCCTGTACTTCTCGATCGGCGGCAGGCCGACCGACTGCGGGGTATCGCGCATGGTGATGAAGGCGAAGGCCGCGACGGCCAGGGCCACGGCCGCCGGGACGTAGAACGCCGCGTGCCAGTCATTGAACAGGCCCATGCCGAGCAGGAACAGCGGACCGATCAGGCCGCCGCCGACGTTGTGCGCCACGTTCCACACCGAGACCACGCCGCCGCGTTCCTTCTGCGACCACCAGTGCACCATGGTCCGCCCGCTTGGCGGCCAGCCCATGCCCTGGGCCCAGCCGTTGATGAACAGCAGGATAAACATCATGGTCACGCTGGACGTCGCCCAGGGCGCGAAACCGAAAATGAACATCACCCCGGCGGACACCAGCAGGCCGAAGGGCAGGAAGTAGCGCGGGTTGGAGCGGTCGGACACCAGGCCCATGAGGAACTTCGACAGGCCGTAGGCGATGGCGATCGCCGACATCGCCAGGCCCAGCTCGCCGCGGCTGTAGCCTTCGTCGATCAGGTACGGCATGGCCAGGGAGAAGTTCTTGCGCAACAGGTAGTAGCCGGCGTAACCGAAGAAGATCCCGGCGAAGATCTGCCAGCGCAGGCGGCGGTAGGTACTGTCTATTTTTTCCTCAGGCAGGGGCGCCTGATGTGCGGCAGGTCGAAAGAAGGCAAACATTCAAGAGCTCCAGATTTCTTGTTTTGACTGCGGATGCGAATGTTACATTTTCGTTACCGAAAATAGCAGGCTTTCGCATTCACAAAAGTCAGAAATGGATGACTCTCGATGTTGTTTTATGAACATGTCGCCGAGGGGCAGGCAGGAGGCGTTTCTGGAGGATGGATGTTGCCGGATATTTCCAGATTGATGGCCGTCCTGCAGGAGCGGGCAAGCCCGCCCCTACGGTTCAACGTACCTGGACCACCACCTTGCCCACGGCCTTGCGCTGGCCGAGGTCGTTGATGGCCTGGGCCGCGTCGGCCAGCGGATAGGTCTGGGACACCAGCGGCTTGAGCTTGCCCTCGGCGAACCAGGCGAACAGCTGCTGGAAGTTCGCCGCGTTGTCCTGAGGCTGACGCTGGGCGAACGAGCCCCAGAACACGCCGACCACCGCCGCGCCCTTGAGCAGGGCCAGGTTCACCGGCAGCTCGGGGATGCGCCCACTGGCAAAACCGACCACCAGCAACCGGCCGTTCCAGGCAATGGCGCGCACGGCCTGGTCGAACAGGTCGCCGCCCACCGGATCGTAGATCACGTCGGCGCCATTGCCGTCGGTCAGGCGCCTGATCTCGTCCTTCAGGCTGGTTTCGCTGTAGTTGATCAGTTCATCGGCCCCGGCGGCCTTGGCCACCGCCAGTTTCTCCGCGCTGCTGGCGGCGGCGATGACCCGCGCGCCCATCGCCTTGCCGATTTCCACGGCGGCCAGGCCTACGCCGCCGGAAGCCCCCAGCACCAGCAGGGTTTCGCCCGGCTGCAACTGCGCGCGTTGTTTCAGCGCGTGCATCGAGGTGCCGTAGGTCATGCTGAAGGCCGCGGCGCTGGTGAAGTCCATCGCGGCGGGAATCGGCAGCACGTTGTAGCCCGGCACCGCCACTTCCTCGGCGAAGCTGCCCCAGCCGGTCAGGGCCATGACCCGGTCGCCGACCTTGAGGTGGCTGATCTTTTCCCCCACGGCCGCGACCACGCCGGCAGCTTCACCGCCGGGCGAGAATGGGAAGGGCGGCTTGAACTGGTATTTGCCCTCGATGATCAGCGTATCCGGGAAGTTCACCCCGGCGGCGTGCACCTGCAACAGGATTTCGTTCTTTTTCGGCGTCGGACTCGCGACCTCTTCCAGCACCAGCGTTTCGGCGGGGCCGAAGGCTTTGCACAGCACGGCTTTCATCGGGCTATTCCTTTGGGAGTGATGGCCGATAAGTGTAGGTGTGTGAGTCAACGGGTCAACGAGCATGCCCTGGCCTGATAGTCGGTTATAAGCTTTGTGCTTGGGCTCGACGGCGGGGATCGATATGCTAGGCCGCAAACCGGATAAGGAGCGAATTGTGAAAGCGTGGATCATGTTGATGTTGGCCTTGTCGCTACCGATGGCGGCAATGGCGGAAGAGGCCAAGGAAGGTGAAGCGGCGGGTCCCAAGGTCAGCTATATCAGCCTGACGCCACCGTTCGTCGGCAATTATGGCCTGGACGGCAGCCCCAAGCTCAAGGTCTACAAGGCCGATGTCGCCTTGCGTGTGACGGGTGACGCCGCGGCCCAGGCGGTCAAGGCCAACGAGCCGTTGATCCGCAACCAGCTGGTGGCGCTGTTCGCCCAGCAGAGCACCGAGTCGATGAGCAATGTCGACGCCAAGGAAAAGATGCGCCAGGAAGCCCTGAAGCAGGTCCAGCAGGTATTGAGCGACGAGACCGGCAAGCCGCAGGTGGAAGACCTGCTGTTCAACAACCTGATCGTGCAGTGATCCGGGATTTGTAGTGTCCGCTCCAGCTTTTCGCGGGCTTGCCCGCGAAGAGGCCCTTGGTCGCGACAACAAGCCGTGCTCCCGTTTCAGGACGCCAGGCTCTTGCGAAACCGCGCCAGCGCAATCGCGAAGAACACCAGCCCGATGCCCGCCAGCGCCAGCACATCGGGCCACACCACGCTGATTCCCGCATCGCGAAACAGGATCGCCGCGCCGAGGCTGACGAAGTGCGTCGACGGCGAACCCTGCATCACCCATTGCAGCCATTCGGGCATGCTGTCCAGCGGCGTGCTGCCGCCGGACAGCAACAGCATGGGAATGATCACCGGGATCGCCAGCAAGCCGAATTGCGGTGTCGAACGCGCCAGGGTCGCGAGAAAAATGCCCAGCGCCGTGCTGGCGAACAGATACAGCGCCGTCACCCCGAGGAACAACCCCAGCGAACCGGCCAGCGGCACGCCGAGGGCGCCCTTGACGATCACTTCCAGGGAAATCCAGGTGCAGATCACCACCACCAGCAGGTTGCTCCAGATCTTCGCCAGCATGATTTCCAGGGCGGTCAGCGGCAGCACCAGCAGGTGGTCGAGGGTGCCGTGCTCGCGTTCGCGCAACAGCGCGGTGCCGGTGAGGATGATCGCCAGGATGGTGATGTTGTTGACGATCTGGATCACTGCCAGGAACCAGCCGCCTTCCAGGTTCGGGTTGAACAGCGCGCGGCTGGCGAGCAGCACCGGCGCCTTGCCGGCGGCGTCGGCCTGGCCGCCATAGCCCAGCAGTTCACGCTGGAAGATCCGTCCGATATAGCCGGCGCCCATGAACGCCTGGCTCATCGCGGTGGCATCGACATTGACCTGCACCGCGGGTTGTCGCCCGGCCAGCAGGTCGGCCTGGAAATTCGCCGGCACGTTGATCACGAATGTGTACTGGCCGCTGTCCAGGGCCTGGTCCAGCCGGTCGTAGGCCAGTGGCGCGGGGCGCTGGAATTCCGGTGGCTGCAAGGCTTCGCCGAGCTGGCGCGAGAGGGCGCTGTGGTCCTCGTCCACCAGGGCGACACTGGCGTTGTGCACGCCGATCACCGAGCCGGCGGCCGGCATGTAGATCGCCACGCTGAAGGCGTACAGCAGGAACAGCAACAGTACGCTGTCATGGCGCAGGCTGGTCAGCTCCTTCAGGCCGAGACGCAGGATATGGGCAAGCTTGTGCATCACGCCTCCTGTTTCTTGAGCATGACCAGGCTCAGGCCGGTGAAGGCCACGAAGAACCCGGCCAAGGTCAGGCACTGCGGCCAGAGCTGGCGCAGGTCCAGGGCCTTGGTGAAGGTGCCGACGGCGATATCGAGGAAGTGCCCGGCGGGAAAGAGCATGCCCATCAGCGCCGCGGCGCCCTCCAGGGACGAGCGTGGCACGATCAGCCCGGAAAACTGGATGGTCGGCAGGCTGGTGATGATCATGGTGCCGAGGATCGCGGCGATCTGGGTGCGGGTAAACGCCGAGATCAGCAGGCCCATGCTGGTGGTCGCCAGCACATAGAGCAGGCCGCCGAACGCCAGGGCCAGGCCGCTGCCCTTGAACGGCACGCCGAACAGCCAGCGATTCATCGCCACCAGCAGGCCCAGGTTGACCAGGCTCACCGCCAGGTACGGCGCCTGCTTGCCGAGCAGGAATTCCAGGCGGGTCAGCGGCGTGGCGTAGAAGTTGGTGATCGAGCCCAGTTCCTTCTCGCGGACAATGCCCAAGGCGGTGAGCATGGCCGGGATGAAGGCCAGGATCAGCGCCATGACGCCGGGGCCGATGGCGTTCACGCTGACCACGTCCTGGTTGTAGCGAAAGCGGGTTTCCAGGCGGGCGGCCGGTCGGTTGTCCAGGGCCGGGCTGCCTTGGGCGGCCCCCTGTTCGAGATTGGCCTGGTGCACCGCCTCGACATAGTTGCGACTGGTCTCGGCACGAAACGGCATGCCGCCGTCCAGCCAGGCGGCGACCGTCGGCTGGCGCCCGGCGTACAGGTCGCGGCCGAAGCCCGGCGGGATCTCCAGGGCCAGCTTGATCTCCGAGCGTTGCAGGCGTGTGTGCAATTGCGCGGCATCGCGGATCGGCGTCTGTTCGGCGAAGTAGCGGGAACTGCGAAAGGCTTCGAGGTAGGCCCGGCTTTGCGGGGTCTGGTCCTGGTCGTAGACGGCAAAGGCGAGTTTTTCCACGTCCAGAGAAATCCCGTAGCCGAAGATCACCATCATGAACAGCGCGCCGAGCAGGGCAAAGGCCAGGCGCACCTTGTCCCGCAGCAGTTCCTTGCCCTCGCGGCTGGCGACCGCCAGCAGGCGCGCAAGGCTGAAGCCGCTGCCGTTGGATGACGCGGCAGCCGGGGCAGCCGGCGTTTCTGTCGTGGGGGCCGGCGCTTCAGGCGTGGCGCTGTCCTGTGCCTGTTCCAGGCAGCGGACGAATGCCGCTTCCAGGGTCTCGCCCTGGAACTGTCGTTGCAGGGCGTCCGGGGTATCGCAGGCCAGGACTCGCCCCGCGTGCATCAGCGAGATGCGGTCGCAGCGCCGGGCTTCGTTCATGAAATGGGTCGAGAGGAAGATCGTCACCCCCTGTTCCCGGGACAACTCGACCAGCAGCCGCCAGAAGTCGTCCCGTGCCGCCGGATCGACGCCCGAGGTCGGCTCGTCGAGGATCAGCACTTCCGGGCGATGCAGCACCGCCACCGCCAGGGACAGGCGTTGCCGCAGGCCCAGGGGCAGGGCGGCGGAGGGCTGGTCGGCGATCTCGCCGAGGTCGAAGCGCTGGATCAGTTCCTGGATGCGCGCGGTGCTGTCGGCCTTGGGCAGGTCGAACAGGCGGGCATGCAGTTCGAGGTTCTGCCGGCTGCTCAGCTCGCCATACAGCGAGAAGCTCTGGGACATGAAGCCGACGCGCTTGCGGGTCGCCAGGTCCCGGGCATCCACGGGTTTGCCGAGCAGCCGGGCGCTGCCTTCGCTGGCCGGCATCAGGCCGGTCAGGACCTTCATGGTGGTGGTCTTGCCGCAGCCGTTGGAGCCGAGGAAGCCGAAAATCTCGCCCCGGCCGATGGCAAAGCTGACCTTGTTCACCGCGGTGAAGTCGCCGAAGCGCAGGGTCAGGTCGTGGGCCTCGATGGCGATATCGATCTGGCTGTTGTCCCGGGGGGCGATGACCAGGGGCCGGTTGTCGCGGCTGCTGTCGCCCTGGAAGTGGGTGAAGGCATCGTCGAGCTTGCCGCTGGCGGTGCTGCCGGCCAGGGTCCGGCTCGGCCCGGCGGCGATCAGCTTGCCGCGATCGAGCATCAGGCAGTGTTCGAACTGCTCGGCCTCCTCCATGTAGGCGGTCGCCACCAGCAGCGTCAATTGCGGGCGTTGGCGGCGGACCTCGTCCACCAGCTCCCAGAAGCGTCGGCGTGACAACGGGTCGACGCCGGTGGTCGGTTCGTCGAGGATCAGCAGGTCCGGTTCGTGGATCAGTGCGCAGCACAGGCCGAGCTTCTGCTTCATGCCGCCGGAGAGTTTGCCCGCCGGTCGCTCGGCGAAGCGTTCGAGGTCGGTGGCGCGCAGCAGGTTGTGCATGCGCTGGTCGCAGTCGGTTTTCGACAGACCGAAGAGCGTGCCGAAGAAGCGGATGTTTTCGCTGATGGACAGTTCCGGGTAGAGGTTGCCACCCAGGCCCTGGGGCATGAAGGCGATACGCGGATAGAGGCTGTTGCGGTGACGCCGGTCGTCGATGGCGCCACCGAGCACTTCGAGCCGGCCCTGCTGGAGTTTCTTGACCCCGGCGATCAGCCCGAGCAGGCTCGATTTACCCGCGCCATCCGGGCCGATCAGCCCGCAGCGGGTGCCGGCCGGCAGGCTGAAACCGATATCCAGCAGCGCCGCCTGCCTGCCGTAGCGATGGCCGATGCCGCTGGCTTGCAGCGCCAGGCCGCTCATTGCAGGTTGGCCGGCCAGTCCGTGGGCGCCGTGCGCACGTAGCCGGCGCCGGGCATGCCGGGTTTGGCCTGGGGCACGGCGGCGGGGTCGGTCAGGCGCAGCTTGACCCGGAACACCAGTTTCTGGCGCTCGTCGCGGGTTTCCACTTCCTTGGGGGTGAACTGCGACTTGGCGGCGACGAAGGCGATTTTCGCCGGCAGGGGTTGTTCGGGCAGGGCGTCGAGCAGTACACGCGCCTCGTCACCCGGGGTCAGGCGGCCGACGACGGAGGCGGGCAGGTAGAGGTTCATGTACTGGTCGCCCGGGTCGATCAGCAGCAGTACGCGACCGCCCGCCCCGAGGACTTCGCCCGGTTCGGCCAGGCGCAGCTGGATGATGCCGTCGATGGGGGCGAGCAGGCTGCTGTCGTCGATTTCGCTGGTCAGTTGGGCAACCTGGGCCTGGGCGGCGCCGATGGAAGCGCTCAGTGCCGCGACCTGGGCCTTGGCGGCCAGGACGGCGGAGTTGCTGGTGTCGTAGCGGGCCTGCTGCTGGTCGAGCAACTGGCCGCTGGCGAACCCGCGCTGGGACAGTTCGCGAAAGCGCTTGAGTTCCTGGCCGGCCAGCAGCAGTTCGCTCTGGCGCAGTTGCACGTTGGCCTGGGCCGCGGCGAAGGTTTCCCGGGCCCGCAGCACTTCGGCCTCGGCCTGGACCCGCTGGGCTTCGAGGGTGCGCGTGTCGATGCGTGCCAGCAGTTGGCCCTTGGTGACCTTGTCGCCTTCGTTGACCAGGACCTCGGCCAGTCGGCCGGGGATCTTGCTGGCGATCTGTACTTCGGTCGCCTCGAGGCGGCCGTTGCCCATGCTCAGGCCTTCGGGCAGGCGGTCATGGAGGGATTTCCAGTAGCCGAAGCCGCCGGCGGCCAACAGCACGATCAGCAGGGAACCGGCGAAAAGACGGGAACGGCGGTGATTCATCGACATTGCTGCATCCTGCATCGGTAGCGTCCTAGTCTGACCGGTTCCGCGCGGTGGCGGCTTGATGCCGGTCAAATGAAGGGCAAGCCTAACCTGATTGGCGGACCGCTGGCAGGGAGAATGTCGTGACCGGGCAGTTCCGCTCGTTTCAGCGCAAGGCCAGGACGGCCGCCCACTGCTGCGGCGTGACCGGCATCACCGACAGCCGGCTGCCTTTCTGTACCAGCGGCATCTGCTCGAGCGCCGCCTGCTGCTTCAGGTAGCCGAGGCCGAGCACCTTGGCGAAGGTTTCCACATGGCCGACCTGCAGCGCGCTCCAGGGATTTTTCTCGGGGGTGGCTTTCGGGTCGTGATAGTGGCTTTGCGGGTCCAGGGCCGTCGGGTCCGGGTAGGCCGCCTCGACGATCTTGCCGATGCCGGCGATCCCCGGTTCCGGGCAACTGGAGTGATAGAAGAAGAACTGGTCGCCGATCGCCATTGCCCGCAGGAAATTGCGCGCCTGATAGTTGCGCACACCGTCCCAGCGGGTCTCGCCGAGCTTGGCCAGACCTTCGATCGAGAGTTCGTCCGGCTCGGACTTCATCAGCCAGTAGGCCATGGTTTTGCTCCTTGGGCAGTTTGTCGGGCAATTTCTTGCACAAACCGACAGTCGGTTGACGTCAGCGTTTGCGTAGCGGTTCACGTTATCGCAAAATGCCGGGATTTTAAGCTTGACGCTGCTGCACGGCCTATAAAGAAAAACCGCTGCTGTCATCGTATGTGATTTGCCTAGGGGGGCAATCGATGAAACGCAAACCGGATTTACTATGGATTTTGGTTATTTTGTTCGGTTTGGGTGTGGTAACCACGGGTTACGCACAGGGCCTGTGGTCGGGCAAGAAAGACGTCCCGGTTGAAATCGTCCAGCACCAGCCCCAGCAATCGACCCTGTTCAAGCGCTGATCCCGTCGCAAGGGCGTCGCCATCCCCGGTGACGCCTCGTCCCCCGTTTATTTCGCGATATACCAGGCACGGTCGCTGACCGTTCCCTGCAGCGGCACGTCCCAACTGGCCTGGTCCAGTCTCCCGACCTTCTGACATTCATGGGCCAGCCCCAGCAGGAGCGGCTTGCGCCAGCTCTGGCGGCGGGACTGATAGGCCAGGCTGCGGTCGTAGAAACCGCCGCCCATGCCCAGCCGTCCCCCCTGCGCATCGAAGCCGACCAGCGGCAACAGCACCAGGTCGAGTGCCCAGACCTTGCGCTGCGCGGCCGGATTGATCCGCGGCTCAAGGATGCGAAAACGGTTGGGGTGGAGCTTTTCCCCCGGACGAATCCGCTGGAACACCATCTTCGTTCGTGGCCAGGCGCTCAGCACCGGCAGGTAGGTGTGCTTGCCGCGGCGCTGGGCTTCACGCAGCAGCAGGCGCGGATCGATTTCACCGTCGGTGGGCAGGTACAGGGAGACATGGCGGGCGCGGCGAAACAGCGGGTGTTGCGCCAGTTGCCGATACAGGCCGCGCGCGGCCTGGCGTTGTTCGCCGGGCGTGAGGGCGCGGCGGGCCTTGCGCAGCAGTCGTCGAAGTTGCGGGCGGGAAAGCGGCGCAGGTTCGCTCATGGGATTCGGCTGTCGGCAATCGAGCGGCCAGGACGGCGGCTCGTGAAAGACCAACGCCGGCGCGATGGCCGGCATTGGACGATAATTCAGGCTCCCCGACGTAGCGCTGTCGGCTTAGCCCTTGAACCCGAAAGTTCAAGGTGGAAGTTACAGTAGACCTTAAGGCTTTCCGTCTAGCGGACATGCACACCGGCCCAACGTGTAACACCCAGGGTAGTGCGAATCGGCTCAGGGACATCACCAACTGGCAAGTACTCCAGGGAGTGACGCCAGTATACCTGAAAGTGGCCGCGGGAATCAGCCCTTGCTGGTATCCGAGTCGGAAGACAGCACCAGATCCACACGATCCAGCAGGTCGCGCACCTGTTCGCGCGTCGAGCCGCTGGCCTGCACATCAGGGCGTTCCTGCTTGTGCAGCAGGTCATGGGTAATGTTCAGCGCGGCCATCACGGCGATGCGATCGGCGCCGATGACTTTTCCGCTGCTGCGGATTTCGCGCATCTTGCCGTCCAGGTAGCGGGCGGCGCTGACCAGGTTGCTGCGTTCTTCCTGGGGGCAGATGATCGAATACTCTTTGTCGAGGATCTGCACGGTAACGTTATTGCTTGAACTCATGAGTCTTGCTCCAGGGCCTTGAGGCGCGAAATCATCGATTCGACCTTACGCCGGGCGATTTCGTTCTTTTCAATAAGGTGTGCGCGCTCCTCGCGCCAGGTTTTTTCCTGAGCTAGTAGGAGTCCGTTTTGGCTTTTAAGTTGCTCGACCCGGGTAATCAGCAGTTCGAGTCTGGCCATCAGCGCGTGCAGGTCGGTGTCTTCCATTCGTTATCTACTTTGGTGTCCACTGAATATGACGAGCGGCATGCAGGTCGTCGCTGGAGCGCTTGGCAAACGAGTTATCCGCCTTGATGGTCTTGGCGTGTTCCCGAATGCTAGGATACAAGGCCTTCATTCTAGACATTGCGCCGTTCGGCGCCTAGCCGCCCATGCCTATTCAGAATTCCCCGTACAACGCCTTTGCCACCCTGCTGAGCACCAGCGGTCATCCGGTCTCTCCCGCCGAACTGCACGGGCTGTTGCTCGGCCGCAGTTGTGCCGGTGCCGGCTTCGAAGCCGACAGCTGGCTGGTGGATGCCGCCGAACTGCTCGAAGGCGAACCGCAGGACAACGTGCGCAACGCCCTGGTCGGCTTGCAGGAGATGGTCAAGGGCGAGCTTACCAGCGACGACATGACCGTTGTCCTGCTGTTGCCGAGCGACGATGCGCCGCTCACCGAGCGGGCGATTGCCCTGGGCCAGTGGTGCCAGGGTTTCCTCGCCGGTTTCGGCCTGACCTACCGCGCCAACGCCCTGAGCATCGAGGCCACCGAGGTGCTGCAGGACCTCGCGGCCATCGCTCAGGTCCAGGACGCGCTGGAAGAGTCCGACGACGGCGAGAACGACTACATGGAAGTCATGGAGTACCTGCGCGTCGCACCGCTGCTGCTGTTCACCGAGGTCAACAAAGCGGTTGAGCCGGCTGCCAAGCCTTCGTTGCACTGAGCCAGGACAGGGAGCTCCATCTGCCCATGATTCATATCCCCAAAGCGGAATACGCCCGGCGCCGCAAGGCGTTGATGGCGCAGATGGAACCCAACAGCATCGCGATCCTGCCGGCCGCCGCCGTGGCGATCCGCAATCGCGATGTCGAGTATGTCTACCGCCAGGACAGCGATTTCCAGTACCTCAGCGGTTTCCCCGAGCCCCAGGCGGTGATCGTGCTGATCCCCGGCCGGGCCCACGGCGAATACGTGCTGTTCTGCCGCGAGCGCAATGTCGAGCGTGAACTCTGGGACGGCCTGCGCGCCGGCCAGGAGGGCGCGATCCGCGATTTCGGCGCGGACGACGCGTTCCCCATCAATGATATCGACGACATCCTGCCGGGCCTGATCGAAGGGCGCGACCGGGTCTATTCGGCGATGGGCAGCAACCCGGAGTTTGACCGCCACCTGATGGACTGGATCAATGTGATCCGCTCCAAGGCGCACCTCGGCGCGCAGCCGCCGAACGAATTCGTTGCCCTGGATCATCTGCTGCACGACATGCGCCTGTATAAATCGGCGGCGGAAGTGAAGGTGATGCGCGAGGCCGCGGCGATTTCCGCCCGCGCCCATGTGCGCGCCATGCAGGCCAGCCGTGCCGGCCTGCACGAGTTCAGCCTGGAAGCCGAGCTGGACTACGAGTTCCGCAAGGGCGGGGCGAAGATGCCGGCCTACGGCTCCATCGTCGCCGCCGGACGCAACAGCTGCATCCTGCACTACCAGCAGAATGACGCATTGCTCAAGGATGGCGACCTGGTGCTGATCGACGCCGGTTGCGAGATCGACTGCTATGCCAGCGACATCACCCGTACCTGGCCGGTCAGCGGCAAGTTCTCGCCCGAACAGAAGGCGATCTATGAGCTGGTGCTGGCTGCCCAGGAAGCGGCGTTCGCCGAGATCGCGCCGAACAAGCACTGGAACCAGGCGCACGAGGCCACGGTGCGGGTGATTACCAGCGGGCTGGTGGCGCTGGGACTGTTGCACGGCGATGTCGACGAGCTGATCGACGGCGAGGCCTACAAGGCCTTCTACATGCACCGCGCCGGCCACTGGCTGGGGATGGATGTGCATGATGTCGGCGAGTACAAGGTCGGCGGCGAATGGCGCGTGCTGGAAGTTGGCATGGCGCTGACGGTGGAGCCGGGGATCTACATTTCCCCGGACAACCAGGACGTGGCGAAGAAATGGCGCGGCATTGGCGTGCGCATCGAGGACGACGTGGTGGTGACCAAGCAAGGTTGTGAAATCCTGACCGGCGGCGTGCCCAAGACCGTTGCCGAGATCGAGGCCCTGATGGCTGCGGCCCGGACCGAAGCGGCATGAGCCGGGTCAATCTGGCGATTATCGGCGGCGGCCTGGTTGGTGCCAGCCTGGCGCTGGCGTTGCAGGCCGGGGCCAGGGCACGGGGCTGGAAGATCGTGCTGATCGAGCCCTTCGCCCCCGGCGACAGTTACCAGCCGAGCTACGACGCCCGCTCCTCGGCGCTGTCCTTCGGTGCCCGGCAGATCTACGAACGCCTTGGCCTGTGGCAAGCGATTGCGCAGCGGGCCGAGCCGATCAAGCAGATTCACGTGTCCGATCGCGGACGTTTCTCCACGGCGCGGCTGTCGGCCATCGAAGAAGGGGTTCCGGCCCTGGGCTACGTGGTCGAGAACGCCTGGCTCGGTCAATGCCTCTGGCAGGGACTGGACCGGGAGGTGGTCAGCTGGCGTTGTCCGGCCGAGGTCACCCGCCTGCAGCCGCTGGAAGACGGCTACCGCCTGACCCTCAACGATGAAACCGTGCTCGAGTGCGATCTGGCGGTGCTGGCCGATGGCGGCCGCTCCGGCCTGCGCGAGCAACTGGGCATCGGCGTGCGCAAGCGGCCGTACAACCAGAGTGCGCTGATCGCCAATATTTCGCCGAGCGAGGCCCATCACGGCATGGCCTTCGAGCGGTTTACCGATGAAGGGCCGATGGCCTTGCTGCCGTTGCCGGACAATCGCTGTGCGCTGGTCTGGACCCGGCTCGGGATGGACGCCCAGCGGCTGGCGGAACTGGATGAGCGCAGCTTCCTCAGTGAATTGCAGGGTGTATTCGGTTATCGCCTCGGCACCTTGAAGCAGGTCGGTGCGCGGCACCTGTACCCGCTGACGCTGGTGGAGGCCGAGGAGCAGGTCCGTCCGCACCTGGCGGTGCTGGGCAACGCGGCCCACAGCCTGCACCCGATTGCCGGGCAGGGCTTCAACCTGTCCCTGCGCGACGCCCAGGCGCTGGCGGATGCCCTGCTGGCCAGTGAGGCGGGGTTGGGCGACTTCGCCACCCTGCGCGGTTACCAGGAGCGCCAGCGCCTGGACCAGACGCTGACCGTCGGCTTCTCCGACCAGGTCACCCGGCTGTTCGGCACGGCACAGCCGCTGGTGGCCCTGGGGCGCAATCTCGGCCTGCTCGGCCTCGACCTGCTGCCGCCGGCCAAGCGCTGGTTCGCCCGCCAGGCCATGGGCCTGGGTACCCGTTCCGATGTCTAGAACCCCGAGCCCTGTAGGAGCCGGCTTGCCGGCGATGAACGATAACGCGTTGCAACAGATGCACCGCGCCGTCTGCCATCGCCGGCAAGCCGGCTCCTACAAGGTTTGCCTAACGTTGACTAAGGCTTAAAGCATGGAAATGCGCGCAGATGTGCTGATTGTCGGGGCCGGGATGGTCGGCAGTGCCCTGGCCCTCGCCCTGAAAGACAGCGGGCTGGAAGTACTGTTGCTCGATGGCGGTCCGATGAGCGTCAAGCCGTTCGACCCGCAGGCAGCGTTCGAACCCCGGGTGAGTGCCCTGTCGGCCGCCAGCCAGCGCATCCTCGAGCGCCTGGGCGTGTGGTCGGGCATTGCCGGCCGGCGCGCCAGTCCCTACCGCGACATGCAGGTCTGGGACGGCAGCGGCACCGGACAGATCCACTTCTCGGCGGCCAGCGTGCATGCCGATGTGCTCGGGCATATCGTCGAGAACCGGGTGGTCCAGGACGCCTTGCTCGACCGCTTGCACGATTGCGACATGGGCCTGCTGGCCAATGCGCGGCTGGAGCAGATGCGCCGCTCCGGTGATGACTGGCTGCTGACCCTGGCCGGCGGGCGCAAGCTGCGCTCGCCGCTGGTGATCGCCGCCGACGGCGCGAACTCGGCGGTGCGCCGCCTGACCGGCTGCGCGACCCGCGAGTGGGATTACCTGCACCACGCCATCGTCACCAGCGTGCGCAGCTCGAAGCCGCACCAGATGACCGCCTGGCAGCGCTTTACCGATGACGGCCCGCTGGCCTTCTTGCCGCTGGAACGCGATGGCGGCCAGGACTGGTGTTCGATTGTCTGGTCGACCACGCCGGGTGAAGCCGAGCGCCTGATGGCACTGGACGAGGCGACTTTCTGCCGCGAGCTGGAGCGGGCCTTCGAAGGTCGACTCGGCACGGTACTGTCCGTCGACCCACGCCTGTGCGTGCCGCTGCGCCAGCGCCATGCCAAGCGTTATGTCGCCGAAGGGCTGGCGCTGATCGGCGACGCGGCCCATACCATTCACCCATTGGCCGGGCAGGGCGTGAACCTGGGGTTCCTCGATGCGGCGGTACTGGCCGAGGTGCTGTTGCACGCGGTCGAGCGTGGCGAGCGGCTGGCGGATGTACAGGTGCTCAGTCGCTTCGAGCGTCGGCGCATGCCCCACAACCTTGGCCTGATGGCGGCGATGGAAGGTTTCGAGCGACTGTTCCAGGCCGATCGCCTGCCGCTGCGCTGGCTGCGCAACACCGGCCTGAAGATGGTCAACCAGATGCCGGAGGCCAAGGCCCTGTTTGTCCGCCAGGCGCTGGGCCTGAGTGGCGACCTGCCGGAGCTGGCCAGGGCCTGACAGTGCGCGGCAACATCTGGTAACGCCTCCGCGCCGACTTCGGTTGAGGTGCCAAATGTGAGTCACTATCATTTCGCGTTCATTTCGAATTCGAGAGATCGCTCCCATGTCGGCACCGAAGCGTCTACTGACGGCCCTGGCCCTAACCTTCGTGGCGGGCGCGGCCCATGCCGCCGACGAAGTGGTGGTGTACTCCTCGCGTATCGATGAGCTGATCAAGCCGGTGTTCGATGCCTACACCCAGAAGACCGGGGTGAAGGTGAAGTTCATCACCGACAAGGAAGCGCCGCTGATGCAGCGGATCAAGGCCGAGGGCGAGAACGCCACCGCCGACCTGCTGCTGACCGTCGATGCCGGCAACCTCTGGCAGGCCGAACAGATGGGCATCCTGCAGCCGTTCACCTCCAAGGTGATCGACGCCAATATCCCGCTGCAATATCGCTCGTCGGCCCACCAATGGACCGGCTTGAGCCTGCGGGCGCGGACCCTGGCCTATTCCACCGAGCGGGTGCAACCCGCCGACCTGACCACCTACGAGGCCCTGGCCGACAAGCAGTGGGAGGGTCGCCTGTGCCTGCGCACGGCGAAGAAGGTCTACAACCAGTCACTGACCGCCACCCTGATCGAAACCCATGGTGCGGCCAGGACCGAGCAGATCCTCAAGGGCTGGGTGAACAACCTGTCCACCGACGTCTTCTCCGATGACATCGCGGTGCTCGAGGCGATCAACGCCGGGCAGTGCGACGTCGGCATCGTCAATACCTACTACTACGGTCGCCTGCACAAGCAGAACCCGAACCTGGCGGTGAAACTGTTCTGGCCGAACCAGGGCGACCGAGGCGTGCATGTGAACCTGTCGGGGATCGGCCTGACCCGGCATGCACCGCACCCGGAAGCGGCCAAGGCGCTGGTGGAATGGATGACCACACCTGAAGCCCAGCGGATCTTTGCCGACGTGAACCAGGAGTTCCCGGCCAACCCGGCGGTGCCGCCGTCGGCGGAAGTGGCGAGCTGGGGCAAGTTCGTGCCCGATGCCCTGCCGGTGGAAATCGCCGGCAAGCGCCAGGCCGAGGCGATCCGCCTGATGGATCGCGTCGGCTGGAACTGACAGGGGCGCCAGACAAAGCCCGGTCGCGACACAAAACCCTGTGGGAGCCGGCTTGCCGGCGATAGTATCGATGCGTTCTCCTGCCCGACCCTGTCGTCTGGATCGCCAGCAAGCCGGCCCCCACAGGGGGCCGGCGTGTAAACACCTGTTCTGAGAGCTCCCTTGGCCCATCCCGCCCAACGCCGCTGGTATCCCCTGGTTCTCGCCGTCGCGGCCCTGGTGCTGTTGCCGCTGAGCGTGCTGTTGCTGTCCTGGCAGTCGATCGACCTGCAGATCTGGTCCCACCTCTGGGAAACCCAGATGCCCCGCCTGCTGGGCAATACCCTGACCCTGGTGGTCGGCGTCGGCGTCGGCGTCACCCTGCTTGGCGTCAGTCTCGCCTGGCTCACCAGCCTCTGCGAGTTTCCCGGCCGTCGCTGGCTCGATTGGGCGTTGATGCTGCCCTTTGCCATTCCGGCCTATGTCCTGGCGTTTGTCTTCGTCGGCCTGCTGGATTTCTCCGGCCCGGTACAAAGCCTGTTGCGGGAAGTCTTCGGCAGCGGCCTGCGCCTGCCACGGGTACGCTCCACCGGCGGGGTGATCCTGGTACTGGTGCTGGTTTTCTACCCTTATGTCTACCTGCTGGCGCGCAACGCGTTCCTGGCCCAGGGCAAGGGCTTGATGGAAGCCGCCCGGGTCCTCGGCCAATCTCCCTGGCAGGCATTCTGGCGCGTGGCCCTGCCCATGGCGCGTCCGGCCATCGGTGCCGGCGTGGCCTTGGCGCTGATGGAAACCCTGGCGGATTTCGGCGCGGTCTCGGTGTTCAACTTCGATACCTTCACCACCGCGATCTACAAGACCTGGTATGGCTTCTTCAGCCTCTCCAGCGCGGCCCAGCTCGCCAGCCTGCTGCTGCTCGCGGTGATGCTGGTGCTCTACGGCGAGCGGCGGGCCCGCGGCGCCAGCCGTGCCGGCAACGAGCGGCCGCGGGGCAAGGCGCTGTATCACTTGCGTGGCCTGAAGGCATGGGTTGCCAGCGGCTGGTGCCTGCTGGTGTTCGCCTGCGCCTTTGTCATTCCGTTGCTGCAACTGGTGGTGTGGTTCTGGCAGCGCGGCCGCTTCGACCTCGATGAGCGTTACACCGGACTGATCCTGCACACCCTGTACCTGGGGGGCATGGCCGCGCTGATCACCGTCGCCGTGGCGCTGGTGCTGGCGTTCGCGCGGCGCCTGGCGCCGACCCGGGCCATCCGCGCCGGAGTCAGCCTGGCCAACCTCGGCTATGCGCTGCCCGGCTCGGTGCTGGCGGTATCGATCATGCTCGCGTTCAGTTACCTGGACCGGGAACTGGTGATCCCGTTGTCCGGCTGGCTCGGCGGTGCTGGCAAGCCGTTGCTGCTGGGCAGCCTGTCGGCCCTGCTGCTGGCGTACCTGGTGCGTTTTATCGCGGTGGCCTATGGGCCGCTGGAAAACAGCCTGGCGCGGATTCGTCCGTCGTTGCCGGAAGCGGCCCGCAGTCTGGGTGTCGGTGGGCCGCGACTGTTTTTCAAAGTGTATCTGCCGTTGCTGCTGCCCGGCACCTTGAGCGCCGCCTTGCTGGTGTTCGTCGACGTGCTCAAGGAAATGCCTGCGACCCTGCTGATGCGCCCGTTCGGCTGGGATACGCTGGCGGTGCGGATCTTCGAGATGACCAGTGAGGGCGAGTGGGCGCGGGCGTCGCTGCCGGCGCTGACACTGGTGCTGGTCGGCCTGTTGCCGGTGATCGGCCTGATCCGTCGCTCGGCTCGGCAAATCGGTTAGGTGCCAGGTCGGTCCCTTGCGGCTACAATGCGCGGCATTCGGTGCGGTCCGTCTGACAGACCGGGTGCTGGAACATGGCTCAAGGCCCCATCCATAAAGGGCTCAAGCCAATCCGACGCCTGTCCGCACCTTCGCCACGCCCGGAAGGAGAAACCCATGGGACAGCGTACGCCTCTGTATGACCTGCACCTCGCCCTTGGCGCGAAGATGGTCGATTTTGGCGGTTGGGATATGCCTCTGCATTACGGCTCGCAAGTCGAGGAGCACCATCAGGTGCGACGCGATTGCGGGGTCTTCGATGTTTCGCACATGACCGTGATCGATATCGCCGGCAGCCAGGCCAAGGCCTGGCTGCGGTACCTGCTGGCCAATGATGTCGAGCGTCTCGACAGCCCCGGCCGCGCCTTGTACAGCGCCATGCTCGACGAGCAGGGCGGGGTGATCGATGACATGATCGTCTACCGCATCGACGACGGTTATCGCCTGGTGGTCAACGCGGCCACCCGCGACCAGGACCTGGCGTGGATGAACGCCCGGATCGGCCAGTTCGACGTGCAACTGCTGGAGCGCCCCGAACTGGCGATGCTGGCGATCCAGGGGCCGCAGGCCCGGCACAAGATCAGCGAGCTGGTGACCCAGTCCCGTGGCCAGTTGATCCAGCAGCTCAAACCCTTCGAAGGCCGCAGCGACGGCGACTGGTTTATCGCCCGCACCGGCTATACCGGCGAGGACGGCCTGGAGATCGTGCTACCGGCCGAGCAGGCGCCCGGTTTCTTCAACGACCTGGTCGGCGCCGGCATTTCCCCGATCGGCCTCGGTGCCCGCGATACCCTGCGGCTCGAAGCCGGAATGAACCTGTACGGCCAGGATATCCACCTGGATGTCTCGCCCCTGGCCGCCAACATGGCCTGGACCATTGCCTGGGAGCCGGCGTCCCGCGACTTCATCGGCCGGGCCGCCCTCGAAGCGGAAAAGGCCCGCGGACCGGAGCTCAAGCTGGTCGGCCTGGTGCTGGAGGAACGGGGGGTTCTGCGTGCCCACCAGGTGGTTCGTATCGCTGACATTGGCGAAGGGGAGATCACCAGTGGTAGTTTCTCTCCTACGCTAAGCAAGTCGATTGCGCTGGCGCGCGTTCCCTCGGCGACGGCTGATCGCGCCGAAGTGGAAATTCGCGGCAAATGGTACCCGGTTCGCGTGGTAAGGCCGACGTTCGTGCGTCATGGCAAAACCCTGGTCTGATCTTATCTGGCGAGCCCGCGTGGCGGGTCCGCCGACACTTCTTCTCGAGGACATTGAATATGAGCGATATCCCTGCCGAACTGCGTTTTGCCGAAAGCCATGAATGGGCCCGCCTGGAAGCCGACGGTACGGTCACCGTGGGCATCAGCGACCACGCTCAGGAGGCCTTGGGCGATGTGGTGTTCGTTGAGCTGACGGAAGTCGGCAATGTGTTCGCTGCCGGTGATCAGGCGGGTGTGGTGGAGTCGGTGAAAGCCGCCTCCGATATCTACTCGCCGGTTGCCGGCGAGGTGATCGCGGTCAACGATGCACTGTCCGGCGAGCCGGAGCTGTTGAACAGCGACCCTTATGGGGCGTGGATCTTCAAGCTCAAGCCGAACGACGAGGCGGACCTGGGCAAGCTGCTGGATGCGGCGGGCTACAAGGCAGCCATCGGCGAGTAATAGGTACACTGAATTGTGGGAGCCGGCTTGCCGGCGATGAGGTCCTCAAGCCTTGTACTGTCCTCAGGGACGCCATCGCCGGCAAGCCGGCTCCTACAGTTTTTCATGCGGTATCAGCGTTTCAATGCTGTCTTGACCGCCGCCACGGCGCGCTCGACATCGGCCCTGGTGATCACGTTGAACATCGGCAACGAGACGATCAGGCGCCCGACGCGTTCGGCGACCGGGAACATGCCTTCCTTGAAACCGCGTTCGCGGTACAGGCTCAGCAGGTGGATCGCCGGGTAGTGGTAGCCGATACCGATGCCCTGCTGCTTCATGTCCTCCATGAAGGTCGCCCGCGCCGGCTGTCCATCGGTACGCTCCGGCAGGACCAGCTGGAACATGTGCCAGTTACTGTGGGTGAAATCCTGTACCGGTAGCTGCGCGCCGTACTGCTCCTCGAAATCGCTGCCGAACAGTTCGAAGTAGTAGCGGGCCATCTCCCGGCGATGGGCGGTGATGGTGTCGATATGGGCGAACTGGCCCAGGCCGATGGCCGCGGCGACGTCGGTCATGTTGAACTTGCCGCCGAGCACATCCACGTCCAGCCCGTCATGGCCGGTGCGGGTCACGCCCTGCAGGCGATATTTTTCCGCCAGGCGCGCTTCCTCGGCGTTGTTCAATACCAGGCAACCGCCTTCGGACGAAGTGATGTTCTTGTTCGCCTGGAAGCTGAACGACACGAAGTCACCGAGGGCGCCGATCTTCTGCCCGTGCCACTCCGAACCCAGGGCCTGGGCGGCGTCTTCGACGATGCGCAGGTTGTGTTTCTTGGCGATGGCGTAGAGACGGTCCATATCCACCGGCAGGCCGGACAGGTACACCGGGATGATCGCCCGGGTACGTGGAGTGATCGCGGCCTCGACCTGATCCAGGTCGATATTGCGGGTCACCGGGTCGATATCGGCGAACACCGGGGTGGCGCCGACTTCTATGATCACGTTGGCGGTGGCGACCCAGGAGATCGGCGTGGTGATGACTTCGTCACCCGGGCCGATGCCGGCGATGCGCAAGGCGATCTCCATGGTGCAGGTGCCGGAGTTGAAGGTGCGCACGGGACGGCCGCCGAAGTATTCCGACAACTGGGCTTCAAAGGCCGCCACCTTGGGACCGCTGGTGATCCAGCCGGACCGCAGGACTTCGGCGACCGACGAGATGGTCGCTTCGTCGATGGTGGGTTTGGAGAAGGGCAGGAAAGGAAGTTGGCTCATGGGGTCGTGACGTCCGATGTGAAGGCCGGGAAATGATCCGCAGGCGATAAAGGATAGACAGCTCGTGGCCTGTACGGCTAGTTCGTTAGCTCAAATTCGGATGCCAGAAGTTCCTGACCAAGGCGCTGTGACGAGTCATAGCCCGCTATGGCGAGGAACAGCAACGCAGGACAGGGGCTTATGGCGCCGAAGTTGACTAACAGAACTGGCCACACAGGCCACTAGGCCGCGATGCTGTCGATGATACTGATTTGATGTGAAATTTCGGTTCTTTTTGCTGTCCTGATGCTGAACGGACGCTTCGCGGCGCCCCGGGAGGCGGGCTGCTATGCTGCTTGCACAGTGGCCGAAACGACGTGTCCACCCGTCGTCGTCTCGGTGATTCCCGTGTTGCCTCGACGCTGCGCGCCGCCAAGAGAGAGCCCGTCATGTCCCTATCGCCGTCCTTGAGCCAGTTGCGAGATCCCCAGGCTTTTCTGCGTCGTCACCTGGGCCCGGATGCCGCCGAACAGCAGGCGATGCTCGATGTCCTCGGGCTCGGGAGCCGGGTCGAACTGATCGAGCAGACGGTACCGCCTGGCATCCGCCTGAATCGCGAACTGGACTTGCCCGCGGCGCTGGACGAGCAGGCGGCCCTGGACAAGTTGCGCGGTTATGCCCAGCAGAACCAGCTCTGGACCAGCCTGATCGGCATGGGGTACCACGGCACCCTGACACCGACGGTCATCCTGCGCAATGTCCTGGAGAACCCCGGCTGGTATACCGCCTATACCCCCTATCAACCGGAAATCGCCCAGGGCCGGCTGGAAGCCCTGCTCAATTTCCAGCAACTGACCATCGACCTGACCGGCCTGGAACTGGCCAATGCCTCGCTGCTCGACGAAGCCACCGCGGCGGCGGAAGCCATGGCCCTGGCCAAGCGGGTGGCGAAGGCGAAAAGCAACCTGTTCTTCGTCGATGAGCAGTGCCATCCACAGACGATTTCCGTGGTGCGCACCCGGGCCGAGGGCTTCGGTTTCGAGCTGGTGGTCGGGCCTGTGGATAACTTGAGCCAGCACCAGGTATTCGGTGCCTTGCTGCAGTACCCCGATACCCATGGCGAGATCCGTGACCTGCGGCCGCTGATCGAGCAATTGCATGCCCGGCAGGCGTTGGCCTGCGTCGCGGCCGACCTGTTGAGCCTGTTGCTGCTGACGCCGCCCGGCGAGCTGGGGGCGGACGTGGTGTTCGGTTCGTCCCAGCGTTTCGGCGTGCCCATGGGCTACGGTGGGCCGCACGCGGCGTATTTCGCCACCCGCGATGAGTACAAGCGGGCGATTCCCGGGCGGATCATCGGCGTGTCCCGGGATGCCCGGGGCAACATGGCCCTGCGCATGGCCTTGCAGACCCGCGAGCAACATATCCGCCGGGAAAAGGCCAACTCGAATATCTGCACGGCCCAGGTGCTGCTGGCCAATATCGCCAGCTTCTACGCGGTCTACCACGGACCCGAAGGGCTCAGGCGCATCGCCCAGCGGGTCCACCGGCTGACCTGCATCCTCGCCAGCGGCCTTGAGCGCAAGGGCATCGCGCGCCTCAACCGGCACTTTTTCGACACCCTCACCCTGGAGGTCGGTGGCAGTCAGACGGCCATCCTCGAAAGTGCCCGGGCGGCGCAGATCAACCTGCGGATTCTCGGGCGTGGTCAGCTGGGCCTGAGCCTGGACGAGACCTGCGATGAGACCACGGTGTTGCGCCTGCTGGATATCTTCCTCGGTGCCGATCACGGCCTGGACGTCGCCGAACTGGACGCGCAAGCCCTGGACAGCGGTATTCCGGACGACCTGCAACGCCGTTCCGCGTACCTGACCCATCCGGTGTTCAATGCCCATCACAGCGAAACCGAGATGCTGCGCTACCTCAAGCAACTGGAGAACAAGGACCTGGCCCTCAACCAGTCGATGATCCCGCTGGGCTCCTGCACCATGAAGCTCAATGCCAGCAGCGAGATGATTCCCATCACCTGGCCGGGCTTTGCCAACCTGCACCCGTTCGCCCCGCGCGAACAGGTCCAGGGCTACGCGGCGATGATCGAGGAGCTGGAACGCTGGCTTTGCGCGATTACCGGTTTCGACGCCATCTGCATGCAGCCCAACTCCGGTGCCCAGGGCGAGTACGCCGGGCTGCTGGCGATCCGCAAGTATCACGAAAGCCGTCAGCAGGGCGCGCGCAATATCTGCCTGATCCCGTCATCGGCCCATGGCACCAACCCGGCCTCGGCGCAGATGGCCGGCATGCAGGTGGTGATCGTCGAGTGCGACGAGGCCGGCAATGTCGAGCTCGAAGACCTCAAGGCCAAGGCTCTGGCCGCCGGCGATCACCTGTCCTGCCTGATGGCGACCTACCCGTCGACACATGGTGTGTACGAGGAAGGCATCGGCGAGATCTGTGAAGTCATCCACCGCCACGGCGGCCAGGTGTACATGGACGGGGCCAATCTCAACGCCCAGGTCGGCCTGGCCCGGCCGGCGGATATCGGTGCCGATGTCTCCCACATGAACCTGCACAAGACTTTCTGCATCCCCCATGGCGGCGGCGGGCCGGGCATGGGGCCGATCGGCGTGCGGGCGCACCTGGCGCCTTTCGTCGCCAACCACCCGGTGGTGCCCAACGACGGGCCGTTGCCGCAGAACGGCGCGGTCAGCGCGGCGCCCTGGGGCAGCGCGAGCATCCTGCCCATCAGCTGGATGTATATCGCGATGATGGGGCCGCAACTGGCCGATGCCAGCGAGGTGGCGATCCTCGCCGCGAACTACCTGGCACAGCAGCTCGGTGGTGCGTTCCCGGTGCTCTACAGCGGACGCAATGGCCGCGTCGCCCATGAGTGCATTCTCGACCTGCGCCCACTCAAGGCCCAGACCGGGATCAGTGAGGAGGACGTCGCCAAGCGCCTGATGGACTACGGTTTCCATGCCCCGACCATGTCATTCCCGGTGCCGGGCACCTTGATGGTCGAGCCCACCGAAAGCGAGTCGAAGGCGGAACTGGACCGTTTTGTCGAGGCCATGCTGCGCATCCGCGCGGAGATTGCCGAGGTGCAGAACGGCAACTGGTCCGCCGAGGACAACCCGCTCAAGCGCTCGCCCCACACCCTGGCGGATATCACCGGGGTCTGGGAGCGCCCCTACAGCATCGAACAGGCGGTGACCCCGACGGCTCACACCCGGGCGCACAAATACTGGCCGACGGTGAACCGGGTGGACAACGTCTACGGTGACCGCAACCTGTTCTGCGCCTGCGTGCCGGTGGACGATTATCGCTGAGCACCGGGGCGCTGCCGCAGGGCCGCCGCCCGCGCCGGCAGGCTGCTATCGACCAGGCGCTTGCCCAAGGGATACAGGTGCAGCAGTTCTTCCTCGACGATGCGGTTGCTCATGCCCAGTTCCAGCTCCGGGCAATCGAGGTCGAGCCAGTCGCCGTGTTGCAGCTGCGCGGGGTTGTCCCGCCGCTCCAGGCCATGAAACACGTAGTGCAGCATGCCGGGCTGGAGGAACTGCTCATGCTGTTCGAGGAACGCCTGGGTATAGCGGCGCAGCGCCTGCCATTCCTTCAGTTCGATGACGTATTCACGAGAGGAAATCTGCGCGTCCAGGCGTTCGATACGGGCGTTGATGGACAGCCGGCACTGCATCTCCCCGAGAATCATGGCCGGGGCAATCGCGCATTCGCGCAGGCTGGCCTGCAGAGCATCCGGTGAGTCGAGGTTGCCGAGCAGCGGGTCCTGCACTTCGTTGCCGAGGGTGAAACCGACGAAACGCAACTTGCCAAAAGGATCGACCATATAGATGCAGACGATCCCCGGTTCGCTGGCGATGCTCAGGGCGTGATAGGGGATGTTCAGCGCTTCGCCATCGGTCTTGAGCAGGCTGCCGTTGCCTTTGTAGAACCACGCCTGGTTGCGCTTCGGGGTCGCCAGGCTGACCGCGCTGACCTGGGCCAGCAGGTTGTTGGCGGGCTTGAGCGGTGGCCGCAGACTGATTTCCCGGGTGCTGGTGCTGGCCGGCAGGGACTTGAGGTGGTCGGCCCAGCCCAGGTGCCAGCGGCTGCAGTACTGCAGCGTCTCATACAACCCGCCCTGCTCGGGAAACAGCCGGGCGTTGCGGCCGGTCTGGAAATCGAACAGGCCGATGCCACGGTGCTCCTGCTGGCACAGGTCGAGCAACATCAAATAGTGTCCCATGATTCTCTACTCCTTCAGGGTCAGGCTTGCCGGCAACGCTTCCATGGGCTGCAGGACGGAGGCGGGGGTGCGTCGTGCCTGGCTGTCGCGCAGGCACAGTGACAACAGCAGGCCGGCGATGCTTCCGGCCAGGGCGACGTACAGAATGGATGGCAGGCCGAAATGAGTGGCGGCATAACCGGCGACGGCGGGGGATACGCCACCCCCGAGGATCTCGCCGAAGCCCACGACGATGCCGGTGGCCGTGGGCAGTAGCGCCGCCGGCACCGACTCGCTGGTCAGCGGGCCGACGGTCATGCAGATCAAGCTGAAATTGAAGAACGACAGCAGGAACAGCAACAGGAACAGCAGACCGGTGATCGCCGGGCAGATGATCAGCAGGCCCACCAGTGTCGCGCTGGTCATGAATGAAACCATGACCACCGGCCGGCGTCCCAACCGGTCCGACAGCGCCGGAATGATCAACTGGCCGATGAAACCGCCGATGCCGATGGCGGAAATCACCACGGCCATGGACAGGGTTTCCAGGTGCAGGTAGTCCGTGAGGTAGCTGGGCAGCATCGCGCACAGGACGAACTGGCAGGTGAGGATGCAGAACATGATCAGGATGTTCAGGCTGACATTGCCGCTCCTGAAGGCCGCCAGCCAGTTCCGGGCATTGCCACGGGCTTGCCGTTGCTGCCCGGACAGCGGAGCCGGTCGATAGACCTTCCACAGGTAGGCGGCCAGCAGCAGGCCGGGCAGGGAAATGATCGCGAACACCGTGCGCCAGGAGCCGAACAGTTCCAGCAGGCTGGCTGCCAGCAGCGGTCCCAGGCACAGGCCGAGAATCGGAAACAGCGCCTGCTGGAAACCCAGGTTCTGCCCGCGTCGGTCGGGATGCGAGACCTCGTCGGTGACGATGATGCTGGTCGGCGTGAACGCGCCCTCGCAAAGTCCCATCAGGGCGCGAAGGAGCACCAGGCCGAACAGGCCGCTGGCCAGGGCCGAGAGCCCCGCCAGCAGGGACAGCACGGCGATCGACAGGACCAGGGCGTTCTTGCGCCCCAGGCGATCGATCACGTAGCCCGCGCCGAGGGCCGAAAAACCCCAGGTGAAGGCCAGCGCGGCCGAGAGAAAACCGAGGTCCTGATAATCCAGGTGCAGGTCGTGCATGATCACCGGGAACAGCGGCAGGATGATAAAGCGATCAAGCCCGACCAGCCCGAAACTCAGGGACAGCAGCAGTACCATGCGTCGTTCGTAACGCCGCCTGGGCAGCGTCGTGTGATTGTCTGTGTTCATCGCTCATCTTCCGTGTGAAACCATGAACCAGGCGCAATGAAGCGCTGCGCCGTCTTGCGCGATGCCCGAGGGCGCGCGGCAAGCCCTGGCGTCGATTGACGGTCAGGGCTTGCGTAGCGGTTCCCCGTTGCCCGAGCAGATATCCGGCCTGTCAGGCCGCCCATTCACCCACGGACATTTCGGCGGTGAAGCCCGGACCGAAAGCCGCCAGCATGCCGACGTCGCCCGGATTCAGACCGGCCTCGAACTGTCGCTTGAGCACGTCGAACACCACCACGCTGGCGATATTGCCGGCTTCGGAAAGGCTGGTGCGCGACTGCGAGACACGGTTGGAGGCGAGGTCCAGTTGCAGGACCAGTTCGTCGAGGATCTTGCGGCCGCCGGTATGGAAGATGAAGAAGTCATTCTGCGCGCAGTTCTGTTCGAACGTGTCGTAGTTGAGTTTCTCCATGATCGGCGCGACATCCTTGATGGAGTTCATCACGGCTTTATCCAGGGTGAAGTGGAAGCCGGTGTCCTTTACATCGTATTTGATGTAGTGCTCGCTTTTCGGCAGGAAGAACGAGTTGGTCGAGTGGATCTTGAAACCCGCTGCCTGATCATCCGCGCGCAATACACAGGCGGAAACGGCGTCGCCAAACAGCGCGGCGGAAATAAAGGCATGCAACTTGGTATCGTTGGGCTGGTAACACAGCGAAGAGAACTCAAGGGAAACGATCAATACATGATTGCGCGCGTCCAGCTTGGCGAAGTCATTGGCCCGGTTGATGGCGGCGGCCCCGGCGACACAGCCGAGCTGGGCGATCGGCAACTGCACGGTGGAGGTCGGCAGGTCGAGGTCGTTGATCAGGTGCGCGGTCAGCGACGGCATCATGAAGCCGGTGCAGGAGGTGACTACCACCATGCGGATGTCGTTGACCGTCAGGCCCGCGTTTTCAATGGCCTGGCGGGCCGCGGCGGAGGACATCTGGCGGGCTTCGCGCTCATAGACGATGCTGCGGTGGGTGAAGCCGGTATGCACCGCCAGTTCGTCGATCGGCAGGATCAGGTGGCGTTCGTTGACCTCGGTGTTCTGGATCATGCGCTTGGCCACCGCCATGCGCGGATGGTCGGCGTGCAGGCTTTCCAGGTGGTCGATCATCTGTTGCTGGGTAATCTTGTTTTTCGGGAACAGTACGTGTGGGAGACAAAGAGTAGACATGATGAATCCTCGGCTATATATAGGCCAATAATGAGTATGGGGAGTCATTCCCCGCTTTTAAGACGAAGGCAGTCCGTAGCCCCTGAAGCAACAGGGTCTTAAAGGCTTCTGCAATATATGTAGAGGCCGTTGTTATAAAGCTGACGCACAGTTCTTGTTTTTGATATCGGGAGGGCAGGGCGTCAATAACTGACGCCCTGCAAGTTGCATGTTACTTATATATCCAGGACAAACTTGTAGGCGTATTGCCAGGCCAGGTTGCTTTCCCGGACGTGCTTGCGCACGACCATGCGTACCGGCGCGCCGGCCTTGAGTTGTTCCGGGTGGGTGACGTCGACGATTTCCGAGGCGATGACCAGGCCATCGTCCAGGCGCACCATCGCCATGCAGCGCGGTACGGTTTCGCCGTAGCCCATGGCGGCGAGGATCGGGTTCTCGGCATGGGCCATGACTTCGATCTTGCCGCTGCGGGCACAGCGGTAGGGCTTGACGCTCAGCGAGTTGCAGGCACCGCAGACCGTCCGGCGTGGGAAGAAGATTTCATTGCACTCTTCACACTGGCTGCCTTCCAGGCGGTATTTGCCGCCATGTTCGCGCCATTCGCGAAGCATGCTGGCGGTGGTCATCCGGTGGATCTGTTCGGGGTACATGGACATGGTCCGGCTCCTTAGTCGTTGGAAAGAACGATCACTGAGTTGTGGGCGGCGTAACCCCCCAGGTTCTGCGACACGCCGATGCGTGCGCCCTTGACCTGGTTGTCGGATTCGCCGCGCAACTGGCGGAACAGTTCGGTGATGTGCAGGATGCCGTCGCAGCCGGAGGCATGGCCGCGGCCGATATTGCCGCCGTCGGTGTTCAGCGGTAGCTGGCCGTCGATGGCGATACCGCCTTCGAGGACAAAGTCGCCGGCCTGGCCCTTGCCGCAGATGCCCATGGATTCCATCTGGATCAGGCCGGCGCCGAGCAGGTCGTAGACCTGCGCCACGTCGATATCCTTGGCGGTGATCCCGGCTTTCTTGTAGGCGATTTCCGCGCAGGCGATCGAGTTGGCCGAGACCGCCATGCCGACATCCTTGGGCAGGCCCGGGTGATGCAGGGTGGGATTGTGGAAGCGGGTACCGAAGTAGTGGGACACCCCGGTGTAGGCACAGCCACGGACGAACACCGGTTTGTCGGTGTACTTGTGGGCCAGGTGTTCGGCGACCAGGATGGCGCAGCCGCTGGCTTCGCCCCAGGCCAGCATCGAGCCGAAGGCTTCGCTGTTCTTCAGGGCCTCGAGGGACGGAATCGGCAGTCCGTAGCGGGTGGCATTCGGGGTGTTCTGCGCATAGATGCGCATCTGCCGGCCGAAGGTCGCCAGTACATCGGCCTCGCGCCCGGCGTAGCCGAACTTCTGGAAGTACTCCGCCGTCGCCAGGGCGAAGGCGTCGGTGTGGGAGATGCCGAGGAAGTAGTCGTACTCGCACTCGGTACTGGAGCCGATGTACTCGGCGTAGTTGAAGTGGTCGGTCATCTTCTCGAAGCCGCCGACCAGGACGATGTCGTATTCCCCGGAGGCGATCATCTGATGGCCCATCTGGAACGACACCGAACTGCTGGTGCAGTTGGCCGTGCTCATGAAGGTCGGTGCCGGGCTGATGCCCAGGGCGTCGGAGATCGTCGGCCCGAGGCCGCCGTATTCCGAAATGCCTTCACCGTGATAACCGTAGGCCACACCCTGGATTTCCCGCGGGTGCATCCTGGCGTCCTTGATGGCTTTGTAGGCCGACTCGACGATCATTTCCTTGAACGTCTGCCGGACCCGCGAACTTCCCGGTTTCGGCGTGTAAGCGGCCGAAACGATTGCAACACGACGTGCGCACATGTTCATGCTCCTTGCGTAGACAGGCGAAATCAGAGGTAGGCGGTCAGGGCGTAATCGGCCCGCAAATACTTGAACTCGTATTTGATGGAAGTGCCGTAATCGACGTACAGCTTGTTTTCGAGCAGGTCGCGCAGCGGTTTGTTGTGTTTCTGGTAGGCCTCGATGGCCGGTGTGACGGTCAGGGCGATGGCGTCGCTGCCGGCCCCGAAACCGTAGGACACCAGCAGGATCTTCTGCCCCGGGCGTGCCTGGTCGAGCACGTTGATCAGGCCGAGCAGCGGGCTGGCGGCGCCGGCGTCGCCCACGCTGCCGGCGTAGATACCGGGTTCGACCTGCTTGGGCTCGAAGCCCAGGTGCCTGGCCAGGGAGTAGGGCGTGGACACCAGGTTCTGCTGGAACACCACGTAGTCGTAGTCCTTCGGTTCGGTGCGCAGCTTGGCCATCAGGCCTTCGGCCGCCCGGCGGGTCTGGTCTTCCAGGCCGATGCTGTTCTTGTCCGAGCCCAGGCCCATCCCGGAGCGGATGTAGCGGTCGCCTTGCGGGCGAATGTTGTCGGCGACGTCGGCCGCGCAGGAAAAGCTGCCGTCGAATTCGGCGATGACATTCTGCGTGCCCACCAGCAGCGCCGCCGCACCGGCACCGGCGTAGGATTCCGTGAGGTCGCCGGGGGCGGTGTTGCGGTTGATGGTGTCGGCGCCGATGGCGATGGCGCTGCCGGTCATGCCGGACGCTACCAGCGCCTGGCAGATCTGCAGGGCCGAAGTGCCTGACTTGCCGGCGAACTGTACGTCGGCGCAGTAGGCGTCGTAGCCGGCGCCGAGCATTTCGAGAATGACCGAGGCCGAGGCGCGGGAGTCATAGGGGTTGGTGCAAGTGCCCAGGTAGAGGGCTTCGACGCTGCTGCCGGGGACCTTGTCGAGTGCCCGCTGGGCCGCCAGGACCCCGAGGGTGATGACATCTTCGTCCGGTTGCAGCACCGCTCTTTCGGTCACACCCAGCTGGTTTTGCACCAGGTGCAGATCGGTGTTCTTCCAGACGTTGATGACGTCTTCGACTTTCAAGCGACAAACGGGAACGCCGGTGCCGTAGCTCACTATCCCTACTTTTTTCACGTTCATTTTCCTCTTGATTCCATTCTTTGTCAGAAAACCCTGGTGGCGTCTTGCCAGACACCGTGAAACATACGGAAAACAGTTTGTAGAGCCCTGAGTCTTGGGAACGCCGTTTTATCCAGTGATTTCAACTACTTGGCGTTTTCGACCGATGGGTCTGAAAACGTGCCAAATATTGCCTTTTTACCTCTCAAGCTGCTATGATACGAAACGTATCGTTTGATTCATAAAACAAATGACTTGATTTCATAGGTGGAAAAAACAGCTGCCGACTGATGGGGGATGCCCTGAGCAGAAGGCTTTGTTTCCTGCACGCTAATGAGAAAATCGGAAAACAGATTGATCTAAGTCAGTCGTTCATAGTTTCATCGAAATGAAACGAAACGGACCGTTTCATTTAATTTCGAGGGAATCCTATACCTTGCGTTGCTTTTGTCAAGCACCCTGCCTGGAGATTTCACCGTGGCTCGTACACCCTCTCGCAGCTCCATCGGTTCCCTACGAAGCCCCCACACCCATAAGGCCATCCTCAGTTCGACGATCGAGATTCTCAAGGAATGCGGTTATTCGGGACTCAGTATCGAGTCGGTTGCCCGACGGGCGGGTGCCAGTAAGCCGACGATCTACCGTTGGTGGAACAACAAGGCGGCGTTGATCGCCGAGGTTTACGAGAATGAAAGCGAGCAGGTGAGGAAGTTTCCTGATCTCGGCTCTTTCAAGGCAGATCTCGACTTTTTGCTGCACAATCTCTGGAAGGTATGGCGTGAGACGATTTGTGGCGAGGCTTTTCGCTGTGTCATCGCGGAGGCCCAGCTGGATCCGGTCACCCTGGTCCAGCTCAAGGACCAGTTCATGGAGCGGCGGCGGGAGATGCCGAAGAAGCTGGTGGAAAATGCCATCAGTAATGGTGAACTGCCAAAGGACACCAATCGCGAATTGCTGCTCGATATGATCTTCGGTTTTTGCTGGTATCGCCTGCTGACCGAGCAACTGACAGCGGAACAGGATATCGGGGAATTTACGACGCTTCTGATAAACGGTGTGTGTCCGGCGGGGCAACGCTGAGGCCTGGAGGTCATTCCGCCCGCCGGGCGGAATGCCTTGCCCGGTGATTCAGCCGGCGCTGAATTCCCGGTACAGATCCGGCAGGAAACTGGCCAGGTGGTTGAATTCGCACAGGTCGTGGACGGCGAACTCGTAGGCCAGGGTCTCCAGTTCCGCCTCACCCAGGCCGTTGGCCTGCAGCAGCGCCGCGGCGCGTTCGGCACCGGGGAAACGCGCCATCGACGGATGGCTGCCGACCCAGTAGCGGCTGGTCAGGTAGAGGCCATCCGGGGTCTGCTTGAACAGGTGGACCATCAGCGACACCGGCACATCCGGTTGTTCGGCGAGGCTCATCAGCGCGCTGACGCTGCCGTCGATCTTCGCATCCCGGTACAGCTCGGTGCGCAGGCCCAGTTTCTCCGGTTCCTGGAAGTGGATATGCAGGTGCATCAGGCGATCACCGACATATTCCGAGGCGCAGAAGGTATTGCCGTACAAGCGTTCTTCGAAACTCAGGGAATCGTCCTTGAGCCGTTCGTGATTGACGCAGGGATTGCTGACATGGGCATAGGGAAACCACAGGGTATAGCGCTCGGCCTCGAGCGGATGCCACATGAACCACCACTTGAACATCTCTGCGGTGCAGCCGGGAAAGAACTTGCGGCTCTGGACGTAGGCCATGGGCCCGGGCAGCAGGGCATAACCCGACTCGGCGCTGATGAAATCCGCTTCCAGCAGACGATTGATATCCTCGATGCCCGGCGTCAGCGTCTGTTCCGGAGCCAGTGGTCCTTGCTGGATCCCGCGCACGGCAGACAGCGGAACCTGCATGTGCCCGCTGAAATACCTGGCGTAGGGCTTGTCCTTGATCGCCTCGCGGTTGCGCAGGAACAGCTTCTGCATCGGCAGGGAGAAGTAGGTGAACGGGGTCATGACGCGCGCATCCATTGCGGTAATTTCCTTTGGCTAAACGGCTGTGGACCTGACAGCATCTGTCGGCAGCGTCCACGCCTGTCGAGGGGAGTGGTTGATTTGAAACTAAGCCGTGTATAAATAAAAGTCAAATTTGAATTTGATCTAGTGAGGAATCCCATGCCCGTGTCCGGTCCCAACCAGACCGCCTCTCAACGTGCCCAGCGCCAGGATGGCCAGGCGACCCGCCAGCAGATCCTGGAAACGGCGGGTCAGTTGTTCGCGCAGCTGGGATACGCCAATACCACCAGCAAGCAGGTCTGTGAAAACTCCAGGTCGAATGCCGCCTCGGTCAACTATCACTTCGAGAACAAGGACGGCCTGTACCGGGCCGTCCTGCTGGAGGCCCATGATCGCCTGCTGCGCATCGATACCCTGCTCAGCCTGAGCCAGAGCCCGGCACCTGCCGAGGACAAGTTGCGGTTGATCATCACGGTGCTGGTGGAGCGCCTGCAGGATCATCGCGAGGCCTGGGCCCTCAAGGTCCTCAGTCGGGAACTGCTGTCGCCCTCGAGCCTGTTGCCCTCGGTGCTGGAACAGCAGGCGTATCCCAAGGCGAAGATCTTCCGTGGCATCCTCGGGCAGATCATGAACCTGCCGGACGACCACCCGACCACGTTGCGCTGTGCGCTGGGGGTATTCGCCCCTTGCCTGTTCCTGCTGCTGGCCCATGAGACCCTGAGCCAGAACGTGTTGCCGGGCCTGGATATCGAGCCCCAGGCGCTGATCGAGCACATGATGACTTACGCCCTGGCGGGGCTGAAGGCGGTAGCGGCGCAATAACGGAGTGGCAGAAACGAAAAACGCCGACAGGCTGTCGGCGTTTTCATCATTCAGTTCGACGAGCTGTCGATCATTCGTCTGCCAGTGCGTTCTTCGCCAGGATCGCGTTGGCCAGTTCCATGTCGCTTGCTTTCAGGTCCGGATTATCGGCACGCACTTTCTGCATGGCGGCTTCCAGATAAGGGCCGCGGATATTGCCGTCGCTGGCAACAAAGCTGCCGGCATCGTCCTGGGCGGCGACGATCAGCTTGTGGTCCTTGAAGGTCAGGTAGGTCGAGCCGGTGGTGGCTCCGGACGAAATGACGTTGCGCCAGAAACCGTCGGCCATGGCCGAGCCAACGGGGATGGACAGCAATGCCAGGGTGGCGACAGCATATTTGAGACGCATGGTGGTGACTCCGCATGGGGGTATATGAACCGTTGGATTGCGGTTATCGATGCGGAGTTCCATTGTCTTCATTCAACGGTTTCGACCTGCAGGATCGTGCCGTTCTGGCCGACCACCCGGACCCGTGCACCGACCTCGGCGTCGGGGCCGGTGACCATCCATACGCCATCGCCGACCTTGACCTTGCCGCGACCGTTGCTGATCGCCGCGTGTACCACGAAGGTCTTGCCGATCAGCTCATGGCCGCGTTCGTTGAGGCCCGGCTGGTCGCTGACGCTGGCGGCGCTGCGCTGGCGTTTCCACCAGTACACCGCCGTCAGCACCGAGAGCAGGCCGAACAACAGGAATTGCACGGTCCACGGCAGGCCGGGAATCACGAAGGTCAACACGCCGACCGCTGCCGCGGCAATGCCGACCCACAGCAGGTAGCCGCCGGCGCCGAACACTTCGAGTATCAGCAGGATCGTGCCGAGGGCCAGCCAGTCCCAGAAGGACAGGTGTTGCAGGAATTCCCACATGGCGGTGCCTCAGGCCTTCTTGCCGTCGAAAGTGGCCTTGACGATTTCGCCGATGCCGCCGACCGCGCCGATGACCTGGCTGGCTTCGAGCGGCATCAGGATCACCTTGCTGTTGTTGGCCGAGGCCAGCTTGCCGAGGGCATCGATGTATTTCTGCGCGACGAAGTAGTTGACCGCCTGCACGTTGCCGTTGGCGATCGCCTCGGACACCACCTGGGTCGCCCGGGCCTCGGCCTCGGCTTCCCGTTCGCGGGCCTCGGATTCGAGGAAGGCGGCCTGGCGATTACCTTCGGCTTCGAGGATCTGCGCCTGCTTCTTGCCTTCGGCGGTCAGGATCGCCGAAGCCCGCAGGCCTTCGGCCTCGAGGATCTGCGCGCGCTTGACCCGTTCGGCCTTCATCTGCCCGGACATTGCCGCCATCAGGTCGGCGGGCGGGCTGATGTCCTTGATTTCGATCCGGGTGATCTTGATGCCCCACGGTGCGGTGGCTTCATCGACGGTGCGCAGCAGTTTCTCGTTGATGGTGTCGCGCTGGCCGAGCATGGCATCGAGTTCCATGGAGCCGAGCACGGTGCGGATGTTGGTCTGCAGCAGGTTACGGATGGCGTGTTCGAGGTTGTTCACCTCGTAGGCCGCCTGGGCCGTATTGACCACCTGGAAGAAACACACCGCGTCGATCTGCACGGTGGCGTTGTCGGACGTGATGACTTCCTGGGGCGGGATATCCAGCACGCTTTCCATCACGTTGATCTTGCGCCCGATACGGTCCATGACCGGGACGATGATGTTCAGGCCGGGCTTGAGGGTGGTGGTGTAGCGGCCGAAGCGTTCCACCGTCCACTGATACCCCTGGGGTACGACCTTGAAGCCCATGAAGACGATGGCAATGGCCAGGCCGACGAAAAGCAGAAGCACGCTACCGATTTGCATGACGGTTCCCTGTGTTCAAGTGTTTATCGAGGTGGCGATAGTGGAATGATTGTAGCGAGCCTGGTTGAAGATAAGTGTTTCATTTGTATTCAAGTGTAGAGGTCGGGCCATGCTAATTTGGCGGTCCTTTCACTGTCGCATCCTGTGAGCGCCTGGTTTCGATGATCTTCGGTCCCGATCCCTCCGTCATTTTCCTGGTTTTCCTGCTGATCGCGCTGGCGGCGCTCAGTGCCGCCGGGTTGCTGTGGGTGCTGGTGGCCTCGCTGTTCGCGCCGACGCGCGATCACCTGCGGCGCAACCCCCGGCGTTACGCAGTGCTGATACTGGTCGCCCTGGTGTTTGCCGGACTGGGCGGGCTGATGTGGCGGGATTTCCAGCGGATCGACGAGGAAGCCGAATCGCAACGGCAGGCACTGAACCCTCGCCTGCAAGCTGATCTGCAGTTGGGCGAACTGCATTTTCCGGCGGGCAGCCAGGCGCATATCGGTACCTTGGAGGCGCTGGACTGGCAGGGGCAGCCCCAGGCGCACGGCCTGCAAAGCCTGACGTCAATCGAATTGCCCGGTGCCCTCGATGTCCTCGGGTTGCCGGTGGTGGCGCTGGATTTTTCCTGGGGCTCCGACAACGCCCGTGTACGTCTCGAGCATGACCGGATGGTGCAGGGCTGGTCCTGTGCCGCAAGTGCCTGGGTGGTCTTCGGGCATGCAGCCGACGACAGGTTCCGGCCAAGTCGCTGGCATTTCAAAGAGTGTGGCCTGGTCCCCGGGATGGGTGTGGCCGGGGTGGACTGGCCGGTGGGCACGGTGGTCTCTGGCGACAGGTCGGGTTGGATGCTGCGGGCCGAGGACGCCGACAACCTGAGCATCGACCTCGACGGCCTGCAACTGGCGGCGCTGCGCATGATGCTCGATGCGCAGCGCCAGCCGCTGGCCTGGCAGGGCCAACTGGCCCAGTCCGCCACGCTGGGGGACTGGCGCTACGTGGCGGGCACGCGGGTAAGGGGCGATGCCGGCGGCGCCTGGTTGTTCAGCCCTTCCAGGGCGCAGGATGCCGTCAATCTGCGCACGGGAGAAAAGGTCAGCCTGGGCCGTTCGATCCTCCAGCGTCGTGGCAATGAGGACTCGGTGAGCATCAAGGCCAATGCCGAGGTCGGGGTGATCGACTGGTTGGAGATCACCCCGTAATGAACGCCTGCCGGACGGGCCCGGACACTGGTCGCGGCACGTTCAGCGCTGTTCGCTCTGAGGCGTGACCCGCAGCACTTCCTCGATGGTGGTCAGCCCCGCCGCGACCTTCTGCGCGCCGGACAGGCGCAAGCTGCGCATGCCTTCCATGAACGCCTGGCGGCGCACCGCCAGCAGGTCGGTATCGGCATGGATCAGCGCCTTCACGCTGTCGCTGAGCAACATGATCTCGTAGACCCCGGCTCGCCCGCGATAACCGGTATCGCGGCACTCCAGGCAGCCGATGGCGCGCTGCGCGCCGGTGGGCAGCGGTGCCTGCCAGGGCCGGGTCAGGGTCTGCCAGTCTTCCTCGGACAGGCTCTGCGGTGCCTTGCAGTGTGGGCACAGGGTGCGCACCAGGCGCTGGGCCATGACGCCGAGCACCGTGGCCTTGATCAGGTAATGCGGTACACCCAGTTCCAGCAAACGGCTGATGGCGCTCGGCGCGTCGTTGGTGTGTAGGGTCGAGAGCACCAGGTGCCCGGTCAGCGCCGCCTGGATCGCCATCTCGGCGGTTTCCAGATCGCGGATCTCGCCGATCATGATGATGTCCGGGTCCTGGCGCATCAGGGCGCGTACGCCGCTGGCGAAGGTCAGGTCGATATTGTGCTGGACCTGCATCTGGTTGAAGGCCGGCTCGACCATCTCGATCGGGTCTTCGATGGTGCAGAGGTTGACCTCCGGAGTCGCCAGCTTTTTCAGCGTGGTGTACAGCGTGGTGGTCTTGCCCGAGCCGGTGGGCCCGGTCACCAGGATGATGCCGTTGGGCTGGCGGGTCATGTCCTGCCAGCGGCGCAGGTCTTCGGCGGAGAAGCCGAGCTGGTCGAAATCCTTGAGCAGCACTTCCGGATCGAAGATGCGCATGACCATCTTCTCGCCGAACGCGGTCGGCAGGGTCGACAGGCGCAATTCCACTTCGCCGCCGTCCGGGGTCTTGGTCTTGATCCGGCCGTCCTGGGGTTTGCGTTTTTCCGCGACATTCATCCGACCCAGGCTCTTGAGGCGGCTGACAATCGCCATGGTCACCTGGGGCGGGAACTGGTAGACGTTGTGCAGTACACCGTCGATGCGAAAACGCACCGTGCCCTGCTCGCGCCGCGGCTCGATATGGATATCGCTGGCCCGTTGCTGGAACGCGTACTGGAACAGCCAGTCGACGATATTGACGATATGCGCGTCGTTGGCGTCCGGTTCCTGGTCGCTGGCGCCGAGGTTCAGCAGTTGCTCGAAGTTGCCCAGGTTATGGCCTTTCTGGTCGACCATGTTGGCGCCGCTAACCGACTTCGCCAGGCGGAAGAATTCCACGGTGTAGCGCTGGATATCCACCGGGTTGGCCACCACCCGCTTGATCGGCAGCTTGAGCACATGGCTCAGGTCGGCTTCCCAGGCCTTTACGTGGGGCTGGGCGCTGGCGATGGTCACGCCGTCGTGATCCACCGCGACGGCGAGGATCTTGTGGCGCTGGGCAAAGGCATAGGACATCAGCGGCATGATCGCGGCGACGTTGATTTTCAGCGGATCGATGCGCAGGTACGGCTGGCCGACCTGTTGCGCCAGCCACAAAGTCAGGTTCTCGAGCTCCAGCGGCTTGCCGGGGCGGCTCTGGTCGGGCAGGTGCTGGCTGGCGATGAATTCCAGCGGATGCAACTGGCTGTTCTGCGCGTTGCGCCGGATGGTCAGGGCGTGCTCGGCCGAGTCCTGGCTGATAAAACCCTGGGCGACCAGTTCGCGCAGCAGCTCGTTGAGATCCAGCCAGCGGTCCTGGGAGAGTGGGGCGACGGGCATGCGGGCTCCTATTCAGGCGGTCTTGCAACCATTGATTCAGACGTAGTCCCTGTCTGACCCTGGATTGCAAAGAATAGTCGCGAGGCTGCCTGACGTTTGGTCCGATACCAAGACAAAGATTGCTATTTTTTTCAGCGGGGGCCCGGCCGGCATCCCGGCCTGCCCGCGCAGAGGTTCTGAGCACCGCCAGAAGCTGCGCTGGCCAGCCAGGCTCATGCAGGTTGCGAGGTTACAGGCGCAGCAAGGTCTTCCAGGCACGGCTCTGGAACACCGTCAGCGCCTGCTGCACCCGCGCTTCCAGGACTTCTTCGCTGATATCCAGTTCCGCCAGTTGGGCCAGCTTGTTCAGTTCGCCGAACAGGCGATCCAGGTCCGGCAGGTCCAGCACGCCACGGGCCAGGTGCAGCCAGGCCTGGATCCGCTCGATGCGCGGCAGTTGCTCGGCGAGATCTTCCGGTTGCTGCTGGTAGCGTCCCAGTTGCAACGAAGTGGCTTCCTCGGCCAGCAGGCGTGGCAGCCAGTTCTGCAACTGCGCCGCGCCCTGGCGGTTGCCGCGGGTGGTACGGTCGGCCGCCCAGCTACGGGCCAGCAACCAGCGCGAGGTGTTCAGGGAGAACAGGCCCCAGCGCACGTCTTCCAGCTCCTCGAGGAACTGTTCCGGCGCGGCCTTGCGCACGTCTTCGTCTTCCGCACCGGCGTTGAGCAACGGACGCCAGTCTTCCAGCAGCGCATCCAGGGCACTGCGCAGCTCGCTGGTCGCCTGCCGTGGCGCGGCCTGGCCGAGGCTGCCGACCAGGGCGCGCAATTCGATCAGTTGCGCGACCCAATCCTGCAGCAGGCGCCAGTGGCCGTTGAAGCGGTATTGCTCGGCCAGTCGCTGGCTGCTGCCGAGCAAATGCCAGGCCAGGGCGGCGAAGGCGTCGTCCAGCGGCATCTCGGCGGTCAGTTGCGGGGCCGGCAGGCTCAGGGAGTAGCTGTTGGCGTCGAACAGGCGATAGCCGCGCTCGGCCTTGCTGATGTCGCAGGGCATCAGTGCCAGCTTCGCGGCCAGCTCGGCAGCCAGTTCCAGCAGGGCGGCCGGCTCGCCTTCGCGCAATTCCAGTTCCAGCTCGCAGATTTCTTCCTTCTGCTTGCCGGCGACAACGAAGCCCAGGTCCAGAGCGGCTTCGATCACCACCTTGGACTTGCCGCGCCCCCAGGCGATTTCTGCCCGTTCGCGGACGAAATCGGTGGTGAAGATCGGCTTCAGGGTCTTCTTGTCCAGCTCGGCCAGTGCTACTGGCCAGCATTCGCCGTCGAGCTTCTTCACATCGAGCTTGGCCTTGGGCAGGTGCCAGTCGTACTCGTTGCGTTCCGACAGCCCGGCGACGCTCTGGCCACGGGTCTTGAGGGTTTGGATCACTTCTTCGCCGTCACGGCGCAGGCGCAGGGCGACCTTGGCCTTGGCCAGGTCGCGTTCGGGGGTGTCGAAATACTGATTCGTCAGCTCGCGACGTTCCCAGCCACTTTTGTTGCGCTTCTTCAAAAGCGGGTGCTCGCGCAAGGCGGCGAGGGTTTCGCGGCTGACGCGGAGTTTGATTTCGGTTTCTTTCTGCATGGCCGGAAAATCCAGGATCGGGAGCGCAGCCGGGGAAAAGGGTGGCTGCCTAGGCCGTGCAGTGTACAGGACAAGCGGGTCGCACGCGTCGCGGCGGTTTATTCCGGGCGTTGGATGGCTCTATGATGGGGCATCGCCCGGATGCCGATCGATTTCGAAATCCACGCGATCCTTGCAGGAGTCCGGCTTGCCGGCGATGAGGCCGTCATGCCATGCGTTGTCCTTGAGGACGTCATCGCCGGCGAGCCGGGCTCCCACAGGATGGCGTGAGGCCTGGAGGCGTGCAGCAGGGGCCGTCCTGTGAACAAGGAGCAAGTGTATGCTTTTGCCGTCGATGAAAGATCAATTCGCTGCCCTGATCGCAGTTCCCTCCGTCAGTTGTACCCAGCCGAACCTGGACCAGAGCAACCGGCCGGTGATCGACCTGCTGGCGGGATGGCTCGGCGACCTGGGCTTCAGCTGCGATATCCAGCCGGTCAGCCCCGGAAAATTCAATCTGCTGGCCAGCTTCGGCAGCGGTCCCGGCGGGCTGGTGCTGGCCGGGCACAGCGATACCGTGCCGTTCGACGAGGCGCTGTGGCAGACCGACCCGCTGAAACTGACCGAGGTCGACGGCCGCTGGGTCGGCCTGGGCAGTTGCGACATGAAGGGCTTTTTTGCCCTGGCCATCGAGGCGGTCAAGCCGTTGCTCGACCAGCCGTTCAAGCAGCCGTTGCTGATCCTGGCCACCTGCGACGAAGAAAGCTCGATGTCCGGTGCCCGCGCGCTGGCCGAGGCCGGGCGGCCGCTGGGGCGCGCGGCGGTGATCGGCGAGCCGACCGGGCTCAAGCCGATCCGCCTGCACAAGGGCGTGATGATGGAGCGCATCGAAATCCTCGGGCGCAGTGGCCATTCGTCGGATCCAAGCCTGGGGCACAGCGCCCTTGAAGCCATGCACGATGCGATCGGCGAGCTCAAGGGCCTGCGCTGGCAGTGGCAGCGCGAGTACAACAACCCGCAGTTCAGCGTGCCGCAGCCGACCCTGAACTTCGGCTGTATCCATGGCGGCGACAACCCCAACCGCATCTGCGGCCAATGTTCCCTGGAGTTCGACCTGCGGCCGCTGCCTGGCATGGACCCGGGCGTGCTGCGTGCGGCGATCCGCGCCAAGCTCGAACCCCTGGCGGAACTGCACCAGGTCCGGATCGACTATGCGCCGTTGTTCCCCGAGGTGCCGCCCTTCGAACAGGTGGCGGATGCCGAACTGGTGCGCATCGCCGAAAAACTCACCGGCCATCGTGCACAAGCAGTGGCGTTCGGCACCGAAGCGCCTTATCTTCAGCGCCTTGGCTGCGAGACCCTGGTACTCGGCCCTGGCGATATCGCGTGTGCGCATCAACCGGGGGAATACCTCGAAATGTCACGTTTGCAGCCTACCGTGGCGTTACTGCGTGAACTGATTGAACATTATTGCTTGAGCCCGGCCCCGACCTTGCGTTAAATGCCAGGCCAGACCATCCGTTACCGATTAAGGAGAGCCCGCGTGTCGCCAAGCCTGTTCCGACGATAACCAACAGCCCGTTGTGCGTTTTCATGTTGCACCCACTTTTTATTGGCTGTTTTTTATACAGGTTCAGGTCATGCCCGAATACGTAAACTGGCTTCGCCATGCGTCTCCCTATATCAACGCCCACCGCGATTGCACCTTTGTCGTCATGCTGCCCGGTGACGGGGTCGAGCACCCCAACTTCGGCAATATCGTCCATGACCTGGTGCTGCTCCACAGCCTGGGCGTGCGCCTGGTGCTGGTCCACGGTTCGCGCCCGCAGATCGAAAGCCGCCTGGCGGCCCGTGGCCTGACCCCGCATTACCATCACGGCATGCGCATTACCGATGCCGCCACCCTGGAATGCGTGATCGACGCGGTCGGCTATCTGCGGATCGCCATTGAAGCGCGCCTGTCCATGGACATGGCCGCCTCGCCGATGCAGGGTTCGCGGTTGCGGGTCGCCAGCGGCAACCTGGTGACGGCGCGGCCGATCGGTGTGCTGGAAGGGGTCGACTATCACCACACCGGCGAGGTGCGCCGGGTCGACCGCCGGGGCATCAACCGCCTGCTGGACGAGCGCTCCATCGTGCTGCTGTCGCCGCTGGGCTACTCGCCCACCGGGGAAATCTTCAATCTCGCCTGCGAAGACGTCGCGACCCGCGCCGCCATCGACCTGGGGGCGGAAAAACTCCTGTTGTTCGGCGCCGATCACGGCCTGATCGATGAACATGGTCGTCTGGTCCGCGAGTTGCGCCCACAGCAGGTGCCGGCGCACCTGCAGCGCCTGGGCAGCGATTACCAGGCCGAGTTGCTCGACGCGGCGGCCGAAGCCTGCCGTGGCGGCGTGGCTCGCAGCCATATCGTCAGTTATGCTGAAGACGGCGCGCTGTTGACCGAACTGTTCACCCGCGACGGTGGCGGTACGCTGGTGGCCCAGGAGCAATTCGAGCTGGTGCGCGAAGCGGCGATCGAAGACGTCGGCGGCCTGCTCGACCTGATCAGTCCGCTGGAAGAACAGGGCATCCTGGTGCGGCGTTCGCGGGAAGTGCTGGAGCGCGAGATCGAGCAGTTCAGCGTGGTCGAGCGTGAAGGGATGATCATCGCCTGTGCGGCGCTGTACCAGATCGCCGATTCGGATGCCGGTGAGCTGGCATGCCTGGCGGTGAACCCGGAGTACCGTCATGGCGGGCGCGGGGACGAACTGCTGGAGCGTATCGAGACTCGGGCCCGGGCCCAGGGCCTGAAGACCCTGTTTGTCCTGACGACCCGTACCGCCCACTGGTTCCGTGAGCGCGGGTTTGTGCCGAGCAGCGTCGAGCGCCTGCCGAGCGCGCGGGCGTCGTTGTACAACTACCAGCGTAATTCGAAGATCTTCGAAAAGGCCCTCTGAGCTTCAGAGCCAGTTGGGTCTGCGGGGCTTTGGAGCGCTCCAGGGCCTCTTCGCTGGCAAGCCAGCTCCTACAAGGATGCGGGGTCGGCCACGGATGTGTGGCCGACTGAAGTCTCTGTGGGAGCCGGCTTGCCGGCGAAGGCGTCAGTACAGGCGCCGCCTCAGTTGCTGATCGACAGGATGCTCGCCTGGTACGACCCGACAAACACGTCGAAATCACCCACTTCGTTCTGCTCCAGCTCCAGTTGCTGGACAAGCGACTGGCGCGCGCTTTCTTCGAAGGCGGCCTGTTCGTCCTTGGCCAGCGGCTGGCTGCGGAAGTACTTGGCATGGGCCAGGCTCTGGCGCATGGAGAACTGGGCAAAGCTTTCCTTGTGCTGGGTCATGCTCGCCAGCACCTGGGCCGACGGCGTCAGGGACGAATCGCGGACCTTCGCCATTTGCTCGTCCAGGGACTTGCTGTGACCATCGCCGCCATGGCTGCGGTCGAGCAACGCCGACAACGGAGCAATCTGCTCGAGCAATTCGGCGGCCCATTCCTTCATGTCCACCGCCTGGCCCCGACGCTGCAATTGCAGGCCCGGACGCCGGCCTTCCTTCACCACGGTGAGGAAGTTCGAAGTGGCATGGTTGCACTCGTTGCTTTCGAACAGCGGGCTGTCGTTCAGCGCGCAATACAGCAGGAACGCATCGAGGAAGCGCGCCTCGGTCAGGTCGATGCCGGTCGGCAGGAACGGGTTGATGTCCAGGCAGCGCGCCTCGACATACTGCACGCCACGGGCCATCAGCGCCTGGATAGGCCGCTCGCCGGTGTAGGTCACGCGTTTCGGGCGGATGTTGGAGTAATACTCGTTTTCGATCTGCAGGATGTTGGTGTTGAGCTGGACCCACTCACCGTCCTTGTGCGTGCCGATCTCGACATATGGCGCGTAGGGCGTCGCCACCGCCTTGCGCAGGCTGTCGGTGTAGCTGCTCAGGTCGTTGTAGCACGGCGTCAGGCCGGCCTGGGCGTTGCTCTGGTAACCCAGGTCGCTCATGCGCAGGCTGGTGGCGTAGGGCAGGTACAGCGTGTCGGCGTCGAACTGTTCCAGCGAATGCGAGCGACCGCGCAGGAAGCCCGCGTCCAGGGCCGGCGAAGCACCGAACAGGTACATCAGCAGCCAGCTGTAGCGGCGGAAGTTACGGATCAGCGCGATATAGGCCAGCGACTGGTAGTCGCGGTCCGTGCCGACAAAACCTTCGGCCTGCTTGAGCACCGGCCAGAGTTTTTCCGGCAGCGAGAAGTTGTAGTGGATTCCGGCAATGCACTGCATGGTCTTGCCGTAGCGCAGGGCCAGGCCCTGGCGGTACACATACTTGAGCTTGCCGATATTCGAGGTGCCGTAGTAGGCGATCGGAATATCTTCCTCGGCTGGCAGCGGGCAGGGCATCGACGGGCTCCACAGGTACTCGTTGCCGAGCTTGCTGTAGGCAAAGCGATGGATCTTGTCCAGGCTTTGCAGGGTGTCGGCCGGGTCGGGCAGGGCCGGAGTGATGAACTCCAGCAGCGACTCGGAGTAGTCCGTGGTGATTTGCTCGTTGGTCAGTGCGGCACCCAGTTCTTCCGGATGCGGTGTCTGCGCCAGGCGGGCTTCGCCGGTGACGCGCAGGCATTCGCGCTCGATGCCGTGCAGGCACTCTTCGAGCAGGGAGAGGTGGGCGCGCTCGCCGAGCAGAGCCAGGCGGCGGTTGAGAAGTTCGCTCAAGTTGGATTCCTTCACGCGTCAGTCGCCCCAATATGGGGGTGGGCAAGACGGTCTACAAGGGTGAAGTTGAGAACTGGCGTTGTCGCCTGGTAAATGTCAGAAAACGCCGATACTTCGTCCCTGAGTCGGATGTGATGCCGACGGAAAATTCCGACACCGCATTCGCAGTGCCGAAATTAACCCAAATCGAGACGGGACAGCTAGAGAACAGCGAACGTGCCTTGTGCTTTCGCGACAAGTTTGTCGCCCTGGCGCACTTCGGCCTCGACCACCAGGGTGCGGCGCCCGGGGTGGATGACGGTGGCGATGCACAGCACATCGCCTTCGGCCACCGCCCGCATGTAGTTGATCTTGCACTCGATGGTCACGCTGCGCTGGTCGAAGCCATGGGTCGCCGAACAGGCCAGGCCCATGGTGATATCCACCAGGCTGAACAGCGCGCCGCCATGCAACACGTTGCCGCGATTGCGCAGTTGCGGAGTCAGCGACAGGGCCACCTCCGCAACGCCGCTGTCGAGGCGTTGCAGGCGGCAGCCGATCAGCTCGCTGAAGGCGCTCTGGGTAAGGCCGTCAGGGATTTCCATCAGCGTTTCTTCAGCTGCTTGGCGTTGGCGAACAGCGAGGCCATGGCATTGTTGCTCGGTGCCGGTGCCACGGTTTCCTTGCGCGGGGCGTTGTTCTGCGACTGGCGCGGGGCCGAGCCCGGACGCGAGCCGCGGGCGCCGTCGATCTTCTCGCCCGGGGTATCGCTCATGCGCATCGACAGGCCGACGCGTTTGCGCGGGATGTCGACTTCCATGACTTTCACCTTGACCACGTCACCGGCCTTCACTGCTTCACGCGGGTCCTTGATGAACTTCTCGGACAGCGCCGAAATGTGCACCAGGCCGTCCTGGTGGACGCCGATATCGACGAAGGCACCGAAGTTGGTCACGTTGGTCACCACGCCTTCGAGGATCATCCCCAGTTCGAGGTCCTTGAGGTCCTCGACACCGTCCTGGAACTCGGCGGTCTTGAACTCGGGACGTGGGTCGCGACCCGGTTTCTCCAGTTCCTGGAGGATATCGGTGACGGTCGGCAGGCCGAAGGTCTCGTCGGTGTACTTTTTCGGGTCCAGGCGCTTGAGGAAGCTGGCGTCGCCGATCAGCGAGCGGATATCACGGTCGGTTTCGGCGGCGATGCGCTGTACCAGCGGATAGGCTTCCGGGTGCACGGCGGACGAGTCCAGCGGGTTGTCGCCGTTCATCACACGAAGGAAGCCGGCGGCCTGCTCGAAGGTCTTTTCGCCCAGGCGCGCGACTTTCTTCAGGGCGGCGCGGGTCTTGAAGGCACCGTTCTCGTCGCGATGGTTGACGATGTTCTGCGCCAGGGTGGTGTTCAGGCCGGAGATCCGTGCCAGCAGCGCCACCGAGGCGGTATTCACGTCGACGCCGACGGCGTTCACGCAGTCTTCCACCACCGCGTCCAGGCCGCGCGCCAGTTTCAACTGCGACACGTCGTGCTGGTACTGGCCGACACCGATGGATTTCGGATCGATCTTCACCAGTTCGGCCAGCGGGTCCTGCAGGCGGCGGGCGATGGACACCGCGCCCCGGATCGATACGTCGAGGTCCGGGAACTCCTTGGACGCCAGCTCCGAGGCCGAGTACACCGAGGCGCCGGCCTCGGAGACCATGACCTTGGTCATTTTCATGGCCGGGTATTTCTTGATCAGTTCGGCGGCCAGCTTGTCGGTTTCACGGCTGGCGGTGCCGTTGCCGATGGCGATCAGGTCCACCGAGTGCTTGGCGCACAGCGCGGCGAGGACGGCCAGGGTCTGGTCCCACTTGTTGTGCGGCACGTGCGGGTAGACCGTGGCGTGGTCCAGCAGCTTGCCGGTGGCGTCCACCACCGCGACCTTGCAGCCGGTACGCAGGCCCGGGTCCAGACCCAGGGTCGCGCGCGGGCCGGCCGGGGCGGCCAGCAGCAGGTCATGCAGGTTGTGGGCGAACACGTTGATCGCCTCGGTTTCCGCGCCGTCGCGCAACTCGCCCAGCAGGTCGGTTTCCAGGTGGGTGTAGAGCTTGACCTTCCAGGTCCAGCGCACCACTTCGCCGAGCCATTTGTCGGCAGGGCGGTTCTGGTTCTGGATGCCGAACTGCTGGCCGATCATGCCTTCGCACGGATGCATGGTGCCGGGCAGTTCGTCGCCGACTTTCAGTGCCGAGCTGAGGATGCCTTCGTTGCGGCCACGGAAAATCGCCAGGGCGCGGTGCGACGGCATGCTCTTGAGCGGTTCGTCGTGTTCGAAGTAGTCGCGGAACTTGGCGCCTTCTTCTTCCTTGCCGGCGATCACGCGGGCACTGAGGGTGGCTTCCTGCTTGAGGTAGTTGCGCAGCTTGTCCAGCAGGCTGGCGTCTTCGGCGAAGCGCTCCATCAGGATGTACTTGGCGCCTTCGAGGGCCGCCTTGGTGTCGGCGACGCCTTTTTCCGCGTTGACGAAGCGCGCGGCTTCGCTTTCCGGGGTCAGCGACGGATCGTTGAACAGGCCGTCCGCCAGCTCGCCGAGACCGGCTTCCAGGGCGATCTGGCCCTTGGTGCGGCGCTTCTGCTTATAAGGCAGGTACAAGTCTTCGAGGCGGGTCTTGGTGTCGGCGAGCTTGATGTCGCGAGCGAGTTCCGGGGTCAGCTTGCCCTGCTCCTCGATGCTGGCGAGGATGCTGATGCGCCGCTCGTCGAGTTCTCGCAGGTAGCGCAGGCGCTCTTCCAGGTGCCGCAGCTGGGTGTCATCCAGGCTGCCGGTCACTTCCTTACGGTAGCGCGCGATGAAAGGTACGGTAGAACCTTCATCCAGTAGAGCGACGGCCGCTTCGACCTGTTGTGGGCGTACGCCGAGTTCTTCGGCGATGCGGCTGTTGATGCTGTCCATAAAACCACCTGACAAAGTGTGAAATCAGGCACGCCGGGCCTTTGGGCCTGTCGGGCGAGCCTGGTTTGGGATCAAAAGGCGCACCTTGTGACCCGTGAAATCAGCACATTGCTGTGAGCCTTTGAAAAAAAGATGGCATCGAACAGCAATGATCAGACGTTGCCTGACGCAGAAGGCGGGGCATTATAACCAGCGTTCCGGGCTTGGGGGGATTGTGCGCGTGTAGGCATAAAACAGCGTTTGCTGGTAGTCGAGGAAAAATCTGCTAACAATGCACAGGATACGTATAACGGTCGCTGGCCCCATAATGCGCGCCGAGATCAAAGGAGCAACCCATGAGCAGCACTGCACAAACTGCTGAAGGCGAAAAAATTCTCATCGTGGATGACGATCCGGGGCTGAGCAGCCTGCTGGAACGTTTTTTCACCAGCAAGGGCTATCGTGCCCGCGCGGTGGCCAACACCGAGCAAATGGACCGTCTGCTGGCGCGTGAAGTGTTCAATCTGGTGGTCCTCGACCTGATGCTGCCTGGCGAAGACGGCCTGACGGCCTGCCGTCGCCTGCGCGCGGCGAACAACCAGGTGCCGATCATCATGCTGACCGCCAAGGGCGACGAGCTGAGCCGGATCAAGGGCCTGGAACTGGGCGCCGACGATTACCTGGCCAAGCCGTTCAACCCCGACGAACTGATGGCGCGGGTCAAGGCCGTGCTGCGGCGTCAGGCGGCTCCGGTTCCGGGCGCTCCGGGCAGCGAAGACGAGAGCGTCACCTTCGGCGACTACGAGCTGTCCCTCGCCACCCGCGAACTCAAGCGCGGCGACGAAGTGCACATGCTCACCACCGGCGAATTCGCCGTGCTCAAGGCCCTGGTGATGCATGCCCGCGAACCGCTGACCCGCGACAAGCTGATGAACCTGGCCCGTGGGCGGGAATGGGATGCGCTGGAGCGTTCCATCGATGTGCAGATTTCCCGCCTGCGTCGCATGATCGAACCGGACCCGTCGAAGCCGCGCTATATCCAGACCGTCTGGGGCGTGGGTTATGTGTTCGTGCCGGATGGCGCTGCAACCAAGTGACCGGTGATTTGTAGGAGCGGGTTGCCCGGGTGTGCGAAAGCCGCCCGGGCAAGTCGCGATCCACAATTGTGCGAGCCCGCCTGCTCGCTCCTGCAAAGTATGTAGCGGCTGTCTATGAAAACCCCTCTCTGGTTTCCCCAAAGTTTCTTCTCGCGCACCCTTTGGCTGGTGCTCATCGTGGTGTTGTTCTCCAAGGCACTGACCCTGGTCTACCTGCTGATGAACGAGGACGTCCTGGTGGATCGCCAGTACAGCCACGGCGTGGCCCTGACCCTGCGGGCCTACTGGGCCGCGGATGAAGACGACCGCGACAAGATCGCCGATGCGGCCGGCCTGATCCGCGTGGTCAGTGGTGGCGTGCCGGAAGGCGAGCAGCACTGGCCCTACAGTGAAATCTACCAGCGCCAGATGCAGGCCGAGCTGGGTGCCGATACCGAGGTCCGCCTGCGCATGCATGCGCCGCCGGCCTTGTGGGTGCGGGCGCCGAGCCTGGGCGCGGGCTGGTTGAAGGTGCCGCTGTATCCGCATCCGCTACGCGGGCAGAAGATCTGGAGTGTGCTGGGCTGGTTCCTGGCCATCGGCCTGCTGTCCACGGCATCGGCGTGGATCTTCGTCAGCCAGCTCAACCAGCCGTTGAAGCGCCTGGTCTTTGCCGCGCGGCAACTGGGCCAGGGTCGCAGCGTGCGCCTGCCGATCAGTGACACCCCGAGCGAAATGACCGAGGTATACAGCGCCTTCAACCAGATGGCCGAGGACGTCGAGCAGGCGGGGCGCGAACGGGAGCTGATGCTGGCCGGGGTTTCCCACGACCTGCGCACGCCGCTGACGCGCTTGCGCCTGTCCCTGGAGCTGATGGGCGACCACAGCGACCTCAGCGAAGACATGGTGCGGGATATCGAGGACATGGACGCCATTCTCGACCAGTTCCTCGCATTCATCCGCGACGGCCGCGACGAGTCGGTGGAAGAAGTGGACCTCAGCGACCTCGTGCGCGAGGTGGTGATGCCCTACAACCAGAACGAAGAGCGGGTGCGCATGCGCCTGCAGCCGATCCAGCCGTTCCCCCTGCGGCGGGTATCGATGAAGCGGCTGCTGAACAACCTGATCGGCAACGCCCTCAACCATGCCGGAGAGGGCGTGGAAGTGGCGGCCTATGTGTCGGGAGATACCAGTGCGCCCTACGTGGTCCTGAGTGTCATGGACCGTGGCGCGGGTATCGATCCGGCCGAACTGGAAGGAATCTTCAACCCCTTCACCCGGGGCGACAAGGCCCGTGGCGGCAAGGGCACCGGCCTGGGCCTGGCGATCGTCAAGCGGATCGCCTCGATGCATGGCGGCAATGTCGAACTGCGCAACCGCTCCGGTGGGGGCCTGGAAGCGCGGGTTCGTCTGCCGTTGGGCCTGATGCTGCCGCGCGACGCGGTCTAGCCGGCCTTGGCCGGATAGCCGTGCAGCGCGGATCTGAATAGACGATCAGCCCTTGCCCTTGGTGCGGGTCATGTTCGGCCCGCCATTTTTCTCGATGTGCTGGATGATCATTCCCGCCACATCCTTGCCGGTGGTGACCTCGATCCCCTCCAGGCCCGGAGACGAGTTCACCTCCATCACCAGCGGTCCGTGATTGGAACGCAGGATATCCACCCCGGCCACGCTCAGGCCCATCACCTTGGCCGCGCGTATCGCGGTCATGCGTTCTTCCGGGGTGATCTTGATCAGGCTGGCGCTGCCGCCACGGTGCAGGTTGGAGCGGAACTCGCCCGGCTTGGCCTGGCGCTTCATCGCCGCGATCACCTTGTCGCCGACCACAAAGCAGCGGATATCCGCGCCGCCGGCTTCCTTGATGTATTCCTGGACCATGATGTTCTGCTTCAGGCCCATGAAGGCCTCGATCACCGACTCCGCCGCCGTCGCCGTCTCGCACAGCACCACGCCGATACCCTGGGTGCCTTCCAGCACCTTGATCACCAGCGGGGCGCCGTTGACCATCTCGATCAGGTCGGGGATATCGTCCGGCGAGTGGGCGAAACCGGTGACCGGCAGGCCGATCCCGCGGCGCGACAATAATTGCAGCGAGCGCAGCTTGTCCCGCGAACGGGCAATCGCCACCGATTCGTTGAGGGGGAAGACCCCCATCATTTCGAACTGGCGCAACACCGCGCAGCCATAGAAGGTCACCGAAGCACCGATCCGTGGGATCACCGCGTCGAAACCCTCCAGCGGCTTGCCGCGATAGTGGATCTGCGGCTTGTGGCTGGCGATGTTCATATAGGCGCGCAGGGTATCGACCACTACCATCTCATGGCCACGCTCGACACCGGCTTCGACCAGGCGACGAGTGGAATACAGACGCGGGTTACGCGACAGCACAGCGATCTTCATGCAACACCTGTGGCAGAGGTAGTAGTGACCGGGAAAACCGGCTTGTCTTGAACGTATTTCTGGCCCGGATTGACCACCAGCTGACCGTCGATCAGAGCTTTGGAACCCAGCAACAGGCGATAACGCATGGCCTTGCGACAGGCGAGGGTGAATTGCACCTGCCAGACCTTGTCTCCCATGGCCAGGGTGGTCGCGATCACATAGCGCACCTGGGCATGGCCGTTGGAGCTTTTGATGGTTTTCATGGCCAGCAACGGGGCTTCGCAGCGCCGATGGCGCAATTGCACCAAGCTGCCCAGGTGGGCGGTGAAGCGCACCCACTTCTCTCCGTCGCGCTCGAACGGCTCGATTTCGGTGGCATGCAGGCTGGAGGTACTGGCGCCGGTGTCGATCTTCGCCCGCAGGCCCGCGACTCCCAGATCCGGGAGCGCCACCCACTCGCGCAGACCTACAACAGTCAAATGGTCAAATGTCTTCAAAATGCTCAACCGGTGAGAAACCCGCTCAGGCCGCGAGGCGGCCATAATCGCGGTATTCACGCAGAATAATGGGTAAATGGCGACAGATATCTGTGCGACTTGTATCAGGCCGTGAAATCAGCCCGGCTCCCCGCATTCTAGACTGGCCAGGGACATTCAGCTTCGACGGCAACGGTAGTACAGTTCAGCAATATTTCAGTTTGAGGAATCCCCGTGGCGCAGAAACCGGAAGCGGACGACAAGGTTCGACTCGACAAGTGGTTATGGGCAGCGCGCTTCTACAAGACCCGCGCCCTGGCCAAGGACGCGATCGAAAGCGGCAAGGTGCATTGTCGCGGCGAGCGCTGCAAACCGTCCAGGGAGCCCCATGTGGGCGACGAGTTGCTGATTCGCGTCGGCTTCGACGAGCGTACCGTGGTGGTGCAGGCGCTGTCGGTGGTCCGGCGCGGCGCACCGGAGGCGCAGGCGCTCTACACTGAAACCGAAGCCAGCATCGCCCGGCGCGAAGCCGCCGCGGCCCAGCGCAAGGCCGGGGCCCTGGGGCTGACCACCGATGGCAAGCCGAGCAAGAAGCAGCGGCGCGACCTGTTCAAATTCCGCGGCAGCGGCGCCGACTGACTATCGGCTCGCACGGTTATTAGAGGACCTCATGTCCTTGACTGGCCGACATTCGCCCCCATGTTGCTTGGTTCGAACCCTGTTTGTTCATAAAATGCTCATATTTCCTGAGCCGAACGCCCTTATTCCTACTTCCAGAATTGAACCCTATGTCAGATCTACCGGACACCGATTACACCCAACGCTTCATCTTCGATGACAGCGACACCCGTGGCGAACTGGTGTCTCTGGAGCGCAGCTATGCCGAAGTCCTGGCCAAGCACCCCTATCCCGAACCGGTTGCGCAACTGCTCGGTGAACTGATGGCCGCCGCCGCCCTGCTGGTCGGCACCTTGAAGTTCGACGGCCTGCTGATTCTCCAGGCCCGTTCCGAAGGCGCGGTGCCGCTGCTGATGGTGGAGTGCTCCAGCGAGCGCGAAATCCGCGGCCTGGCGCGCTATGAAGCGGACCAGGTCGCCCCCGGTGCGAGCCTCGCCGACCTGATGCCCAATGGTGTCCTGGCCCTGACCGTGGACCCGATCCAGGGCCAGCGCTACCAGGGGATCGTCGACCTCGACGGCGCCACCTTGTCGGAGTGCTTCACCAACTACTTCGTCATGTCCCAGCAGGTCGGTACCCGTTTCTGGCTCAACGCGGATGGCCAGCGTGCCCGTGGCCTGCTGTTGCAGCAATTGCCGGCCGACCGCCTCAAGGATGAAGAAGAGCGTGCCGCCAGCTGGCAGCACATCACCGCCCTGGCCACCACCCTGACCGCCGAGGAACTGCTCGGCCTCGACAACGAAACCGTGCTGCATCGCCTCTATCACGAAGAGGCTGTGCGCCTGTTCGATATCCAGCCGCTGAGCTTCCGCTGCAGTTGCTCCCGCGAGCGTTCGGGCAACGCGCTGGTCAGCCTGGGACTGGAAGATGCCCAGGAACTGGTGGTCGAACGGGGCGGTGTCGTGGAGATCGATTGCCAGTTCTGCAACCAGCGTTATCTGTTCGATGCGGCCGATATTGCCCAATTGTTTGCCGGTGCCGGGGTCGACACCCCGTCAGATACTCGTCACTAAAACGCTTCAGCACAGGTAAATCTCCTGTCAAACGCCGGAAAATAGGCGTTCTGACAGGAGGGCCCTACTCTTTTTGGGCTTTTCTGGCATAATCCGGCCCACTTTTTTCGCGGTAGTAGTGCACGACTTTCTACTACAAAACGTTTGGAGCACTCGGCCACTGGCCGACGGGGAATCTCATGACGCAAGCAAACAATGCCGTGTACACCGATCTGAGTGTCGATGATCTGGTCAAGGAAGCCCTGGCTCGTGGTGAAGGCGAACTCGCCGATACCGGCGCGCTGGTCGTGCGGACCGGTCACCGCACCGGTCGTTCGCCGGTAGACCGTTTCATCGTAGAAGAGCCTTCCACCCAGGATGCCATCGCCTGGGGCCCGATCAACCGCAAGTTCCCGGCCGACAAGTTCGACGCCCTGTGGAACCGCGTCGAAGCCTTTATCGGCGAGCGCGAGCGTTTTGTTTCCCACGTGCACGTAGGTTCCGATCCTGCGCACTACCTGCCGGTCAAGATGACCACCGGTACTGCCTGGCACAACCTGTTCGGTCGTTGCCTGTTCATCAACCCTGAAGCCGGCCAGTACAACGCCGGTGGCAAGGACGAGTGGCAGATCCTCAACGTTCCGGAGTTCGAGTGCGTCCCCGAGCGTGACGGCACCAACTCCGATGGCACCGTGATCCTCAACTTCGCGGCCAAGAAAGTCCTGATCGCCGGCATGCGCTACGCCGGTGAAATGAAAAAAGCCATGTTCTCGGTGCAGAACTTCCTGCTGCCGGCCGCTGACGTGCTGCCGATGCACTGCGCGGCCAACATGGGTGAAGAGGGCGACGTGACCCTGTTCTTCGGTCTGTCGGGCACCGGCAAGACCACCCTGTCGGCTGACGAAAGCCGCTACCTGATCGGCGACGACGAACACGGCTGGGGCGTGGGCGTGGTGTTCAACATCGAAGGCGGTTGCTATGCCAAGTGCATCGACCTGTCCGAGAAGAACGAGCCGGTGATCTGGAAAGCCATCCAGCACGGCGCCGTGCTGGAAAACGTCGTGCTCGATGCCAACAAGAAGGCCGACTACGCCGACAGCAGCCTGACCCAGAACAGCCGTGCGGCCTACCCGCGTGAACTGATCGAAAAGCGCGCGCCGAAAAACCTCGGTGGCGAGCCGAACGCCGTGATCTTCCTGACCTGCGACCTGACTGGCGTACTGCCTCCAGTGTCGATCCTCAGCGAAGAGCAGGCCGCTTACCACTTCCTGTCCGGCTACACCGCCCTGGTCGGTTCGACCGAGATGGGTTCGGGTGGCGGCATCAAGTCGACCTTCTCCACCTGCTTCGGCGCGCCGTTCTTCCCTCGTCCGGCCGGCGAATACGCGGAACTGCTGATCAAGCGCATCCGTGGTTTCGGTTCCAAGGTCTACCTGGTCAACACCGGCTGGACCGGCGGCGGCTACGGCGTTGGCAAGCGCTTCAACATCCCGACCACCCGTGGCGTGATTGCCGCGATCCAGAGCGGCGCGCTGATCGGCGTTGAAACCGAGCACCTGGACACCGTCAACCTGGACGTGCCATTGGCCGTACCGGGCGTCGAGACCGGCCTGTTGAACCCACGCAACACCTGGGCCGACAAAGCTGCCTACGACGAAGCGGCAAAAGCCCTGGCAGGCCTGTTCATCGAGAACTTCAAGAAGTTCGACGTGAGCGACGCGATCAAGGCGGCGGGTCCGAAGCTGTAAGCATCGGTTGCCAGCTGTTTGAAAAGCCGCCCTTCGGGGCGGCTTTTTTATACCCGTTTTTCGACGAGGCGTTCCAGTTCGGCTGTGTTCCAGTGTTTCTGTCGGATGGCCTGATAGAGCATGCCGATGGTCAGGGCGACCTTGCGGCTGCGCACCTTGGTGCGACGTTTGGCGAAAACATCGAAACCTTCGGGTTCGAAATAGCGATAGGGATCGAAGTCGATGAGATCCAGGATGAATCGTTCTTCCAGTGCTTCCATCAACTCACTGGCATCCTTGCCGTCGCAGCCCAGGTCAAGATTGATGGCTGTGTGCAGGCCAACGGACTTGTGCTCCGGCAAGCCGATCTCGTCGTCCAGCAACTCGATCAGTTGTTTCATCAATTCGGTGTCTGGAAGGCTGCTGGCCAATATCATCGGGGAGGTGTCTCAGTGGAAGCCCGAAAACACGAAGGCCCGCTAGACGAATCGATGCGGGCCTTGGACGTTGGGCAAATATTCAACGCAGATGCGTTGCGGAAATTTTATCAATCGGCCTGACCCTGCACAACAAACCTGGCGGGTAATGCCTCAATGAACCCAGTCTTCGTATTCGAGCCCTGTAACACGGCTGAACTCACGTAGATTGTTGGTGATCAGCTTGCATCCCGTGGCTATGGCGTGGCCCGCGATGGCCGTGTCATTACCGCCAATGAGCGAGCCGATATCCGTCAGTTGGCGTCTCACTTCGACTGTCGCGTCCACGGCGTTCTGATCCCACGGCAGGATCGCATCCAGGCGCTTCACAAACTCATCGATCATTATTTTGTGCCTGGAGGAAGCTTTTTTGCCGATCTGTCCGTAGCGCATTTCTGAGTAAGTGATCGCAGAGATTACGATCCGGTTATTTCGACCCACTTCTGCTGCCAATCGCTTCAATACAGATTCGGGGCGTTCACGCATGATGAACGAGCAAATACAGGTATCGAGCATATAGGTGGTCACAGACTGAACCTGCCTTCATCGCCGATGATGTCCGGGCGTTCTTGTAGAAAGTCAGCATCAGCCGCAGGTAGCTCTGCCAGCGATTGCCAGCTGGGGCGCACAGGGCGCAGGGTGATCACATCGCCATTGCGCGTGATCTCCAGTTCTCCTACGCCTTCATAAGCCATGTCATTTGGCAGGCGTATCGCCTGATTTTTGCCGTTCTTGAAAATTGAGACTGTGCGCATGATATCGCCCCTGCATATGTCTGGCATATGCAGTGTAGTGTCGATTTTTTGCATAGGCAAGGCATATGCCAGCTCGGGCATCGTCTGAATTGTCACCGGGTTACCTCCAGAAGGTATTTCCTCCGGGCTATGAAAGTCAGCGTCAGAAGGTCGAATGAAATAATGGCGGTGCTGACACCGGCTGTGGATCAGCTTTTACCTTCAATCTCGTAGCCAGACTCTCAAAATGGGCTGTGAATTCCACAATATCAGTAGGCCATTTCCTATTGTGAAATGGCCTGTTTGTCGTGATGTTACTGGGCGACTTGCCTGCTCAATGCCATCGTTCGCTGCTGAACCAACTGCAACAGGACACAACCTTCGCGCACCAACAGGTAGGCGGCATTGGTGACATGGGGGAGGTCTTTGTCGCAGGTGGTGTCGAGGCTGACACAGGTCATGGCTTCCAGCAGGTCGCTGGCGGCCTGGAGGCGTTGGTGGGCGCTGGTTTTACGATGATGTTCTCGAACAGAACTCGCTGGGCTCGTCCATTGCCTTCGCGAAAAGGGTGAATGACATTGAAGTCTCCATAAGTTTGCGCGATTTCGACTATGAGCTCGGAGCGGGGGAGATTGCGCAGAACCTGGGTGCTGGGGTCGCAATACGGATTTTTACCAATTCCGTATTGGGCTGGCATCAGTTGGAGATACTACGGTACTGGCTGAGAACGGCTTCCATCGTCGGGAGCGGTTTATCGACATCGGCACGGGAAGTGTTGAACCCTTCGAGACGAAGGCTTGCCAGGCTGTTTGATCGACGGATCTTGTTGTAGTGATCCTGCTTTTCCCGAAATGTCAGTTTGCTCATGATTTCTATCTCAAAGGACAAGGTCCAAGCGTAGCGGAAACAGACGGTCACCCCTGCGGGCTATACGTCTGCATCGCCGTGCAATACCGTGCCTGCATCCCCTTGCTTTGCTCGTCCTTGTCGCGGTTCGAGCGTTTGCCCCATTCCGCGCACTGTTCCTTGAAAAACACCTCGGCGGCCTTGCGGCATTCGCGATGTTCCGTGGAGGTGGTCGGGAAGTTTGCGCAGACGCTGGCATTGTCGATGACGTTGTTGAAGATGCGCCATTTCGCGGCGTAGCGATTACGTCCGTCCCACTCGCGGATGAGTACGGTGGCGACTTCGCCCCGGCGCGTATGGGTGGCTTCGGGCGCCTTCAGGTCGGCCTTGTACTCGGCCAGGTAGCTGGCGGATACCAGTCCCTGGGCCTTGGGCGGCGGTGCCTGGATTTGCGCGGCGACGGGCTCCGCCGGCAGTGGCGCGAGGTTGGCGCTGGGTTCGGTCCGCAATTGCAGCGGCTCTGCCGGGGCTTCGGGCTGGACGCCAGGCTCGGTCGCCAGCGGTTCGGCAGCAGGCTGTGGTACCGGTTCATTCTGTGGCGGGCGATGACTGCTGTTGCGGCTGTGCACCATGTAGCCGAGCATACCCAGCAGGATCAGCAACAGTATCCACAGGCCGTAGGATCTGGGGCGAACCGGACGTGGCGGCTTTTGCCGGGTCGGGTGCGATCCCAGCACCACATCGAAATGCTCGGGGTGCAGGCGCTTGAAATGAATGACGCCGTCGTCTTCAGGTGGTTGTTGCATGGTTCGCCGCTGCCTTCCTTGGTGAGTCAGCGGGTTATCGGCGCTTTCTCATGGGCTTTGAGGAGATTTGCAGATTAAATCGCGAAATAGCCGTTTGCCAGTAACGACGGCTCCACAAAAATGAAATTTCCCTTATGAAAGTCAGACACTTCAGGCAAAAAATCGGTATGTTTCCCTGCAATTTTACGGGCGTCATCCGATGCTCGAACTTGCACTTAAAGGGAGTTAAGTATGTCTCTGCTTCGCGTGGCCTCGGTGGTGTCGTTGTGTGCCGCGGCATGGACGGTCCAGGCCGAATCATTGCCCATCGAAGTACTCAGTGCCGTGGTCAAGGATCAGAAGATCGCCGACGCCGAGGTGCTGTTGCAGCGCAACGGCGAGCAGAACGTGGTCGGCAAGACCAACGCCCAGGGCCAGGTCACCCTTGCCGCCAACTTCGCCGATGACGCCAGCAACCTGCTGATCATCAAGAAGGCCGGTTATTCCAACCTGGTGGTCAAGTGCCCGTGCAAGGACATGACCTACGCCATCAGCCCGGTGATGCAGAGCCTCGACGGCCTGCGCGTGGTGCTGACCTGGGGCAAGACCCCGGCTGACCTCGACTCCCACATGATCTTCCCCGGCAACAATATCTACTTCGAACAGCAGAGGGGCGACGATGCCGAGCTGGATGTGGATGACACCGACAGCTATGGCCCGGAAACCATCACCCTGCAGAAGAAGCACTATGGCGAAAGCTATGTGTATGCCGTGCATGACTTCACCAACGGCGGCAATCCGAGCTCGCGCCAGTTGTCCAATAGCCAGGCCAAGGTGTTTGTCTACATGGGCCAGTCCCTGGTTCGTACCTACTACGTGCCGGCCAATCGCAGCGGCAACCTGTGGACCGTGTTCCGCATGACCGGCAACGGTGATTTCCAGGACATCAACACCTTCAGCGGCGTGACCGTGGAAGCCAAGGATGTGCTGAACGAAGTCTCGCCGTTGCTGGACGACAAGGTGGCGGTCGCCGAAGTGGCCGTCAGTTCCACGGCCCAGGCCGATGCGAAGGCGCTGAATGTCAAAGGTGAAGCAGCCTACAAGGCTGGAAATCTGGAACAGGCGATTGCCTTCTTCCGCCAGGCCATCGATCTGAACAACAGCTTCGGCCAGGCCTACAGCAACCTCGGCCTGGCGTACCAGAAGGCCGGCAACACCGCCGAAGCCATCTGGGCCAACCGCAAGGCCGTTGCCCTGGCATCCGGCAACTCGGCGAACACCGTGCGCGCCAGTTCCTACTACAACATTGCGCGTATCTATGAAGACGCCGGGCAGTTCTCCGACGCGCTGCGTCACTACGAGCTGGCCAAGGAACAGAAAGCCAACCCGGTGTACGACACGGCGATCGAGCGGGTCAGGAATCGCTGAATAGCGAACTGATCCAAGCCCACAACGCGCCCTGTCTGGCGCGTTGTGCGTTTGTGCGGGGCCGTTACCGTTGGGCCGGCGTCGTCGGCGGGTTCTTCACCCGTTCGGCTGCCAGTTGCGCCGCCGCCGCCAGATCCATCAGCCCGCGTCCGTAGGCTTCGCCCTTGGCGTAAGGCCCGCTGTGGTTGGCGCTATCGAGCAATACATCGCGCAATTGCTGGGTGGTGAGTTCGGGAAAGCGACTCTGCAGGGCGGCGAGTGCGCCGCTGACCAACGCCACGGCGGGCGAAGTCCCGGCGGTTTCCTGGTAGCCGCCCTTGGCGCTGGTGGTGAGCAAGCCATTGTCGACACCACCATCCCCGCCCGGGACCGCGATGCACCATCGCTCTGCCACGCCACAGTAATTGGATTTCTGGTTGATGAGCGTGCCGTCATTCTTCAGCGCCACCACCGCGATCCAGCCCTTCTCCAGTTCAGGCAATGCCTGGGGCAGGCCAGGTTCGGCCAGGGGCTCGCGCCGCAGCTCGTTGCCCGTGGGGAAAACAAACACGGCGCCTTCGGCCACCAATTGGCGGGCGACCGGCAAGGAATCGCCCATCACCTGCTTGTACCGCGCTTCAGTGATTTCGGTGGCGGGAATATCGTTGGCCCAGGAGTTACTGAGAATCCTGGCGCCAGCGGCGAAGCTGTCTTTCCAGGCGCGGGCGATCTGATCGTCAAAAAAGAACGGTTCGTTGTTGTCGCCAATACGCATGACGATCAGCCTGGCGTCGAAGGCGATGCCATGCATGCCCTGGCCGTCGCGGTTGGCGGCGACAATCCCGGCCATCTGGGTGCCATGTCCGTGGGGGTCGATCAGTGCGGGGACGTCGCGTACGTAGTCGTGACCCGGGGTGGCGAGGCGGTCCTTGAACTCGGGTAATTGTGTGTTGAGTCCGGAGTCGATGATGGCCACGCTGACCCCCTTGCCGGTGCCGCCCAGTGCATACAGGGTCGACGCCTTGACCAGTGCGAGCGCGCGTTGTGCCTTGTATTCCGGGGTTTCGAAACGGCTGGACGGCGGCTCGACGCCCGCCGCGCCCGGCTTGAGCAGGCCGGAGTCCGGGCCGGACAGGCAACCGCTGAGCAACAGGGGCGCGAGTAGCAGGCCGTGACGGGCCAGTGAAGAGAAGGGGCGAGGGGCGGTGTCCATGGGGGGCTCCTGGGTAAACGAGCGTCGTTGAACCGTCCGTTTCAACGACGCGAAGATCGGCGACCGGGTATCAGTCAACATAGGAGGCTTGGATATAATCGACATTTTCGCGGGGGCGCACCCGTGGATTTGTATCCGGCTATTGGTGGTTATCCCGCAACCGCGGCCGGCTTTGCGATAGGCTGGCGCGCTGTAGTGGTTTGTAATGCTTGCCTCGGACCTTTTCTCGCCTGACCGCCTAGGGTTTGTTTATCCACAGCGGTCAACGGAGTGACAGCCTATGCACGACACCCTCCAGCGGGTTTTTGGTTATCCACGGTTTCGCGACGGCCAGGAAGCGGCGATCAGCGCGGTCCTGGCCGGGCGTTCGGCGGCGGCGATCTTTCCCACCGGCTCCGGCAAGTCCTTGTGTTATCAACTGCCGGCACTGCTCCTGCCGCACCTGACGCTGGTGGTGTCGCCACTGCTGGCACTGATGCAGGACCAGTTGGCCTTTCTGCAAGGCCACGGCATTGCGGCGGCGAGTATCGACTCGGTGCAGAGTCGCGATGAGGCCAATGCGGTGATGGCCCGGGCCCGCTCCGGGGAGCTGAAGATCCTGATGATTTCCGTGGAGCGCCTGAAAAACGAGCGCTTCCGCCATTTCCTGCAGCAGGTGCAGATTTCCCTGCTGGTGGTGGACGAGGCGCACTGCATCTCCGAGTGGGGCCACAATTTCCGCCCGGATTACCTCAAGCTGCCAGATTATCAGCGCCAGTTCCGTATTCCCCAGGCCTTGTTGCTGACCGCCACCGCGACGCCGAAGGTGATCGTCGACATGCAGGCCAGGTTCGCCATTGCGCCGACCGATGTGGTGACCACCGGTTTCTATCGGCCGAACCTGAACCTGCTGGTGGAGCCGGTCAGCGGCCCGGACAAGCGTCGTCGCCTGGTGGAGTGGCTGGGCGAACGCAGCGGGCAAGCGAGCATCGTCTACGTCACCCTGCAGAAAACCGCCGAGCAGATCGCCGAACACCTGAGCCAGCGCGGTATTGCGGCGAGCGCTTATCACGCCGGCCTGCCCCATGAGCAGCGCGAGGCGATCCAGAAGCAGTTCATGGCCGGGCAGTTGAACTGCATCGTCGCCACCATCGCCTTCGGCATGGGTATCGACAAGAGCGATATCCGCAACGTGGTGCACTTCGACCTGCCCAAGTCCATCGAGAACTACAGCCAGGAAATCGGCCGGGCCGGGCGCGACGGCCAGCCTTCCGATTGCCTGGTGCTGGCCAACCGCGACAGCCTCAACGTGCTGGAAAACTTCGTCTACGGCGATACCCCGGAGCTGGAGGGGATTCGGCGGGTGCTGGACGAACTGCAGGGCGCGAGCCCGGACGGCCAGTGGGAATTCCTTCTCGGGCCCCTGGCCGACCAGAGCAATATCCGCCAGTTGCCGCTCAAGACCTTGCTGGTCCAGTTGGAGTTGCGTGGCTTGATCGCACCGCGTTATGCCTATTTTGCCGAGTACCGTTTCAAGTTCCTGGTGGAGCCGGAGGTGCTGCTGGCGAAGTTCGAGGGCGAGCGCCGCGATTTTGTCGCGGCGATCATCCACACCTCCAGTCGCGCGCGCACCTGGGCCACGGTGGATTTCGACGCCATGTACCAGCAGCACCAGGCCGAGCGCGGGCGGGTGGTGAAGGCCCTGGATTTCTTCCAGGAACGGCGCTGGATCGAGTTGGAGAGCAAGCAGATGACCGAGGTCTACAGCCTGCTGGTCAGCGACTTCGATCCCCATGCCTTGAGCCTGGAGCTGTATGCCTGTTTCGCCCAGCATGAGGTCAGCGAGATTGCACGGATTCACGCGATGCTGGCGTTGTTTGCGACCGAGCAATGCCTGGGTTATCGGCTGGCCCGCTATTTCGGCGACGAGCAGGCACCTGAACGCTGCGGGCATTGTTCGGTGTGCCACGGGCAAGTGGCCCGTCTGCCGGAGCCACCGGCACTGCCTGCGCTCGAACAGCGGGATTTCCCGGGGCTATGCAGTGGATTTATCCACAAGCACCAGGAGCACAGTGGACACTCACCGAGTACGGAATGCCTGACGCGCTTCCTCTGCGGTATCAGCGTGCCGTTGTTCACGAAATTGAAGGCGCGGGCGCTGCCGGGGTTTTCAGCGCTGGAGGCCTATCCCTATGCGCAGGTGCGGGAGTGGGTCACGGCCTGGTCCCATGCCGGGCAGGCACAAACCGCCTAGGCTGAAGTTGTCTGTGGAAGCCTGGCTTGCCAGCGAAGCTTCTGGCGGCCTTGAGGACGCATTCGCCGGCAAGCCGGGCTCCTGCAGGTTCGCGGTGTTTCAGGCGCCCTGCTTTATCGTTGAGAGGCGTGCCTTACTCTGTGGCAGCCGGTCGGTCACTGAGGACGGCGTACTCGTCACCCTCCAGGGTGAAACCCGCGACCTCGCGCATCCCCAGGCGTTCATGGGCGCGCAGCGAGGCGCCGTTGTCCCGGCGGATGAACAGAATCGCTTCGCGGCCAGGATAATGCTGCTGGAGCTGGGCATAGAGTCGCGGCAGGAGACCCTGGCCTCTTTCCGTGCTGGCGATGCAGGCGGGCCCGTACACGTAGGCATCGGGCGTGCCCGGCCATGCGGCCAGCATGGCCTGGATCGACGGCGGGGCGGGGTGCATGTCCCTGGCCGCGCTGAACAGCACGCCAACGACTTTGTCATCGCGAGAGGCAACCACCACGGGGGAGCCGCCGAGGGCCATCTGCCTGACCTTGTCGAGGGGAAACTCCCCGGTCAGCGATCCGCCCCGGGAGGGGGAGTTGGCCTGGAGCAGTTGGGCGATGCCCTCGATGTCCGCGGCGGTAGCGAGGTTGATCCTGTACATGAGTCGTCTCCTGAGGGGAGGTGAGCCTACTGCACGGATGGCACCCGGACTTTCATATTGCGCCTGGATTATAGACCGTTGCCGGCTGGGCTATGTGGCGGTCAGTTTCCAGGTTGCGCCGGCGCCAGGTTCTGGCCCACGGCCAACCCCGCGCGGATTGCCGCCAGGGCGGCCTGGTAGTACGCCTTGCCTTCGGCCGATTCGGCAAAGGTCGAGAACTCTTCCAGCTCGGGGTCGGACAGGTCGCGATAGACGTACAGCAAGGTGTTGTCCAGGTCGTTGCCGATCTGTTGCATCAGGCGTTCGCGCTGACCGTTGAGCAGGCCCTGGGCCGAACCCGCGCCCAGCAGGCCGGGAATCATCGAACTGAGGCTGTCGGCGGCGACGCCGGCGATGGCGAGACTGACTTCGGCACCGGCTTCACGGGCCGGCAAGGCGTTGGCCAGGTGGTTGATCAACAGGCGACGGGTCGCGCTGGCTTCGATATGCGGCAGGCCCTGGGCATTCTTGGCCAATTGGTCGCGTCGGGTGGCGAGCAGTTCGGCGGCGACGATCTTGCGTCCCAGCGGTGACTGGAAGAACGCCAGGGCCGGCTTCGGATCGTTCAGGTTCTGGCGCAGCTGGGCCTCGGCCCGCTGGTCCATGGCCTGCGGCGCAAAACGCTGGTTGCTGTTGTTGACCAGGGCCTGATAGACGGCCGGCGGCAGGCTGTTGCGGTACTTTTGCTGGGCGGCGCTCAGGGCATCGCTGAAATGCGCGCGTTGTTCTGGCCAACCGGCGACCTTGTACAACTGGTCGTGGCTGTCTGCCCAGGCGGGCAAGGTGCAGAACATCAACAGCGAAAAAAGCAAACGGCGCATAGGGACTCCTGTCTACAGCCGACTATTCTCCCGACGAGCGCGGGACTTGTCGAGAATTCGTATTGTCATGCCCGGTGGCTCTGTCGGATTTCCAGGCGTATGGATACTATGCGCGCCATGCAAATACCCTCTGATCATCCGCTGCTGTTACGTATCGTCGACGACCTGGCCGCGCGCGGCTGGTCGCGGCAGCCTGTGTTCCTGCCTGCTGCTCTGACCGTGGAGCTGGCCGCCGAGTGCCGTAAACGTGCGGCTGAAGGCGAACTGGCACCCGCCGCGGTGGGTCGTGGGCCGGCGCAACAGGTGCGCGAAGGCATCCGCGGTGACCATATCCAATGGCTGGAACCGGGTCAGGCAGAGCCTTGCGACCGTTATCTGGGGATGATGGACAGCCTGCGCGAGGCGTTGAACCGCGGGTTGTTTCTCGGCCTCGAGGATTTCGAGAGCCATTTTGCGCTGTACCCGCCCGGGGCTTTCTATCTCAAGCACGTGGATCGCTTTCGCGATGACGATCGGCGGATGGTCTCGGCCGTGATCTACCTGAACGACGCCTGGTTGCCCGAGGAGGGTGGCCAGTTGCGGATGTACCTGGACGGTGGCGTGGAGCATGACGTGGATCCGGCCGGCGGCAGCCTGGTGGTCTTCCTTTCCGGCGAGGTGCCCCATGAAGTGCTGCCGGCGACGCGCGAGCGCCTGTCGCTGACCGGCTGGTTCCGTCGTCGCGGCGATGAGCCTTTCTGATGCCGCAGAAAATTCTGGTCAGTCGCTGCCTGCTGGGGCATCTGGTGCGCTATGACGGCGGTGCCAGCGGTCCCTACGCCCAACTGGCGGCCTGGCAGGCTGAAGGCCGGGTCGTGGCCTTGTGCCCGGAAGTCGCCGGCGGCTTGCCGACCCCGCGTGCAGCGGCGGAGATTCCCGGAGGGCAGGGCGTGCAGGTGCTGGAGGGGCGTGCCCGGGTCATCACCACCGAGGGCGAGGACGTCAGCGCGGCCTTTCTCGACGGCGCCCGGCAGGCGCTTGAGCTGGTGCGGCGGCATGGCATCCGGATCGCGGTGCTCAAGGCCAATAGCCCGTCCTGTGGCAATCTGCTGACCTACGACGGCACCTTCAGCGGCGTGAAAGTGCCGGGAGAGGGCGTGACGGCGGCCTTGCTGAAGCAGGCCGGCGTCCAGGTATTCAGCGAGCTGGAACTGCCCGAGGCAGCGGTGGCCCTGGCTGTGCTGGACTCGGCGCAACCCTGACAAGCCGTCCCACGGGTTGCGTGGGACCGCCACCCTGGACGCTCCGCCTCCCTGGTATCAGGGCTTCGGCGGCTCGCTCGCATCCATGCCGAACCATTTTTCCGACAACGCCATCAGCCGGCCATCGGCCTTGATCCGCTGCAGGGCCCGGTCGATGCTGGCCTGAAAGGCCGGGTTACCCTTCTGGAACGGGATGGCCAGGGTCACGGTCGGCCCCACGGGAGGACCTTCCTTGACCGGCAGGCGGCTGTCGCGAATGGCGAAGGGGATCAGCAGGCGATCGCTGATCGCCGCGTCGATCTGCTTGTCGGCGACGTCCTTGAGTGGCTGCTGCGCGTTCGGGTAGCTGCGCAGGTCCACCCCTTCGACCGTCCGCGCTTCGTCGACGAACTGGCTGCCTTGGGCTACACCCAAGGCACGGCCTTTCAATGCGTCCAGTGTGCCCAGTGGTCTTTGTTCTTCCTTGCGCACGATCAACTGGGCGCTGGTGTAGCTGTAAGGTTCGCTGAAATCGAAACGTTCCTTGAGTTCCGGGGTCAGTGCTATGTGGTTGATGGCAATGTCGTACTTGCCGCTTTCGACGCCTTGCAGCAGATCGGCGGAATCGGTGGTGATAAACGACGGGTTGATGTCCAGCTCCCTGGCGAGCAGTTCGCCCAGTTCCACTTCGAAGCCGGTCAGGCGACCGTCTTCCTTGAAGCTGAAGGGCCGCATGTCACCTTCCAGGGCAATGCGCAGTTCGCCCCGGTCGTTGACGTCATCGATCAGTTCGGCTTGGGCGAAAGGACTTGCAAGGGGCAGTAACAGCAACAGGCCAGGCAAAAAACGCATGGTCACTCCTAGATGAATTCGTAACGGGCGATGCGCAACTGCTGCTCGCTTTGCTTTATGTTGATTGGCAGGTTTGGACAACGATTTGTCCTGAAGTTGTCATGACTGCCCAAATTTTGTGGAAAAACCGGAGAAGTTAATGAAAACCTTAGTGTCTCGCGTCGCTTTAGCCACTGTTTTGTTGAGTTCCAGCCTGCTCGCCGTCGCGGCCGACGGCATTCCGCGCTCGGCACCCCCCGAGGGCGCCAAGGTCTTTATCGAGTCGCCGAAGGACGGTGCCACCGTCGACAAGACCTTCACGGTAAAATTCGGCATGGAAGGTCTCAAGCTGGCCCCGGCCACCGACCAGACCCCGGGCACCGGCCACCACCACCTGCTGGTCGACCAGAAAGAGTTGCCGGACGCCAGCGTGCCGATTCCGGCCACCGACACCGTGATCCACTACGGCAAGGCGCAGACCGAAACCCAATTGACCCTCACCCCGGGCAAGCACACCTTGCAGCTGGTGGCTGGCGACAAACTGCACATGCAGTTCAACCCGACTGTAGCGTCGAAACGCATCACGGTTAACGTCAAGTAAGATTTGTTCAGAAAGAAAAAGGGAGACCCGAGGGTCTCCCTTTTTCATGAGCGCCGGTAAAGCTTAGAACAACACGCGGGACCGGATGGTGCCGTTGATGTGCTGCAGCTTCTCTTGCGCCAGGTCCGAGTACTCGGCGTCGACGTCGATCACCACGTAGCCGACCTTCTCGTTGGTCTGCAGGAACTGACCGGAGATGTTGATGCCGTTTTCCGCGAAGACCTTGTTGATCTCGCTCATCACACCCGGGATGTTCTCGTGGATGTGCAGCAGGCGGTGCTTGCCAGGGTGAGCCGGTAGCGCCACTTCCGGGAAGTTGACGGACGACACCGAGGTGCCGTTGTCGCTGTACTTGACCAGCTTTTCCGCCACTTCCAGGCCGATGTTGGCCTGGGCTTCGGCGGTGGAACCACCGATGTGCGGGGTCAGGATCACATTGTCCAGGCCACGCAGCGGGCTTTCGAAGATGTCGTCGTTGGAGCGTGGCTCCACCGGGAACACGTCGATGGCCGCGCCGATCAGGTGCTTGTCCTTGATCGCGTCCGCCAGGGCGTCCAGCTCGACCACGGTACCGCGTGCGGCGTTGATCAGGATCCCGCCCTTCTTGATGGCGCGGATTTCCTTCTCGCCGATCATCCACTGGGTTTCAGCGGTTTCCGGAACGTGCAGGGTGACGATATCGGACATGCCCAGCAGGTCGGTCAGGCTGGCGACCTGGGTCGCGTTGCCCAGCGGCAGCTTGGTCAGGGTGTCATAGAAGAACACCTGCATGCCCAGGCCTTCGGCCAGGACCGACAACTGCGTACCGATCGAGCCGTAACCGATGATCCCCAGCTTCTTGCCACGGATTTCAAAGGAGTTGGCCGCGCTCTTGATCCAGCCACCGCGATGGCAGGAAGCGTTCTTCTCGGGAATGCCGCGCAGCAACAGGATCGCTTCGGCCAGCACCAGCTCGGCAACGGAGCGGGTGTTGGAGTACGGTGCGTTGAACACGGCAATGCCGCGCTCGCGAGCCGCGTCGAGGTCGACCTGGTTGGTGCCGATACAGAAGCAGCCCACGGCGACGAGTTTCTTCGCGTGATCGAAGAGTTCCTCGGTCAGTTGGGTGCGGGAGCGAATGCCGATGAAGTGGGCATCGGCGATCTTTTCCTTCAGCTCGGCATCCGGCAGGGATTTGGTGTGGTACTCGATGTTGACGTACCCGGCGGCCTTGAGGACGTCGACTGCGGATTGGTGGACGCCTTCGAGAAGAAGGAACTTGATCTTGCTCTTATCGAGAGAAGTCTTGCTCATCTGCGTAAACCTGTGTCCCGGAGAAAAATGGCAGGGAAATGGACAGCTTGAGCTGACCCCACGGCGTGATCGCCGGCACCGCAGATCGGCCTGATAGCACGCTTCTGCGGGGTGCGTATGCTAGCATATGCGACCCGCAAACACTCATTCTGCGACGTGAAGCGTTCTCAGGGTGACCATGAAATGTTCGAGAGTTCTGTCGATGACCAATCCTGCCCTGATTGATGAGCTGAAGACCCTGGTTGAGCCTGGCAAGGTGCTGACCGATGCTGACTCCCTGAATGCTTACGGCAAGGATTGGACGAAACATTTCGCGCCGGCGCCGACGGCCATCGTGTTTCCGAAGACCATCGAGCAGGTCCAGGCCATCGTGCGCTGGGCCAACCAGCACCGCGTCGCGCTGGTGCCGTCGGGCGGCCGAACCGGCCTGTCCGCCGCCGCCGTGGCCGCCAATGGCGAAGTGGTGGTGTCGTTCGACTATATGAACCAGATCCTCGACATCAACCTGACCGACCGCACCGCGGTCTGCCAGCCGGGCGTGGTCACCGAGCAGTTGCAGAATCAGGCCGAGGAGCACGGCCTGTACTATCCGGTGGACTTCGCCTCGGCGGGCTCCAGCCAGATTGGCGGCAATATCGGCACCAATGCCGGCGGGATCAAGGTGATTCGCTATGGCATGACTCGCAACTGGGTGGCCGGCATGAAGGTCGTCACCGGCAAGGGCGATGTGCTGGAACTGAACAAGGACCTGATCAAGAACGCCACCGGCTATGACCTGCGCCAGCTGTTCATCGGCGCCGAAGGCACCCTGGGCTTCGTGGTCGAAGCGACCATGCGCCTGGACCGTGCACCGAAGAACCTGACCTGCATGGTCCTCGGCGCCCCCGATTTCGACTCGATCATGCCGGTGCTGCACGCCTTCCAGAGCAAGCTGGACTTGACCGCCTTCGAGTTCTTCTCCGACAAGGCGCTGGCCAAGGTCCTCGGCCGTGGCGATGTGCCGGCACCGTTCGAAACCGACTGCCCGTTCTACGCGCTGCTGGAGTTCGAAGCGACCACCGAAGAAGTGGCCAACGATGCCCTGGCGACCTTCGAGCACTGCGTGGAGCAGGGCTGGGTGGTCGATGGCGTGATGAGCCAGAGCGAGCAGCAGTTGCAGAATCTCTGGAAATTGCGCGAGTACATCTCCGAAACCATCTCCCACTGGACGCCGTACAAGAACGACATCTCGGTCACCGTGTCGAAAGTGCCGGGCTTCCTCAAGGAAATCGATGCGATCGTCGGTGAACACTATCCGGACTTCGAAATCGTCTGGTTCGGCCACATCGGCGACGGCAACCTGCACCTGAACATCCTCAAGCCGGAAAACCTGAGCAAGGACGAGTTCTTCGCCAAGTGCGCCACCGTCAACAAGTGGGTATTCGAGACCGTCGAGAAGTACAACGGTTCGATTTCCGCCGAGCACGGCGTGGGCATGACCAAGCGCGATTACCTGACCTACAGCCGTTCCCCGGCTGAAATCGAATACATGAAGGCGATCAAGGCGGTGTTCGATCCTAACGGGATCATGAACCCGGGCAAGATTTTCGCGGTTTGAACCTCGCGTCACGACGATAAAACAGATCAGGAGTCGGTCAATGAGCTATCAGCACCAGTATGTCGACGGTACCCGCATTCACTTTCCCCTGGGCAAGGTGGTCTGCATCGGTCGTAACTACGCCGAACACGCCAAGGAACTGGATAATCCGGTGCCTACCGAGCCGCTGCTGTTCATCAAGCCGGGCAGCTGTGTCGTGCCGATCGAGGGTGGTTTCAGCATCCCGGCCGATCGCGGCTCGGTGCATTACGAGGCGGAAATCGCCGTCCTGATCGGCAAGCCGTTGTCGACCAAGCCGAGCAAGGAAGAAGTGCTCGACGCGATTTCCGGTTTCGCCCCGGCGCTGGACCTGACCCTGCGTGACAAGCAGGCCGAGCTGAAGTCCAAGGGCCTGCCGTGGGAAATCGCCAAGTCGTTCGATGGCGCGGCGGTGATCGCGCCGTTCGTGGTGGGCAGCACCTTTCCCGACCTGACCCAGATCGGCATCCGCCTGACCATCAATGGCCAGGTACGCCAGGACGGCATCAGCAGCGACATGCTCAACCCGATCGTGCCGATGATCCAGTACATGGCCGCGTGCTTCTCGTTGCAGGCCGGTGATGTGATCCTGACCGGCACGCCGGCAGGTGTCGGTCCGCTCAACGCCGGTGACGAACTGGTGCTGGAACTGCCGAACGTCAGCACCTTCAGCAGCAGCGTCCGCTAAAAAACTGTGGGAGCGGGCTCGTCGGAGCGCCGCATCGCCGCGAAGCTTTCAGCGGCCTCAGGGCCCTCTTCGCTGGCAAGCCAGGCTCCTACAAGAGACCCTGTGCAGTCTGAATGACCCTTCCCACGCTTAATGTGTGACTGCTGCCCATGATCATTCCCATGCTCTGCGTGTGACTGCTGCCCATGATCGTTCCCACGCTCTGCGTGGGAACGCCTCCCTGGACGCTCTGCGTCCGCTGGTGATTTGTCCCCCCGTTTCCTGCCTTTTGCCGTTTTTTTCACATCCTGTCTGGATAATTTCCCGGCTGGTCGTTGTGCCTTGCCTACAGTGTGTTGTCCAAACGTCATAAAAATCAGGAAACAGCCCTCACATGGCCTCCCAATCGCCCCCCGCTTCGCCTTCCGCCCGTTGTTCCCGTTTCGCGCTGCGTTGGTATTACTGGCTGTTGCTGGTGGTCGTGATCGGTGCTGGCGTGTCTGTGCCGATGCACTGGGAGGACCGCGGCGTGCTGTGGGTCAAGGAGCGTTTCGAAACCCCGGCCGAGCGCAAGGACAGTATCTGGCTGCCGGGTTATCGCGCGGTGATCGACGCCAAGCTGCTGCCGGGCATGGAGAAGGACGAAGCTTCCGATGTCAGCTACAACCCGCGTACCAGAACGCTGTTTTCGGTCATGGGCAAGAATCCGTTCCTGGTCGAGCTGACCCTGCAAGGCGATGTCCTGCGCAAGATCCCGCTGGTCGGCTGGAACAATCCCGAAGCCGTGACGGTGCTTGAAGGCGAGCGCATGGCGATCGTCGACGAGCGCATGCATACCCTGACCATCGTCACCGTCGATGCCAATACCCGTGAACTGAACATCAAGGATTTCCAGCAGCACGACCTGGGCCCGTCGAAGAACCAGAACAAGGCCTTCGAGGCCGTGGTCTGGGACGCCGCCAACCAGCAGATCCTGTTGGGCGAAGAGCGGCCACCGGCCTTGTTCAGCCTGAAAAGCGACGGTATCCAGGTGTTCGGCGAGAAGCGGAAGCTGCCGAGCGATCAACTGGCCATGCGCAATATTTCCGCGCTGGCGATCGATCCGCGGACCCGCCATATGCTGGCGTTGTCGGCAGACTCGCATCTGTTGCTGGAGCTGGACGAGAAGGGCGAACAGGTCAGTTTCATGACCTTGCTGGGCGGTTTCAACGGCTTGAAAAATACCATTCCCCGCGCCGAGGGCGTGACCATGGACGAGGAAGGGACCGTGTACATGGTCAGCGAGCCGAACCTGTTCTACGTCTTCAAGCGCACACAGGACTAGACCCTGATATCACCCTTGCGGGAGCCGGCTCCCGCAAGGGTGACGCGTTTCAGGCCTTGAGGGTCTTCACGCCTTCGCTGGTGCCCAGCAGCAGCAGGTCCGCGGGACGCGCGGCGAACAGGCCGTTGGTGACCACGCCGACAATCGCATTGATCTGCGCTTCCAGCTCCACCGGGTTGGTGATCTGCAGATTGTGCACATCGAGAATGATGTTGCCGTTGTCCGTCAGCACGCCCTCGCGGTAGACCGGGTCGCCGCCCAGCTTCACCAGTTGGCGGGCCACGTGGCTGCGGGCCATCGGAATCACTTCCACCGGCAGCGGGAAGGCGCCGAGGACCGGTACCAGCTTGCTGCCGTCGGCGATGCAGATAAAGGTCTTGGCCACGGCCGCGACGATCTTCTCGCGGGTCAGTGCCGCACCGCCACCCTTGATCAGGTTCAGATGCGCGTCGCTTTCATCGGCGCCGTCGATGTAGAACTCCAGGTCGCTGACGGTATTGAGCTCGTACACCGGAATCCCGTGGCCCTTGAGGCGCGCGGCAGTGGCTTCGGAGCTGGCGACCGCGCCGTCGAAGGCGCCCTTGTGTTGCGCCAGGGCGTCGATAAAGCAGTTGGCGGTGGAACCGGTGCCCACGCCGACGATGCTTTTGTCATCGAGCTTGGGAAGGATGAAGTCGACGGCGGCTTGGGCCACGGCCTGTTTGAGTTGATCCTGGGTCATGCGGGCTCCGGAAGCGGGCAGGGTAGGCGAAAGGCCGGCATTATAAGCGCGGGCCCTGCAAAGGGGCGATCAAAACCGCAGGATCCCTGTGGTCGTTGTCGCAAGCGCTGGGTTAGACTCGTCGGTCCCTGCCCAACCCGCCAGCGATGCTTTCCGATGCTCGAACAGTACGTCAAGAAGATCCTCACCTCGCGCGTTTACGATGTTGCCGTGGAAACCCCGTTGCAGACCGCCCGTCAGCTCTCCGAGCGACTAGGCAACCAGGTCTGGCTCAAGCGTGAAGACCTGCAGCCGGTGTTCTCCTTCAAGATTCGCGGTGCCTACAACAAGCTGACCCAGCTCAGCGATGAAGAGCGTGCGCGCGGCGTGGTCACCGCATCGGCCGGCAACCATGCCCAGGGCCTGGCCCTGGCGGCCAAGGTGCTGGGGGTCAAGGCAACGATCGTGATGCCCAAGACCACCCCGGAAATCAAGGTTGAAGGCGTGCGTTCCCGTGGCGGCAAGGTGGTGCTGCACGGTGACTCCTTTCCGGAAGCACTGGCCTATTCGCTGAAACTGGTCGAGGAAAAGGGCTACGTCTACATCCACCCTTACGATGATCCGCACACCATTGCCGGGCAGGGAACCGTGGCGATGGAAATCCTGCGCCAGCATCCGGGGCCGCTGGACGCGATCTTCGTTCCGGTCGGCGGCGGCGGCCTGATTGCCGGCATTGCGGCCTATGTGAAGTACCTGCGCCCCGAGATCAAGGTGATCGGTGTCGAGCCGGACGACTCCAACTGCCTGCAGCAGGCCATGGCCGCCGGTGAGCGGGTGGTCCTCCCTACTGTAGGGATTTTCGCCGATGGCGTGGCGGTGGCGCAGATCGGCCAGCACACCTTCGATATCTGCAAGGACTACGTCGACGAGGTGATCACCGTCAGCACCGACGAAATCTGCGCGGCGATCAAGGACATCTACGACGACACCCGCTCGATCACCGAGCCGGCCGGCGCCCTGGGCGTGGCCGGGATCAAGAAGTACGTCGAACTGCGCAAGGTCAGCGGACAGACCCTGGTCGCCATCGACTCCGGGGCCAACGTCAACTTCGATCGCCTGCGCCATGTCGCCGAGCGCGCCGAGCTGGGCGAGGGGCGTGAAGCGATCATCGCCGTGACCATCCCCGAACAGCCGGGCAGCTTCAAGGCTTTCTGCGAGGCCATCGGCAAGCGGCAGATCACCGAATTCAACTACCGTTACCACACCGGTCGCGAAGCGCATATCTTTGTCGGCGTGCAGACCCATCCGGACAACGATCCACGCAGCACCCTGATCGAGAGCCTGACCGGGCAGGGTTTCCCGGTCCTCGACCTGACCGACAACGAGCTGGCGAAGCTGCATATCCGCCATATGGTCGGCGGTCATGCGGCGCGGGTCAGCGATGAAATCGTCCTGCGTTTCGAGTTCCCCGAGCGTCCGGGCGCGCTGTTCAACTTCCTCAACAAACTCGGCGGGCGCTGGAACATCTCGATGTTCCACTACCGCAACCACGGCGCCGCCGATGGGCGGGTGGTCGCCGGCTTGCAGGTGCCGGCCGAAGAACGCCACCTAGTGCCGGCTGCGCTGGCGGAAATCGGCTACCCGTACTGGGACGAAAGTGATAACCCGGCCTACCAGCTGTTTCTCGGCTGAAACCCGACGGATGGCTGCTACGCTGATGGGCAACGCTTAAGGAAAAGACGAAATGGAAACCTTCACGGCCCTGAAAGTGCTTCACAGTGTGGTCACGGTGTTGCTGTTGGGCAGTGCCCTGGCCGTGGCCATCTGGTTCTGGCGTGGGCGTCGGCGCGGGGATGCGACGATCCCGGGCCGGCTGTTGAAAATGCCCTGGGCCCTGGCCTGGTGGCTGATGGCGCTGTGTCTGGTGGTACAGCCGGTCAGTGGCTGGTGGCTGGTGCACTTGGGCGGTTTCCCCCTGGGCCAGACCTGGCTGCTGGGCTCCAGCGTGCTCTACACCATCGGTTGCCTGGCCTGGGCGTGGCTGGTGGTGCGGCTCAACCGCCTGCGTCGGGGTGATGTTTCCGGCAATGCGAAATTCACCCTGGCGCTGGCGATCTTCGGTGCCCTATGTTTTGTCGCGATCGCCGCCCTGATGGGCGCCAAGCCTGTCTGACGCGGGACCTGTGGGAGCTGGCTGCTTGTGGAGCTGGCTTGCCGGCGAAGGCGTTCTTGAGGGCGACGCGGGCCTTGCTGGCCTCATTCGCGGGCAAGCCCGCTCCCACATCGGACTCGGGCTACGCGCAATCGTTATGCAGGGCGCAGAACTTGTGGGAGCTGGCTTGCCAGCGAAGGCGTCCTTGAGGGCGGAGCGGGCCTTGCTGGCCTCATTCGCGGGCAAGCCCGCTCCCACATCGGACTCGGGCTGCGCGCAATCGTTATGCAGTGCGCAGAACCCGTGGGAGCGGGCTTGCCCGCGAAAGCAATATCAGCCGCGCAGGCTGATCACCGGCCAGCCGCGCTTCTCGGCCTCGGCCCGCAGGTTCGGATCGGGATCCACCGCCACCGGATGGCTCACCTGCTCCAGCAGCGGCAGGTCATTCATCGAGTCGCTATAGAAGTAGCTGTCCTCCAGGCTGTGCCCGGTCTCTTCCAGCCAGCGGTTCAGGCGCGTCACCTTGCCTTCGCGGAAGCACGGCACGTCGGTGCTGCGGCCGGTGTAGCGACCGTCGAGCATCTCGCACTCGGTGGCGATCAGGGTCTCGACCGCCAGGCGTGCGGCAATCGGCCCGGTCACGAAACGGTTGGTCGCGGTGATAATGACCAACTTGTCGCCGGCATCGCGATGGCGTGCCAGCAGTTCCAGGGCCTTGGGCAGGACGATGGGTTCGATGCAGTCGCGCATGTAGTCGCGGTGCCACTCGTCCAGCTGGGCCATCTCGGTGCGGCCGAGGATTTCCAGGCAGAAGTTCAGGTACTCGGCGTTGTCCAGCCTGCCGGCCAGGTAATCCTGGTAGAACTCGTCGTTGCGCGCCTTGTAGGCCACCGGATCGAGAATTCCCCGTTCGCACAGGTAATCGCCCCAGGCGTGGTCGCTGTCGCCGCCCAAAAGTGTGTTGTCCAAGTCGAATAAAGCCAGACGCATTGCGGTTACTCGCTGAAAAGCCTGTAAAAAGGTCTCCAGAATACGGTCTTTTCACAAGAGTGCACATAAGGTAGGAAGGCTCGTTGCTGCTTTCACAACCTTTGTGGAACAATGCGACGACATGCGTTTGCGAGGTGGTTGCCGTGATCGACCCCGATGGTTTCCGTCCTAATGTCGGGATAATTCTGACGAATGATGCTGGTCAGGTCCTGTGGGCACGCCGGATCAATCAAGATGCATGGCAGTTTCCGCAAGGCGGGATCAATCCGGACGAAACGCCTGAAGAGGCTTTGTATCGCGAATTGAACGAAGAAGTCGGCCTGGAACGCGAGGATGTGCAAATTCTGGCCTGTACCCGGGGCTGGTTGCGCTATCGTTTGCCGCAACGCCTGGTGCGTACCCACAGCCAACCGCTGTGCATCGGCCAGAAACAGAAATGGTTTCTCCTGCGCCTGCTCTCCAACGAGCAGCGGGTGCGGATGGATTTGACCGGTAAACCGGAGTTCGATGGCTGGCGCTGGGTCAGCTATTGGTACCCGTTGGGCCAGGTGGTGACATTCAAGCGCGAGGTTTATCGTCGCGCGCTCAAAGAGCTTGCCCCGCGCCTTTTAGCGCGCGACTGACACGGAGTTCGACCCCGAGCCATGCTCAATACGCTGCGCAAGATCGTCCAGGAAGTTAACGCCGCCAAGGATCTCAAGGCGGCGTTGGGGATTATTGTATTGCGCGTCAAAGAGGCCATGGGCAGCCAGGTCTGCTCGGTCTATCTGCTGGACCCCGAGACCAACCGCTTTGTGCTGATGGCCACCGAGGGCTTGAACAAGCGCTCGATCGGCAAGGTCAGCATGGCGCCGAACGAAGGCCTGGTCGGTCTGGTGGGGACGCGCGAAGAGCCCCTCAACCTGGAAAACGCCGCTGACCACCCGCGCTACCGTTACTTCGCCGAAACCGGTGAGGAGCGCTACGCCTCCTTCCTCGGCGCGCCGATCATTCACCACCGCCGCGTCGTCGGCGTACTGGTCATCCAGCAGAAGGAGCGTCGCCAGTTCGACGAGGGCGAAGAAGCCTTCCTGGTGACCATGAGCGCCCAGCTCGCCGGCGTTATCGCCCATGCCGAGGCCACCGGTTCGATCCGCGGCCTGGGGCGTGAAGGCAAGGGCATCCAGGAAGCCAAGTTCATCGGTGTGCCGGGGTCGCCCGGTGCCGCGGTGGGTACGGCGGTGGTCATGCTGCCGCCGGCGGACCTGGATGTGGTGCCGGACAAGGCGGTCAGCGATATCGATGCCGAACTGGCGCTGTTCAAGACCGCCATCGAAGGCGTGCGCAGCGACATGCGCACCCTGTCGGCCAAGCTCGCCACCCAGTTGCGCCCGGAAGAGCGCGCCTTGTTCGACGTCTACCTGATGATGCTCGACGATGCGTCCCTGGGCAGTGAAGTCACCAATATCATCAAGACCGGCCAGTGGGCCCAGGGCGCGCTGCGCCAGGTGGTCACCGACCACGTCAATCGCTTCGAACTGATGGACGACGCCTACCTGCGCGAGCGGGCCTCGGACGTCAAGGACCTGGGGCGCCGGCTGCTGGCCTACCTGCAGTCGGAACGCCAGCAGGCAATGGTCTACCCGGACAACACCATCATGGTCAGCGAGGAGCTGACGGCGGCCATGCTCGGCGAGGTGCCGGAAGGCAAGCTCAAGGGCCTGGTGTCGGTCCTCGGTTCCGGTAACTCCCACGTCGCTATCCTGGCCCGGGCCATGGGTATCCCGACGGTGATGGGCCTGGTGGACCTGCCGTATTCCAAGGTCGACGGGATCGAAATGATCGTCGACGGCGCCCGTGGCGAGGTGTTTACCAACCCGAGCGAGCTGCTGCGCAAGCAATACGCCAGTGTCGTCGAAGAGGAACGCCAGCTGTCCCAGGGGCTCGATGCCCTGCGCGAGCTGCCTTGCGTGACCCTCGACGGTCACCGCATGCCCTTGTGGGTCAACACCGGCCTCCTGGCGGACGTGGCCCGCGCGCAACAGCGTGGCGCCGAAGGTGTCGGGCTGTATCGCACCGAAGTGCCGTTCATGATCAACCAGCGCTTCCCGAGCGAGAAGGAGCAGTTGGCGATCTATCGCGAACAGCTCTCGGCGTTCCACCCGCAACCGGTGACCATGCGCAGCCTGGACATCGGTGGCGACAAGTCGCTGTCGTACTTCCCGATCGTCGAGGACAACCCGTTCCTCGGCTGGCGGGGTATCCGCGTAACCCTCGACCACCCGGAAATCTTCCTGGTGCAGACCCGGGCGATGCTCAAGGCCAGCGAAGGCCTGAACAACCTGCGGATCCTGCTGCCGATGATCTCCGGCACCCATGAAGTGGAAGAGGCCCTGCACCTGATCCACCGCGCCTGGGGCGAAGTCCGCGACGAAGGCACCGATGTGCCGATGCCGCCGGTGGGGGTGATGGTCGAGATTCCGGCAGCGGTTTACCAGACCCGCGAGCTGGCCCGGCAAGTGGATTTCCTCTCGGTCGGCTCCAACGACCTGACCCAGTACCTGCTGGCCGTTGACCGTAACAACCCGCGGGTTGCCGACCTGTACGACTACATGCACCCGGCGGTGCTGCAGGCCTTGCAGAACGTGGTGCGTGATGCCCACGCCGAAGGCAAGCCGGTGAGCATCTGCGGCGAAATGGCCGGTGATCCGGCGGCAGCGGTGCTGCTGATGGCGATGGGCTTCGACAGCCTGTCGATGAACGCCACCAACTTGCCGAAAGTGAAGTGGATGCTGCGCCAGATCAGCCTGAGCAAGTCCCAGGAACTGCTGGCCCAGGTGATGACCATCGACAACCCGCAAGTTATCCACAGTACCTTGCAGTTGGCACTGAAAAACCTCGGCCTGGCGCGGATGGCCAATCCGGTGGTCAAGCACTGACTGACCCTGCGTCCTTTGCAGGAGCCGGCTTGCCGGCGATGAGGCCTGCAAGCCTTGCATCGCCGACCCGGCCGCAATCGCCAGCAAGCCGGCTCCTACAGGGGGGGCGTCAGACCTCCATACATGATCGTTCCCACGCTCCGCGTGGGAGTGCCGCGCTGGACGCTCTGCGTCCGCTCTTGAAGCTGACGCGGAGCTTCATGGGCTGCATACCCACGCAAAGCGTGGGCACGATCAGTCAGTCCCGTGATGTGTTTCAGACCTTCAGTTCCACCTCTCCCAGATGCCCGCCATAGGGCCCGAAACTGCGCTCGACCAGTTGCCGCGTGCCATCGGCATTGACGATCAGCGCCGTACTGGCTCGCGTGCCATAGCTCGGGCTGGCGATAAACACACTCGACAGCAGGCTCTCCGTCGCCAGCCCGACGCCGGTATCCGGCAGTTCGGCAAAGGGTGCGGTCTGCGGGTCGGCCAGCAAGGCGAGCAGGTTCTCCGGTCGGGGATCGTCGAGGGTCTGCGCCAGCGCCGCCCTGGCCTTCAGCAACTTTGGCCACGGTGTATCGAGTCCCGCGTTGGACAGGCCGTAAACGCCTTCCGCGAGTTGGCGCGGCTGAGCCTCATGGGAGTTGAAATGCCACAACTCTCCAGCCGTACCCAGCAGCAGGTTAAAACCGGCATATTCCGGTGATCGTGCGGAGATATCCGCGAGATAATCGTCGATCGACGTTTCCCCCGCGAGGAACCGCGCCACCAGTTCGCCCCGGGAGCGCCGGGCCGGCGGCTGATGGGGATTGCGGATATTGGTCAGCGCGGCAAAGCGCTGGCCGGCGCCAACGCCCAGCCAGGTGCCGCCGGCTTCCAGGTCGCGTCCGGCGTGAACCTGCGGTGTTTCCGGCCATTGCGCCAGCGGCAGGCTGGGGCGGGCATAGAATTCGTCGCGGTTGGCCGCGACGATCAGCGGCTGGGCATGGCCCGGGCGCCAGGCGAAGACAATCAGGCACATCAGGTGGTCCTTCTGTGTTTTTGCCCACTCTACGCAGGGTGTCCGTCGTCATCCAGTAGAGACGAGCGGCATGCTTCCGTTACCATGCCGGTCTTGTTTCGGGGGCACCCATGGAATTTCTGCTCTATCTGGTACTGGGAGCATGCGCAGGCGTGCTGGCCGGGCTGTTTGGCGTCGGCGGCGGGATCATCATCGTGCCGGTGCTGGTGTTCAGTTTCACCTTGCAGGGGTTCGATACCTCGATCCTCACGCACCTGGCGGTCGGCACTTCCCTGGCGACCATCATTTTCACCTCGTTCAACACCATTCGCGGCCATCATCGCCGGGGCGCGGTGCGTTGGCCGATCTTCGCCTGGATGACCCTGGGCATCCTGCTCGGCTCTGGCCTCGGCGCGCTGACGGCCAAAGCGATTGCCGGGCCGAACCTGCAGAAGATCATCGGTGTGTTCGCGCTGATCGTTTCCGCGCAGATGGCCCTGGATCTCAAGCCCAGGGGCAGCCGCGGGATTCCCGGCAAGCTCGGGCTGGGCGTTGCCGGTGGCTTTATCGGTTGGGCCTCGGCGATTTTCGGTATCGGCGGCGGTTCGTTGACCGTGCCGTTCCTGACCTGGCGCAGCCTGCCGATGCAGCAGGCGGTGGCGACCTCGTCGGCCTGCGGCCTGCCGATCGCCGTGGCCAGTGCCCTGAGCTTCATGATCCTGGGGTGGCACGATCCGTTGCTGCCGCCCCACAGCCTGGGCTTTATCTATCTGCCGGCCTTGCTCGGCATCGCCCTGACCAGTATGTTTTTCGCCCGTTTCGGCGTGCAGTTGGCGCACAAGTTATCGCCGCTGTTGCTCAAGCGGTTGTTTGCCGGGCTATTGTTCTGTGTCGGGGTAAAATTCCTGATCTGAGTCTCAGGTCCGGTTCAGTCTTCCGGGCGCAATATTGGCTTAATGCGCGAGCCGCAACATGGCCCGCCGGTCCGGGCGCCGATACACCGCACGGACCCTGAATTTTCTACTCTATCGAGGAGTCGCAATGCTGCCTTACCCGCAGATTGACCCGGTGGCCCTGGCCATCGGTCCGCTGAAAATCCACTGGTACGGCCTGATGTACCTGGTCGGCATCGGCGGTGCGTGGCTGCTGGCCTCCCGGCGCCTGAACCGTTTCGACCCGACCTGGACCAAGGAAAAACTCTCCGACATGGTGTTCTGGCTCGCCATGGGGGTGATCGTCGGCGGACGCCTGGGATACGTGCTGTTCTACGATCTGCCGGCCTATATCGCCAACCCGACGCTGATCTTCGAGGTCTGGAAGGGCGGCATGGCGTTCCATGGCGGTTTCATCGGGGTGATGCTGGCCGCCTGGTGGTTCGGTCGACGTAACGGCAAGTCATTCTTCGAGCTGATGGACTTCGTCGCGCCGATGGTGCCGATCGGCCTGGGTGCCGGGCGTATCGGCAACTTCATCAATGCCGAGTTGTGGGGCAAGCCGAGCGACGTGCCGTGGGCGATGGTCTTCCCGCCGTTCAGCGACCCGGCGCAGTTGCCGCGCCATCCGTCGCAGCTGTACCAGTTCGCCCTTGAAGGCGTGGCGCTGTTCGTGATCCTCTGGCTGTTCTCGCGCAAGCCGCGGCCGACCATGGCGGTTTCCGGCATGTTCGCGTTGTTCTACGGGATCTTCCGTTTTATCGTCGAGTTCGTCCGGGTCCCGGATGCGCAGCTCGGTTATCTGGCATTCGGCTGGGTGACCATGGGGCAGATCCTCAGCCTGCCGATGATCATCGGCGGCCTGGCGCTGCTGTGGTTCGCCTATCACCGCGCCTCGACCACTCCGGCAACGAAAGACGCCGCGCTTTAAATTCGGATCGGGGCCCGCGGGCCCCGTATTCAAGGATGCAGGTAATTCATGAAGCAATATCTCGATCTGGTCGCCCACGTCATCAAGAACGGCACCAAGCAGGCCAACCGTACCGGCGTGAACACCATCAGCTTTCCGGGGGCGATGCTGCGGTATGACCTGAAGGAAGGTTTCCCGGCGATTACCACCCGCAAGATGGCCTTCAAGTCCGCCATCGGCGAGATGTGCGGTTTCCTCCGTGGCGTCAACAACGCCGCCGAGTTCCGCGAACTGGGCTGCAAGGTCTGGGACCAGAACGCCAACGAAAACGCCCAGTGGCTGGCCAACCCGTTCCGCCAGGGCGATGACGACCTGGGCGAGATCTACGGTGTGCAATGGCGCAAGTGGCCGGCGTACAAGCAGATCCCGACCGCTAATCGCGCCGCCATCGAGCAGACCCTGAGCCAGGGCTACCGGCAGATCGCCGAGGGCGAGGAAAACGGCCAGGCCTATGTGGTGCTGTACAAGGCCATCGACCAGGTGCGCCAGTGCGTCGACACCATCATCAAGGACCCGGGCAGCCGGCGGATCCTGTTCCACGGCTGGAACTGCGCGCAGTTGGATGAAATGGCCCTGCCGCCGTGCCATCTGCTGTATCAGTTCCACCCGAACGTGGAAACCCGGGAGATTTCCCTGACCCTCTACATCCGTTCGAACGACCTGGGCCTGGGCACGCCGTTCAACCTGACCGAGGGCGCGGCGCTGCTGAGCCTGATCGGTCGCCTGACCGGCTATACGCCACGCTGGTTCACCTACTTCATCGGCGATGCCCATGTGTATGAAAACCATCTGGACATGCTCAACGAACAGCTCACCCGCGAGCCGTTCCCGATGCCGAAGCTGGTGATTTCCGAGCGCGTGCCGGAGTTCGCCAAGACTGGCGTGTACCAGCCGGAATGGCTGGAACGGGTGGAACCGGGGGACTTCTCCCTGGAAGGCTACCAGCACCACGCGCCGATGACGGCGCCGATGGCGGTCTGAGCCAGGCTTGGGACCGCGTTATCGTTCTTCACGGGCAAGCCCGCTCCCACAGGGCCTGCGCCGTTCTTCACAGGTCCTGCGCCGTTGTGGGAGCGGGCTTGCCCGCGAAGAGGCCCTAATGGCCGTGACTTCTCGCGACATGTGAATGCTCTTCAGCCGGCAGCACGCTGCCGCTGACTTCCAGCCGCTGCAGGATCCCGCACTGATCGACATCCGGCCCTTCGCCACAACGCTGGCGCAGGTCGAGCAGTTGCGCCTGCAGTGCGAGCAGCCCGTCGATGCGCGCCTTGACGTGATGGATATGCTCGTCGATCAGCGCATTCACGCTTTCGCATTGATCCTGCGGACTGTCGCGCAGGTTCAGCAGGCTGCGGATCTCCTCCAGGGTCATGTCGAGGCTGCGGCAGTTGCGGATAAAGGTCAGGCGTTCCACATGGGCCTGGGTATACAGGCGATAGTTGCCCTCGCTGCGTGCCGGTTCCGGCAGCAGGTTTTCCTTCTCGTAATAACGGATGGTTTCCACCTGGCAGTCGGTGAGTTTCGCCAGTTCGCCAATCTTCATCGTTCGATCTCCGAAAAGGGTGCTTGACCCTATAGTGGCTACAGGGTGTTCACTTGGCAACAAGCACCTTCAGGGACGCACCCATGAGCGACTCCATTCATATCCATCGCAAGACCGACACCGACCACGAGCATGTCCATGGCTCGGTGAAAACCGTGCAACCGCAGGGCTCCTGCTGCTCGGGCAAAGCGGCTGCGCCGACTGATGCCGATCACGCGCACAAGCATGGCGACAGCCACGATCACGCCCATGACCACTCGTCGGTAAAGGTCGTGCACCAGCAGGACTCCTGCTGCTCGGGCAAAGCGGCTGCGCCGGCTGATGCCGGTCACGCGCACAAGCATGGCGACAGCCACGATCATGCTCATGACCACTCGTCGGCGAAGGCCGTGCATCAGCACAGCTGCTGTTCGGGCGCTGCCGAGGCGCCGGCGCTGATCAAGCTCAGCGCCACCACTAGCGCTACGGCCCGGCTCAGTCGTTTCCGTATCGAGGCGATGGACTGCCCGACCGAGCAGACGCTGATCCAGAACAAGCTCGGCAAGCTGGCGGGTGTGCAGCAGCTGGAATTCAACCTGATCAACCGCATTCTCGGCGTGACCCACGACCTGGCGTCGACCGCGCCGATTGTCGAGGCCATCAAGTCGCTGGGAATGCAGGCCGACCCGCTGGAAGAGGGCAGCGAAGCCGTGGGCGCACCTGCGGCCAGGAAATCCTGGTGGCCGCTGGCCGTTTCCGGGCTGGGCGCGCTGGGCGCCGAAGTGATCCACTTCACCGGCGCCGCGCCGAACTGGGTGGTGGCGATCATCGCCCTGGTGTCGATCCTCAGCGGTGGCCTGACCACCTACAAGAAGGGCTGGATCGCCCTGAAGAACCGCAACCTGAATATCAACGCCCTGATGAGCATCGCCGTCACCGGCGCCTTGCTGATCGGGCAATGGCCGGAGGCGGCCATGGTGATGTTCCTCTTCACCATCGCCGAACTGATCGAGGCCCGTTCGCTGGACCGGGCGCGCAACGCCATCGGCGGCCTGATGCAGATGACCCCGGAGCAAGCCACTGTCCGTGAGGAAGACGGTAGCTGGGTCGAGCGCGAGGTCAAAAGCATTGCACTGGGCGCCCTGGTGCGGGTGCGGCCGGGCGAGCGCATCGGCCTGGATGGCGAGGTGGTCTATGGCAGTTCCAGTGTCGATCAGGCGCCGATCACCGGCGAAAGCCTGCCCATCGAGAAGAACCCCGGGGACAAGGTGTTCGCTGGGACCATCAACCAGGCCGGTTCCATGGACTACCGGGTAACGGCGGTCGCGGGCAATTCGACCCTGGCGCGGATTATCCACGCGGTCGAGCAGGCCCAGGGCGCGCGGGCGCCGACCCAACGTTTCGTCGACAGCTTCTCGAAGATCTACACCCCCGCGGTGTTCGCCTTCGCCCTGGCCGTGGCGGTGATTCCACCGCTGTTCCTGGGCGGCCTGTGGTTCGACTGGATCTACCGGGCACTGGTATTGCTGGTGGTCGCCTGTCCGTGTGCGCTGGTGATTTCGACGCCGGTGACCATCGTCAGCGGCCTGGCCGCGGCGGCCCGCAAGGGCATCCTGGTCAAGGGCGGGGTGTACCTGGAAAGCGGTCACAAGCTGGATTACCTGGCCCTGGACAAGACCGGCACCATCACCCACGGCAAGCCGGTGCTGACCGACTTCCTGCCCCTGGACCCGCTGCTGAGCGAGTCGGCGCCGGCCATCGCCGCCAGCCTCGCGGCCCGTTCCGATCACCCGGTGTCCCAGGCGATTGCCCGGGATGCCCAGGACAAGCAACTGCTGCTGCAGGAAGTCGAGGCCTTCGAAGCCCTGGCCGGACGCGGCGTGCGGGGTGAAATCGGCGGCCAGCGCTATCACCTGGGCAACCACCGTCTGGTGGAAGACCTCGGCCTGTGCTCGCCGGCACTGGAAGAGAAACTCTTCGCCCTGGAGAAACAGGGCAAGACCGTCGTGCTGCTGCTCGACCGTTCCGGCCCGCTGGCACTGTTCGCCGTTGCCGATACGGTCAAGGCCTCCAGCCGCGAAGCCATCCGCCAGTTGCACGAGATGGGTATCAAGACCCTGATGCTGACCGGCGACAACCCGCACACCGCCAACGCGATCGCCGTCCAGGTGGGCATCGACGAAGCGCGTGGCGACCTGCTGCCGACCGACAAGCTGCAGGCCATCGAAGACCTGTACGCCAAGGGGCACCGGGTCGGCATGGTCGGCGACGGGATCAACGACGCACCGGCCCTGGCCCGCTCCGAGATCGGCTTCGCCATGGCGGCGGCCGGTACCGACACGGCCATCGAGACCGCCGATGTCGCCCTGATGGACGACGATCTACGCAAGATCCCGGCTTTCATTGGCCTTTCACGGCAGACTGCGGCTATCCTCAAGCAGAATATCGCCCTGGCCCTGGTCATCAAGGCGATCTTTCTTGCGGTAACCTTCCTCGGCATGGCGACCATGTGGATGGCGGTGTTCGCCGACATGGGCGTCAGCCTGCTGGTGGTGTTCAATGGGTTGCGCCTGTTGCGCAAATAGACGATGAGAGGGTGATGTGCCGAGTGCCGAATTGAAGAGTGCCGAGCTCAAGGCGTTTTACATGGTCGCTCGCCTCGGCAGCATCACCGAGGCGGCGAAAAAGCTCGGTCTCAGCCAGCCCACGGTCACCACCCAGATCCGTCACCTGGAAAGCCAGTACTCGGTCGAGCTGTTCTATCGCGGCGGGCGCCGCCTGAGTGTCAGCGAAGAGGGCGCGCGGTTGCTGCCGATGGTCAAGGCGTTGTTGCAGCAGGAAGCCGATATCGAGTTTTTCCTGCGCAACAGCGGCCAGGTCCAGGGCACCCTGCGCATCGCCGCGACCGCGCCGTACTACATTCTCGATCTGGTGAAAGCCTTTCGCGAACGTCTGCCCCAGGTCGAGGTGTCGGTGGAAATCGGTAATTCCCAGCAGGTGCTGGAAGCCCTGGAGGACTATCGCGTCGATGTCGCGGCATCCTCGCAGTTGCTCGAGGACCCGCGCCTGATCCGCCGGGTGCTGGGCAGCGATCCGCTGGTGCTGGCGGTGCATCGCAATCATCCGCTGGCGATTCATGAGCATGTGCCGTTGTCGGCGCTGGCCGGGCATTGCCTGCTGATGCGCGAGCCGGGCTCGACCACCCGGCAATTGACGGAAGAGCTGTTGCGCAATGCCCGGGTCAGCCATGGCCCGCTGCTGGAAATCGGCAGTCGCGAATCGATCCGCGAAGCGGTGCTGCGCAATATCGGCATCAGCATCATTGCCCGCCAGGAAGTGCCCCACGATCCGCAACTGCGGGTGCTGAGCATCGAGAATGCGCCGCAGATCCCCGAGTACCTGTATTGCCTCAAGGAGCGCAAGTCGGCGCGCCTGCCGGCGGCATTCATGGGCCTGGCCCAGGAAATGGCGCCGGTCTGAACCCAAATCCGCCAATACCACTATCGGCAGCTTTTGGCTTATTGCCACACGGGCTACGCATTCGCTCCCTAGCATGACCCTCATCTGCTTGATGAGGTCCGTCCATGAACAACTCGATCGCCACCGTCCTGGCCAATCCGGGCGCACCGATGAAAGTGCGCGGTGTACAGAAGCGTTTCGGCGCCTTCACCGCCCTGGATAATGTCTCCCTCGATGTCGCCGCCGGCGAGCTGGTCTGTCTGCTGGGGCCGTCCGGTTGCGGCAAGACCACCTTGCTGCGCTGCATCGCCGGCCTCGAGCGCCAGGACGAAGGCGAGCTGTTCCTCGGCGATCGCAACGTTTCCGAACTGCCGCCCCAGGCGCGGGACTACGGCATCCTGTTCCAGTCCTACGCCTTGTTTCCCAACCTGACGGTGGAAGCGAACATCGCCTACGGCCTGGCCGGCAGCGGACGTGATGAGGTGCGCAAGCGCGTCGGTCAGATGCTCGAACTGGTGGGTTTGGTCGGCAGCGAGAAAAAATATCCCGGCCAACTCTCCGGCGGTCAGCAGCAACGTGTCGCCCTGGCCCGCGCCCTGGCGCCGGCGCCGTCGTTGCTGCTGCTGGACGAACCCATGTCGGCCCTCGACGCGCGGGTTCGCGAGCACCTGTGCACCGAGCTGCGCCAGTTGCAACGCAGCCTCGGCGTCACCACCCTGATGGTGACTCACAATCAGGATGAGGCGATGCTGATGGCCGATCGCATTGCCGTGATGAACAACGGCAAGGTCGAGCAGTACGCCACGCCCCAGGAAATCTACGACAAACCGGCCACGCCGTTTGTCGCCGAGTTTGTCGGCCAGGGCAACTGGCTGCCGTTCCAGCATCGCAGTGCCCATCACGCGCGGGTCGGCAATATGGATGTGCGCCTCGCCGAAGGGGCCTCGCGGGCCGGTTCCGGCCGGCTGTTCTGCCGCCCGGAGTCGATCAGCGTCAATCCGCCGGTGCACGAGGAAAACCTGTTCCCGGCGCGGGTGCGCGAAATCACCTTCCTCGGCAACCGCTGCCGCATGAGCTTCGAACTCAACGAATTGCCCGGTCATCCGCTGCTGGCCGAAGTCGGTCCGCAGGATATGCCGCGCCTCGGCTCGCCGGATATCTGGGTCGCCCTGCCACCGCGCAGCCTCCAGGTGTTTGCCTGAGATGGCCGGCGAAATCAGCCTGCCGCTGGCGCGCAAGTCGAGCGTGAAGCCCTTGCGCGGCGATCTGGGTGACCGTCTGTTCGTGGTCGGTGGCAAGGTGCTCTGGCTCTGCCTGCTGGGTGTCGCGGTATTGCTGCCGCTGCTGGCGATCTTCTGGCGCGGTTTCAGCAGCGAGGCCGGGCAGGGGGGTGGCTGGCTCGCCGCGAAGGAACTGCTGAACAGCGACAACTTTCACTGGTTGCTGGGTAACAGCCTGAAGGTGTCCATGAGCGTGGCGGCGATTGTCGTGCCGCTGGCCTACCTGTTCGCCTATGCGTTGCAACGCACCCTGATTCCCGGCAAGACCCTGTGGCGCGGCCTGTCGCTGTTGCCGCTGATGGCGCCGTCGATGCTGCCGGGCATTGCCCTGGTCTACCTGTTCGGCAACCAGGGTCTATTGCGCGGGTTGTTCCCGGACAATATCTACGGCTTCTGGGGCATTGTCCTCGGCGAAGTCATCTACACCTTTCCCCATGCCCTGATGATCCTGTTGTCGGCCTTGTCCCTGGCCGATGCCCGACTGTTCGACGCCGCGTCGAGCATGGGCGCCGGTCCCTGGAAAGCCTTTCGCAGCATCACCTGGCCGGCGACCCGGCAGGCGGTGTTCGCCGCCTTCTGCCTGGTCTTCACCCTGACCATCACCGACTTCGGCGTGCCCGTGGTCGTCGGTGGCGATTACCAGGTCCTGGCCCTGGAAGCCTACAAGGCGGTGGTCGGCCAGCAGCAGTTCGGGCGGGGCGCGCTGATCGGCATGATCCTGCTGTTGCCCGCGCTGCTGAGCTTTGCCGTCGATGCCTGGTTGCGCCGGCGTCATGGCGAGGCCATGAGCGGTCGTGCCCAGGTGTTCCAGCCGGCCCGTTCGCCACTGCGCGATGGCTGCTACCTGGCGATTGTCCTGCTGATCTGCGCCGCGCTGCTGCTGGTGTTCGGCATGGCGGTGTACTCGTCGCTGGTGAAGTTCTGGCCGTACAACCTGTCGCTGTCCCTCAACCACTATCAGTTCAATGAAACGGCGGGTGGCGGCTGGCTGGCCTATCGCAACAGCCTGACCCTGGCGCTGTGCACGGCGCTGATCGGCAGCGCGCTGATTTTCACCGGCGCCTACCTGATGGAGAAAACCCGCGGCCAGCGCGGCCTGAACCTGGCGTTGCGCATGCTCAGCTTCGTGCCGATGGCCGTGCCGGGCCTGGTCCTGGGCCTTGGCTACGTGTTCTTCTTCAACCTCAACGGCAACCCGCTGCATGTGTTCTACGGGACCATGACGCTGCTGGTGGTCTGCACCATCGCGCACTACCTGACCACCGCGCAGATGACCGCCACCACCGCCCTGCGTCAGCTCGACGGGGAGTTCGAGGCCGCCGCGCTGTCGCTCAAGGCGCCGCTGTACCGGCACTACCTGAAGGTGACTGTGCCGATCTGCCTGCCGGCGCTGCTGGACATCATCCGCTACCTGTTCGTCTCGGCCATGACCACCGTCTCGGCGGCGATCTTCCTCTACAGCCCCGACACCATCCTCGCGGCGGTGGCGGTGCTGAACATGGACGACGCCGGCAATGTCGGCGGCGCGGCGGCCATGTCGACCCTGATCCTCTTCACCTCGGCGGGCGTGTCCCTGCTGCTGGCCTGGGCCTCGCGCGGTTTGCTGCGACGCTCCCAGGCCTGGCGGCAGACCGCGCCTGGCCATTGATTCGCCCACCCGATCAACTCGCACTCACTCAAGGAACCGCGCCATGTCCAAGTCACGCCTGTTCACCCCACTGGCTCTTGCCGCTGCTGTCCTCTCGGCGTTCAGCCTGAATGCCTTTGCCGCGAAAACCGAGCTGACCGTCTACACCGCCCTCGAAGCCGAACAGCTCAAGAGCTACAAGGACGCGTTCGAGAAGACCAACCCGGACGTCGAAATCAAGTGGGTGCGCGATTCCACCGGCATCATCACCGCCAAGCTGTTGGCCGAAAAAGCCCGCCCGCAGGCTGACGCGGTCTGGGGCCTGGCGACTTCGAGCCTGGCGATCCTCGACCAGCAAGGCATGTTGCAGAGCTACGCACCGAAAGACCTGGGCAAGATCGGCAGCAACTACCGTGACGCCGCCAACCCACCGTCCTGGGTGGGCATGGACGTCTGGGCAGCGACCATCTGCTTCAACACCGTCGAAGCCGAGAAGCAGCACCTGACCAAGCCAGTGAGCTGGCAGGACCTGACCAAGCCCGAGTGCAAGGGCAAGATCGTGATGCCCAACCCGGCTTCGTCCGGCACCGGTTTCCTCGATGTCAGCGCCTGGTTGCAGACCTTCGGCGAGAAGCAGGGCTGGAAATACATGGATGACCTGCACCAGAACATCGGCCAGTACGTCCACTCCGGTTCCAAGCCGTGCAAGCTGGCGGCCTCCGGCGAGTTCCCGATCGGGATTTCCTTCGAATACCCGGCCGTGCAGCTCAAGCGCCAGGGTGCGCCGCTGGACATCATCCTGCCGAAGGAAGGCCTGGGCTGGGAAATCGAGGCCACCGCGGTGATCAAGGGCACCCCGCATGAAGACGCGGCGAAGAAACTCGCCGACTTCTCCGCCAGCCCGGCGGCCATGGAACTGTACAAGGAAAACTTCGCCGTGCTGGCCCAGCCGGGAATCGCCAAGCCGCAGACCGAACTGCCGGCCGACTACGAACAGCGCCTGATCAAGAACGACTTCGCCTGGGCCTCGAAGAACCGCGACGAGATCCTCACCGAGTGGCGCAAGCGCTATGACGGCAAGTCGGAAAAAGTCGCCCAATAACCCCCGGACCACTATCGCGGGCCAGCCGGCTCCCACAAGGTGTTGTGTCGATCCCTGTTTTTGTGAACGACGCGAGTCCTGTGGGAGTCGGGCGTGCCCGCGAACCGCGTAGCGGCCATTCCCCACGGAATACCCATGGAAACTCACAACGACATTCTCATCGTCGGCGCCGGCATCCTGGGCCTGTCCCATGCCTATGCAGCCGCCCGCCGTGGCCTGCGGGTCAAGGTCTTCGAGCGCAGCGCGACTCCCCTCGGCGCGTCCGTGCGCAACTTCGGCCAGGCCCTGGTCACCGGTCAGCCGCCGGGCGTGATGCTCGACCTGGCGCGTGCCAGCCGGGACATCTGGGACCACTGGTCACGGCAGGCCGGTTTTCAACTCAAGCGCAACGGCTCGCTGCTCTTCGCCCGTACCGAGGCGGAAGAACATCTGCTGGAGGCGTTCTGTACCAGACGTGCCGGGGAGCACGGCTATCGGGTGAAGTTGCTGCGGGGCCAGGACCTGCATGCCCTGCACGACGGCCAGTTCAGTCATCACCGTGCCGCCCTGCATGGCCTGGACGACCAGCAACTGTATTCCCGCGAGGCGATCCCGACGCTGATCGACTACCTGCGCCGCGAACTGGGCGTGGAATTCCACTTCTCGACGCTGGTGCGCGAGGTCGAACCCGGCCGGTTGCACAGCACCGCCGGCAGCTTTCGCGGCGAGCAGATCATCGTCTGTTCGGGTCATGACTATCAGACGCTGCTGGCCGAATCGATGGCCCGGTTGCAGCCGGGCATCTGTCGTTTGCAAATGCTTCGCGCGCGCCCGCTGTCGAACGGCCTGAACCTGCAACACGCGGTGCTGACCGGCCTGAGCTGCGTGCACTACGGGGCGTTCTGCGACCTGCCCGAGGCGGCGGCGGTGCGGGAACAGATCCAGCGCGAGAGCCCGCACCTGCAGGAACACGGTATCCATCTGCTGATCAGTCCGACGCCTCATGGCGAGCTGATCATCGGCGACTCTCACCATTACGGCAGCGATGCTTCGCCGTTCAATGCCGAACAGGTGGACACCTGGATGCTGGAGCTGGCCGAGCACACCCTGGGCTGCAAGGTCCAGGTGCTGGAACGGTGGCAGGGTGTCTACGGTTCGAAGGGGCCGGGCCCGTTCTCGTTCCTGCGGGCGGCGCCGGGGGTCAGTGCCGCGCTGATGCACACCGGGGTCGGCATGAGCGTCGGCCCGCAGATGGCCGAAAACAACCTTGCCGCTTTGCTGGGAGAGTCCGCATGAACCAGGTCGAACGGGTACTGGACGAGGTCTTCGGCCTCTATGGGCGGTTTGGCGACGCGGACTATATCGGCGAACCGGTCTCGCAGCTGGAGCATATGTCCCAGGCCGCGCAACTGGCGATGGCCGAAGGCTTCGACGATGAAGTGGTGCTGGCGGCGTTCTTTCACGATATCGGGCATATCTGCCCGGCCGGTGAGCAGCCCGTGGGGGATATGGGCGGCTATGGCGTTGTCAGCCATGAGCGCCTGGGCGCGGATTATCTGCGCCGGGCCGGTTTCAGCGAGCGGCTGGCCCGGCTGGTGGAGTATCACGTGCAGGCCAAGCGTTATCTGACATTGACCGATCCCGGGTACTACGAGCGCCTGGGCGAGGCCAGTCGCCGTACGCTGGAGTACCAGGGGGGTGTCATGAGCCCGGAGGAGGCTCGGGCCTTCGAGCTGGACCCCTTGTGCGGCGTGAGTTTGCGGATGCGTCATTGGGACGAGCAGGCCAAGCAGCGCCACACTCCGCTCATCGACTTGCAGCTTTTGAGAGACAAGGCGCAACACCTGCTGAGTAAACCTGTGATTGATACTACAGCTCGCGAGGCATAGTTCTGGTTTGGCTGGTGCCGATTCAGGCACCGGATACTCGCCGGTCTTATAGTTCCCTTCCTGGCTGCTTGGGAGAATGATCGCGCACTCCGGCAATGCCCCCGGGCCCGTGGAGTGCGATGAAATTCAAGCCGGACAGTGTGTCCGGCCTGATGTGTTTTTCATAACTCGATCAGTGAGGTATCCCGATGGAAGATGTTAAGCAGCAAGACAATGCCCCGCAGGAAATGACCCTCGATGAAACCATGGATATCCGCGGGGCCGGTTGGGGGGCCGATGCGGGCGCGGTATTCGCCGACTTCTTCAACAACCTGGGCGATTTTTTCAGTACTCCGCTCAAACCATGGAGCTGAAGCAATAGCATCAGACGGGGCAGGTCGATGACCTCGCCCCGTTTGTCCGATGCCTGATTCACGGCGAACTTCCCCTGTACGGATTTACTTATGCTCGAATGGGGGACGGTCACCCCGAGATCGGCGTTGCGGCCCTTGCTGTTGGGCGCGGTGCTCGGTCTTTTTGTCGTGGCGGTGATGGTGCTGCTGTCGACGGGAAGCTATCTCAGGAAGGAAGAGGTCCAGGGGCGGGTAATGACCCGCGATGTGGTGCGTATCGCCAATGAGAAGGCGGCCCATGTCGACGAGGTGCTGGTGGGTGCCGGCTCTCCGGTCAAGCGCGGCCAGCCGTTGATTCGCCTGCGCACGGTGGCCCCGGAAAATATCGAGGCCGACAGTGACCGGGCCCTCTCCGCCAGAAATATCGAGCGTCTGAACAACCTGCTCGATGAGCTGGCGGCAGAAGAAAGCCTGGCCCGCTCCGCCCACGTCGCCCATCAGGACCTTCTGCAACGCCAACTGCGTCAACTGGATGAGGATCTGGCGCTCAACAGCCGCATCGGGCAATCGATCCAGCGCCGGGTCCGCACCGCCCTGGACGAGCGACAGCGCCATGAGCAACTGGCGGGCGAGGGCGCGGTTTCCGGCTCGGCCAGGGACCAGGCGGTGGTGGTCCATGAGTCGGCCCTTGAGGACCAGGCCAGCAACGAGCTGGCAAGGACCAGCACACAGCAGCGGAGCCTGGAGTTGCAGCAGCGCGTCAGCCAGGCGGACCAGGACCTGGCGGCTCGCCTGGGGCAGTTCGCCCGCCAGCGCAACGAGTGGCTGGAACGCCTGGAGTCCCTGGGCAAGAACCAGGGATATGTATTGCTTTCTCCCGTGGATGGCGTCGTGGACACCGTGGCGGTATTTGCCGGCGGCAGGGTCGAGGCGGGCCATCCGATGTTGCTGCTGCGGGCCGCTCGGGCCGGGGATCCGCAGCTGCGGATCATGCTGGACGTCAGCCCCTCGGCCATTGGTTTCGCTACACCCGGTACCGAGGTGATCTTGCGTTTCGATGCTTTTCCCTATGAGCGTCATGGTGTTGTCAAAGGCTCCATCGTGCACAGTTCCGCCAGCACCTACAGGGCGGCTATCCCCGGCGAGACCGGCGATGAAGCGCGGGAGGCGCCCACCTACCTGGTGGAGGTGCAGCCGGATTTCAGTGCTCCTCACACCCGTATTCGCCAGGACTGGCTCAAGGACGGCATGACCCTCAGGGGCTCCTTGAGCCTGGAGCGCCTGAGCCTGATGGAGTGGCTGTTCCTGCCCGTGCTCAAGGGGCTGGAACGTAATCCCGGCGTGTGGCCGGCGGCCCGGCCTGCACCGGCGGTGACGGACGAGCCGACATGAGTGGGCTCAAGGCGGTATTGCGCGATGCCCTGGCGCGCTCCGGGCAGAGGCTGCGCAAGCGCGTGCCGGTGATCCTGCAGGACGAAATGTCCGAGTGCGGCCTGGCCTCCCTTGCCATGGTCGCCGGTTACCACGGCAAGCACCTGGCCCTGCGTCAGCTGCGACGGGACTACCGCGTGGCGCGGGACGGCATGTCATTGTTCCAGCTCATCAAGGTGGCCGACGAGCTGGGGTTTACCTGTCGCCCCTTGAAAACCCTGCTGGACGGACTCGGGCAACTGCGTACGCCATCGATCCTGTTCTGGAACAACCGGCATTTCGTGGTGCTGGAGGCGGTGAGCAGAACCGGCCTGCACCTGGTCGACCCGGCGGTGGGACGGCGTTTCTACACCTGGGAAGAAGCCTTGCCGCTGTTCAGTGGTGTCGCCCTGGAAATGCTCCCGGGCCTGGCCTTTACCCTGCAGGCCGGCGTCCGGGTCCCGGCGTCGCTGGGCTTTGCCAGCCTGCTGCGCAAGAACCCGTGGCTCTTGCGCTACCTGATTCCCATGGGACTGCTGTCAGTGGTCGGCTACCTGGGCGGGATCGCCGCACCGAAGCTGTTCTCGCTGACGATCGATGAGGTCGTTGCCAAGAACGATGAGGATTTCCTGTACCTGATCTTGTATGTCTTCGGCGGGATTTTTCTGTTCAAGACCGTCGCCGCCTGGCTGCGGGCACTGCTGGATGCGCAACTGCGGGTCGCGCTCACCCAGGATCTCTCGACCGGCGTCATCGCCCGCTTGTTGCGCCTGCCGCTGGGCTATTTCGAGCGTCGCGCCCCGGGCGATCTCCTGCGGCGCACCCAGGCCGCGGACAAGGTCTATCTTCCGTTCACCGCGGGGTGGATGGACATCGGCATCGACAGCCTGTTCGCCCTGGTCTTCCTGCTGCTGATGGCGCTGATCAATCTCAAGCTGGCGGGTTTGTCCCTGGCGTTGTGCCTGCTGTTTTTCCTCTTTCGGGGCCTGACCCTGCCGGCGATGGAAAAGCGCCACAAGGCCTCGATCGAGGCCGAGACCCTGCGCAACGTCACGTTGCTGGGAGTCCTCGGTGGCATCGAGTCGATGAAGCTCTATCACTACGAAGCGGTGAAACTGGCGTCCTGGAGCAATCGGCAGGCGGACACCGAAACGGCCCGCGCCGGGGTCCAGCGCATGCAGGCGATGAACCAGGTGGTGCATGAGGGCCTGTCCCACGGCCACTCGCTGCTGGTCAGTGCGCTGGGGGCCCTGGCGGTGTTGAATGGCGAGAACAGCGTCGGCGATCTGTTTGCCTTCGTACTGTACAAGGACATGTTCATGGCATGCGCCTTCAAGCTGGTGGATGGCTACATGAACCTGCGGTTGGTGAGGGTCGAGCTGGGACGGCTGGATGACATCGTCGACGAGCAACCGGAACCGTTCGAGTCCTGTGTCTACAGCAGCAGCCCGCTCGGACAGCGCGAATCCATCGGCTCCATCCGCATGCAGGACGCGCGATTCTGCTACAGCTCGTTCGAGCGTCCGACCTTCGACAAGCTGGATTTCACCCTTGAGGGGCAGGGCGCGAAGATCGCCATCCTGGGGCCTTCCGGCTGTGGCAAGAGCACCTTCCTCAAGGTCCTGGCCGGCTTTTATCCGCTGGATGCAGGCTTGTTCCGCATCAACGGCCAGGCGCTGCGACATTTCGGCCTGCGCCGCTATCGCCAGAGCGTGGCCTATGTCATGGCCCAGGGTGAGATCGTCGACGGTACCCTGGTCGACAATATCGTGATGGACGACGAGCTGGACGGCCCATGGCTACAGGCGTGCGTCGAGCAAGTGGGCCTGCTCCAGTGCGTGTTGCAACTGACCAATGGTTTCAACACGCAACTGGGCTCGGTGGGCATCCAGTTGTCCTCCGGGCAACGGCAACGCCTGCTGATCGCCCGGGCGCTGTATCGGCGGCCGCAGTTGCTGCTGCTCGACGAGCCGACGGCCCATCTGGATCGGGCATCGCGTGATGTGGTGATCGAGACGATTCGCCGGCTGCCCCTGGCCTGTGTCGTGGTCACCCATGACCGGGAGGTGGCGGATGCCTGTACGACGGTCTTGCAGATGTCCGAAGGCCGTCTGGTGCCGGTTGACAGTCAAAGCCTGGCGACAGCGAAGCCATGATGCCCCGTGGCCTGAGTGGCCGGATGCAGCGCTGGTTATGGCTGGCCAGGTTCAAGGCCAGGCTGCGCAGGCAGTTGCTGGCGATCACGGCCGTGCTTTTGCGGATCAATGCCGTGCACGGTTTACTGGCCCTGTTGCCGACGATCCTGCTCCACTTGCCTAGGGGGTGGCGAGGCGTGGAATACCGGCGCAGTCGCCAGAACCTGGAACTCTTCGATTTTTCTCCCGGGCATTGCCGGGTCCTGGCCTGCCAATACAGCGCGATCCAGTTCCAGCGGGGGATTTATCAACACCTTTACCAGAGCCATCGGCCCGCACATCTGCGGGCCTGGATCAGGTCCATCCCGTGGTGCGATCCCGCCGGGCACTGGCAACGCGGGGCCAGGCGCCAGACCATCATGGCGCTGCCCCATTGTGGCGAGTACTGGATGGCCGTGGCCTGCGTGGTCGAGCGCAGGACCGCGCCCACGCGGTTCATTATTCCGATCTGGAACTTCGGCGATCCGTTTACCCATGGCTCGCTCAAGAACCTCGAAGGCCTCGGGCATGTGATCGAGGTCCTGGACAGCAATGATCCGAAGGCGGCACTGGCGATTGCCCGGGGGGTGAAACGCGGTGACCAGGTGATCATTTTCTGCGACCTGCCGGTGAGCCTTGACGGTGTTCGATTCGGCGAGCCGATGGCGGGACGGTTCTTCGGTCGCGATGCGCAGTTTGTCAAAGGCCCGCTGTTCCTGGCGTCGAAGCTGGGCTGCGATCTGCTGCTGGTAGGCCATCGTGTCCGCCTGGGGCAACGCGGGGAACTGCAGGTGATAGACCGGATTCTCCACGGCCCTTTCGAGCAGATGCTGGCGCAATGGATCGAGGCGTTGCAGGCCTTCATTCTCCAAGCCCCGCAAAACTGGTTGTACCTGCCCAGGATGGAGGCTTTTCATCATCGGCAATGGTCATCGGGCGAGAAGCGGCAGGTGGGGCAATCCGCAGTTGCCCGCCGGGGGTGAAAGACACGCTTTGGTGGACGTCAGGCGCCAGCGTGGTTTCTTACGAATACCCCGGAAATGGGGGTGTCGCCAGCTTGAGGACAGTGGCTTAGTTTGACGGGCTCTTAACCAAAAGGAACTTGTCATGCGTTATTTGAGAGTCACCGCCCAGGATCGAAGCGGTAGTGGAAAAGCCGACTCGGTGCTGCTGCACTTCTACCAGAAAAACCTGTGCGAGCCCGATGAAGTGGTGGGCGAAGCCATTGCCCTGGATATCTCCGGCGATGGCCTGAGCGATTTCGCCTTTGCCGCGGACATCAACCGCGATGGTCAGATCGATCAGGCGGATATCGCGTTGCTCAAGCTGTTTGCCAACACCTACCTGCAGCTGAACTGGTTCAACAAGGGGGCGAGTGAGCAGCGCGTACTCTGCATGTTCGTGGGCAATCACGGCAAGAATGGCAAACCCAGCGCCGTCTGCCTGCAATTTCGCGATCGCTGCGAGGCGGGAGGCAAACAATCACTGGTCTACAGCGCGACCGCCTATGACGGTGGCAGCAATGGACGACTGGATTCGTTCAGCAACACCGACCTCGACAGGAACGGCGTTGCCGACAAGGCCGACAAGGAGCTGCTCAAGACAATGGCCAGCACCTATCTGCAATTCAAGTGGCACGAGAAATAAGCCGCGGATTACCGCCTCCCTTCGAGTACTGCGGATCGCCCGGCCATGTGCCGGGCGATTTCATGTTTCTTCCACTCGTTGAGCCAGTACCGTGATCTGCTCCTGGCGCTCGGTCTGGTTCAATTTCATGCCGGGATTGAGTGGCGACCACTGCGGATGCGCCCGGGCCTTGTTCAGGACGTCAGGCAGCTTGCCTTCGCGCCAGGTCTTGTCCACCGGTGTCGCGACGGTGATGCTGTCCATGGCCGCATGACCCCGCGCCTCCAGTGCCTGCAGCAGTTGCCGTTGGCGTAGCGCGAGCAGGCGCAGGACGCTGTCGTCGACCGTCAGTTCACGCTGTCCCCTGAGCTTGCCGAGCAGGCGGCTGCCGTAGCCGCGAGCGGTCTGCAGCGCACCGCCGGCAATGGCTCCGGCCAGGGCGGCGGCACCGAGGGTCAGGCCGCCCACCAGCAGATCGACCCCGGCCCCCGCCGTGGCCCCGGCGGCGATGCCACCGCCGACCTTCACCCCCAATTGCTTGAGGGTTTCCGGATTGAACAGGTCGTCGCCCCAGCGCCCGTCGAGCAGCGGCAGGTCGGCCGCCGCCGCGTCGCTGGCACGAAAGGCGTAGAGCTTGAGCAGGGCTTCGACGCAGCGTTGTTCGCGCTGGCGGATGACCTGGCGCAACTCGGCGATGGCACGGCTTTCGGCATCGGCGGCGCTGACCACCTGGCGACGGCAGGCGGCGCAGTCGATCAGCAGTTCGGCGATCAGTCGGTTGGCGCTTTGCCGGCGGGCCTGGCGCTGCGCTTCCTGGTCGAGGATCAGCCGCTCCAGCTGTGCGCGGGAGCCTTCCAGCAACAGGGCCAGGCTTTCATAGAGCCGGCGCTCGCCATCTTGCGGCGGTGCGACGCTGTCGAAGCGCACCAGGGCATGCAGCCCGAGGCGGGCCAGGGCTTCACGCCAGTCGGGTTCGCGCTGGGCAGCACTGCTGACGAAGTTGAGCACCGGTAGCAACGGCTTGCCGCAACTGGCGAGGACCGACAGTTCATCGCGGTATTTGGCCAGGACCGGTTCGCGGGCATCGATCACATATAGCCCTGCATCCGACGCCAGCAACTGGCGCAGGACCTTGGCCTCCTGTTCGAAACGCTGCCGGGCTTCGCTGCCGTCAAGGAAACGCGCCACCCGCGCCGGTCCGTCCAGGCGTTCACCGGGGCGGTCCAGGCGCTCGAGGTAGTCGAGCAGGGCGATGGCGTCTTCCAGGCCGGGCGTGTCGTACAGCTCCAGCAGGGCATCGCCGTCCACCGACAGACGGGCACCTTCCACATGGCGGGTGGTGCTGGGCCGGTGGGACACCTCGCCAAAGCCCACGTCGCGGGTCAGGGTGCGCAGCAGCGAGGTCTTGCCGACATTGGTGTGGCCAACCACGGCCAGTTTTAGCGGCTTAGTCATGGCCGGTCTCCAGCCAGGTGAGCGGGGCGCAATCGGCGAACGGCAGGTCGAGCTGGCGCAAGGCGCTGTGCCAGTCGCCGAGGCGGTCGGCGTCCAATGCCTGGCCCAGCGGTGCCTGCAGCAGCCAGACGCGGGTGTCGGCGGCGCTGCGGGCCAGTTCGGCGATCAGTCCGAGGCTGCCGCGGTCCGGCGAGCGGCGCGGGTCGCAGGCGATCGCCAGGCGTGCCGGCGGGAAGCGGGTCAGTTGTTCAAGAAGTTTCTGCCGTGACTCGCGGCTGTCGAGGATACCGGCGTCCCTCACGCCCTTGGGCAGTGCCGGCGGCCAGGGCCGTTGATCGTCCAGCTCGATGGCCACCAGCAGCGCGCCGTCGCTGTCGAGCGCGGTGACCCCGGCCGCGGCATTGTGCAGGTGCTCGGGGGCGGCATCGCTGACGCCGAGGCGTTCGCTGCTGGGCATCAGGCGTTCGCGCAGGTGGGCGTAGCCGGGCAGGCTCGTGTCCAGCCGCAGGGTGCGGCTGCCGCGATGCCAGCGCCACAGGCAGAACAGTGCCAGCAGCAGGCGCGGCAGCACGCCGTAGACCACCAGCACCCCGACCAGCCAGGCGGCCCAGGCCTGGCGCGCGCCTTCCAGGTCGAGGGCGCTGTTGCCGCTGGCGCGGATCATCGCTTCGCCGGGCACGTCGAAGCCCAGCAGGGCCGGCAGGGCGCCGAGGCCCTGGGTCAGGCCGACGAAGGTGTCGCCGCCGAGAATGGTGGTTTCCCAGACAAAACCGTAGCGGCGGGTCGCCATCAGCATCAGCAGGATCACCAGCGCGCAGAGCAGGGCCAGCAGCCACAGGCCATGGACGACGATGCCTATGGCCCAGCGGTTCAGGCGCTGGCGTTGCAGCAGGAGCGCCAGCGCCGGCACCAGTTGCACGGCCTGGGCGTCGCGGGCGAATTTTTCGCTGAGCCAGAGCCACAATCGCCCCAGGCTGGCACCATGGCCGCCCGCCAGCAACAGGCCCGCGGCCCAGCTCGCCAACAGCAGCAGGTTCAACCCGAGCAGGCTGCCCAGGGCCCAGAACACATTGACCGGTGCCTGCCCGTTGCCCAGGGCGGCGAAGGCCAGGCCGGCACCGCTGAGCATCACCAGCACGGCAAGCAGCAGCAGGGCCAGGCGCGCCCCTTGCAGCCAGTGCCGCAGGGCGTCGAGCTGGCCATCCCGTTCGGCGAGCCAGAGGGCGCGGTGCTGGATGCGGGTCGCCAGGTCGCCGCCGGCCGCCCGGGCGCGGCGGTTGGCCTCGAGGTCTTCCAGGGGACCGGCCTGCTCTTCGCGCAGGCGCACGGTCTCGGTCAGCCAGAGGCGTTGCAGGGGAGTCGGTTCAGTCACGCGCCATCCTGTTGCGGGGTTGAGCCAGAAGCATAACCGCTGTGGCTAGTGCCTGCACCAAGGTGTCAGGTATCCTCGTCGGCATGAAAAACACACTCCCCCTCAGCCTGATCGCGGCCCTCGGTGAAAACCGCGTGATCGGCGTCGACAACAGCATGCCCTGGCATTTGCCGGCGGATTTCAAGTATTTCAAGGCCACCACCCTGGGCAAGCCGATCATCATGGGGCGCAAGACCTGGGATTCCCTCGGCCGGCCATTGCCCGGTCGGCTGAACCTGGTGGTCAGTCGCCAGGCGGGCCTGCGACTGGAAGGCGCGGAGGTTTTCCCGTCGCTGGAAGAAGCGATGGCGCGGGCCGAGGAATGGGCGCTGGAACAGGGCGCCAGCGAGCTGATGCTGATCGGCGGCGCGCAATTGTATGGCCAGGGCCTGGAGCACGCGGACCGCTTGTACCTGACCCGGGTAGCGCTGAGCCCCGAAGGCGACGCGTGGTTTCCGGAGTTCGATCCAGACCAGTGGAAACGGGTGGCGAACGAGCCGCACCCGGCGCTGGACGACAAGCCGGCGTTCAGCTTCGAGGTCTGGGAAAGGAGCTGAACGCTTCGGGGGCAAGCCCCCTCCCACAATGTCCTTCACACCTGTGGAAGGGGACTCGCCCCCGAAGCTGATCCAGCGAGCGCCGGGAGACTCAGGCCTGAGCCAGCTCCGCATGCTCGTCGGCATCCAGCAGGGACTTGTCGGTCTGCTGCATGAACTGGCTGGTGAGGGTGCCGGCGGTGATCGAGCCGCTGACGTTCAACGCCGTGCGGCCCATGTCGATCAGCGGCTCCACCGAAATCAGCAAGGCCACCAGGGACACCGGCAAGCCCATGGCCGGCAGCACGATCAGCGCGGCAAAGGTCGCGCCGCCACCGACACCGGCCACGCCGGCCGAGCTCAGGGTCACGATTGCCACCAGGGTCGCGATCCACAGTGGATCCAGCGGGTTGATGCCTACGGTCGGCGCCACCATGACCGCCAGCATGGCCGGGTACAGCCCCGCACAACCATTCTGTCCGATGGTCGCACCGAACGAGGCGGCAAAGCTGGCGATGGACTGGGGAATCCCCAGGCGGCGGATCTGCGCCTCGATGCTCAGGGGAATGCTCGCCGCGCTGGAGCGGCTGGTGAAGGCAAAGGTCAGCACCGGCCAGATCTTGCGGAAGAAACGCAGCGGGCTGATCCCGGCCAGCGATACCAGCAGGCCGTGGACCACGAACATCAGCCCCAGGCCGATATAGGACACCACGACGAAGCTGCCCAGCTTGATGATGTCCTGCAGGTTGGAACCGGCCACCACCTTGGTCATCAACGCCAGCACGCCATAAGGCGTCAGTTTCATCACCAGGCGCACCAGACGCATCACCCAGGCTTGCAGGGTATCGATGGCATTCACCACCTTCTGGCCCTTTTCGGCGTCGTCCTTGAGCAGTTGCAGCGCGGCAACGCCCATGAAGGCGGCGAAGATCACCACGCTGATGATCGAGGTCGGCTTGGCCCGGGCCAGGTCGGCGAACGGATTCTGCGGAATGAACGACAGCAGCAGCTGCGGGATATTCAGGTCGGCGACCTTGCCCGCGTAGTCGGTCTGGATGGTCTGCAGGCGGGCCAGTTCCTGGGTGCCGGCGACCAGGCCCTCGGCGGTCAGGCCGAACAGGTTGGTCAGGCCGATCCCGATCAGCGCGGCGATGGCGGTGGTGAACAGCAGCGTGCCAATGGTCAGGAAGCTGATCTTGCCCAGGGACGAAGCATTGTGCAGGCGGGCCACGGCGCTGAGGATCGAGGCGAACACCAGCGGGATGACGATCATCTGCAGCAACTGCACATAACCGTTGCCCACCAGGTCGAACCAGGCGATGGAGGCCTTGAGTACCGGGCTGCCATCACCGTAGATGGCATGCAGGCTCGCGCCGAAAACCACCCCCAGTACCAGGGCGAACAGGACCTTCTTCGCCAGGCTCCAGGCGGTGTGGCGGGTTTGTGCCAGGCCCAGCAGCAGGGCGAGGAACACCAGCAGATTGAGGATCAGCGGCAGGTTCATGAAGACTCCGAAAACAATAGGTGCCCATCACTCCTGGCTCTGTACGGCAACTGCCTGCGCGACGATCATGCTGCGTTAGAAACAGGCTTGCCTGATCGCCGCTCGGCGAGTTCTCGCACCGATCCTGGTTGATGGTGAACCGATAAGCCTAACAGCTTGATATATATGAATTTAATATCTAAATGGAATGGTGTGTGTCGTTTTTGGAATAAGCCGGTGGCGCTGGGGCGAATGCCGGTGACGTGATCAGGATGCAGGCGGTCGCGCTCGGATGAGGACTGTCATACAGATTTGTTAGCGTCGATGACTTTCAGTCAGGGAGATACCGCCAATGAAATTCGTCCCCAAACTTCTCGCCGCCGCACTCTGCCTGGGCCTTGCCGGCCAGGCGTTCGCCACCGAGCTGAAACACTGGCCCGAAGCTCAGGCCAAGCAGCTGGACGCGATGATCGCCGCCAATGCCAACAAGGGCAATTTCGCGGTGTTCGACATGGACAACACCAGCTATCGCTATGACCTGGAAGAGTCGCTGCTGCCGTTCATGGAGAACAAGGGGCTGATTACCCGCGAAACCCTGGATCCGTCCCTGAAACTGATCCCGTTCAAGGACACCGCCGACCACAAGGAAAGCCTGTTCAGCTACTACTACCGCCTCTGTGAAGTCGACGACATGGTCTGCTACCCCTGGGTGGCCCAGGTGTTCTCCGGCTTCACCCTCAAGGAACTCAAGGGTTACGTCGACGAGCTCATGGCCTCCGGCAAGCCGGTGCCGAGCACTTACTACGATGGCGACGTGGTGAAGAACATCGAGGTCCAGCCGCCCAAGGTCTTTACCGGCCAGGCCGAGCTGTACAACAAGCTGATGGAGAACGGCATCGAGGTCTACGTGATGACCGCTGCGTCGGAAGAACTGGTGCGCATGGTCGCGGCGGATCCGAAGTACGGCTACAACGTCAAGCCGCAGAACGTGATCGGCGTGACCACCTTGCTCAAGGACCGCAAGACCGGCGAGCTGACCACCGCGCGCAAGCAGATCAGCGCCGGCAAGTATGACGAGAAGGCCAACCTCGGCCTGGAACTGACCCCATACCTGTGGACCCCGGCGACCTGGATGGCCGGCAAGCAGGCGGCCATCCTGACCTATATCGACCAGTGGAAGAAACCGGTGCTGGTAGGCGGCGACACTCCTTCGAGCGACGGCTACATGCTGTTCCACAGCGTCGACGTGGCCAAGGGCGGCGTGCACCTGTGGGTCAACCGCAAGGACAAGTACATGACCCAGCTCAACGGCATGATGAAGACCTACGCCGAGGCCCAGGCCAAGGAAGGCTTGCCGGTGACGGCGGACAAGAACTGGGTGATCGTCAAGCCTGAAGATATCCAGTAAGCCCGGATCTTCCTGTAGGGGCTACGCCTTGTTGCCGTGGGAGCGGGCTTGCCCACTCCCAGGGATAGCCAGTCATCACGGCTGATCAGACAGGCAATAAAAAACCCGGCCTCGGCCGGGTTTTTCATGGACGGCGCGGTGCTTACGGCACCAGCTTGTCCAGCATTGCCTTGTCGCGGACCGCACCCTTGTCGGCGCTGGTGGCGAGCAGTGCGTAGGCCTTCAGTGCAGTGGTCACCTTGCGTGGGCGGCTTTCCACCGGCTTCCAGCCTTTCTTGTCCTGCTCGGCACGGCGGGCGGCCATTTCCTCGTCGCTGATCAACAGGTTGATCGAGCGGTTCGGAATGTCGATCAGTACCTTGTCGCCATCCTGCACCAGGCCGATGGCGCCACCAGCGGCGGCTTCCGGAGAAGCGTGACCGATGGACAGGCCTGACGTACCGCCGGAGAAGCGACCGTCGGTCAACAAGGCGCAGGCTTTGCCCAGGCCCTTGGATTTCAGGTAGGAAGTCGGGTAGAGCATTTCCTGCATGCCCGGACCGCCTTTCGGACCTTCGTAGCGAATGATCACGATGTCGCCGGCCTTCACTTCGTCGGCGAGGATGCCGCGCACGGCGCTGTCCTGGCTTTCGAAGATCTTCGCGTTGCCTTCGAACACATGGATCGACTCGTCGACACCGGCGGTTTTCACCACGCAGCCGTCCAGGGCGATGTTGCCGTACAGCACGGCCAGGCCGCCTTCTTTCGAATAGGCGTGCTCGACACTGCGGATGCAGCCGTTTTCACGGTCGTCGTCCAGGGTTTCCCAACGGGTCGACTGGCTGAACGCGGTCTGGGTCGGGATACCGGCCGGGCCGGCCTTGAAGAAGGTGTGCACCGCTTCGTCGTCGGTCTGGGTGATGTCCCACCTGGCGATGCCGTCGGCCAGGGTCTTGCTGTGCACGGTCGGCAGGTCGGTGTGCAGCAGGCCGCCACGAGCCAGCTCGCCGAGGATGCTGAAGATCCCGCCGGCGCGGTGCACGTCTTCCATGTGGTACTTCTGGATGTTCGGCGCGACCTTGCACAGTTGCGGCACATGGCGGGACAGGCGGTCGATGTCGCGCAGGTCGAAATCGATCTCGGCTTCCTGGGCGGCGGCCAGCAGGTGCAGGATGGTGTTGGTGGAACCGCCCATGGCGATATCCAGGGTCATGGCGTTTTCGAACGCCTTGAAGTTGGCGATGTTGCGCGGCAGCACCGAGTCATCGTTGTCGCCGTAGTAACGCTGGCACAGCTCGACGATGGTCCGGCCGGCCTGCAGGAACAGCTGCTCGCGGTCGGAGTGGGTCGCCAGGGCCGAACCGTTGCCCGGCAGCGCCAGGCCCAGGGCTTCGGTGAGGCAGTTCATCGAGTTGGCGGTGAACATGCCGGAGCATGAGCCGCAGGTCGGGCAGGCGCTGCGCTCGTACTCGGCAACCTTCTCGTCAGAAGCGCTGGAGTCGGCGGCGATGACCATGGCGTCTACCAGGTCCAGGCCGTGGGCGGCGAGCTTGGTCTTGCCGGCTTCCATCGGGCCGCCGGAGACGAAGATCACCGGGATGTTCAGGCGCAGGGCGGCCATCAGCATGCCGGGAGTGATCTTGTCGCAGTTGGAAATGCAGACGATGGCGTCGGCGCAGTGGGCGTTGACCATGTATTCGACGGAGTCGGCGATGATCTCGCGGCTCGGCAGCGAATAGAGCATGCCGTCGTGGCCCATGGCGATACCGTCATCCACGGCGATGGTATTGAATTCCTTGGCGACGCCGCCGGCACGTTCGATCTCGCGGGCAACCAGCTGGCCCATGTCCTTGAGGTGGACGTGGCCGGGCACGAACTGGGTGAACGAGTTGGCGACGGCGATGATCGGCTTCTTGAAGTCGGCGTCTTTCATCCCCGTGGCGCGCCACAGGGCGCGGGCACCGGCCATGTTGCGGCCGTGGGTGGATGTTTTCGAGCGGTAATCAGGCATGGAGCACTCCGGGCGGCTAATCAGGTATCAAATGGGGAGTGAGCTTCTATTGACCTCGGGAACACTCAGAAATGGCCGTGTGTCCGAAAGCTGCCGATAGCCGCACGGGATCGCCGTGCGTTTCAGCTTGAGCTCATAAACCCGCCGGGGGATGACTGGCGATGAATAGCGCGATTCTACACCGCTGGCGCGTGGAAGGAATGGGCCGGGCGCTCAAGGGTGTGAAGCCTGGGTTCAGCACGCGGCTATGGATTCCCGCCGCCGCTTGTGTGCAACGGGGGCTCAGCGGCTGACTCGGGCACTGCTCAGCAGGCCGGCGACGCTGAAGACCACCAGGCCTGTGGCGATGGCCGGTATCGATCTGGGCCCTGACGCCCAGGCGCCTTTGCAGCCACACGGCGAGGAATCCGCCGGACAGATAGGCCGCGCCATAGACGAGCAGCACGATGGCGTACTGGTACTCGGAGAGTTTCAGCTGATCCATGAAAATCAGCGGCGACACGCTGATCAGCGCGAAGTAGGCGGAAAACACCAGTGCCGCGATCTGCCAGTACCGGCGGAAGTCTGCGTGCCCGAGGATCGCCTGGATCGAATTCATGATCGGTTCCTGTTCCCGGGGCTGTGCCTTCGGCCTTGACGTCAGGACCCCCAGCGCCAGCAGGAAAATGGCCGCTGCGATCAGGGCAAAGGCATGGAAACTGCTCCTCCAGCCGAAGGACTCCAGCAGCCAGGAGCCCAGCAGGGGTGACAGCGCCACGAACAGCCCGCTGAAACTCATGTAATAGATGCGCACGGGGGCCCGCTCTTCCTTGTCGAACAGGTCTTCGACCAGTGCCAGCCCCAGCACAAAGAACCCGCAGCCCAGCGCCTGGACACCGCGGAAGAAGAGAAAGGCCGTGAAGTCCGTGGCGAGGGTACAGCCGAGGGCGCCGACGAAGGAAATAGCCAGGCATCCCAGCAGTACCTCCTTGCGCCCGAACCTGTCGGAGAGCGGGCCCGCCACCAACTGCGAGAAAGCGAAGACCAGCGTGAACAGGCTGATGGCCAGGGCGATATCCACCGTTGAGGTATTGAACTGCTCTGCCAGGGCCGGAAAAGCCGGCAACAGGACATTGAGCGGGAAAAAGCTGATGAGCGATATGCAAGTGACCAGCAGGATGCAGGAGCGTTTGTAGTGGCGTGATTGCAGGGCGGACGTGGGGGCGGAACCTTGCATCGTTGGACTCCTCCTGGTGGTGCGGTGCGCGAGGGAATGGGTTCACGGATGGGGGAGCAGTGCGCTGAGTTCGTCGCAGAGCGCTTCTCCGTTGCTGTAGCCCGCACCGACAAAAAGCAGCGGCTGCTCGCACAAATCGCTCAGATTCAACGATTGCTCGATTTTCTGTTCGGTCAATGCGGCCGTCACCCAGGTCTTCAGGCCCAGTGCGGTGGCGGTCAGTTGAAAGGTCTGCGAAACGTGGCCTGCTTCGAGAAGTGCAACCCGGTAGCCTTGGGAATGTGGATATTTCCACCACATCTTGTCGAAACGGGAAGTAAGGAATACACCAAAAGGCAAGTTGCCTATGAAATGTTGCTCTTGCAAAAGTGCTGCCAAGGGACTGTCGAGGCGCTTTATATAAGTCAGGGCATGTTTGTCGGGATGATAATAATAAAAGCCTGGACCAATACCCTCTACATTGTGAATGTAGATATAGCCCTCGGTGCAATTCAGGCCGCCTCCCGATGGACTGCTGCGACGAGCCTTGAATGCCTGCGGTGTTGTTGGCGCGCAATCAACTTCTCTTTCTTTCAGATAGCCCAGGGACAGATAAAGAAGGGTGCCGAGATCTTCTCGCGAAATACTCTGGCCGAGAAATTTTCGACAGGTCTTTCGTCCCAGCAGCACGCTCCTGAAATCAACGGTGTCGCTCCCGGATTCGCTGGGCAATGGCTGTGGCAGATGAATCAGGTCCTGGCGCAAGTTGTTGGCGTAACGATGGGCGACGGGCAGTGTGCGGCTCATGACCTCCTGGCAGTGTGACAGATAGCCTTTCGCCCATTGCGCCGTGTTTGCCGGGGGATTTTCCACGGGCAGGTCCCGGGTGCCGATATGGAAGATTCTCGACAGGTCATCCCAGCCCCAGTGCTCGGTGGCGAAGGGCGTTTCACTGATGATCCCGGTTGCCACGAACGTCGAGTCGGTAGGCTGCTGTGGATCGAAATGCGAGGGTGTTTCAATCAACTCGATCAGCCGGTGTGCATGCTGCCTGTCCATCGAGTACTGCTCATGTGACTTGTAGTTCCAGATCACAAGTGCAGGTGGTTTTATCAGAATAAGCAAGTCCGGATTGATATGCATGAATATCCACCCCTTGTTTGAGGTTGGGCCGAAGATGGGGGCCGACCCAACCTGTTTCGAGGCTTATTTCAAGTTTCCGAGCATCGCGTGATGACCGGCACTTACTTTGCACTCAAGTTTTACTTTCTCCATTTTCATATCTCCTGCATATCACATGGATTCTAGATCAAGGATTAGCTACATCATCTCGGTTGTCGAGGTGACGTAATGGTGATAATAGTCTTGTGGGATGAGTTGGCAATTAAGATATGCGTAGGGTATGTCCGAGTTATATGTCGGTCATATCCAGGTATTACACGACCCGCCCTGTTCCAGGGCGGGTCGACGATCACTCAGCTATTGGGGAGCAGCCGGCAGGTAATGCTCTTGATATAACGGGTTTCCGGGATCGCCGGGTGTACCGGGTGATCCGGACCCTGGCCGCCGCGTTCGAGCAGCTGGATATTGCGGTCCAGGTGGCGGGCGCTGGTCAGCAGGATGTTCTGCAGGTCGTCTTCGGGCAGATGCATCGAGCATGAGGCGCTGACCAGGATGCCGTCCTTGCTGAGCAGGCGCATGGCCTGTTCGTTCAGGCGGCGGTAGGCGCCTTCGCCGTTCTTCAGGTCTTTCTTGCGCTTGATGAAGGCCGGTGGGTCGGCGACGATCACGTCGAAACGTTCTTCGGCGGACTTCAGTTCCTTCAGGGCTTCGAAGACATCGCCCTCGATGCAGGTCAGTTTCTCGGCAAAGCCGTTCAGCGCGGCGTTGCGCTCCACGCCGTCGAGGGCGAAAGCCGAGGCGTCGACACAGAACACTTCGTTGGCGCCGAAGGCCGCGGCCTGCACGCCCCAGCCGCCGATGTAGCTGAACAGGTCGAGGACCCGCTTGCCCTTGGCATAGGGCGCCAGGCGCGCGCGGTTCATGCGGTGGTCGTAGAACCAGCCGGTCTTCTGGCCTTCCATCACCGGCGCTTCGAACTTCACGCCGTTCTCTTCCAGCGCCACCCACTCCGGTACCAGGCCGAAGACGGTTTCGACATAACGCTCCAGGCCTTCGGCATCACGGGCCGCCGAATCGTTCTTGAACAGGATGCCGCTGGGTTTCAGGACCTGGATCAGCGCCGCGATCACGTCGTCCTTGTGCTGTTCCATGGTCGCCGAGGCGAGCTGGACCACCAGGATATCGCCGAAGCGATCCACCACCAGGCCTGGCAGCAGGTCGGAATCGCCGTAGACCAGGCGATAGAACGGCTTGTCGAACAGCCGCTCGCGCAGGGACAGGGCCACGTTGAGGCGGTGCACCAGCAGCGACTTGTCCAGCGGCAACTTGATGTCGCGCGACAGCAGGCGGGCGCAGATCAGGTTGTTCGGACTCATGGCGACGATGCCCAGGGGCTTGCCGCCGGCGGCTTCGAGGATGGCCTGGTCGCCGGCCTTGAAGCCATGCAGTGGAGTCGCCGCCACGTCGATTTCGTTGCTGTAGACCCACAGGTGACCGGCGCGCAGGCGGCGGTCGGCGTTGGCTTTGAGGCGTAGGCTAGGCAGGGACATGACGTCGCTCCGGGAAAAAGAGCGGAATTATAGCGGGAGTTGCCGGCCGCCGGGTCGTCATGTTTCATGTGATTGAAGTGTACAGGTCACCCATCCGGTACAACTTTTCCGCTAGAATCGCCGACTCGCCCGGAGTGTGTACTCATGTCCCAAGAACTTTCAGCCGAACAGATCCAACAGGCCTTGCAAGGCATCAGCGTGCCGCCTCAACCGCAGATCATGGTGGATTTGCAGATGGAGCAGTACATGCCCGACCCGGACCTGGAGGTGATTGCCCGGTTGATCAGTCAGGACCCCGGTCTCTCCGGCGCGTTGCTGAAAATCGTCAACTCGCCCTATTACGGCCTGGCGAACAAGATCGCCTCGATCCAGCGGGCGGTGAACCTGCTGGGCAGCCGTTCGATCATCAACCTGATCAACGCGCAGTCGATCAAGGGCGAAATGGCCGATGAAACCATCGTTACCCTGAACCGCTTCTGGGACACCGCCCAGGACGTGGCGATGACCAGCCTGACGCTGGCCAAGCGCACCGGTTCCCAGGCCATCGACGAGGCCTACGCCCTGGGCCTGTTCCACGATTGCGGGATTCCGCTGATGCTCAAGCGCTTCCCCGACTATATGACGGTGCTGGAGCAGGCCTACGCCAAGGCCGGTCCGGAGCAGCGGGTGGTGGATACGGAAAACCAGGTGTTCAACACCAACCACGCGGTAGTCGGCTACTACACCGCCAAGTCCTGGCGCCTGCCGGAACACGTGACCAACGCCATCGCCAACCACCACAACGCGCTGGCGATCTTCAGCGACGAGAGCACACGCAACAGCCAGTTGAAGAATCTGCTGGCGATCCTGAAAATGGCCGAGCACATCTGCGCGTCCCATCGGGTCCTGGGCAACCAGACCGAAGACCACGAGTGGAATGCCATCGGCCACCTGGTGCTCGATTACGTCGGCCTGTCCGACTACGACTTCGAGACGCTCAGAGAGAACATCCGCGAGTTGGGTGCTCATTAGTTCAGAGCACGCTACTTCCTGACCTGGAATCACCATGCCTGAATTACCCGAAGTCGAAACCACCCGGCGCGGTATCGCGCCCCACCTGGAAGGGCAGCGGGTCAGCCGCGTGATCGTCCGCGACCGGCGCCTGCGCTGGCCGATCCCGGAAGATCTCGATGTACGCCTCTCGGGGCAGCGCATCGTCCAGGTCGAGCGGCGGGCCAAGTACCTGTTGATCAATGCCGAGGTCGGCACCCTGATCAGCCACCTGGGGATGTCGGGAAACCTGCGCCTGGTGGAAGTCGGCATGCCGGCGGCCAAGCATGAGCATGTGGATATCGAGCTGGAGTCGGGCCTGGCCCTGCGTTATACCGACCCACGCCGTTTCGGCGCGATGCTCTGGAGCCTCGACCCGCTCAATCACGAGCTGCTGATCCGCCTGGGACCGGAGCCGCTGACCGACCTGTTCGATGGTGAGCGGTTGTTCCAGCTGTCCCGTGGGCGCTCCATGGCGGTCAAGCCGTTCATCATGGACAACGCGGTGGTGGTGGGCGTGGGCAATATCTACGCGACCGAAGCGCTGTTCGCCGCCGGCATCGACCCGCGTCGCGAAGCCGGGGGGATTTCCCGGGCGCGCTACCTCAGGCTGGCCATCGAGATCAAACGGATCCTGGCCCATGCCATCGAGCGGGGTGGCACCACCTTGCGCGACTTTATCGGTGGCGACGGCCAGCCCGGCTACTTCCAGCAGGAACTGTTCGTCTACGGGCGCGGCGGCGAGCACTGCAAGGTCTGTGGCAGCGGTTTGCGCGAGATCAAGCTCGGTCAGCGGGCCAGTGTCTATTGCCCGAAATGTCAGAGCTGACCTGGGCCGTGCGCAGACGCTATAGTAAGTCTTTGCCCTCCCGTTGCTTAGCCGAAGGATAGAGCCATGACCCCGTTTCGCACCCTGGCCTTGTTGCTGGCCCTGAGTTCTGGCTTGCAGGCGCTGCCGGCCCTGGCCGATGACGGGACCAGCGGCGACCCGACCTATCAGATCCAGAACCCGCCGGCCTACGCGATGATCGGCGACCTGCTGATCGCGCGACCGCTGCTGGTGGGCGCGACCCTGATCGGTACGGCGGCTTTCGTGGTGTCGCTGCCGTTTACCGCGTTCGGTGGTATCAGCGGCGTGGGCAAGGCCGGCAAGGCATTGGTGGTCGACCCGGGCAAGGCGGCGTTCGCCCGTTGCCTGGGTTGCACGGCGGAAGGGTTTGACGGCAACCAGCAGCAATAACGCCCTTCGCAGGAGCCGGCAAGCCGGCGCCCACCGTCAGGCCTTGCCGGTGATCTTCCGGTACTTGGCCATCAATTCGTCTTCGGTTTCCGGATGGGCTTCATCCAGCGGGATGCAATCCACCGGGCAGACCTGCTGGCACTGCGGTTCGTCGTAGTGGCCGACGCACTGGGTGCAGAGGTTCGGGTCGATCACATAGATCTCTTCGCCCTGGGAGATGGCGGCGTTCGGGCACTCGGGTTCGCAGACGTCGCAGTTGATGCAATCGTCGGTGATGATCAGGGACATGGGCACTCCGGCCAGGGCGGCGAGCCCGGGCAACGTGAAAACTGATGGGCCAATTGTGCCGCATTGACGCGCGCAGTGCACGCGGGCACGACAAGACCGGCCTCGGGTGCGCCATTCGTGGCGGCGGCGCGGAGCCGCCAACCGGGTTATTTCTTGAAGCGCAGGTTCAGGGCCTCGGCGACCGCCGGGTGGACGAACTTGGTGATATCTCCGCCCAACGCGGCGATTTCCCGCACCAGCGTCGAGGAAATGAACGAGTAGCGTTCCGACGGCGTGAGGAACAGGCTCTCCACCTCCGGTGCCAACTGGCGGTTCATGTTCGCCAACTGGAACTCGTACTCGAAATCCGACACGGCACGCAGCCCGCGCAGGAAAACGTTGGCGTTCTGTTCCTTGGCAAAGTGCGCCAGCAACGTGGAAAAGCCCATCACTTCAACGTTGGGCAGATGTTTGGTGACCTCGCGGGCCAGCTCCACACGCTGTTCCAGGGGAAAAAGCGGGTTTTTCTTCGGGCTGGCGGCCACGGCAATGATGACGTGGTCGAACAGGCGCGCGGCGCGTTCGACCAGATCGCCATGGCCCTTGGTAATCGGGTCGAAGGTACCTGGGTACAACACTCGGTTCATCGCGTCGTCCTGGCGGGAGTCCGTTGGGGAATCGGATGGTATCGCAGCCTATCCTGTCGGCCAAGTCAGGACGTACGGAAGAAAGCCCTATAGACGCCGTGAATAATCCTCTTTCTCATGGGTTTTTCAAGCGCTCGGCCAGGGCCGTGGCCAGCTGGGCGGTCAGCCCGTACACCGATAACTGCGGGTTGGCGCCGATGCTGGTGGGAAACAGCGAGCCATCGTGGACCGACAGGTTGCGCAGTTGATGATGGCGGCCGAGGCTGTCGGTGACCGCGGTTTTCGGGTCTTCGCCCATGGCACAGCCACCCATTACATGGGCGCTGCCCAGGCGGGTGCGGTACAGCTCCAGGCTCAGGCCGTCGATCAGTTCCCGGGCCTTGGCCAGGGTGTTCACGTAGTCGGCATCGGCATGCAGCGGCAGCACCGACTTGGCGCCGGCCGCGAACTGGATCTCGGCCATGCTGTGGAAGGCCCGGCGCAGGCCGTCCCAGGCGTACGGCGAGACCGGGTAATCGAGGACCGGGGTGTCGTCGCCGCGCAATTCTACGCTGCCGCCCTGGCTGTCCGGGTGGAAACCGTCGCGCATCAGCGCCAGCATCACATGGGTGTGCGGCAGCTGTTCCATGCGCAGCGCGCTTTGCGGGCCGAAGCCGCCGAGGAGGGTGCTGGCGAGGGCCGGTTGCAGGGGCGGCACTTCCAGTTTGTAGGACATATGCCCGGTGGTGCCATCCAGCCATTGGAAATGATCGGAATAGATGGACTGGGGCGCGCCGTAGAACGGGTTGATCACTTCGGAAAACTGCCCGGCGGAGAAATTCACCAGGTGCAGGAAGGTCCGCTTCCCCAGGCGCCCGTGCGGATCGGGGGCCTTGGAGCGCAACAGCAGCGCCGGACTGTTGATCCCGCCACCGGCCAGCACGTAGTGCCGGGCCTTGACGTTGATCCTGCGTCCGTTGGGGGCGACGCAGCGGGCATCCATCCCGAGGCATTGCAGGCCGGTGATCCTGTCGCCGTCGAGCAGCAGGCGGTCGGCGCGCGCGAGATAGAGCAGTTCGCCGCCTTTCTCCAGGGTCGCTGGAATGGTGGTGACCAGCATCGACTGCTTGGCGTTGGTCGGGCAGCCCATGCCGCAATAGCCCAGGTTCCAGCAGCCGCGCACGTTGCGCGGGATGACTTTCCAGCTGTAGTCGAGTTTTTCGCAGCCGTTGCGCAGCACGTCGTTGTTGGCATTGGGCGGCACCAGCCAGGGCGCGACGCCGAGGCGCTGTTCCATTTTTTCGAACCAGGGCGCCATCTCGGCGCTGCCGTGGCCCTTGACGTTGTGTTCCCTGGCCCAGTGTTCGAGGGTCGGTTCCGGGGTGCGGAAGCTCGAGGTCCAGTTGATCAGGGTGGTGCCGCCGACGGCACGGCCCTGGAGAATGGTGATGGCGCCATCCTTGCTCATGCGGCCGATGCCTTCCTGGTAGAGGCTGGTGTAGGCCTCGTCTTCGAGCATCTTGAAGTCGCTGCTGGTTTTCAGCGGGCCTTCCTCGATCAGCAGGACCTTGTAGCCGGCGGCGCTGAGGATCTCGGCGGTGGTCCCGCCCCCGGCGCCGCTGCCGATAATGGCTACGTCGGCTTCCAGGTTCAGGTCGTGGTCCAGTTGCGAGCCGTTGTAGGTTTTCCAGCCGCGGGCGAGGCCTTCGCGGAACAGATCGGGTACGGGCATGTGACGCCTCTTTTATATTATTTTGTGTTCAACACGAACGCTGCAGGAACCGGCTTGCTGGCGATGATATCGACGCGGTCCCCTTTCGAATCGCATCGCCGGGATCGCCAGCACGCCTCAGACCTTCGGCGGTCCCGGATAGCCGCAGCGGGCCCAGGACTCGGAGCGGTTGTACCAGGCCATCATCACCAGTTGCAGCAGCGAGGCGTGACCCATGCGCAACAGGCTCAGGTAGCTGTTTTCCCAGCGCTGGAGAAAAGCCTGGATCTGCTCGGCACCGGCATTCTCCCAACTGCCCCAGATGCCGGTCAGCGGGCCACGGGTCAGTCCCATGCCGAGCACATCGAACAGTTGCCGGGTGAGCTTGAGCATTTCCGGGGACAGGTGGTCGAGGCTCTTGTCCAGGCTCGCCAGGGTCTGCTCGACGGCGCCGGGCATCTTGTCGGCGCTGACGGCCCCTTCGAGCATCACCGGGATCAGCGCCCGCAGGAATGGCAGGTCAGCCGTCTGCAGCACCGCAAAGCCGCTGGCCGGCCCGCTCGCCGAGCAGCCGCCGAGGCTGGCCGCGAGCCCGGCGGTGGTCAGGAAGGCGCTGGCGCAGAGGCCGATTTTCAGCAGGCCGCGCCGGGACAGCGCGGGGGACTCGGACAGGCTTGGGATCATTATTGTTATTCACCTGAGTGGTTGTTTTTGACGCAAGGGACACGGATCAGCGGACAAACAGCTTCTGGATCAGCTTCTGGATCGATTTTCCATAAGGTGGGTAGATCAGCCGTGCGGCGTTGAAGCGTTGCTTGGTCAGCACGCCCTTGGCCTTGCTGAAGGTCAGGAAACCTTCATGGCCGTGGTAATGGCCCATGCCCGACGGCCCGATACCGCCGAACGGCAGGTCCTCCTGGGGGACATGCAACAAGGTGTCGTTGAGGCAGACACCGCCGGAATGGGTTTCGTGGAGGACGCGGGCCTGCTCGGCCTTGTTGTATCCGAAGTAGTAGAGCGCTAGTGGGCGAGGGCGCCGATTGATGTAGGCAAATGCTTCATCGAGGCCCTTGTACGGGACGATCGGCAGCAGCGGGCCGAAGATTTCATCCTGCATCAGGGTCATGTCGTCGCTGACGTTCAACAGCAGGCTGTGGCCCATGCGGCGTTGCTGGCCTTGCTCGAACATCGGGATCAGCAGCGCGCCCTTGCTGGTGGCATCGCTGAGGTAGCCGTTGAGCCGCGCCAACTGCCGCTCGTTGATGATGCTGGTGTAGTCCGGGTTGTCGACCAGGCTCGGGTAGAAGCTGCGCACCGCCTGGCGGTAGGCCTCGACGAAGGAGCCGACGCGTTCTTCGGGGACCAGGACATAGTCCGGGGCCACGCAGGTCTGGCCGGCGTTCAGGGTCTTGCCGAAGGCGATGCGTTCGGCGGCGTCCTCGAGCGGTACATCGCTGGAGACAATCGCCGGCGACTTGCCGCCGAGCTCCAAGGTCACCGGGGTCAGGTTCTCGGCGGCGGCGCGCATGACGTGCCTGCCGATGCTGGTAGCACCGGTGAACAGCAGGTGGTCGAACGGCAGTTTGGAGAACGCCATGCCGACTTCCGCCTCGCCCAGCACCACGCACACCAGGTCCTCGGGAAACACCCGGCCGAGCAATTCCTTGAGCAGCAGGCCGGTGGCCGGTGTCGACTCGCTGAGCTTGAGCATTACCCGATTGCCCGCCGAGAGAGCACCGACCAGCGGGCCGATGGCGAGGAACAACGGGTAGTTCCACGGCACGATCACCCCGACCACGCCCAGTGGCTGGTAGACCACCTTGGCCGAAGCCGGCTGGAAGGCCAGGCCGACCTTGCGCCGCGCCGGTTTCATCCAGCCCTTGAGATGCCGGCGGGCGTAATGGAGAGCATGCAGGCTGGGCATCAGCTCGGCGAGCAGGGTTTCGTCGGCGCTGCGGTTGCCGAAATCGTGGCTGATGGCCTCGACCAGGGCCTGCCGTTCGTCGCTCAGCAACTGGCGCAGGCTGTCGAGCCATTGCCGGCGTTGTTCGGCCGGCGGCATCGGATGCGCCGCATAGGCCTGGCGCTGGACCTGAAACAGACGCTGGAGCTCGCCCAGTTGCTGCTGTGACTCCTGCAGGTAGGCAATTTCGGCAGACATGGCGCGCTCCATTAAATGTGTTTTTATTTTTAAACAAATGTTTAGAGCTTGTACTCCAAAAAGTCAACAGCCGTGTTCGACGCCGACCGTTTATCCGCTGCCGGATAGGTCGTAAGATGCCTGGCACCGCACTCTTGAAGTAAAGCTGAAGTCATGGCCCCACGAATAAAAACCAGTGAGCGCATCGTCCAGAACAGCCTGGATCTGTTCAACCAGCAGGGCGAGCGCAGTGTCAGCACCAATCACATCGCGGCGCACATGGATATTTCGCCGGGCAACCTCTACTACCACTTCCCCAATAAGCAGGCGATCATCGCCGTGCTGTTCGCCGAGTACGAAGCGCTGGTGGACAGCTTCCTGCGCCCGCCCCAGGGCCGCGTCGCGACCATCGACGACAAGCGCTTCTATCTCAAGGCGCTGCTGGCGGCGATGTGGCGCTATCGTTTCCTGCACCGCGATCTCGAACACCTGCTGGAAAGCGATGCCGAACTGGCGGCCCGTTATCGACGGTTTTCCCAGCGTTGCCTGATCCAGGGGCAGGCTATCTACGGCGGCTTCGTCGAGGCCGGGATCCTGGCCATGGACGCCGTGCAGACCGAGTCCCTGACCCTCAATGCCTGGATCATCCTGACGTCCTGGGTCCGGTTCCTGAGCACCACCCGGGAAAACGCCAATCACTTGAGCGAGGAGTCGATCAAGCGCGGGGTGTATCAGGTGCTGGTGCTGGAGTCGGGATTTGTCACGGCCCAGGCCCGGGCGGCGGTGGACAAGCTGCTGAACGAGTTCTACGTCCCGCTGGCCCAGGCGCTGGAGGACGTGCAGGAATGATCATGAACGTTGTTCTTTACCCACTTACGAGGAATGCATCATGCCCCTTGCGCAACTGATCAGCCCGCAGCAACTGGCCGAGCGCCAGGCCCGGCCGGGGTTGGTGATCCTGGATTGTCGTTTCGCCCTGGAAGACCCGGACTACGGCCAGCGCAGCTATGCCCAGGGGCATATCGAGGGCGCGCACTTCGCCGACCTGGAGCGCGACCTCAGCGGCCCGGTGACCCGGGGCGTGACCGGCCGCCATCCGCTGCCAGAGCCGACGGCGCTGGTGCAGCGCCTGCAAGCCTGGGGCGTCAGCGTCGACAGCGAGATCGTGCTGTATGACGACGGTCCCGGCATGTACGCGGCGCGGGCCTGGTGGTTGCTGGCCTGGCTGGGCAAGCGCGACGGGGTATTCATTCTCGATGGCGGCCTGAAGGCCTGGCATGGCGCCGGGCAGCCGCTGAGCCTGAACCCGCCGCCGGCCACCCGCGGGACCTTCAGCGGCACGGCCGACCCTTCGTTGCAGATCAGCGCGCAGCAATTGCAAGAGCGTCTCGGCCAGGCCTCCCTGACCTTGCTCGATGCGCGCGCGCAGCCGCGTTTTCGTGGCGAGGTCGAGCCGATCGACCCGGTTGCCGGGCATATCCCCGGCGCCCAGTGCGCGGCGTTCAGCGAGAACCTCGGTGCCGATGGGCGTTTTCTGCCGGCCGAGCAGCTCAGGCAGCGATTTGCCGGGCAACTGGGCGACCGTTCGCCGCGGGAGCTGGTGGCGTACTGCGGCTCCGGGGTGACGGCCTGCCACAACCTGTTCGCCTTGAGCCTGGCGGGTTATCCGTTGGGGACGCTGTATGCCGGCTCGTGGAGCGAGTGGATCACCGATCCGCAACGAGCGGTGGCGACGGGCGACTGATTGCCGCGGCGATCAATATTTATCTATATACACGCCTGACTCCCTGGCGGGCCTAATCCCCTGTGAGCGTGGAGCTATCCACGCTGTAGAAAGCTCTTTGATAGAACGCAGACAGGAGATTTTTATGGGACAGGTCGTGTTGGATAACCCGTTCGATCCGGGACCGCCAGGGGCCGTGGCCGAACGGGCAGGGGCAATCCCTGCCGAGCCACGCTACAGCGGGCAGATGGAGCCTCTGGCCAGGCACTTCGAGGCCCTGGCGAACAACAGCCATCAGCAGATGCTCGCCCTCGGTCGCAGCGTGTTGCCGGACAAAGACGTCGAGGTCGGCAAGGTCTTCGAGGAGCGGGCGTTCGAACTGCATCAGGCTTCCCTGCAGCTTGTTCGGGATGCGCTGCACCCCACCTCGAATATCTCGACTCAGGCGCAGCTTATCTTCCGTCATCTTGATTCCGGTACGCTCGACCAACTGACCGATGCACAATTGGGTCTGTTTTCAGACAGCATCGACCACCTGTTCAGCCTGGTCGCGGGCAGCAACTTTTTCAACATCCGTGAGCTCGGCCTGCGCCTGGTTCACGAGGCGGGGATGAGCGATTTCGCAGGTTTTCTGGCAGCGGCCGAGACAGAGATCGTCGAATCGCTGGTCTCGCTCAAGGGCAAGGTCGGGCCGCTCGCCGATGTGCTGGATCAGATCTATGCCAGGGACATAGACCCGCACCATGGCGTGGACATAGGCGTCGCCCTGGACATGAAGACATGGGCCTTGCAAGGTCCCGAGTACAACGAGCTGGCAGACAGCGCCCGGGACACCGTCGGCCCCCGGGCTGGATTGACCGACAAGCTCGATCCGGAATCGGAATGGGTCTGGTTCGATGCCGAGGGCAACGAAACAGGCATGGAAACCCTGAGTTTCGCCGATAAGCCCTTGCAGGACCGCGACATTGAAATGCTGGAAGACTGGCAGGTGGATGCGAATCTCGAAGCCGAGGTGTTTGCCTGGGCCCATGATCAGCCGGAAGGCTATGGGAATGGGCAGATAGCCGTGCCGCTATTGAATGATATCGCCACCCCGGTGGGCTTTGTCACCTACCAGGAATATGCCTGATCGATCATCGGGTCGATAGAAAGACCCCGCGCATTGCGCTCAACCTTCCCGGGCGGCCAGCCATTGCGGAATGCGTCGCTCCAGATAGTACCCCGGCTTGCCCAGCGAGCCGTCGACGAACCCCACATGGCCGCCCTTGGCCTGTAGTTCGAATTCGGTGCCCGGCGCCAGCTCGCCGGGTTCCGGCAGGCTGTGGCGAAACACGAAGGGATCGTCCGCCGCCTGGATGATCAGGGTCGGGGTGCGGATCTCACCGAGGAAATAGCGGCTGGAGGCGCGGCGATAATAATCCTCGGCATCGGCAAAGCCGTGCAGGGGCGCGGTGACCCGGCCATCGAAATCCCAGAAGGTGCGCATGCCCGTCAACGGTCCCAGATCGCTCAGGGTCGCCAGGCCGTCGATCCGGCCGTCGTGCTGGAACTGGCGCTGCTTGTTCTTGATATAAGCCAGCATCTCGCGCATGAAGTGCGCCTGATAGATCCGCGAAAACCCCTGGCCGATGCGGTCGGCGCACTGGTCCAGGCGAAACGGCACCGACACCGCGACGGCGCCTTGCAGGCCGCTGTCCCCGCCACTTTCCCCGAGATGCTTGAGCAGCACATTGCCGCCCAGGGAATAACCCACGGCATAGAGGGGCGCCAGCGGGCGCAGGGTCTTGAGATGGGCGATCGTCGCCGCCAGGTCCTCGCTGGCCCCGGAGTGATAACTGCGCGCCAGCAGGTTGGGTTCCCCCGAGCAGCCGCGCCAGTTCAGCGCCACGCTGGCCCAGCCCTGGTTGGCCAGCGCCTGTTGCAGGCCGGCGACATAGGGCGAGTTCGACGAGCCGGTCAGCCCGTGGAGGATCAGCACCAGCGGGGTATCGGCGGCGTGCGGGCCGTGCCAGTCGAGGTCGAGGAAGTCGCCGTCTTCGAGCCACAGGCGTTCGCGCTGGCGGTCCAGGTGCACGGTCTTGCGCCAGAGAGGGCCCCACAGGGTCTGCAGGTGCGGATTGCCCAGGCCTGGGGCGGGAGTGAAGCCCGGCAAATGAATGGGCTGGGAAGGTGACGGCAACGCAGCGAATCTCGGAGTGGGAATGGACGGGACCGGCGCTGACATATGCCAGTCGCCATGGCAGCCACGCTTGCGCGTGCAATACGTCTAAATTGCCACAGTCCCGTCCATTCCCGCAGCTTTTTATCCGGACGGCAGGGCGCGGGGCTGGCAGGTGGGCCCTTGTACCTGAAGATCGGGCAAGGCTTGCTGGGGGACGCTGGGGCCGGTACTGGTCACCACCCAGCTGTCGGCGGCGAAATGCGCGTTCAAGGCGCTCCTGATGGTTTCGCGGGTCAGTTGTTGCGCCTGTTCGGCGTAGTCCGTCAGGCTCAGGGGCAGGTCGTGACGGGCGATCACCAGCAGCGCCTGGAGGATATCCGCATTGCTGGCGCCATCCAGCGTCATGTCACCGCGCAGGCTCTGCTGGGCATTCTGCAGTTCCTGCTCGGTCGGGCCCTCCCTCAGTAGCTGTTCGAACATCTGCTTGATCCGCTCAATGACCGCTTCACGGTATTCGGGAGGAGTCGAGAGGCTGATGTGGAACGGGCCGCGGGCTTGCCAGTTCTTGAGCTGGGCCAGCGCCGAGTAGGTGACGCCATGCTGTTCGCGCAATACCGTCATCAGGCGACTGTCGAAGCCGCCGCCAAAGATCAGGCTGGCCACATAGAGGGCGACGTAGTCGGGATGGCTGCGCGGTGCGGCGATCTGGGCGAAATCCAGGTGCACCAGGGTGGTCGGCCGTTCGATATGGGTGGTGCCGACGGTGCTGTCTTCAGACCGGGCGCTGGCGGTTTGTGGCAATGCCGGGCCGTTGGGCAAGGCGTCGGAAATCTGCACGCTGATGCGCTGTGCCTGCTCCAGCGAGAGATCGCCGACCAACACGATGATTGCATTGCCCGCGCTATAAGCCTTCTTGTGAAAGGCCCGTAGCTGCTCGACAGTGATATTCCCGATACTTTCCCGGGTGCCATAGAGCGGCTGGGCATAGGGATGTCGTGAGTAGAGCGGCGGTGTGAAGCGGTGACTGATCCAGGTGTCGAAGGCGATATCCTGGCGCATTTGCTGGTCGAGGATCTCGCTCTTTACCCGGCGAATGGCATCGCTGCCGAAGCTGGGCTTGCTCAGCACTTCGCTCAACAATTGCAGGGCCTCTGTGCGGATGGAATCGTCGCTGAGGCTGCGCAGGGTGAAAAATCCATGATCGCGGTCGATGCCATTGCTGACCTTCACTCCCAGGCTGTCGAACGCGGTCATTATCGCGTCGACATCTTTACCCTCGGAGCCTTCGTTGAGCAGGCTCAGGGTCATGGCCGCCAGGCCGGGTTGTTCGCCGTCGTAGCGGCTGCCCGCGGCAAAGCTCACGGCCACATCGAGCAACGGCAGGCCATGGGTTTCGACGAACAGCACCTTGGTCCCGTTGAGGGTTTTCCAGCCGCGCACGACGCGGGTAGTGGGGGCGGGCGCCAGCTGCCGGACCTCGTCCAGCGATTGCAGGGGATCGACGCTCGTCAGGTCGACGCCGGCAGGCGCTGCCGAACTGGGGCCAGGGAGGGCGGCGAGCAGCGTCAGCAGGACGCTCGATAACAGCGGATGAGCCTTATTCATGAGGGTTTTTCCCAGGGCTGGCCAGGGCGACGCTGAGCCGCTCGTGGGTGAAATAGGTTTGTGCGGCGCGTTGAATATCCAGGGGAGTGACGGCCTTCAGTTGCTCCTGTTCGCGTTCTTCCAGGGTCCACGACAGGCCGACGCTTTCCAGGGCCCCGAGTTTCTGTGCCTGGTTTTCCACCGAGTCGAGGGCAAAGATGCGTTGCGCCATCATCCGGATCCGCGCGCGCTCTAGTTCCTGCGCGCTGACAGGCGATTGCTTGAGTTCGTCGAGCAGTTGCCACAGGCGTGCCTCGATATCATCCAGGCCGGGATTTTTCTGGGTATCCAGGTCGACAGCGATCTTCAGCAAGGCATCTCCGCGGTTGAAGGCCTCGTAGCGGGAGTGCGCGCGGGTGATCAGCTCTTCACGGAACTTCAGCTGTCTGAAAATCCGCGAGCCGGGGCCGACGCCGAGCAGTTCATTGAGCAGGCGCAAGGTGTGCGCGGTATGCGGATCGCTGGCGGTCACCAGGCTGGGCACGTTGAACGCCATGATCAGGCTGGGAAACTCATTGTGGGTCTGCAGGGTAATCCGTCGCTCACCCGGCTCGTTCAGCTCCAGCGGACGCCTGGTCTCAGGCAGGGCCCGGCTGGGCAGGTCGGCGAAGTAGCGCCGGGCCAGGGGCTCGACCTCCTTGAGGGTGACATCGCCGACCACTACCAGGGTGGCGTTGTTCGGCGCGTACCAACTGGCGTACCAGCCTTGCAGTTGCCGGGTATTCATGCGGTGCAGGTCGTGTTGCCAACCGACGGTCGAGGTGCGATAGCCGCTGGTGGGAAAGGCGAGGCTGCGCATCTTCTCGTCGAGTATTGCCCAGGGGACATCATCGATGTTCTGCAGCCGCTCGTTCTTGATCACCTCGATTTCCCGTCGAAAGGCGGCAGGCGAAAGTCGTGCGGAACTCATCTGATCGGCCATGATTTCCAGGGCGACGCCCAGGACCTGGCGCGGCATCAGGTATTCGTAGGTGGTGGCGTCATGATTGGTGAAGGCGTTGATCTCGGCCCCCAGGCGCTCCATGACCTGGAGCGCCTGGCCGGGACAGACTTTGCTGCTGCCCTGGAACAGCATGTGCTCCAGCGCGTGGGAGAGGCCTGATGCTCCCGGCGGTTCGTGGCTGGAACCGACCTTGTACCAGAGCTGGGCGGCCACGACGGGGGCCCGATGATCTTCGCGCACGATGATTTTCAGGCCATTGTCCAGCCTGAGTTCGTGGGTGTCGGGCATGGGAGGGGCGGCGAGGGCGACGGCCGGCGGCAGGAGCAGGCCGAGCGCGAGGCGCAGGGTGGGGCGTTTCATCGGTGAGGGATCCTTGTGTCCTTGCGGTTTTCGAAGGCACACAGTGATCCGGCTGGCGGGGGCGATGGCGGTACAGGAATAGTGATGACGGCCCGGGGATCACCGGGCCGTCATCGGGGAGCGGTCTACAGCGCCGCTACGCTGCGTTGCCACAGCGCGTAGTAGACCCGCCCCGACTTCTGCTCGCGGTGCAGGCGCCAGTTGCCCGGCAGGCCGAGGGTCGAGGGCGCGGTTTCGCTTTCGGTATAGACCCAGGCGTCATCGGCCAGCCACTGGCGTTCTTCCAGCAGGGCGCAGACGCCCGGCAGCAGGTTCTGGTTGAACGGCGGGTCGAGGAACACCAGGTCGAATGCCGTGGCCGCCTGGGTTTCCAGGTAGCGCAGGGCGTCGGCGGTCTGGACCTGGCCGACGCTGCAACGCAGGGTGCCCAGGTGTTCGCGCAGGCTCGACACCGCCACATTGCTGGCATCCAGCGCCTGGCCCATGGCGGCGCCACGGGACAGGGCCTCGAGGAACAGGGCGCCGCTGCCGGCGAACGGGTCGAGCACCTTGGCCCCGGCCACATAGGGCGCGAGCCAGTTGAACAGGGTTTCGCGCACGCGGTCCGGGGTCGGCCGCAGGCCCAGGACATCGGGAAAGCTCAGGCGCCGACTGCGCCATTCGCCACCGATGATACGCAACTGGTTCACGCCGTTATGCGTGTGCGCGGGTTTCTTGCTGGGACGTGATGAACTGGCCATTAGTGCTCCGGAACCCCGAGTGGCTGCTCGGCGGGTTTGTCAGTCGGCGGCGGCAGCGGCTTTTGCGGCACCGTGGGACCTGCGGTGACGACGATCATCTTGTCGACATCCAGGTGTTTGTTCATGGCCGCCTTGACCTGCTCGACGGTCAGCGCCTGGGTCTGCTGCATGAAGTCTTCCAGATAGTTCAGCGGCAGGTCATAGAAACCGATGGAGCCCAGTTGGCCGACGATATCGCTGTTGCTGGCGTTGGACAGCGGGAAGCTGCCGGCCATTTCGCGCTTGGCGTCGTCGAGTTCCTTCTGGGTCGGACCGGACTTCAGGTAGTCGGCCAGGACTTCCTCGACCAGCTTGCGCGTGCCTTCGCTCATCTCGGCACGGGTCTGCAGGTTGATCATGAAGGGGCCGCGGGCCTGCATCGGGCTGAACCCAGAGTAGACCCCGTAGGTCAGGCCGCGCTTTTCCCGGACTTCACTCATCAGGCGCGTGCCGAAGCCGCCGCCGCCGAGAATCTGGTTGCCCAGGGACAGGGCCGCGTAGTCGGGGTCGGCGCGGTCGATACCCATCTGTGCCAGCAGAATGGTGGTCTGCTTGGACGGGAACTCGATATGCCCTGTGCTGGGTTGCGGGTCCTTGGCCGGGGCGATTTTCGCCAGGGCCGGGCCTTTCGGCAGGGCGGCCGAGACCTGGGCGGTCAGGGTTTCGGCTTCGCTGCGCGAGAGGTCGCCGACCAGGGCGATCACCACGTTGCCGGCGGCATAGGCCTTGGCATGGAACGCCCGCAGTTGCGCGAGGGTGATCGGCGGGATGCTTTTCGCCGTGCCCTCGCTGGCATGGCCATAGGGATGCTCGCCATACAGGCGCTGGGACAGGTCCTGGCTCGCCAGCTTGCCGGGGTTCTGCTTCTGGAGCTCGAAGCCGGCCAGCAACTGGTTCTTGATCCGCGCCAGCGAGCCGGCCGGGAAGGTCGGCTTGCCGACGACTTCGGCGAACAGCTTGAGTGCCGGTTCGCGTTTGTCGGCGGCGCTGAGGCTGCGCAGCGAAGCAATCGCCATGTCCTTGTAGGCACCGTTGCCGAAGTCTGCGCCGAGCCCTTCGAAGCCCTGGGCGATGGCACCGACGTCCTTGCCGGCCACGCCTTCATTGAGCATGGCGTTGGTCAGCACGGCCAGGCCGGGGGTCTTGCCGTCCTGGCTGCTGCCGGCGGCGAAGGTCAGGCGCAGGTTGAACATCGGCAGCTCATGGGCCTCGACGAACAGCACCTTGGCGCCTTCGGCGGTGTTCCAGGTCTGCACGTTCAAGGTGCGCCGCGCCGGGGCCTTGTCATCGAGTTCGGCCAGCGATTGCAGTTTGTGGCCCGACCTGGCCTCTTCCAGCGCCTCGCTGGCCAGGGCGACGCGGGTGCCGAGCAGGGACAGGCCGAGACTGCCGGCGGTCACGATCAGGGCCAGGCCGAGCAGGGTGAAACAGGAACCCTTGGGCTTGCTCATGGGCGGGTCTCCTCGGGCAATACATGGGCGACGCTGAGACGTTCGCGGATGAAATAGGTGCGAGCGGCCTTCTGGATATCCTCCGGCGTCACGCTTTGCAGTTCGGCCAGTTCGCTGTCCATCAGTTTCCAGGACAGGCCGACGGTTTCCAGCTGGCCGATGGCGGTGGCCTGGCTGGTGATGGAGTCACGCTCGTAGACCAGCCCGGCGATGACCTGGGCGCGCACGCGTTCCAGTTCCTCGGCGGTGGGCGGCTTGGTCTTCAGCTGGTCCAGCAGGCGCCAGAGACCGGCTTCGGTATCGGCCAGGGTTTTCTTCTTCTGCGTGTTCGGCGTCGCCGACAGGGTAAAGAGGCTGTCGCCACGGGTGTAGGCGTCGTAGCTGGCCGAACCGCCGGAGATCAGCTCTTCGCCACGTTCCAGCTGGGAGGACAGGCGGGCACTGTAGCCGCCGTCGAGCAGGGCGGCGATCAGGCGCAGGGCGTTGACCGAACGCGGGTCCTGGGCGGTGGCGATGCTCGGTACGTTGAACCCGAGCATCAGGCTCGGCAGCTGGGTCTTCACATGCAGGGTGATCAGCCGTTCGCCGGGTTCGTCCAGCTCACGCGGAATCTTCGCCGGCGGCGTGTCGCGCCGGGGGATCGCGCCGAAGTAGCGCTGGGCCAGGTTCTTCACTTCATCCGGGGTCACGTCGCCGACCACCACCAGGGTGGCGTTGTTCGGCACATACCAGGACTGATACCAGTGGCGCAGTTCCTCGACTTTCATGCGGTCGAGGTCGGCCATCCAGCCGATGGTCGGCGTGTGGTAGCCACTGGCCGGGTAGGCCATCGCCTTGAAGCGCTCGTAGGCCTTGCCCATCGGCTTGTCGTCGGTGCGCAGGCGGCGTTCTTCCTTGATCACTTCGATCTCGCGGCTGAACTCGTCGGCCGGCAGGCGCAGGCTGGCCATGCGGTCGGCTTCCAGTTCGAAGGCGACACCCAGGCGATCACGGGCCAGGACCTGGTAATAGGCCGTGTAGTCGTCGCTGGTGAAGGCGTTTTCCTCGGCCCCCAGGTCCCGCAGGATCAGCGAGGCTTCGCCGGGGCCGACTTTCTCGCTGCCCTTGAACATCATGTGTTCCAGGGCATGGGAAAGGCCGGTCTGGCCCGGCGTCTCGTAGCTCGAGCCGACCTTGTACCAGATCTGCGAAACCACCACGGGCGCGCGGTGATCTTCACGGACGACGACCTTCAGGCCGTTGTCGAGGGTGAACTCGTGGGTCGGTTGTGGATCGGCAGCCAGGGCTGAAAGCGGCAGACAGAGCGTGCTGAGCAACAGGCCAGCAGCGCGGCGGGCTAGAGCATTCATTCGTTTTTAAACCTGTAGGACGGCCCGCTTGGTCTTAGCGTAGGCGGGCGAGGAGGTGCTAGGATACTGTGTTGCGCGCGAACAATCTGGTCAAAAAGCAGTCTGTTACGCATCAGAATATTATTTGCCGAAGCGCCCCCTTGGCGCGTCGCTACCTTGAGATAGCCGTCCTCCATGTTTGGTTCCAACGACGACAAGAAGACCCCAGCTGCGGCTGGCGAGAAAAAAAGCCTGTTCGGATGGCTGCGCAAAAAGCCGCAGGAAGCCGTCGTCGAACAGCCACAAGCCCAGCCTGAAGCCGCGCCGGCAGCGTTGGTCGAGACCGCCCCGGTCGCCGTCGAGCCGTTGCCGGTGGTCGCGCCGCTGATCGAACAAGCGCCGATCGAGGCCGCTGCGGCGCCCGAGCCGTGGCTGACCCTGCCCGTGGCCGAAGAGCCGGTGGCCCTGGTGGAAGATGTGCAGGCCGAGCATGTCGCGCCGCCGATTCCGCCGGTGGCCGAAGTCGTCGCGCCGACGCCGTTGGTCGCCGAGCCCGAGCCTGCGATTGCGCCCATCGTGCAACCGGCTGTGGTCGAGGCGCCTGCATCTGCGCCGGTCATCGCTCCTGTGGCTGCCGCCCCCGCGCCAGTGGTGGTTGTCGAGCCCGTGGCCGCGGAGCCGGTCAAGCCCGCCGCGGAGGAAACCAAGGCCGGTTTCTTTGCCCGTCTCAAGCAGGGCCTGTCGAAGACCAGCGCCAGCCTTGGCGAAGGCATGGCCAGCCTGTTCCTCGGCAAGAAGGCCATCGACGATGACCTGCTCGAAGAACTCGAAACCCGCCTGCTGACCGCCGACGTCGGCGTCGAAGCCACCGGCGTGATCATCCAGAGCCTGACCCAGAAGGTCGCGCGCAAGCAGTTGACCGACAGCGATGCGCTCTACAAGTCGCTGCAGGCCGAGCTGGCCGCCATGCTCAAGCCCGTCGAGCAGCCGCTGCAGATCGACACGCGGCACAAGCCTTTCGTGATCCTGGTCGTCGGCGTCAATGGCGCGGGCAAGACCACCACCATCGGCAAGCTGGCCAAAAAGCTGCAACTGGAAGGCAAGAAGGTCATGCTGGCGGCGGGCGATACCTTCCGCGCCGCCGCGGTGGAGCAATTGCAGGTCTGGGGCGAGCGCAACAGCATTCCGGTGATCGCCCAGCACACCGGCGCCGATTCGGCTTCGGTGATCTTCGATGCGGTGCAGGCGGCCAAGGCCCGCGGCATCGATGTGCTGATCGCCGATACCGCCGGTCGCCTGCACACCAAAGACAACCTGATGGAAGAACTGAAGAAGGTTCGCCGGGTGATCGGCAAGCTGGATGCCGACGCACCGCATGAAGTGCTGCTGGTGCTCGATGCCGGTACCGGGCAGAACGCCATCAACCAGGCCAAGCAATTCAACCAGACGGTACAGCTGACCGGCCTGGCATTGACTAAGCTCGATGGCACCGCCAAGGGCGGGGTGATCTTCGCCCTGGCCAAGCAGTTTGGCCTGCCGATCCGCTACATCGGTGTCGGTGAAGGCATCGACGATCTGCGTACCTTTGAAGCCGAGCCCTTTGTCCAAGCCCTTTTCGCCGAGCGGGAGCGTTCATGATTCGTTTCGAACAGGTCGGTAAACGCTATCCGAACGGTCACGTCGGCTTGCATGAGCTGAGCTTTCGGGTGCGTCGTGGTGAATTCCTGTTCGTGACCGGGCATTCCGGCGCGGGCAAAAGTACCTTGCTGCGCCTGCTGCTGGCGATGGAGCGTCCGACCACCGGCAAGCTGCTGCTGGCCGGCCAGGACCTGGGCCAGATCAGCAATGCGCAGATTCCGTTCCTGCGCCGGCAGATCGGCGTGGTGTTCCAGAATCACCAGCTGCTGTTCGATCGCACGGTGTTCAATAATGTCGCCTTGCCGCTGCAAATCCTCGGCCTGTCCAAGGCTGAAGTCGCCAAGCGCGTGGATTCGGCCCTGGAGCGCGTGGCGCTGTCGGACAAGACCGACCTCTACCCCGGCGACCTGTCCACCGGCCAGCAACAGCGCGTCGGGATTGCCCGGGCCATCGTGCACCGTCCGGCATTGCTGCTGGCGGATGAACCGACCGGTAACCTCGACCCGCGCCTGGCGGCGGAAATCATGGGGGTGTTCGAGGATATCAACCGTCTCGGCACCAGCGTGCTGATCGCCAGCCACGACCTGGCGCTGATCGCCCGCATGCGCCACCGCATGCTGACCCTGCAACGCGGCCGATTGATCGGCGACGGGGAGGCCGGCGTATGAGTGCGACCCGCAGCCCGAAAGTGGCCGAACGCGTGGCCCCGAAAGCCTCCGATCAGCCGCCACCGAAAAAGAAACGCGACGAAGACGACGGCCCGGACTTCAGCACCCTGCTGCACGCCTGGATCGAAAGCCATCGTGCCAGCCTGCTGGACAGCCTGCGCCGCCTGGGCAAGCAGCCGATCGGCAGCTTCTTTACCTGCCTGGTGATGGCCGTGGCCCTGAGCCTGCCGATGGGCTTGTCGCTGCTGCTCAACAACGTCGAGCGCCTGGGCGGTTCCTGGCAGCGCGCGGCACAGATTTCGCTGTACCTGCAACTGGACGCCAGCCCGACGGAAGGCGAGAGCCTGAGCGAGCAGATCAAGGCCATGCCGGGTGTGGCAGATGCCGAGTTCATCAGCAAGGAAAAGGCCCTGGACGAGTTCCAGCAGCAGTCCGGGCTGGGCGAGGCGCTCAAGGAACTGCCGCAGAACCCGCTGCCGGGCGTGGTCCTGGTGACCCCGAACGAGGTCGACAAGGCGACACTGGAAGCCCTGCGCCAGCGCCTGGCCGAGTTGCCCAAGGTGCAACAGGCCCAGCTGGACCTGGTCTGGGTCGAACGCCTGGCGGCGATTCTCAAGCTGGGCGACCGGTTTGTCTTCGGCCTGACGGTGTTGCTGGTTTCTGCATTACTTTTGGTGATAGGCAATACCATTCGTCTTCATATTGAAAACCGCCGCACCGAGATCGAAGTGATTAAACTGGTGGGCGGCACTGATAGCTACGTGCGTAGGCCGTTTCTGTACATGGGCGCGCTTTATGGCTTCGGCGCGGGAATTCTTTCCTGGGGCGTCCTGGCTTTCGGCCTCAACTGGCTGAACGAGGCGGTTGTCGGGCTGGCCGGCCTGTACGGCAGCGATTTCGCCCTGGCGGGCGTGCCGTCTGCCGATGGTCTGTCGCTCTTGCTTGGCGCGGTGCTGTTGGGGTATATCGGTGCTTGGATTGCGGTCGCACGGCATCTTCGCGAGCTGGCGCCGAAGTAATTAATGTCAAATTAATGTGTTCTTGTTGGTATTGACCGTAGTGGCTGTTCATGGAACTTGTTCTGCGGTTCCCGGTCAATTTTCGCAGTGCTTCACTGCACGAGTCATGTGAGTCGGAGGTTTTTTCGTATGACCACTTCTTTGCAACCTGCCTATGCGCTGGTCCCGGGTGCGAACCTGGAGGCCTACGTCAATACGGTGAACAGCATTCCACTGCTGACGCCGGAGCAGGAGCGTGAACTGGCCGAGAGTCTCTATTATGAGCAGGATCTGGGGGCGGCTCGGCAGATGGTGCTCGCCCACCTGCGTTTTGTCGTTCATATCGCCCGTAGCTATTCCGGCTACGGTCTGGCCCAGGCTGACCTGATTCAGGAAGGCAACGTCGGCCTGATGAAGGCCGTGAAACGGTTCAATCCGGAAATGGGCGTGCGCCTGGTGTCGTTCGCCGTGCACTGGATCAAGGCGGAAATCCACGAATTCATCCTGCGCAACTGGCGGATCGTCAAAGTGGCGACCACCAAGGCGCAGCGCAAGCTGTTCTTCAACCTGCGCAGCCAGAAGAAACGCCTGGCCTGGTTGAACAACGAGGAAGTCCACCGCGTGGCGGAAAGCCTCGGGGTCGAGCCTCGTGAAGTGCGCGAGATGGAAAGCCGGTTGACCGGCCAGGACATGGCGTTCGATCCGGCGGCGGAAGCCGACGACGACAGCGCGTTCCAGTCTCCGGCCAACTACCTGGAAGACCATCGCTACGATCCGGCACGCCAGCTGGAGGATGCCGACTGGAGCGAAAACTCCAACAGCAACCTGCACGAGGCCCTGGAAGTCCTGGACGAGCGTAGCCGCGACATCCTCTACCAGCGCTGGTTGGCGGAAGATAAAGCCACGCTGCACGACCTGGCGCAGAAGTACAATGTCTCCGCCGAGCGGATTCGCCAGCTGGAAAAGAGCGCGATGAACAAGCTCAAGCTGTCGATTGCCGCGTAAGCACTCAAGGCAATAAAAAACGCCCCGATCTGATCGGGGCGTTTTTGTATGCAAGGGTCAAGTCCTGTGGTGCGGCTGAAGGCCCATTCGCGGGCAAGCCCGCTCCCACATGGGGAGTGTCGAACGCAGGTTTTGTGTACGCCCACGCCCCCGTGGGAGCGGGCTTGCCCGCGAAGGCGTCCTTCCAGTCACCGCCTCTATCCGGGCTACAGCGCCCAGGGCGCCCTGCGCGAGTTATTCAATCCCACCAGGTACTCATCGCCGCCCAGCTGGCTCATCTGCTGGCGAATCCAGCCGGCGCGGCGCGCCACGTAGGTGCTCGGATGGCTGGCACTCCACTCGCGGGGATTGGGCAGTACCGCCGCCAGCAGGCTGGCCTGCTGGCGCGACAGGGCCGCGGCGCTGATACCAAAGTGATGTCGTGCGGCCGCCTCGGCGCCAAACACGCCTTCGTCCCACTCGACGCTGTTGAGGTACACCTCGAGAATCCGCTGTTTGGGCCACATCACTTCGATCAGCGCGGTAAACCAGGCTTCCAGCCCCTTGCGCAGGTAGCTGCGGCCGGACCAGAGGAACAGGTTCTTCGACACCTGCTGGCTGAGGGTGCTGGCGCCGCGGATCGAGCCGCCGCGCTCGTTATGGGCGAACGCGGCCTGGATCGCGCCGAAATCGAAGCCCCAGTGCTCTGGGAACTTCTGGTCCTCGCCGGCCATCACCGCCACCTTGAGGTCGTCGGAGATCTGGTCCCAGGGTTTCCAGGTGCGTTGCAGGTCGATCGGCTCGCCGTCGGTCCACGATTCGATCTTGCGCTCGACCATCAGCGCGGTGCCCGGTGGCGGCACCCAGCGGAACAGCAACACCAGCAGTACGCTCGCGATGGCGAACCACTTCAGGGCGGTGGTGAGGCGACGGAAAAGAAAACGCAGCATAGAGATGGCTTGGCCGGGGCGTGGGAGCGGGCCATTATACAGACCCTGTGCCCCCTGAATGGAGTTCGTCATGCTGCGTGGTTTTCTGCTGCTCGCCGCGTTTTTCGGTTTCACCGGTGTCGCCCTCGGCGCCTTCGCCGCCCATGGCCTGAAGAACCGCCTGAGCGCGGACTACCTGGCGATCTTCCATACCGGCGTCAGCTACCAGTTGATCCATGCCCTGGCGCTGTTCGGTGTCGCCCTGCTGGCCACGCATATCCCGGGGCGGCTGGTGACCTGGGCCGGCGTATCGTTCACGGTGGGTATCCTGCTGTTTTCCGGCAGCCTGTACCTGCTGACCCTGACCGGCGTGAGCAAGCTGGGCATCATTACCCCGTTCGGCGGCCTGGCGTTTCTGCTCGGCTGGTTCTGCCTGGGCCTCGCCGCCTGGCGCCTGGCTTGACTGCCGGGTCCATTTCAAGACGAATGGCTTGGGTCGCCCGGACTGATCGGGCTAGAATGCTGGCCCCTAAAAATGATGGCAGCCCGGCGCATGCGCATTCAATTGAACGGTGAATCCTTTGAACTGCCCGACGGCGAAACCGTCGCGGCATTGCTGACCCGGCTCGACCTGACCGGGCGGCGGGTAGCGGTGGAGCTGAACCTGGATATCGTCCCGCGCAGCCAGCATGCCGACACCGCCCTGCGTGAAGGCGATCAGGTCGAAGTGGTGCACGCCATCGGTGGCGGTTGAGCCCGCCTGCGGTCCCGCGTCCTGATCCACCCTGCAAGCCCTCAACCTTTCAAGAGGATTTCCGAATGAGCACCGTTCGCAGCGACAAGCCCTTCGTGCTGGCCGGCCGTACCTTCCAGTCCCGCCTGTTGGTCGGCACCGGCAAATACCGCGACATGGAAGAAACCCGCCTTGCCATCGAGGCCTCGGGGGCCGAGATCGTCACCGTGGCCGTGCGCCGCACCAACCTGGGCCAGAACCCGGGTGAACCGAACCTGCTGGATATCCTGCCACCGGATCGCTACACCATCCTGCCGAACACCGCCGGTTGCTACGACGCCATCGAGGCCGTGCGCACCTGTCGCCTGGCCCGTGAACTGCTGGATGGGCACAACCTGGTGAAGCTGGAAGTCCTGGCCGACCAGAAGACCCTGTTCCCCAACGTGATCGAAACCCTCAAGGCCGCCGAAGTGCTGGTCAAGGAAGGCTTCGACGTGATGGTCTACACCAGCGATGACCCGATCATCGCCCGCCAGCTGGCGGAAATCGGCTGCATCGCGGTCATGCCGCTGGCCGGCCTGATCGGCACTGGCCTGGGGATCTGCAACCCGTACAACCTGCAGATCATCCTGGAAGAAGCGAAGATCCCCGTGCTGGTGGATGCCGGCGTCGGTACGGCTTCCGACGCCACCATCGCCATGGAACTGGGCTGCGAAGCGGTGCTGATGAACTCGGCCATCGCCCATGCCCAGCAACCGATCCTGATGGCCGAAGCCATGAAGCACGCCATCGTTGCCGGCCGCCTGGCCTACCTCGCCGGCCGCATGCCGAAAAAACTCTATGCCAGCGCTTCCTCGCCGCTGGATGGTCTGATCAAGTAAGAGCCTTTGATGACTGAATCGAACGACACGCCAGTTTCCACGGAAGACGGCGAAGAGCGCCAACACCGCCGCATCAAGAGTTTCGTGATGCGCGCCGGGCGCATGACCGAAGGCCAGCAGAAGGGCCTGGAGCAGGGTGCACCACTGTTCGTCCTGCCGCTGGCCGATGCGCCGGTGGATTTCGACCAGGTGTTCGGCCGTTCCGCGCCGCGTTCCCTGGAAATCGGTTTCGGCATGGGCCATTCCCTGCTGGAAATGGCGGCGGCTGCGCCGGAGCAGGACTTTATCGGCGTTGAAGTGCATCGTCCGGGCGTTGGCGCGCTGCTCAATGGCGTGCTGACCCAGGGTCTGAAGAACCTGCGGGTCTATGACTGCGACGCCATCGAAGTGCTCAACCGCTGCGTGGCGGACAACAGCCTGGACCGGCTGATGCTGTTTTTTCCGGATCCGTGGCACAAGAGCCGTCATCACAAGCGTCGTATCGTCCAGGCCTCCTTCGCCGAGCTGGTGCGCAGCAAGCTGAAAGTCGGCGGGATCCTGCACATGGCCACCGACTGGGAGCCCTATGCCGAATACATGCTGGAAGTGATGAATGTCGCGCCGGGTTACCGCAACCTGGCCGAAGATGGCAAATGCGTACCACGCCCGGCCGAGCGCCCGATCACCAAGTTTGAACGCCGTGGCGAGCGCCTGGGACACGGGGTCTGGGACCTGAAGTTCGAGAAACTGGCCTGAGGGCCATGGCGGCGGGGTGAGTCGGCGCCCTCACTCACCCACACCGCAACCTTTGTGGGAGCCCGGCTTGCCGGCGATGGCGTCCGTAAGTTCAACGCCAAACCCACTGGCCTCATCGCCAGCAAGCCGGCTCCCACAGAACCGCGTTCACCGCGAAATACCGTCAAGCCCCGTCCCTTGTGGGAGCTGGCAAGCCACCCACAGTGACGGCGTTAACCTTCAGAGTCAGCGCCGGTCCGCCACCACCCCGATCAGCACCAGTACTACCAGCAGCACCGGCGCGAGGCTGTAGTTGTTGAACTGGCTCAGGCCGCGTACCACCCAGGGCGTGGCATAGATCAAGGCCAGGCCGCTGCCGATCATGCACAGCAGCGCCATCAGCGGCACGCGCAGGGCGCCGGCGATGCTGCCCAGGCGCTGATCGACCCAACCCTTGATATCCGCGCCAAACAGCACCAGCAGGCAGCCTACCAGTGCCAGGGAAATTTCCGACAGGTTGCTGCGGCTCCAGCGTGACACCGTGGCGAGCAGGTCGAGTACCAGGTCCATGGGGTTTCCTTAGGTCAAGAAGTATTGCAGCAGGTCATTGAGAAACAGCTGGCCACGGGCGGTCGCCGCCAGGCGTGTGGGTTCGACCTGCAACAGGCCGCTTTGTTCTGCCTCGGCCCGCCCTTCGCTCAAGCTGTCGAGGGCAAGCCCGGTGCGCTGGGCAAACAGGACCGCATCGACACCCTCGGTCAGCCGCAGGGCATTCATCAGGAACTCGAACGGCAACTCGTCGTTGCCCAGGGCTTTCTCTCCGGCCTTGAAGCTCTTGGCCGGGTTCAGGTAGTCCTTGGGCAGGCGGGTTTTCCAGGTACGGACAATGCGTCCGTCCGGGTGGCTGAGCTTGCCGTGGGCCCCGGCACCGATGCCGATGAAGTCGCCAAAGCTCCAGTAATTGAGGTTGTGCCGCGCCGCCCGTCCGGGCTGGGCATAGGCCGAGACCTCGTATTGGGCGTAGCCGTGCTCGGCCAGCAGGGCCTGCCCGGCTTCCTGGATATCCCACAGGGTGTCATCCTCGGGCAGCGTTGGCGGCTGGTTCCAGAACACGGTGTTGGGCTCCAGGGTCAACTGGTACCAGGACAGGTGCGTCGGCTTCAGCGCGATGGCCTGGCGCAGGTCGCCGAGGGCGTCCTCCAGGGACTGGTCAGGCAAGCCGTGCATCAGGTCCAGGTTGAAGTTGTCGAAGCCGGCCTGGCGCGCCATGTCCGCCGCCCGCACGGCTTCGCCGCCGGTATGGATGCGCCCCAGGGCCTTGAGCTTTTCTTCCTGGAAACTCTGGATGCCGATCGACAGCCGATTGATCCCCAGTTGCCGGTAGGCGACGAATTTTTCCTGTTCGAAGGTCCCGGGATTGGCTTCCAGGGTGATTTCGATATCGCCGGCGAACGGGATGCGCGCCTCGACGCCCTTGAGCAGGCGTCCCAGCGCCTGGGCGCTGAACAGGCTCGGCGTACCGCCACCGAAGAAGATCGAGCTCAGTTCACGGCCATGGGCGGCGTGCAGGTCCTGGTCGAGGTCGGCCAGCAGTGCGTCGACATACTCTTCTTCCGGCAGCACCGGGCTGGCGGCATGGGAGTTGAAGTCGCAATACGGGCATTTGCGCACGCACCAGGGAATATGGATGTACAGCGCCAGGGGCGGCAACTGCGGCAACGCCGCCCGAGGAGGTTGCGCACCGCCATGGATCAGCGGCTGCGCGGAAGAAGTCCGGGTCATTTCAGGCCCAGGCGTTGCCGCAGCAGGGCCATGGCGCGGGCGCGGTGGCTGAGCTGGTTCTTTTCCACCGGGTTCAGTTCGGCGCTGGAGCAGTCGCGCTCGGGTACCCAGAACAGCGGATCGTAGCCGAAACCGTGTTCGCCGCTGGCGGCGGTCAGGATGCGCCCGTGCCACAGGCCTTCACAGAGGATCGGCAGCGGATCGTCGGCGTGCCGCACCAAGGCCAGGACGCAGACGAACTGGGCGCCGCGCTCGGCCTGCGGGACATCCTTGAGGGCGTCCAGCAGCTTGGCGTTGTTCGCCGCGTCGCCCTGGCCGTCGGCGTAGCGGGCCGAGTAGATCCCCGGCGCACCGCCGAGGAAGTCCACCGCCAGGCCGGAATCGTCGGCCAGCGCCGGCAAGCCGGAAATACGCGCGGCGTTACGGGCCTTGAGGATGGCGTTCTCGACGAACGACAGGCCGGTCTCTTCCGGCTCGACGCTGCTGAACTCGCCGATCGAGCGCAGTTGCACCGAATCGCCGAGCATGGCCTGGAGTTCCTTGAGTTTGCCGGCGTTATGGCTGGCCAATACGAGCTGCTTGAGGTTCATCATTCGCCGGGGAAAAGCTCTTGGTTAAAATTGATGGTGTTGACCTTGTCGCCGTTCTGCACCTTGATTTCAAAGGTGTGGGTTTCCTGCTGCTCCACCGGATACTGGGCGATGTAGTAGATCGCGCCCTGTTCGGTGACCTGGCGGAAGTTCAGCGTCACGGTCTTGCTGGTCAGGTCCTTGATCGTGCCGGTGACGTTGGCGACCGACGGTTTGCCGCCCTTGATCACCGAGACGTTGATCACGCCCAGGTTCTTGCTGCGGATCAGCTCGGCGGCCTTGGCGATGTCCGGCTGCAGGTACGTGGAGTTGAAAGTGTTGTAGTGCACCGTCACGTCGCCGAAGGTTTCCTGGCGTTCGCTCTTGATGACATCCGCCGCCATGGCGCCGAGGCTCAGGCAGGCGGTTAACAACAACGCTAAACGACCCATGATCGTTCTCCTCGAAATGTGGTGATTCACACCGCGATCTGGTGTTCCAGCAGGCCGGGGCTGCTGACGCGGTAGATGCCGATCTCACCTAACAGATTAGGCCATAGCTTGCTCGCCCACCCGTGGCGGTGCTGTTGATCCACGGCCAGCCGATCAATGACCTTGGCTTCACGTTCGCGGCACAGTTCTTCAAAGTCCTCGAATGTGCAGAAGTGGATGTTCGGCGTGTTGTACCAGGTGTACGGCAGGAATTCCGAGACCGGCATCCGGCCCTTGCTCGCCAGGTACCAGCGGCAGCGCCAGTGCCCGAAGTTGGGGAAGGTGATGATGCACTGGCGGCCGACCCGGAGCATTTCGTCGAGGATCTTGTCCGGGTAATGCACGGCCTGCAGGGCCTGGGTCATGACCACGATGTCGAAACTGTTGCTGGCGAAGTTGCCCAGGCCCTTGTCCAGGTCCTGCTCGATGACGTTGATGCCCTTGGCCACGCACTCGGCGATGTTGTCCGGGTCGTTTTCCAGGCCGTAGCCGGTGACCTGCTTGTTGTCGCGCAGCCAGGTCAGCAGTTCGCCGTCGCCGCAACCGAGGTCGAGCACGCGGCTGCCGGCGGGGATCCACTCTTGGATGATTTCCAGGTCGGCTCTCATGGCGTTCTCACACTTCAACTCGGTTCATGTAGTTACCGAACGCCTGCAGATAACGCGGGATCGGAATCAGGAAGGCGTCGTGGCCTTGCGGGGCGTCGATTTCCAGGTAGCAGACGTCCTTGCGCGCCGCCATCAGCGCGTCGACCAGTTCCCGCGAGCGGGCCGGGGAGAAGCGCCAGTCGGTGGTGAAGGACATCACGCAGAACTTGGCCCGGGCGTTGGCGAAGGTCTTCGCCAGGTCGTCGTCGAAGTTCGCCGCCGGATCGAAGTAGTCCAGGGCCTTGGTCATCAGCAGGTAGGTATTGGCGTCGAAGCGCCCGGAAAACTCCTCGCCCTGGTAGCGCAGGTAGCTTTCGACCTGGAACTCGACGCTGTGGAAGTCGTAGTTGAGCTTCTCGCTCTTGAGCCCCCGGCCGAATTTCTCGCCCATGGAGTCGTCGGACAGGTAGGTGATATGGCCGACCATCCGCGCCAGCATCAGGCCGCGCTTGGGGATCACGCCGCGTTCCTGGAAAGAACCGCCGTGGAACTCCGGATCGGTGAGGATCGCCTGGCGCGCCACTTCGTTGAAGGCGATGTTCTGTGCCGACAGCTTCGGTGCCGAGGCGATCGCCAGGCAATGGCGCACGCGATCCGGATAGGTGATGGTCCATTGCAGCGCCTGCATGCCGCCCAGGCTGCCGCCGATCACGGCGGCCCATTGGCCGATGCCCAGGCGGTCGGCGAGGCGGGCCTGGCTGTGGACCCAGTCTTCCACGGTCAGCACCGGGAAGTCGGCGCCGAAGGGCTTGCCGGTCTCGGGGTTGAGGCTGCTCGGGCCGGTGGAACCGTTGCAGCCGCCGAGGTTGTTCAGGCTGACGACGAAGAACTTGTTGGTGTCGATGGGCTTGCCGGGACCGATGCAACTGTCCCACCAGCCGGGCTTGCGCTCGTCGGCGCTGTGATAGCCCGCCGCGTGATGATGGCCGGACAGGGCATGGCAGATCAGCACGGCATTGCTCGCCGTGGCGTTGAGGCTGCCGTAGGTTTCGTAGATCAGGTCGTAGGCGGGCAGGGAGCGACCGCAGGCCAGGGCCAGGGGTTCGCTGAAATGTGCCGTTTGCGGCACGACCAGCCCGACGGAATCGTGGGGAAAGACAGTGGACATCAACCCTGCTCACGCTTGAATGAGGCGTAAGTCTAATGAGCGGGGGGATCAGCGGCAAGCAGCGAGACCGCGGTGTGTACTGCTGGCGGCTGTATGAACATCGTGGGAGCCGGCTTGCTGGCGATAGCGGCGCGTCAGGCGACAATGATGTCGGCTGTCAGACCGCAATCGCCAGCAAGCCGGCTTCCACGAAGCAGGGTGGGGTCAGATCAACCGGAACAACACCTCGGGCATGCCGCTCATCACCGCCAGCGGTGGAATCACGTAGCTCTGCAGCAACTGGATGACCAGGAACGCGAGGATCGGCGAGATATCCAGCCCGCCCAGGTTCGGCACGATCTTGCGGAACGGCGCCAGGGCCGGTTCGCTGATCTGGAACACCAGTTCGGCCGCCGGACTGTGGCTGCCCGGGGCGACCCAGGAGAGGATCACGCTGATGATCATGGCGAAGAAGAACACCTTGAGGAACAGCGAGGTGACGCCGATGATCGCCCAGATCAGCAGGTAGCCGATATTGCCGGTCACGCCGTAGCTCAGCAGCAGGATCACCGCCATCAGCAGCATCTGCACGATGATCGCCAGCACCAGCGAGGACATGTCCAGGCCGAAGAGGCTGGGAATGATCCGGCGCAGTGGCTTGAGCAGCGGCTGGGTGGCCTTGACGGTGAACTGGCAGAGCGGGTTGTAGAAGTTCGCCCGCACCAGTTGCAGGATGAAACGCAGCAGAACCACCAACAGGTACAGGCTGCCCAGGGTCTGGATGACAAAAATGGCAGCGCTATTGAGTGCAAACATTAAGTGTTCCCTCGAGGATTACTGGCCGAGTTGCTCGGCCATTTCGGCCGAACGCCGGGCGGCGGCGCCGAGCGCCTGTTCTACCAGGGCTTCGAAGCCGCCGGCCTGGAAGGTCTTGATCGCGGCTTCGGTGGTGCCGGCCGGCGAGGTCACCCGACGGCGCAGCTCGGCGGCGTCGACATCGCTGGCGACAGCCATGTGGGCGGCACCCAGGGCCGTCTGCTGGCTCAGCTGGGTGGCGACCTCGCGGGACAGGCCGAGTTTCTCGCCGGCGGCGGTCATGGCCTCGATCAGCAGGAAGAAGTACGCCGGGCCGCTACCGGATACCGCGGTGACCGCGTCCAGTTGCTGCTCTTCGTCCAGCCACAGGGCGGTGCCGACGGCTGACAACAGGGTCTGTGCCTGCTGGCGCTGCCCGGCGGAGACCTGCCCGGTGGCGAACAGGCCGCTGACGCCTTTGCGCAGCAGCGCCGGGGTATTGGGCATGCAGCGCACGATCGGCTGGGCGCCGAGCCAGTTGTTCATGCTCGCGCAGGTGATGCCGGCGGCAATGGACACCACCAGCTGATGGGGCTTGAGGTGCGGGCGCAGGGCCTCGCACACGGCTTTCATGGCTTGCGGCTTGACCGCCAGCACCACCACGTCGGCCCCTTCGATGGCCTCGGCGTTGTCGGCGAACACCTCGATACCATGTTCGGCCTGGACCCGCGCGCGGGTCTCGGCGCCCGGATCGCTGGCGCGAATCAGCGCGGCATCCAGACCTTCGGCCCGCAGGCCGCCGATCAGGCTGGCCGCCATGTTGCCGGCACCGATGAAAGTGATTCGATTATTGCTCATGACGGATCCTTTGAACGAGTGTGTAAGGCCATTTCAGGCCTGGCCGTAGTCGCGGGCACCAAACAGCGCGGTACCGATCCGCACCCAGGTGGCGCCCTGGGCAATGGCCGATTCGAGATCGTGGCTCATGCCCATGGAAAGTGTGTCTAGCGGCAGGTGCAGGCTGTCTTGCAAAGTCCGCACGGTGGCGAACGCGGCGTCTTGTGCGGCACGCTCTTCGGTGGGTTCGGGAATCGCCATCAGCCCGCGCAGGACCAGGTTCGGCAAGGTGCCGATGGCCGCGACCAGGGCCGGCAGGTCGGCCGGTGCGCAGCCGGACTTGCTGGCTTCGCCGCTGACATTGACCTGGATGCAGATATTCAGCGGCGCCAGCTCGGGCGGACGCTGTTCGGACAGGCGTTGTGCGATTTTCAGGCGATCCACGGAGTGCACCCAGTCGAAATGCTCGGCAATGGCTCGAGTCTTGTTCGATTGAATGGGGCCGATAAAGTGCCAACACAAGGGCAGGTCGGTCAATTCGGCCTGCTTGCCGAGGGCTTCCTGCAGGTAGTTCTCGCCGAAATCCCGCAGGCCGGCGGCATGGGCTTCACGCACGGCCGCGGCGGGCTTGGTCTTGCTCACGGCGAGCAGGTGGATATCGGCGGCATCGCGGCCACAGGCCAGGGCGGCGGCACTGATACGGGCTGCAACGGAGGCAATGTTGTCTGCTATCGTGGTCATTCAATTTCGCCAGCAGGTCAAAAGTCTGCGGCATTCTACCTGTATTGGGGAGTCTCATGGATATCACCGAGCTGCTGGCCTTTAGCGCCAAACAGGGCGCGTCGGACTTGCACCTCTCGGCCGGGCTGCCGCCGATGATCCGGGTCGATGGTGACGTGCGCCGGATCAACCTGCCGGCGCTGGACCACAAGCAGGTCCACGACCTGATCTACGACATCATGAATGACCGCCAGCGCAAGGATTTCGAGGAGTTCCTGGAAACCGACTTCTCCTTCGAGGTGCCGGGCGTGGCGCGTTTCCGGGTCAACGCCTTCAACCAGAACCGTGGTGCGGGCGCGGTCTTCCGGACCATTCCGTCGAAAGTCCTGACCATGAACGACCTGGGCATGGGCGAGGTGTTCCGCAAGATTACCGAGGTTCCTCGTGGCCTGGTGCTAGTGACTGGCCCAACCGGTTCGGGTAAATCGACCACCCTGGCGGCGATGATCGACTACCTGAACAACAACAAGCACCACCATATCCTGACCATCGAGGACCCGATCGAATTCGTCCACGAGTCGAAGAAGTGCCTGGTCAACCAGCGTGAAGTGCACCGCGACACGCAGAGTTTCTCCGCCGCCCTGCGCTCGGCCCTGCGGGAAGACCCGGACGTGATCCTGGTGGGCGAGATGCGCGACCTGGAAACCATTCGCCTGGCACTGACCGCCGCCGAAACCGGCCACCTGGTGTTCGGTACGCTGCACACCACCTCCGCGGCGAAGACCATCGACCGGGTGGTCGACGTGTTCCCGGCGGAAGAGAAATCCATGGTCCGCTCGATGCTCTCCGAATCCCTGCAGGCGGTGATTTCCCAGAGCCTGCTGAAAAAGGTCGGCGGCGGGCGGGTCGCGGCCCATGAAATCATGCTCGGCACCCCGGCGATCCGTAACCTGATCCGCGAGGACAAGGTGGCGCAGATGTACTCGTCGATCCAGACTGGCGGCTCCCTGGGCATGCAGACCCTGGACATGTGCCTCAAGGATCTGTTGGCCAAGGGCCTGATCACCCGCGATAACGCCCGGGAGAAGGCAAAGATTCCCGACAACTTCTAGGCCCTGACGAAAACTGCCTGATCGCCGCCCGGCGAGTTTTTGTCAGGCCCGAAGACGCTGGAGCTTCTACGCTGTCACACAGGTAATGCCTGAACTGACGCGGAGAAGCTCATGGAGTTCGAGAAACTGCTGCGCCTGATGGTGGAGAAGGGCGGTTCCGACCTGTTTATCACCCCGGGACTGCCGCCGTCGCTGAAGGTCAACGGCCAGATCCTGCCGGTGACCCGCAACCCGCTGACCCAGGAACAGACCCACGACGCGGTGTTCGGACTGATGAGCGAGCGCCAGAAGCTCGACTTCACCCACCTGCACGAGTGCAATTTCGCCATCCATCCCAAGGGCATCGGCCGCTTCCGCGTGAGCGCCTTCTACCAGCGCAACCAACCGGGCATGGTGCTGCGGCGGATCGAAACGCAGATTCCGCAACTGGCCGACCTGAAGCTGCCGGAGGTCATCGAACAACTGGCGCTGCTCAAGCGCGGGCTGGTGATGTTCGTCGGCGCCACCGGCACTGGCAAGTCGACGTCCCTGGCGGCGATGATCGGTCACCGCAACCAGCAGGGCAGCGGTCATATCGTCACCGTCGAAGACCCCATCGAATTCATCCACGAACACCAGAACTGCATCATCACCCAGCGCGAAGTGGGCATCGATACCGATTCCTACGAGGTGGCGCTGAAAAATACCCTGCGCCAGGCACCGGACCTGATCATGATCGGTGAAGTCCGCACCCGCGAAACCATGGGCCATGCCCTGGCCTTCGCGGAAACCGGGCATCTGTGCCTGGCGACCCTGCACGCGCCGAATGCCGACCAGGCGCTGGAGCGGATCATCAACTTCTTCCCGGTGGACCGGCATCCGCAGATCTGGATGGAACTGTCCCTCAACCTGCGCGCCATCGTCGCCCAGCAACTGATTCCGACGCGGGACGGCACCGGCAGGCGGGCGGTGGTGGAAGTGCTGTTGAACACGCCGCTGATGGCCGACCTGATCCGCAAGGGCGAGATCAAGGAGCTCAAGTCGCTGATGAAACGCTCGACCGAACAGGGCATGCAGACCCTGGACCAGGCGTTGTACGTGTTGTACCAGGAGGGCGCGATCAGCTACCGCGATGCGCTGGCCTATGCGGATTCGGCCAATGACCTGCGGTTGATGATCAAGCTGGAGAAGGGCGCGGGTAGCGAGACATCGGCTGACTTGAGCCTGAACCCGGAGTAAGCGAGGTGATGAGGCATTGAGCGTATTGATCGTTCCCACGCTCTGCGTGGGAATATCTCACGGGACGCTCTGGGTCCGCCCTGGATCTGTGACGCGGAGCGTCACGGGCTGCGTTCCCACGCGGAGCGTGGGAACGATCATGGGATCAGCGCTGAACAACCCGCAGGTGGCTGTTCTGTTCTTTCGGGATCACTCGCTTGGCGATCGCGTAGTGGCTGTCCCAGTAGGGTTTCTTCAGCGTGTCGATGGTCACGGCCTTGCCGCGACGCGGGGCATGGATGAAGCGGTCGTTGCCCAGGTAGATGGCGACGTGGTTGACCTTGCGGCTCTTGATGTTGAAGAACAGCAGGTCGCCCGGCTTCAGGTCCTTGCGATCGACTTTCAGGCCGTGGCCGGCGGCCATGGCGTTGGACGTGCGCGGCAGGTCGCCGGCGGCCACGCCGTTGAAGGCATACTTGACCAGTCCGCTGCAGTCGAAGCCCTTGCTCGGGCTGCTGCCGCCCCAGCGGTAAGGGGTGCCCAGCACGTTCACCGCGCGACTCAGCACGGCGCTGCTCTGCTTGGCGTTCGGTGCTCCGGTGACAGCCGTGGTGGTGACCACGCCGTGCTTCACCTTGAGCGAGCTGGCATGCTTGCCCGGGTGCTTGGCGGAGGGAACGCTGATCTCGGACAGCGTGGCAACGGTTGCAGGTGACTTTGCGGTATGACCGTTGACGTTGGGAAGACGTTGCTCACGATTGGTGGCGTGGGCGGCCAGTGGCATCAAAAGGCAAATGGTCAGCCATGTCTTGAAAAATGGTCGCATTAGGCAAGGCTCATATGGGTTAGCGCGCAACTTTATAACAGCTTTTTGGTCATTTCCGAGGCCGTTTGTCGATTCTATACAGGGGCAAAACCGCTCCGGGACAGCGAAAACAGACCGGTGGGTCACGCGCAAGTCAGGCCCCACAAGGCTTTCAGCCATTTTCAGCAAGAGTTTGTTACATGTTTTGAGACAGTAAAAAAGTCACACGAAATGACGAAAAATTTATCTATCGGGCTCAGAGAGGTCACTTATGAACAGCTATCGGCAGGATGGCGCGCCAGCGAGTACCCACAACGTTTTACTCGGGTATCTGCTGTGGATTTTCGGTTTTACCGGTTCTCACCGCTTCTATTACGGCAAGCCGATCACCGGCACGATCTGGTTTTTTACCCTGGGTCTTCTGGGTATCGGCTGGCTGATCGATGTGTTCCTGATTCCAGCCATGGATCGTGAAGCCGACCTGCGCTTCACCCCGGGTCCGCTGGACTACAACGTCGCCTGGTTGCTGCTGACCTTCCTTGGCGTGCTGGGCGTGCACCGGATGTACCAGGGCAAGTGGCTGACCGGCTTGCTGTACCTGGTGACGGGCGGGTTGTTCTTCCTGGGTGTCTTGTATGACTTCTGGACGCTGAACGACCAGGTGTCGCTGAAGAACAGCGGGCGGGGCTGAACCCGGGAGTCTGTGAGTCGGGCTTAGGATCGTTCCCACGCTCCGCGTGGGAATGCAGATCGTGACGCTCTGCGTCACACAAGCGGACGCAGAGCGTCCTGAGAGGCGTTCCCACGCAGAGCGTGGGAACGATCGACCTCTGCGCCGCAGCGCTGCTCCGGTGTCAGGCCTGGTGGGTGATCCGTCCGTCCATCAGCGTGTAGCGCACTGTTCCCGGCAAGGCGTGGCCGATGAACGGGCAGTTCTCGCCGCGGGACAGCCAGTGTTCGCCGGCCACGGTCGAAGTGCTCGGATCGAACAACACCAGGTCGGCCGCCGCACCCACCGTCAGCTTGCCCGCCGGCAGGCGCAGGGCGTCGGCCGGGCCGGCGCTCAGGCGCGCGAGCAGGGTTGGCAGGTCCAGCAGGCCATCTTCCACCAGGGTCAACGCCAGCGGCAGCAGCAGCTCGACGCTGCTGATACCCGGCTCGGTCGCGCCGAACGGGGCCAGCTTGGCGTCCCGCTCATGGGGCTGGTGATGGCTGGAAATCGCCTGGACCACCCCGGATTTCACCGCTTCGCGCAGGCCGTCGCGGTCGGCGCGGGTGCGCAGCGGCGGTTGCACGTGATAGAGGCTGGAGAAATCGATCAGCGCTTCGTCGGTCAGGATCAACTGGTACAGCGCCACATCGGCGGTGACCCGCAGGCCCCGCGCCTGCGCCTGGGCGATCAGCGCCACGCCGCGGGCGCTGGTCAGCTGGCTGAAGTGCGCCCGTACGCCGGTCTGTTCCACCAGCAGCAGGTCGCGGGCCAGGGCCACGGTTTCCGCGGTTTCCGGGATCCCCGGCAAGCCTAGGAAGCTGGCGGTCGCGCCTTCGTGGGCCAGGCCGCCTTCGGCCAGGTCATGGTCCTGGGAATGGAACACCACCGTCAGGTCGAAGGTTGCCGCGTAATCCAGCGCCCGGCACAGGGTGCGGCTGTTGCGGAAACTGTCCAGGCCGTTGCCGAAGGCCACGCAGCCGGCATCGCGCAGGGCAACCAGCTCTGCCAGTTGCTCGCCGTCGAGGCCCTTGCTCAGTGCGCCGATCGGAAACACCTTGGTATTGCCGGCCTCGCGGGCACGGTCGAGGATCAGCTCGGCCACGGCCGAGGTGTCCAGCACCGGTTTGGTCCGGGGCGGGCAGCACAGGCTGGTGATACCACCGGCGGCGGCGGCCCGGGTTTCGCTGGCGATGCTGCCCTTGCGGCTGTAGCCCGGCTCGCGCAGGGCGACGTTGAGGTCCACCAGCCCGGGGGCGGCGACCAGGCCCTTGGCGTCGATGGTTTCACTGGCGGCGAAGCCCGCCGGGGCGGCGCCGATGGCAATGATCTTGCCGGCTTCCAGGTGCAGATCGGTAACTTGATCCAGGCCACTGCTTGGATCGATGACGCGGGCGCCGAGAATGCTGAGCTTCACTGGGCGTTCTCCTGCTCGAATTGGCGCTGGGCGGTCTGTCCGCTCATGGCCATGGACAACACGGCCATGCGCACGGCGATACCGTAGGTGACTTGATTGAGGATGACCGAGCGCGGACCGTCGGCCACCGCCGACTCGATCTCCACGCCGCGGTTGATCGGGCCCGGGTGCATCACGATGGCATCCGGCCTGGCACCGGCCAGGCGCGCGGTGGTCAGGCCGAACAGGCGGTAGAACTCGCCTTCGCTGGGCAGCAGGCCGCCGGTCATGCGTTCACGCTGCAGGCGCAGCATGATCACCACGTCGACATCCTTCAGGCCCTCGGCGAGGTCGGTGTAGACCTTCACGCCATATTGCTCGATGCCGATCGGCAGCAGGGTTTTCGGGGCGATCACGCGGATATCCGGGCAGCCCAGGGTCTTCAGCGCGAGCATGTTCGAGCGCGCGACCCGCGAGTGCAGGATGTCGCCGACAATCGCCACGGAGAGGTTTTCGAAGCCGCCCTTGTGCCGGCGGATGGTCAGCATGTCGAGCATGCCCTGGGTCGGGTGGGCATGGCGGCCGTCGCCGCCGTTGATGATCGCCACCTGCGGGCAGACGTGTTCGGCGATGAAGTGCGCGGCGCCGGAGTCGCCGTGGCGTACCACGAACATGTCGGCGGCCATGGCCTCGAGGTTGCGCAGGGTGTCGAGCAGGGTTTCGCCCTTGCTCGCGGACGAGGTCGACACGTTCAGCGTGATCACGTCCGCCGACAGCCGCTGGGCCGCCAGTTCGAAGGTGGTGCGGGTACGGGTGGAGTTCTCGAAGAACACGTTGCACACGGTCTTGCCGCGCAGCAGCGGGACTTTCTTCACCGCCCGGGCGCCAACTTCGAGGAAGGAGTCGGCGGTATCGAGGATCTCGGTCAGCAGCTCGCGGCGCAAACCGTCAAGCGACAGGAAGTGGCGCAGCTGGCCCTGATCATTGAGCTGCAGGGGGCGCTTGGCGTCTGGAGGCGTCATCGCAAGGGACTCTTTTTAGGTGCTTAAAGGGCCAGGTCTTGAAGTTCAAGTTGGAGCGGTGCGGGGCCGGACAATTTTACCCGTTCCGTGGGCGCCAGTGACAGGGTCGCGCCCACCACATTCGGCCGGATCGGCAACTCGGCGGCGTCCAGGTCCAGCAGGCAGACCAGGGTCACGCTGGCCGGGCGGCCATAGTCGAACAGTTCGTTGAGGGCGGCGCGGATGGTCCGGCCACTCATCAGCACATCGTCGATCAGCACCAGGTGCTGGCCTTCGATCTCGAACGGCAGCTCGGAGGGGCGTACCTGCGGGTGCAGGCCGTTCTGGCTGAAGTCGTCGCGGTAGAAGGAAACGTCCAGGGTGCCCAGCGGCGAATCGCTGTTCAGCGCCTTGAGCAGCGCCTGCGCGACCCACACGCCACCGGTGCGGATGCCGATATAGCGCGGGGTGTCGATGGCGCGCTGTTGCAGGTGGGCCTTGAGGCGGATGGCCATCTGGTCGATCAGTTCGGCGGGATTGGGCAGGCTCATGGTGGCTCCTTCAAGGGCCCCGCCCGGCAAGCGCGGCGAGGGCTGAAACGGTGGGGCGTGAAACGCCTTCAGGATTCTGGGGGTGCAGGGTTTTCTTCGATCCAGCTTTGCAGCAGCAGCTTGGCGGCGATGGCGTCCACCGGGTTGTCGCGATAGGTGCCTTTCTGTCCGCCCTTGGCCATGCGCTCGCCCTTGGCCTCGAACGTGGTCAGGCGTTCATCCTGGGTGAAGAACGGCACGTTGTAGCGACCGTTGAGCCGGCGGGCGAATTTTTCCGCCCGGGCGCACATTTCGCTGGGGGTGCCGTCCATGTTCAGGGGCAGGCCGACCACTACGGCATCGGGTTTCCACTCCTTGATGAGGGCTTCGACCTGGTTCCAGTCGGGAATGCCGTTCTGCGCCTTGAGGGTGCAAAGCTCGCGGGCCTGGCCGGTGATCATCTGGCCGACGGCGACACCGATCTGCCGGGTCCCGTAGTCGAAGCCCAGCAGCAGGCGGATATTGGCCATCAGGCGTGGCCCGCCTGGCTGGTGAGCAGGCTGAGATTGACGCCCAGCCGGGCGGCGGCGGCGGCCAGGCGTGCATCGCTGTCGGTTTCGAAGAGGATGTCCGGGGAAAACGGGCAGGTCAGCCAGGCGTTATCGGCCAGTTCGGCTTCCAGTTGCCCGGCTTCCCAGCCGGCATAGCCGAGGGCGATCAGGCTGCGCTCCGGGCCGATGCCGTCGGCGATGGCGAACAGCACGTCCTGGGACGTCGACAGCGCCAGGCCTTCGAGTTCGACGGTGGCCTGGTAGGTCTTGCCGATCGGATGCAGGACAAAGCCGCGATCGGTCTGCACCGGGCCGCCGGAGTAGATCGGCACATGCTGGCAGAGGCCGGGCGGATCAATGTCCGGGCGCAACTGTTCGAGGATATCGGCCAGGTTCAGCGATTGTGGGCGGTTGATAACCAGTCCCATGGCACCGTTCGCGGTGTGCTCGACGATGTAGGTCAAGGTCTGCGCGAAATTCGGGTCGGCCATATGCGGCATGGCGATCAGGAAGTGATGCTTGAGGTAAGTCGGGGTGAGGTTTTTCATGAGCCCTAGTGTGGCGTTGGGCGGGCAAGCTGACAAGCGGCGTGCGCGGACTTGTTGCTCCACGCAGGACCTTGCAGGCGCCGACAGCTTCGGGGGCAAGCCCCCTCCCACAGGTTTTCCTGCAGATTCTCACGGGTTCTCAGTTGCTGGACAGCTTGTCTCCCCGGGCAAAACGCCAGGTGCGGATGATTTCCAGGCGGTCGATATCCGACAGATCGCCGGTAAAGGGCGCGAAGGGGGCCGCCAGGCGCACGATGCGCTGGGCCGCCTGGTCCAGCAGGGGCTGGCCGGAGGATTCCAGGACCAGCACTTCATACAGCGAACCGTCGTGGTTGATCGAGACCATCAGCCGCAGGTTGCCGTAGATCTGCTGGCGCCGTGCTTCCTCGGGATAGTTGAGGTTGCCGATCCGCTCGACCTTCTTGCGCCACTCGTCCTTGTACCAGGCGCCCTTGTCGCGCATGGTCGAGGCGGCGCTGAGGCGGTGGATGCGCGGGCGCTTGGCGTACAACTGCTGTTCCTTGGCCAGTTCCGCCTCCAGGCTGGCGATATCGCTGGACAGCTGCGAGCTGTCGAAGGTCGGTGTTTCGGCCTTGGGCGTGACTTCGGTCCGGGTTTCCTCGCGTTTGGTCACGGTTTTCCTGGGTTTTGGCGCCACGGTGGCGACAGCGGCCTTGGGCGCGGCTTCCTTGATTTCCTGCTTGGCCGGTGGCGGCGGGGTCACTTTGTTGACGATGTTGTCCTGGAACGGCGCGACCTCGGTGGTGGTGGGGATCGCCTTCTTGTCCAGGGTGCCGCTGCCCTGCTGGTTTTCCTGGGCGATAAAGTCGGCCTTGGCAGGCTTGGTTTCGCTCTTGAAGGTGGCCAGGGTGATTTCCAGGGTCCTGCTGATCTGCTTGGGCTCGACGAAGCTGAAACCGATGCCGAGGATCAGCGCCAGGTGGATCAGGGCGGCGAGAAACAGGGTAAAGCCGAGCCGATCGGCCGGGCGCACGCCGGTGCGGGAGAGTTCGGGGGGCAGATCGGCGGGGAGTGTCATGACCAGGAAACCAACATCACGCGTATCAGAGGCGATGCATGATAACGCAATGTTGGTTTCATCTCGGCTGTTCTACATCAACGGCTTTTGAGCTTCTGCTCGATGGCATCCATCAGCAGGCCGCCGATATTGGTGCCGAAGGCATTGTCGATTTCGCGGATGCAGGTAGGGCTGGTGACGTTGATTTCCGTCAGGTGCTCGCCGATCACGTCGAGGCCGACGAACAGCAGGCCTTTTTCGCGCAGGGTCGGGCCGACCTGGGCAGCGATCCAGCGGTCGCGGTCGGTCAGCGGACGGGCTTCGCCACGACCGCCGGCCGCCAGGTTGCCGCGGGTTTCGCCGGCAGCCGGGATCCGCGCCAGGCAATACGGCACCGGTTCGCCATCGATCATCAGGATGCGCTTGTCACCGTCCTTGATCCCCGGCAGGTAGGCCTGGGCCATGATCTGCTGGGTGCCGAGGGCGGTCAGGGTCTCGAGGATCACCGACAGGTTCGGGTCGCCGACACGGTGCCGGAAGATCGAGGTGCCGCCCATGCCGTCCAGCGGCTTGAGGATCACGTCACCGTGCCTGGCGGCGAATTCGCGCAGGACATCGGCCCGACGGCTGACCAGGGTCGGCGGCGTGCAGTGCGGGAACTGGGTGGCGAACAGCTTTTCGTTGCAGTCGCGCAGGCTCTGGGGCTTGTTCACCACCAGCACGCCGGCGCGCTCGGCCTGTTCCAGCAGGTAGGTGGAGTAGACGAACTCCATGTCGAACGGCGGGTCCTTGCGCATCAGGATCACGTCCAGATCGCTCAGGGCTGCGTCGGTCTCGGCTTCCAACTCGAACCAGTGCTCGGGGTTGGCGAACACCTTCAAGGGTTTCATCCGTGCCCGGGCCACGCCAGCATCTTGATAAAGGTCCTGCTGTTCCATGTAGAACAGCGTCCAGCCGCGCTCCTGGGCGGCCAGCAACATGGCCAGCGAGCTGTCCTTCTTATAGGAGATGCTGGCGATGGGGTCCATGACAATCCCGAGACGAACGCTCATGGGCTATATCCTCTGTTGGCCGTGAAGGCCGCGATGGCTTGAAAAAGTGGCGTCAGAGTGGCGCTACACCGATTCCCGGTCAAGGAAAAACCGCCTCTGGCAGCCGCGCCGAGGCCGCTCATGGATTGCGTGGGGAGACTGTGCTAAAAAGGTTCGCATCCTGTACGAAATCCTTCCACATCAAGGGTTTCGCGCCCGGAAACCGGGTATCCGTAGAAAACGAGTCGCTGTGGCGATGGTAGAGCAGATATGGAACAGCATTCCACAGCCTTGAAAGTCATGGTCATCGATGACTCCAAGACGATTCGTCGCACGGCCGAAACGCTGCTCAAGCATGTCGGTTGCGAAGTCATCACGGCCATCGACGGTTTCGATGCGCTGGCCAAGATTGCCGATCATCATCCGGGCATCATCTTCGTCGACATCATGATGCCGCGCCTGGATGGTTATCAGACCTGCGCCCTGATCAAGAACAACAGTGCGTTCAAGTCGACGCCGGTGATCATGCTGTCGTCCAAGGACGGCCTGTTCGACAAGGCCAAGGGGCGCATCGTCGGCTCCGACCGCTTCTTGACCAAGCCCTTCAGCAAGGAAGAGCTGCTGGATGCGATCAAGGCCCATGTGCCGGGATTCGCGGCAGTGGAACAAGCACATTGACGGGTGGCCGGTGGGCCGCCCTCTTTATAAGAAATGGGGAACACCATGGCACGCATCCTGATCGTCGATGATTCGCCGACTGAAATGTACAAACTGACCGGCATGCTGGAAAAGCACGGCCATGAGGTCCTCAAGGCCGAGAACGGCGCCGACGGCGTGGCCCTGGCCCGCCAGGAAAAGCCCGACGCGGTCCTGATGGACATCGTCATGCCCGGCCTCAACGGTTTCCAGGCGACCCGCCAGTTGACCAAGGACCCGGAAACCGCGGCGATCCCGGTGATCATCATCACCACCAAGGATCAGGAAACCGACAAGGTCTGGGGTACGCGCCAGGGGGCCAGGGACTACCTGACCAAGCCGGTCGACGAAGAGACCCTGCTCAAGACCCTGAACAACGTCCTGGCCGGTTGACGGCCGGCGCCCATGGCTGAATCGCAGACCGCCTTCCAGCTGTTGCTGGAAATCGACCAGCGCTGCCGGCTGCTGGCGGCGGACCTGCCGTCCCAGGAAACCCGCCAGGACACCTGGAGCGGCATCGGTTTCCGGCTCGGCGAGCAATGGTACGTGGCGCCGATGGGCGAAGTGGCCGAGGTTCTCCATGAGCCGCGCTACACCCTGCTGCCGGGGGTGAAGCCCTGGGTCAGGGGCGTCGCCAACCTGCGCGGGCGGTTGTTGCCGATCATGGACCTGTGCGGTTTCTTCGGGCATGAGTTGTCGCCGTTGCGCAAGCAGCGGCGGGTACTGGTGCTGGAGTACAAGGAGGTGTTCGCCGGCCTGCTGGTGGATGAGGTGGCGGGCATGCAGCACTTTCCCCAGGGCAGCCGGCAGATGCATTCGGTCGAGCGCCCGGAACTGGTGGTGGCGCCCTTTGTGCAGGGCTGTTTCGAACGTGGGCGCAGCTGGTGGGTGTTCAGCCCGTTTGTCCTGGCACAGGCGCCGGGTTTTCTCGAAGTGGCGGTCTGATCGATGATTAAAGCCAAAACCAGCAAGCCGGAAGAGGCTTCGCGCAGTCGTTCGCAGATCATCGTGCTGTTTATCGCGCTGATCGTGTTCATCATGCTGTTGTTCGCCAACTTCGCGTACCTGAACACCCAGTCCAACTACGACAAGCAGTACATCAGCCACGCCGGCGAACTGCGGGTGCTGTCCCAGCGTATCGCCAAGAACGCCACCGAGGCCGCTTCCGGCAAGGCCGCGGCGTTCAAGCTGCTCAGCGATGCACGCAACGACTTCGCCCAGCGCTGGGGCTACCTGAAGAAAGGCGACCCGGCCACCGGCCTGCCCGCCGCGCCACCGGTGGTGCGCAGCGAAATGCACGCGGTGCAGCAGGACTGGGAAAGCCTGCTGAAGAACACCGATGCGATCCTTGCCAGCGAACAGACCGTGTTGTCCCTGCACCAGGTGGCCGCGACCCTGGCCGAAACGGTGCCGCAGCTGCAGGTCGAGTACGAAAAGGTCGTGGAAATCCTCCTGCAACGCGGTGCGCCGGCGGCCCAGGTGGCCATGGCCCAGCGCCAGTCGTTGCTCGCCGAGCGCATTCTCGGCGCGGTGAATACCGTGCTGGCCGGGGATGAAACCGCGTCCCAGGCCGCCGATGCCTTCGGGCGTGACGCGGCGCGCTTCGGCCAGGTGCTCAATGGCATGCTGCAGGGCAATGCGGCGCTGAAGATTTCCCAGGTCGAAGACAAGGACGCCCGCGCCCGTCTCGGCGATATTGCCGAACTCTTCCAGTTCGTCTCCGGTTCCGTCGACGAAATTCTCGAGACGTCGCCGGAACTGTTCCAGGTCCGCGAGTCCGCCAGCAATATCTTCAGCCTTTCGCAGACCCTGCTGGACGAGGCCTCGCACCTGGCCAACGGTTTTGAAAACCTGGCGGGCGGGCGTTCCCTCGACACCATCGGCGGTTATGTCCTGGGCCTGCTGGCGCTGGCCTCGATCATCCTGATCGGCCTGGTGATGGTGCGCGAGACCAACCGGCAACTGCATGAGACCGCGGAAAAGAACGAGCGCAACCAGCACGCGATCATGCGCCTGCTGGATGAAATAGAGGACCTGGCCGACGGTGACCTGACCGTGACCGCCTCGGTGACCGAAGACTTCACCGGGACTATCGCCGACTCGATCAACTATTCGGTGGACCAGTTGCGCGATCTGGTCGCGACCATCAACCTCACCGCCGGCCAGGTGGCCGCCGCCGTGCAGGAAACCCAGGCCACCGCGATGCAACTGGCCGAAGCCTCCGAGCACCAGGCCCAGCAGATCAGCGAGGCGTCCGCCGCCATCAGCGACATGGCCGAGTCCATCGACCAGGTATCGGCCAACGCCGCTGAATCCTCGGCGGTGGCCGAGCGCTCGGTGGAAATCGCCAACAAGGGCAACGAGGTGGTGCACAACACCATTCACGGCATGGACAATATCCGTGAGCAGATCCAGGACACCGCCAAGCGCATCAAGCGGCTCGGCGAGTCTTCCCAGGAGATCGGCGATATCGTCAACCTGATCGACGACATTGCCGACCAGACCAATATCCTCGCCCTCAACGCGGCGATCCAGGCGTCCATGGCCGGCGATGCCGGGCGTGGCTTCGCGGTGGTCGCCGACGAAGTCCAGCGCCTGGCCGAACGCTCTTCCGCCGCCACCCGGCAGATCGAGACCCTGGTGCGGGCGATCCAGGCCGATACCAACGAAGCGGTGATTTCCATGGAGCAGACCACCACCGAAGTGGTGCGTGGCGCCCGCCTGGCGCAGGACGCCGGTGTGGCCCTGGAGGAAATCGAAGGCGTCTCGAAGACCCTGGCGGCGCTGATCCAGAGCATTTCCAACGCAGCCCAGCAACAGACCTCGTCGGCAGGGCAGATCTCGCTGACCATGAACGTGATCCAGCAGATCACCACCCAGACCTCATCCGGCTCGACCGCCACCGCCGACAGCATTGGCAACCTGGCGAAAATGGCCAGCCAGCTGCGGCGCTCGGTCTCCGGCTTCACCTTGCCCCAGGCGCAAGATGCGCGTGAAACCCGGTAGTGCAAGCATGAGCGACCACCACGACTATGTGGCCCTCGAATGGGTCAAGGGCGAAATCGCCGACACCCTGAAGCAGGCCCGCCAGGCCCTGGATGCCTTCGACGAACCGGGGCATTCGAGCCAGGACATCGCCGAATGCCTGGCCTGCATCCACCAGGTGCATGGCAGCTTGCAGATGGTCGAGTTCTACGGCGCGGCCCTGCTGGCCGAAGAGATGGAACAACTGGTGCTGGCCATGCAGCAGGGCCGGGTCGGCGAGCAGGAAGAGGCCATCAGCCTGTTGCACCAGGCTTTCGGTCAACTGCCGCTGTACCTGGACCGTGTGCACAGCGCCCGCCGCGACCTGCCGCTGGTGGTGCTGCCGCTGCTCAACGACCTGCGCAGTGCCCGCGGCGAAAGCCTGCTCTCGGAAACCAGCCTGTTCAGTCCGACCCTGCTCGAACTGCCCGCCCTCGACGACGCGGCCCTGGCCCGCCAGGCCCCGGCGGAACTGCCCAACCTGCTGCGCAAACTGCGGCAGATGCTGCAGACCGCGCTGGTCGGCTTGCTGCGCGAACAGGACGATCAGACCAACCTCGGCTACATGGCCAAGGTCTTCGCCCGTCTCGAAAGCCTGTGCCAGAACGCTCCGCTGGGCCAGCTCTGGCAGGTCGGCTCGGCGCTGGTCGAAGGCATGCTCAGCGGTGCCATCGGCAACAGCCCGGCCCTGCGCAGCCTGCTCAAGGATTCCGACAAGGAACTCAAGCGCCTGCTGGAACAGGGCATGGCCGGCATCAACCAGGCCGCGCCGGACGAATTGCTCAAGAGCCTGCTGTTCTATATCGCCAAGGCCGAGCGGCCCACCGCGCAGATGCTCGCCCTGAAGGCGCGCTACGGTCTCGACGAGGCCTTGCCCGCGACTTCCGTGGTCGACGAAGAGCGCGCGCGCCTGGCCGGCCCCGACCGGGATGCCATGCGTTCGGTGGTCTCGGCGCTCTGTGAAGAGCTGGTGCGGGTCAAGGAGCGGCTCGACCTGTTCGTGCGCAGCGACCGCCAGCACACCGACGACCTGGCCAGCCTGCTGGCGCCGTTGCGGCAGATCGCTGATACCCTGGCGGTGCTCGGTTTCGGCCAGCCGCGCAAGGTCATCATCGATCAACTGGCGGTGGTCCAGGGCCTGGCCCAGGGGCAGCGCGAACCCAATGACGCGGTGCTGATGGATGTCGCCGGGGCCTTGCTCTATGTCGAGGCGACGCTGGCCGGGATGATCGGCACGGTGGAGCCGGAAAGCCGCGAAGAAAGCCGCCTGCCGACCACCGACCTGACCCAGATTCACCAGATCGTGATCAAGGAAGCGCGGATCTGCCTGCAGCAGGCCAAGGACCTGATCGTCGACTACATCGATGCCGACTGGGACCGCGAGCGCCTGATGCCGCTGCCCGAGCTGCTGACCCAGGTCCGTGGCGCCCTGGCGATGATTCCCCTGGGCCGCGCCGCGAGCCTGCTGGAAACCTGCAACCGCTATGTCCGCGAACACCTGCTGGTAGACCCGGCACCACCGTCCTGGCAACAACTCGATCGGCTTGCCGACGCGCTGACCAGCATCGAGTACTACCTCGAGCGCCTGGCCGAAGACCATGAGGCGCCTGGCGAGCGGGTGCTGGACAAGGCCGAGGAAAGCCTCGATGCGCTGGGCTATGCGCCGGTCGAACTGGACGTGCCGTTGCTCGAAGAAATCCTGAGCCCCAGTGAGGCCCAGGTCATGCACGATTTGCAGGCGCTGGACGACCCCCAGGTGGTGCAGTCCCTGGCCGATGTCCTGGCCAGCCCGGTCTCGGCGCTCAACCCGCCGGCCCGGCAGATGCCGGGGAGCCTGCTGCCGCCGCCGTCCGATGAAGCGCCGGTCGATGACGAATTGCGCGAAGTCTTCCTCGAGGAAACCGAGGAAGTCCTCGATGCCTTGCGCGACTACCTGCCACGCTGGCTCGCCGATCTCGAGAGCAAATCGGCCCTGGCCGAGTTGCGCCGGGCCTTCCATACCCTGAAGGGCAGCGGTCGGATGGTGCGTGCGCTGGTGCTGGCCGAACTGGCCTGGGCCGTGGAGAACCTGCTCAACCGAGTGCTGGAGCGCAGCGTCGAACCGGAGCCGGCGGTGCAGCAACTGATCGCCGATGTGGTGGCCTTGCTGCCGGAGCTGATCGGCGAGTTCGCCGCCAATGCCCAGCGCCAGCGTGACGATGTCGACTGGATAGCCGCCCGGGCCCATGAGCTGGCCAGTTCGGATGACGACGAGGCTGACGTCGCTGGCGAGGCCGAGGGCCTTGACCCGCAGTTGCTGGAAATCTTCCGCAACGAGGCCGAAACCCATCTCGACAGCCTCAACCGCTTTCTCGAGCAGGCCGCCGAACACCTGCCGCTGCAGGCCAGCGACGAACTGCAACGGGCCCTGCACACCCTCAAGGGCAGTGCCTATATGGCCGGGGTCCTGCCGATGGCCGAACTGGCCGCGCCGCTTGACCATCTGGCCCGGGAATTCAAGGCTCACCTGCTGGCGCTGGACCTGGACGAGATCGAACTGCTGTTCGAGGCCGAAGGGTTGTTTCGCCGTGGCCTGAAGCAGTTGGACAACGATCCGCTGGCCGCCATCAGCGGCGCGCCGGAGCTGATCCAGCGCACCGAGGCCCTGCTGGCGAGCCGTCTCGACGCGTTGCTGAGCGAGCCCAGCAGTGCCCAGCGGCCCCGGCGTGACCCGCAACTGATCAACAACTTCCTTGCCCAGGGCATGGATATCCTGCTGGACGCCGAGAACCTGTTGCTGCGTTGGCAGCAGCATCCCGGCGAGCGCCAGGAACTCAACGACCTGCTGGACGAACTGACCACCCTCGGCCAGGGCGCGCATATCGCCGACCTGGAGCCGGTGGACGAGTTGTGCGAAGCCTTGCTGGATCTCTACGGCGTCGTCGAAGAGAGCAGCCTGGCGGTCAGCGAACGGTTTTTCCATGAGGCCCAGCAGGCCCATGAAGCGCTGATCAACATGCTCGACGAACTGGCCGCCGGCCAGGCAATCAACCCGCAGCCGGCCCGCGTCCAGGCACTGCGCGAGTTGCTCGACGAAGCCCTCGACCCGTCCGCCACCGGGCTGATCAAGACCGACGGCAGCCGCACCCTGAGCATCACCGAGCTGACCACGGCCACCGCCGAGGCGGCCCGGGTTGACGCGGCCGGGGTGGCCGGCGGCGTCGATCTGGATGACGAGATCGTGACGATCTTTCTCGAAGAGGCGGCGGATATTCTCGACAGCGCCGGGCTGGCCCTGCAGCGCTGGCTCGACGAGCCGGACAACGCCGCGCCGCTGCTGTCCCTGCAACGCGACCTGCATACCCTCAAGGGCGGCGCGCGGATGGCCGAGATCGGTCCGGTCGGCGACCTGGCCCACGAACTGGAAAATCTTTACGAAGGCCTGGTGGACCGGCGTTTCAGCCACTCCCCGGCCCTGGCGCTGCTGCTGCAAAAGAGCCATGACCACCTCGCCGTGTTGCTGGAGCAACTGCAAGGCCAGCAACCCCTGAGCGATCCGGCGGCGCTGATCGACGGCATCCGCGCGTTTCGCCAGCAGGCGGCGGAACCGCTCGAACCGGGAGAGCCGGCCGAGTTGCCGACAGCGGTCAGCGATCCGGAATTGCTGGAGGTCTTTCTCGAGGAAGGCTTCGACATCATCGAAAGCTCCGGCGCCGCGCTGCAGCGCTGGCAGGCCGAGCCGTCGAGCCGCCAGGAAGTGGAAACCCTGCTGCGCGACCTGCACACCCTCAAGGGCGGTGCGCGAATGGTCGAGATTGCGCCCATCGGCGACCTGGCCCATGAACTGGAGTTTCTCTACGAAGGCGTGTCGACCCTGCTGCTGCAGCCTGGCGAGGCGCTGTTCGAGCTGTTGCAGAGCGGCCATGACCGTCTGGCGCAGATGCTCGATGCGGTGCGCGACGAACAGCCGGTGGTCCCGGCCGATGCCCTGATTGCCGAGATCCAGGCCTTTGGTCGCCAGCCCGTGGTCGAGCTGCCGGTGACGCCGGAGCCTGCGCCTTCGCTGCCGTCCAAGAGCGAGGCGGTGCTGCCCGAAGCCGAGCGTCCGCCCCAGGACATGGTCAAGGTCTCCGCGGATCTGCTGGAGGACCTGGTCAACCTGGCGGGGGAAACCTCGATCTTCCGTGGGCGCATCGAGCAGCAGGTGAATGACGCCAAGGTCGCGCTCAACGAAATGGAAACCACCCTCTCGCGGATGCGCGACCAACTGCGGCGGATGGATATCGAAACCCAGGGGCGGATCCTCAGCCGTCAGCAGGTGGAAGCCGAGCGCCTGGGCTACGAAGAATTCGACCCGCTGGAAATGGATCGCCACTCGCAGTTGCAGCAACTGTCGCGGGCCTTGTTCGAGTCGGCCTCCGACCTGCTCGACCTCAAGGAAACCCTGGCCGGCCGTAACCAGGACGCGGAGAACCTGTTGCTGCAACAGGCGCGGGTCAATACCGAGTTGCAGGAAGGCCTGATGCGCACGCGCATGGTGCCGTTCGAACGCCTGGTGCCACGCCTGAAGCGCATCGTCCGGCAGGTGGCCGGAGAGTTGGGCAAGGACGTCGATTTCATTGTCGGCAATGCCGAAGGCGAGATGGACCGCAATGTCCTCGAACGCATGATCGCGCCCCTGGAACACATGCTGCGCAACGCCGTTGACCACGGCCTGGAAAGTGCCCAGGTGCGGCTGGCGGCCGGCAAGCCGGAACAGGGACGGATCACCCTGGACCTGTCCCATGAAGGCGGCGACATCGTCTTCGATATCCGCGACGACGGCGCCGGTGTTCCCCTCGATGCCGTGCGGCGCAAGGCGATCAAGCGCGGGATGATCGAGGAAGACACGCTGATCAGCGACCGCGACGTGTTGCAGTTCATCCTCCAGCCGGGCTTCTCCACCGCCGAGCGCATCACCCAGATTTCCGGGCGCGGCGTCGGCATGGACGTGGTCCACGAGGAAGTGCGGCAACTGGGCGGGACCATGACCATCGACTCGATCAAGGGACAGGGCGTGCACTTCCAGATCCGCCTGCCATTCAGCGTCTCGGTGAACCGCGCGCTGATGGTGCAGTGTGGCGAGGAGCAATATGCGATCCCGTTGAATACCGTCGAAGGCATCGTGCGGGTCCTGCCCGGCGAGCTGGAAGGTTATTACCAGATGAACCCGCCGCGTTACGAATACGCCGGGCAGACCTACGAATTGCGCTACCTGGGCGAACTGCTGCAAACCGTCAGCAAGCCCAAGCTGCTCGGGCTGAGCCAGGCGCTGCCGGTGCTGCTGGTGCATTGCAACGAGCAGCGGGTGGCGTTGCAGGTGGACACCCTGGCCGGCACCCGGGAAATCGTGGTCAAGAGCCTGGGGCCGCAGTTTGCCGCCGTGTCGGGCTTGTCCGGCGCGACGATTCTCGGCGATGGCCGGGTGGTGTTGATTCTCGACCTGCTGGCCCATGTGCGCACTTCCCAGGCCTGGGTGCCGGTGCCGCGGGCGCTGAGCGACCTGGCGGTGGACTTCACGCCGATGCGACCGACGCTGGTCATGGTAGTGGACGACTCGGTCACCGTGCGCAAGGTCACCAGCCGGCTGCTGGAGCGCAACGGCATGAACGTGATCACCGCGAAGGACGGCGTGGACGCGATGACCCTGCTGCAGGAACACACCCCGGACCTGATGCTGCTGGATATCGAAATGCCGCGCATGGACGGCTTCGAAGTGGCGACCCAGGTCCGCAACGATCCGCGCCTGAAGGACTTGCCGATCATCATGATCACTTCCCGTACCGGCCAGAAGCACCGCGACCGGGCCATGGCCATCGGCGTCAACGACTACCTGGGCAAGCCGTACCAGGAATCGGTGCTGCTGGAGAGCATCGCCCACTGGAGCCATGTGCATGCATGAACATCGTGCGAGCAGCCTGACCGGGCTGATGCTGCCACTGGCCGACCGCTACCTGCTGCTGCCGAACGTGGCGGTGGCCGAACTGATCGATTACCAGCGCGGCGAACCGGCCAGCGATGCGCCGCCGTGGTACCTGCGGCAAGTCACCTGGCGTGACCGGCAGTTGCCGCTGATCAGCTTCGAGGCCGCCTGTGGCGGGGCCATTGCAGTCGGCGACCGGTCGCGGATCGTCGTTCTCAATGCCCTGGGCGGGCGGCCGGAACTGAAGTTCATCGCCCTGGTGATCCAGGGCATTCCTCGCTCGTACAAGCTCGACAGCCAGCTGAGCTTTGTCGACGTGCCGCTGTGCCACCTGGAAAAGGCCGCGGTCCAGGTCGCCGACCTGGTGGCAAAAGTGCCGGATCTGCTGGGGCTGGAGCGCCTGGTGCTGGAGTCGGGGCTGGCCTGAGCGATTGCGTGGCGGCGGCCGGCCTCTTCGCTGGCAAGCCAGCTCCTACAATGTCCGTGTCTTTTCCACGATTGCGAGACAGTCCTGAACCTGTAGGAAGTGGCTTGTCGGGGCGCCGCACCGAAGCCAATAGAACCGGTCAGACTTCGCAGATTCTGCTCAACTGATCGTCATCCGCTCGTCCAGCGCGCTCTCTATCACTAGCTCTTGATAAGTCCCAAAAAGGGACCTATCGTTCCCTTTTTGGGACTCTTTGGCGCAACCATGCAAACCCTCTCCCTCAGTGATGCGTTATTTACTGCAACACAACAGCGAATCCTGGGCTTGCTCTTCGGCAAGCCGGACCATAGTTTCTATGCCAATGAGATAGCCCGTTGGGCAAAGGTTGGCAAAGGCAGTCTGATGCGTGAACTGGAACGCCTGCAATTGGCAGGCGTCCTGACCCTCAGTCGGCAAGGCAACCAGACGCATTATCAGGCCAATCCGGCGTGCCCTATCTACCAGGAACTGCTGGGTATCGTGCGCAAGACATTCGGTATTAGCGAACCTTTGCGCGTGGCGCTCGAACCATTTGCGGATCAACTGAACTGGGCATTTGTCTACGGTTCTATCGCCAAGGATGAGGCCCATGCCGGTAGCGATATCGATCTGATGCTGATCGGTAGTGCCCTGCACTATAGCGAGGTGATGGAGCGACTATTGCCCATTGAGGAACAACTGGGCCGCGCTATCAACCCGACGCTTTACAGCCTGGAGGATTGGAGTGAAAAGCTCGCCGCCGGCAACAGCTTCGTTCAGCGGGTGGTGACGCAGGACAAGCTCAACATCATGGGACGCAATCCCCTGGAGTCTAAGGATGGACAGAAACGAGAGTCTGGAAAACCTGCAACGTAGTGGTGGCCTGAAGGCGGAGCCCCCTGACCACAAGGAGTGCGAAGGCTTGATGCGTTCGGCGACTGACCGTTTGCGCGATGCGCGTGCCACACAACTGTCCTTTGCCAGTCGTTTCGACCTGGCCTACAACGCTGCCCATGGCATTGCGCTCACGGCGCTACGCCTCAGCGGATACCGCTCGGATCGACGTTATCTGGTGTTCCAGTGTCTTGCTCATACCGCCGGAGTCAACAAGTTGCAGGTTCGCTTGTTTGCGTTGTGTCATGAACGACGGAATCTGGCGGAATATGAAGGTTACATGGATGAAGACGAGGGATTGCTGGCGGAGTTGATCGACAACGCCACTGCGTTGAAGTCGGTCGTCGAGCAAACAATGGTCGGGCTCTATTACAGTTGAATTTAGTAGAACCATTAACCTGAGCGTAACAGTCCAGCGCCGGGCTTGATTGATGCCCCGGCGATTCGCTCCTACTGTCTACTCCACGAAAGCGAACCCGTGGAGTGAGCATGACAACCCCCAATTCCCCCGACTCGCGCTGGACCCGGCGGCGTGCCGAGAAGCAGCGCCGTCTCGAGCAGGTGCGGGCCCTCGCCGATGGCGTGGTGTTGCCCACCGACAAGATCGTCGCCGCCCTGGAAGCCCTGATCATGCCCGGCGACCGGGTGGTGCTGGAAGGCAACAACCAGAAGCAGGCGGATTTCCTCTCGCGCTCGCTGGTGAAAGCCGACCCGGCCAAACTCCACGATTTGCACATGATCATGCCCAGCGTCGGCCGCGCCGAGCACCTGGACCTGTTCGAGCGCGGCATCGCCCGCAAGCTGGACTTCTCCTTCGCCGGCACCCAGAGCCTGCGCATCAGCCAGCTGCTGGAAGACGGCCTGCTGGAAATCGGCGCGATTCACACCTATATCGAACTCTACGCCCGGTTGGTGGTGGACCTGATCCCCAACGTGGTACTCAGCGCCGGCTTCATGGCCGACCGTGCCGGCAATATCTACACCGGCGCCAGCACCGAGGACACCCCGGCCCTGATCGAGCCGGCGGCGTTCAGCGACGGCATCGTCATCGTCCAGGTCAATCAGTTGGTCGATGACGTCAGCGAACTGCCCCGGGTGGATATTCCGGCGTCCTGGGTCGACTTCGTGGTGGTGGCCGACAAGCCGTTCTATATCGAGCCGCTGTTCACCCGCGACCCGCGCCATATCAAGCCGGTGCATGTGCTGATGGCGATGATGGCGATCCGCGGGATCTACGAGAAACACAATGTGCAGTCCCTCAACCACGGGATCGGTTTCAACACCGCCGCCATCGAGCTGATTCTACCGACCTACGGCGAATCCCTCGGTCTCAAGGGCAAGATCTGCCGCAACTGGACTCTCAACCCGCACCCGACCCTGATTCCCGCCATCGAGAGTGGCTGGGTCGAGAGCGTGCATTGTTTCGGCACTGAACTGGGCATGGAAAACTACATCGCCGCCCGGCCGGATGTGTTCTTCACCGGGCGCGACGGTTCGTTGCGTTCGAACCGGATGTTCTGCCAGTTGGCCGGGCAATACGCGGTGGACCTGTTTATCGGCGCAACCCTGCAGGTCGACGGCGACGGTCATTCTTCCACGGTGACCCGCGGTCGCCTGGCCGGTTTCGGCGGGGCGCCGAACATGGGGCATGATCCACGCGGCCGTCGCCATGGCACCCCGGCCTGGCTCGATATGCGCCTCGATGGCGGCGATGCGCCCGAAGCGTTGCTCGAACGCGGCAAGAAGCTGGTGGTGCAGATGGTCGAGACCTTCCAGGAGGGCGGCAAACCGACCTTCGTCGAGACCCTCGATGCCGTGGATGTGGCGAGGAAAAGCGGGATGCCGCTGGCGCCGATCATGATCTATGGCGATGACGTCACCCACCTGCTGACCGAAGAGGGTATCGCCTACCTGTACAAGGCCCGTTCCCTGGAGGAGCGCCAGGCGATGATCGCCGCCGTGGCCGGTGTCACAGCCATCGGCTTGCGGCATAACCCCAAGGACACCGCGCGGATGCGTCGCGAAGGCCTGATCGCCTTGCCCGAAGACCTCGGTATCCGTCGCACCGATGCCAGCCGCGAACTGCTGGCGGCCAAGAGTGTGGCCGACCTGGTGGAGTGGTCGGGTGGCCTCTACAACCCGCCCGCCAAGTTCAGGAGCTGGTAAATGCACGCCTTCAATCTGCAAGCCCAACCCCTGTCCCTGGCCGAGCGCCTGGCGGACTTCGCGGTGGAAGCGCTGATCGACGAAGCCGACCTGTCGCCCAAGCCGGCCCTGGTGGATCGCCGCGGCAACGGTGCCCACAGCGATCTGCACCTGGGGCTGATGCATGCCTCGGCCTTGTCGCTGTGGCCGATGTTCAGGGAAATGGCGGAAGCCGCGGCCGCCAGCGGCACCGTCGACCTGCCGCTGCGTGAAGCCCTCGGCCGTATCGGCCGTGAAGGCGAGCAGGCCATGCTGCAGACCACCGGCGGGGTGAATACCCATCGCGGCGCGATCTGGGCCCTGGGCTTGCTGGTGGCGGCGGCGGCGCTCGAGCCGCGCGCGGTGATGGCCAATGCCCTGACCCTGCGCGCCGCGCGCCTGGCCTTGCTGGAAGACCGTCATGCGCCCAACGGCAGCAGCCACGGCAGCCAGGTCGCCCAGCGCTACGGCGCGCGCGGGGCCCGGGAAGAAGCGCAACTGGGCTTTCCGGCGGTGACCCGTCTCGGCCTGCCACAACTCAAGCGCAGCCGGCTGGCCGGCCACGGCGAACAGAACGCCCGGCTGGATGCCCTGCTCGCGATCATGACCAGCCTGGCCGACACCTGCGTGCTCTACCGCGCCGGCGTGCCGGGTCTGCAGGCCATGCAACAGGGCGCCCGCGCCGTGCTGGAGGCGGGCGGCAGCGCCAGCCTGGCCGGACGGCGCAGCCTGAATGAATTGGATCAACAGCTGTTGGCGATGAACGCTTCACCGGGTGGCGCGGCGGATCTGCTCGCCGCCTGCCTGCTGATCGACCGCCTCGAACAGGAAGCCTTGTGATGGAAAAATTGTCCTTTGAATTCCCCGCCGGGCAACCGCCCAAAGGCCGTGCCCTGGTGGGTTGCGTCGGCTCGGGCGATCTGGAAGTGCTACTGGAACCCGGCCATCCGGGCCGCCTGTCGATCGAGGTGACGACTTCGGTGAACGGCAGTTCGGCGCGCTGGCAGCATCTGTTCGAGCGACTGTTCGATGGCCAGCTGCCGCCCGCGCTGAGCATCGATATCCACGATTTCGGGGCGACTCCCGGTGTGGTCCGCCTGCGCCTGGAACAAGGCTTCGAGGAGATCGGCCATGACTGACAGCGAGCAGTTGTTGCACAAGCACAGCTTCGTCGAACTCGGCGCCCGCCAGCGTGCGCGAGCGTTGCTCGACAGTGGCAGTTTTCGCGAACTGCTCGACCCCTTTGCGCGGGTCATGTCGCCCTGGCTCGAACGCCAGGGCGTGGTGCCCCAGGCCGATGACGGGGTGGTGATCGCCAAGGGCAGCATCGATGGCCTGCCGCTGGTGGTAGCTGCCATCGAGGGCGCCTTCCAGGGCGGCAGCCTCGGTGAAGTGGGCGGGGCGAAAATCGCCGGTGCCCTGGAACTGGCCGCCGAAGACAACCGCAAGGGCATCCCGACCCGCGCCGTGCTGCTGCTGGAAACCGGCGGCGTGCGGTTGCAGGAGGCCAACCTGGGGTTGGCGGCCATTGCCGATATCCATGCGGCGATTGTCGACCTGCGGCGTTATCAGCCAGTGATCGGCGTGGTGGCCGGCAGCGTTGGTTGCTTTGGCGGCATGTCCATCGCGGCGGCGTTGTGCAGTTATCTGCTGGTGACCCAGGAGGCGCGGCTGGGCCTCAACGGCCCGCAGGTGATCGAACAGGAAGCCGGACTGGAGGAATACGACTCCCGCGACCGTCCGTTCATCTGGAGCCTGACCGGCGGCGAACAGCGTTTCGCCAGCGGCCTGGTGGATCGTTACGTGGCCGATGATGTGGCACAGGTCCGGGAGCAGGTCGCGGCCTTGCTCGAGGCCGGTGTGCCCGAAGCGCAACGCAGCCGGCAGGCGCACTGGTACCTGCAGAGGCTGGCCGAACTGGATGCCGGGCCGCAGATCGATCCCGCCACGGTTCGTCGTCTTTTCCAAGGAGATCGCCCATGAGCGCTTATTCCCTGCGCGGTTTGCACTGGTTCCAGGCCCTGACCGCCGGTGTCGGCGAAGTGTCCGGCCTGCCGCCTTCACTGAAGGTCGCGGATGCCGAGCTCGGCGGCCACCCGGTGCGCTTCCTGGCAGTGGTGGCGGACCCGGCCAATCGCTTTGTCCGTGCCCGCAATGGTGAGGTCGGCCTGCTGGAGGGCTGGGGCCTGGCCAAGGCCGTGGATGAAGTGATCGAGGCTGACAGCGGACGCACGGACAAACGGGCCCTGATCGCCATTGTCGATGTACCGAGCCAGGCCTACGGGCGTCGTGAGGAAGCCCTGGGCATCCACCAGGGCCTGGCCGGAGCGGCGGACAGTTATGCCCGCGCCCGCCTCGCGGGGCACGCGGTGATTGCCCTGCTGGTGGGCAAGGCGATGTCCGGGGCCTTTCTCGCCCACGGTTACCAGGCCAACCGGCTGATCGCCCTGCGCGATCCGGGGGTGATGGTCCACGCCATGGGCAAGGCCTCGGCGGCACGGGTGACCTTGCGCAGCGTCGAAGAGCTGGAAGCCCTGGCCGCCAGTGTGCCGCCGATGGCCTATGACATCGACAGCTACGCCAGTCTTGGCCTGCTGTGGAAAACCCTGGGCGTGGAACAGATCGAACAGCCGACGGCCGTCGACATGGCGCAGGTGCAGGACTGTCTGGTCGAAGCCATCCACGATGTGGCGCACAATGGCACGGACCTGAGCGGGCGCCTGGGCGCGAGCAATCGGGCGGCGTCGAGCCGGGTTCGGCAACTGTTGCGCGAGCAGTGGTGAATGGCGATGCAGGCTGACGACGAACTCCTTCCTCATGACTTGCTCTGGGGACTGACCCCGGCGCAGTTGCCGGAGGACGCACCGGGCTGGGTTGCCGAGGCGCTGAGCCACGGCCAGCCGGTGGTGGTGCGGCGTGCGTTGGCGTCTGCTGGCCAGGTGCCGGTGGGGGTGCGCGGGGTTCTGCGTGAACAGCGTTTTGCCACGCTGATGCCCCGGCGGCTGGTCGAGCGTCGGGTACGCCCCGAAGCCCTGATCGCGAGTATCGGTTGGGGACGCGACTGGCCGGCCTTGCAGGCGCTGCATTATCTGCGGCCCTTGCTGAACGCTTCGGGCCTGGCCTGGGGCGTCGGCGGCAGTGCCGGTTTCGAGTTGGCCACCGGCTTGCCGACCCTGCATCAGCAGAGTGACCTGGACCTGATCCTGCGGGCGCCGCAAGCCTTGTCGCGTCGTCAGGCCGCCGGCCTGTTGCAGCAATTGGACAATCCGTTCTGCCGCGTCGACCTGCAGGTGCAGACGCCACAAGGCGCGGTGGCGCTGGCCGAGTGGGCGGGCCCGGCACGCCGGGTCCTGCTCAAGCGGGCCGAGGGCGCGCTGTTGGTGCTCGATCCCTGGGCCGACCAGGAGCAGGCGGCATGAGCAGCCTGCTGGTGTTTCCCGGCCAGGGTGCACAACAGCCCGGCATGTTGCAGCGGCTGCCCGATGCCGCCGTGGTCCGCGATTGCCTGCGCGAAGCGAGCGAAGTCCTGGGCGAGGAGGTCGCGACCCTGGATACGCCACAGGCCCTGGCCTCGACCCGTGCGGTCCAGCTCTGCCTGCTGCTCGCCGGGGTGGCCGCTGCCCGCTTGTTGCTGGAGAACACGGAGGCGCCGAGCCATGTCGCCGGCCTGTCCATCGGCGCCTATCCGGCGGCGGTGGTGGCCGGGGCGCTGGACTTCGACGATGCCGTACGGCTGGTGAGCCTGCGTGGTGAGCTGATGCAACGGGCTTATCCACAGGGCTATGGCATGACCGCCCTGATCGGGCTGGAACTGGCGGCTGTGGATAAGTTGTTGGCCCAGGTGCACAGCGAGCGCACCCCGGTCTACCTGGCGAACATCAACGCCGACAACCAGTGTGTGATCGCCGGGAGCGAGGCGGGTATGAACGCGCTGGTTGCCCTGATGAGAAAGGACGGCGCCTCCCGGCGCCTGGCGGTCAGCGTGCCTTCTCATTGTCCGCTGCTGGACGAACCGGCCCGGGCATTGGCCGCCGCGTTCGCCACGGTGGCGCTGCGCGCGCCGCGGCTGGGCTACCTCAGCGGCAGCAGCGCGCGGCTGCTGCGTACCGCTGAACAGATCCGCGATGACCTGGCGTTCAACATGTGCCGGGTCGTCGACTGGCGCGGCACCGTGCAAAGCGCCTATGAGCGCGGCAGCCGCCTGCAGATCGAACTGCCACCGGGTTCGGTATTGACCGGCCTGGCGCGCCGGGTGTTCGAGCAAGGCACCGTCATTGCCTTCGACGGTGCCCGGCTGGACAGCCTCAAGGCGCTGATGGATGAGGAGGGACGCCGTCACCGATAAACACCGGCTGCTGCTTCGAAGGACAAAAACAACAACTTCGACAATGCGATGCGAGGACAACAAGAATGATTATTTACGGTGTGGCACTGTTGGCGATCTGTACGCTGGCAGGGGTGATTCTGGGTGACATGCTGGGCGTGTTGCTGGGGGTGAAGTCCAATGTCGGCGGGGTCGGGATCGCGATGATCCTGCTGATCTGTGCGCGTTTGTGGATGCACAGGCGCGGCGGCATGACCAGGGACTGCGAGATGGGTGTCGGTTTCTGGGGCGCCATGTACATTCCGGTGGTGGTCGCCATGGCCGCCAACCAGAACGTGGTCACGGCGCTGCACGGCGGTCCGGTGGCGGTATTGGCGGCGATCGGTTCGGTGGTGGTCTGTGGCTGCACCATTGCCCTGATCAGTCGGACCCACAAGGGCGAGCCATTGCCGGACGAACCGGCCGATATCGTGCCGGTCACTCCTGTCGCGGGAGGTCGCTGATATGTGGGATCTCATCGAGAAAGGCCTGGAACACAATGGCCTGATCACCGCGTTCGCCTTTGTCGGCGTGGTGATGTGGGTGTCGGTGGTGCTGTCCAGGCGCCTGACCTTTGGCCGGATCCACGGCTCGGCGATTGCCATCGTGATCGGCCTGGTGCTGGCCTGGGTCGGCGGCACCCTGACCGGCGGACAGAAGGGCCTGGCGGATCTGACGCTGTTCTCCGGCATCGGCCTGATGGGCGGGGCGATGCTGCGGGACTTCGCCATCGTTGCCACGGCCTTTGAAGTGCAGGCCACCGAGGCGAAGAAAGCCGGGTTGATCGGTGCCCTGGCGCTGCTGCTGGGCACGGTGCTGCCGTTTATCGTCGGGGCGAGCATGGCCTGGGCCTTCGGTTATCGCGATGCGGTGAGCATGACCACCATCGGGGCTGGCGCGGTGACCTATATCGTCGGGCCGGTGACCGGTGCGGCGATTGGCGCGAGTTCCGATGTGGTGGCGCTGTCGATCGCGACGGGGTTGATCAAGGCGATCATCGTGATGGTCGGCACGCCGGTGGCGGCGCGCTGGATGGGCCTCGACAACCCGCGTTCGGCGATGGTCTTCGGCGGCCTGGCAGGCACGGTCAGCGGCGTGACCGCCGGCCTCGCGGCGACGGATCGGCGGCTGGTGCCCTATGGCGCGCTGACGGCAACCTTCCACACCGGGCTGGGCTGCCTGCTCGGACCTTCGGTGCTGTTCTTCATCGTGCGCGGCCTGGTGGGCTGAGCCATCAATTCAACCTGTTGGCATACATCCGGCATTCCGCCAGGAGTGCCAACAGGTTGGGATCACGTTCCTTGGCCTTGAGAAACACCACGCCGATATGCTGTTGCAGGTGATAGCGCACCTGCAGCGGGATCAGCTTCACCCGGTTCTCGTACACCGCGGCGATCCGCCCTGGCAGCAAGGCGTATCCGACGCCGGAACTGACCATGCTCAGCAGGGTGAAGATATCGTTGACCTGCATCGCCACCTTCGGCTCGAACCCCGCCTGCTCGAACACCCGGTTGCCGTCGCGGTGCGTGGCGAAGCCCTGGGTCAGGGTGATGAAGGTCATGTCCCGCAGGTCCGCCAGGTCGACTTCGTCCTGCTGGGCGAAGGGCGAGTCGGCGGGTGTCGCCAGGAAGATATCGTCGGCGAACAGCGGTAGGTGTTCGCAGTCCGGGTCGTTGGTGGTGTCGTCCAGTGACACCAGGATCGCGTCCACTTCCATGTTCTTGAGCTTGTACAGCAGGTCGAAGTTGGAGCCCAGGATCAGGTCGATGTTCAGTTCGCTGCGGCGGATCTTCAGGCCCATGATCAGTTGCGGCACGGTTTTCACCGTCAGCGAATAGAGCGAGCCGAGCTTGAACCGCTCGGCGGAGAAACCGGCGGCCTCGCGGGTCATGCGCACGCTTTCGACGACGTCCTGGATCAGCTTCTGCGCGCGCTCTTCCAGCACGTAGGCGCTTTCCAGCGGTGTCAGGTTGCGGCCCTCGTGCTTGAACAGCGGGCAGCGCAGGGCGTTTTCCAGGGAGTGGATGGCCCGATGCACGCTGACATTGCTGGTCTGCAACTCGGCCGCCGCCCGCGCCAGGTTGCCGGTGCGCATGAAGGCCAGGAACACTTCCAGTTTTTTCAGGGTCAGCTCTTCGTCGATCAGCATGGCGCGGGCTCTTTTTCGAATGCCTCGATTGTGCCCAAGTCCCGGGGTTTTGGCTGGGGCTTTTTCAGAACCAGTTGGCTCCCAGGGTGCTGCTCAGCAAGCCGAGGGCGACGCCGGCGATGATCAGCCAGATGGCGTTGACCCGGCTGAAATACACCACGGCGGCGCTGACCAGTGTCAGCAGCAGGCTCAAGGCGCTGGTTTCCATGCTGCGGATCAGGATGTAGCTGGCGGCGAGGATCAACCCCACCGAGATCGGCAGCAGGGCGCGTTTGATCCGCTGGACCCACGGCGTTGCGGTGTGTTTCTCCAGCCAGCCGGCGCCGAACCAGGTGAGCATCGAGCAGGGCAGCAGCTTGGCCGTCAGCGCCACCAGCGCTCCGGGCAGGCCGGCCGCCTGCTGGCCGATAAACACCAGAAACATGCCGTTGGGGCCCGGCAGTGCCTGGGACAGGGCGAAGAAGGCGACGAACTGGGCGTCGCTGATCCAGTTCATCTGGGTCACGGTGTAGCGATGGATGTCGCCCAGGGCCACGGTGTTGCCGCCGATGGCCATCAACGACCAGAGCGCGCATTGGATCATCAGATGAAACAGTACGGTCTGCATGGTTCAGGCCCGCGGGTCGACAAAACGCAGGGCGATCGACAGCGGGATGCAGATCAGCAGGACGCTCCATAGCGGCAGGACCAGCACGCCCATCAGAATAAAGGTCAGGCCGAAGGCGCAGTAGTTGGCGAGGTTGCGCGGCATGGCCCTGAGCAGGCGCAGGGTGCTGCCGAGCATCAGCCCGGTGGCGATCGGCATGATGGCGCCGAACACCTGTTGCACCGCGTCATTGTTCCACCAGCGGGCGTAGGCGAAGCCTGCCAGCACGGTGATGATCGAGGGGAACAGATAGAGTCCGAGCAGCGCCACGCAGGCCCCCGGCAGACCCTGCTGGCGGCGGCCGTAGATGATGCTGACGTTGCCGATGTTCGGTCCCGGGAAAAACTGGCCGGTGGTCAGCAGTTCGTTGAAGCCTTGTTCGTCGACCCAGCGCCGGCGGTCCACCATCATCTGCCGGGCCCAGGGCATCACGCCGCCGAAGCCGAACAGGCCGACCATGGCGAAGTTGTAGAAGAGTTGCCAGAGGCTGGGCGAAGGGGCGAGGGCGGTGGTTGGCGCCGTGGCGGACATCGATGGGCTCCTTGGAACAGGCGGGGGCCGTTGCGGGTTTGGCGGTGGGCCATCAGTAAAGCCGGTTCGGGCCCGGCACACCAGAGGCCGGTCGAGAAATTGCCGGGCGCCGGGCATTGCATTCCGCGCCGCGAGGCCTGAGCCTAGTGGGCGGTATTCTGATCAACGGAGGTAGGCGGCAGATGTATCACGGGGAACGATTCAACGCCTGGACCCACCTGGTGGGGGCGGTGCTGGCGTGCATCGGCGCCATCTGGCTGCTGGTGATGGCGAGCCTGGACGGCAGCCCGTGGAAGATTGTCAGCGTGGCGATCTACGGCGTCACGCTGCTGGCCCTGTATAGCGTGTCGACGGTCTATCACAGTGTGCGCGGACGAGCGAAGGTGATCATGCAGAAGGTCGATCACCTGTCGATCTACCTGCTGATTGCCGGCAGTTATACGCCGTTCTGCCTGGTCACCTTGCGCGGTCCCTGGGGTTGGACCCTGTTCGGCATCGTCTGGGGGCTGGCGGTGATCGGCATGTTGCAGGAGATCAAGCCGCGCTCCGAGGCCCGGATCCTGTCGATCGTGATTTATGCGGTAATGGGCTGGATCGTGCTGGTGGCCATCAAGCCCCTGCTGGCCGCGCTGGGTATGGCCGGCTTTATCTGGCTGGCCACGGGCGGCGCGCTGTATACGCTGGGGATCATCTTTTTTGCCCTCGATCACCGGCTGCGCCATTCCCATGGGATCTGGCACCTGTTCGTGATCGCCGGCAGTGTCCTGCATTTCGTGGCGATCTCGTGGTTCGTGATCTGACCTAAGGTCGAGCGCGGACCTTGGTGGGAGCCGACTTGCCGGCGAAGGCGGGCGATCGGGCGATGCAAGGCCGGCTGGCCTCATCGCTGGCAAGCCAGCTCAGGTTTTGCGCTGTCTGTCAGAAGTCGCCCCACAACTGCTGGGCGACCGCCAGCGCCACCACCGGCGCGGTTTCGGTACGCAGGACTCGCGGGCCGAGGCGCGCCGGCAGGTAGCCGGCCTTGGCCGCCTGCTCGACTTCGCTGTCGGACAGGCCACCTTCCGGACCGATCAGAAACGCCAGGGTGCCCGGTTTCGGGTGACTGGTCAGGGGTTCGGCCACCGGATGCAGCACCAGCTTGAGGTCGGCTTCGGTCTGTTTCAGCCACTCGGCCAGCAACAGCGGTGGGTGGATCACCGGCAGGGTGGAGCGACCGCACTGTTCGCAGGCGCTGATCGCGATCTGCCGCCAGTGGGCCAGGCGCTTGTCGGCGCGTTCATCCTTGAGACGAACCTCGCAGCGCTCGCTGACGATCGGGGTGATCGCGTTGACGCCCAGCTCGGTGGCTTTCTGGATCGCCCAGTCCATCCGTTCGCCACGGGACAGGCCCTGGCCGAGGTGGATATGCAGCGCGGAATCCGCCTGGCCGGCGAAGCGTTCATTCAATTGCACGCGCACGCGCTTCTTGCCGACTTCCAGAAGGGTGCCGAGGAATTCGCTGCCCGAGCCGTCGAACACTTGCAGCACGTCGCCTTCGCTCATGCGCAGCACGCGGCCGATATAGTGCGCCTGGGCCTCTGGCAGTTCGTGTTCGCCGAGGCTCAGGGGAGTGTCGATAAAGAAGCGGGACAGGCGCATGGTGAGTCTCTGAATAACTGAATGATGTTTTGCCTGGGAGGGGCTTTTCGCGGGCAAGCCCGCTCCCACAGTGTCCGTGCCTGACCAGGCTTCCGAGGCACGACCTCGGACCCGGGAGTGGGCAAGCCCGCTCCCATGGTGTCCGTGCCTGGCCAAGCGTCCGAGGCACGACCTCGGACCCGTGGGAGCGGGCTTGCCCGCGAAGGCGGTATCACGGACGCCGCAATATCCTAGCCCGGATCGCGGAAATCCGGATGGAAGTTGGCCGGCACCGCCACGCTGATATCGCTGCGGGTCGCTATATCGATCCCTTCGCTGGCGACTTCGGCGAGGAAGTCGATCTGCTCCGCTGTGATCACATACGGCGGCAGGAAATACACCACGCTGCCCAGGGGGCGCAGCAGGGCGCCGCGCTCCAGCGCATGCTGGAAGACCTTCAGGCCACGGCGTTCCTGCCATGGGTAGGCGGTCTTGCCCGCCTTGTCCTGGACCATCTCGATGGCCAGGGCCATGCCGGTCTGCCGTACTTCGCCCACATGGGGATGGTCCGCCAGGTGCGCGGTAGCACTGCCCATGCGCCGGGCCAGGGACTTGTTGTTCTCGATGACGTTGTCCTGCTCGAAGATATCCAGGGTCGCCAGGGCCGCCGCGCAGGCCAGGGGGTTGCCCGTGTAGCTGTGGGAGTGGAGGAACGCGCGCAGGGTCGGATAGTCGTCGTAGAAGGCGCTGTACACCTCTTCGGTGGTCAGGCAGGCCGCCAGCGGCAGGTAGCCGCCGGTCAGGGCTTTCGACAGGCACAGGAAGTCCGGGCGGATACCGGCCTGTTCGCAGGCGAACATGGTTCCGGTGCGGCCGAAGCCCACGGCGATTTCATCGTGGATCAGGTGCACGCCGTAGCGGTCGCAGGCCTCGCGCAGCAGCTTGAGGTAGACCGGATGGTACATGCGCATGCCGCCGGCGCCCTGGATCAGCGGCTCGACGATCACCGCGGCGACGCTGTCGTGATGCTCGGCCAGGGTCTGCTCCATGACCAGGAACATGTTGCGCGAATGCTCTTCCCAACCCATGCCTTCCGGGCGCAGGTAGCAGTCCGGGCTGGGCACCTTGATGGTGTCCAGCAGCAGCGCCTTGTAGGTTTCGGTGAACAACGGCACATCGCCCACCGACATCGCCGCGACGGTCTCGCCGTGATAGCTGTTGGTCAGGGTGACGTAACGCTTCTTTTCCGGCCGGCCACGGTTGAGCCAGTAGTGAAAGCTCATCTTCAACGCGACTTCGATGCAGGACGAGCCATTGTCGGCATAGAAGCAGCGGGTCAGGCCTTCGGGCGTCATCTTCACCAGGCGTTCGGACAACTCGATCACCGGCTGATGGCTGAAGCCGGCGAGGATCACATGCTCCAGTTGATCGACCTGGTCCTTGATACGCTGGTTGATGCGCGGATTGCAGTGGCCGAACACGTTGACCCACCACGAACTCACGGCGTCGAGATAGCGTTTGCCGTCGAAGTCTTCCAGCCAGACGCCTTCGCCGCGCCGGATCGGGATCAGCGGCAGCAGTTCGTGATCTTTCATCTGGGTGCAGGGGTGCCACACGACCTCGAGGTCGCGTTTCATCCACTGGTTGTTCAGGCTCATTTCCACTCTCCCACGGGCGGCTCGCTACAGGCGCGGGCAAACAATCCGCAAGCCTATGCAATGCGTGGCCGCGGGACAACCCATTGGGGCATTTACCCGACCAGGAATCGAACGATGAGGTCGTCCGGCGGCGGCATGGACGATTTTTGCGATCATGGCCCTGGCGACTCGAATAAAACCGCTTGCCGGGCTGTTCTACCTGAGCGACGACCTTAATATTTTCTTAACCCGCTCGTCTCAGACTTATGATCGTATTTCTCGATATTTCAAAGCGAAATTTTCCGCTTTAATTCGATAGGTAAACCATTAGTCTTGGACGCAATACTTACAGGATCCGGCCATGCAGCTACGTAATTCCTCTTCTCGCTACGGTGCAGTCAGCATGTTCCTGCACTGGGGCGTGGCTCTGGTGGTCTTCGGTCTTTTTGCGCTGGGCTTGTGGATGGTCGGTCTCGACTACTACAGCGAATGGCGCAAGGCTGCTCCGGACCTGCATAAAAGTATTGGCCTGACCCTGTTCGCGGTGATGGTCCTGCGACTGCTCTGGCGCTTTGTCAGCCCGCCGCCGCCGGCACCGTCCAACCACGGCCGGCTGACCCGCGTGGCTGCCAAGCTGGGCCATGGCTTTCTCTATCTCGGCCTGTTCGCCCTGATGTTTTCCGGGTACCTGATTTCCACCGCAGAAGGTGTCGGGATTCCGGTGTTCAACCTGTTCGATGTGCCTGCCTGGATTTCCAGCATCCCCGACCAGGCGGATGTGGCGGGTACGGTGCATCTGTACCTGGCCTGGACGGTGGTGATCTTTGCCGTTCTCCATGGCCTGGCTGCCCTCAAGCACCATTTTATCGACCGTGATGCGACGCTGACCCGCATGTTGGGTCGCAAAGCCTGATGTTCAACCTCGACTCAAAAGGAATAGAAGCATGTTGAAAAAGACTCTCGCCGCTCTGGCAATCGGTACCGCTCTTCTGTCTGCCGGTCAGGCGATGGCCGCTGACTATGTGATCGACAAGGAAGGCCAGCACGCCTTCGTTGACTGGAAAATCAGCCACTTGGGCTACAGCTTCGTACACGGTACCTTCAAGGACTGGAGCGGCAAGTTCAGCTTCGACGCCAAGACCCCTGAAGCGAGCAAGATCGAAGTCGAACTGAAAACCGCCAGCGTGTTCTCCAACCACGCCGAGCGTGACAAGCACATCTCCAGCAAAGACTTCCTGGACGTGGCCAAGTACCCGGAAGCCAAGTTCGTCTCCACCGCCGTCAAGTCCACTGGCGAGAAAACAGCTGACGTGACCGGCGACCTGACCCTGCACGGCGTGACCAAGCCGGTCACCTTCAAGGCCACGTTCAACGGCGAAGGCAAGGATCCATGGGGCGGCTACCGTGCCGGCTTCAACGGCACCACCACCCTCAACCTGAACGATTTCGGCATCAAGGGCCCAGGTCCTACTTCCCAGACCCTGGACCTGGATATCTCGTTTGAAGGTGTGCAGGCGAAATAAGCGGGCATCATCCGTGATACCCCCATGAAAAACGCCCCCGGCTCTCACGAACCGGGGGCGTTTTTCATTGCCGTCTGGAACTCAGCGATTGCGTGTCAGCAGCGCCGGTTTCTCGCCGCGAGGGCGGTTCGGCAACTGATCCAGCTGCTCAGGCGTCAGGGCGCGATCGCTCTTGGATTCCTTGTGAATGATCTTCGGGGCCGGGCCGCGCGGGTTCTGCACGGCCGGCTCTTCACGTGGCTGATCATCACGGGATGGACGGCGGTTGCGCGAGTCTTCGCGACGGGCCTGGCCGTCACGTGGAGCACCGTTGCGTGGACCGTTGCGCTTGGCCGGCGGGGTGCCGGTGGTCGCGCCGTTGCTGTTGCGCGGACCATTCTGGCGACCTTGCGACTGACCCGTGCGCGGAGCACCCGCACCCTGGGCCGGGGCACCAGGACGACGACCACGGCCCGGTGCCGGCTTGGCCTGGGGCACGTAGTCGACGCGGTTACCGAAGTTATCCACATCGTCGTCGAGGAACTCGTCCGGAGCACGGTCGGCTGCCGGACGTGGCACTGGACGTTGCTGCTCGCGAGGCGTGCCTTCACGGGGCTTCTGCTCGCGGGCCGGGCGCTCACCGCGAGCGTTGGCCGCCGGTTTTTCCTTGCCGCCCTTGTCCTTGCCCTTGTCCTTGCGACCGCCACCACCACCGCCGCCATTCGGACCGTCGCCGCGCGGGCCACGTGGGTTGCGCGGGTTACGCACATCCGGACGCTCGCGGACTTCCGGTTTCTCGGCTTCCACCGCACTGGCGTCAAAGCCCATCAGGTCGCCGTCGGCGATTTTCTGCTTGGTCATGCGCTCGATGCTTTTCAGCAGTTTTTCTTCGTCCGGCGCGACCAGCGAGATCGCCTCGCCCGAACGACCGGCACGACCGGTACGACCGATACGGTGCACGTAGTCTTCATCGACGTTCGGCAGTTCGAAGTTGACCACATGGGGCAACTGGTCGATATCGAGGCCGCGGGCGGCGATATCGGTGGCGACCAGGATCCGCACGTCGCCGGCCTTGAAGTCGGCCAGGGCCTTGGTGCGGGCGTTCTGGCTCTTGTTGCCGTGGATCGCGACGGCGCTCAGGCCGTGCTTGTCCAGGTACTCGGCCAGGCGGTTGGCGCCATGCTTGGTGCGGGTGAACACCAGGACCTGTTCCCAGGCGCCGGCGGTGATCAGGTGCGCCAGCAGCGAACGCTTGTGGCTGGCCGCGAGGCGGAACACGCGCTGTTCGATACGCTCGACGGTGGTGTTCGGTGGCGTGACTTCGATGCGCTCGGGGTTGTGCAGCAGCTTGCCGGCCAGGTCGGTGATGTCCTTGGAGAAGGTCGCCGAGAACAGCAGGTTCTGCCGTTTGGCCGGCAACCGCGCCAGGACCTTCTTCACGTCATGGACAAAGCCCATGTCGAGCATGCGGTCGGCTTCGTCCAGCACGAGGATTTCCACGTGGGACAGGTCGACGCTGCCCTGGCCACACAGGTCGAGCAGGCGACCCGGGCAGGCAACCAGTACGTCGACACCACGGGACATGGCCTGGACCTGTGGATTCATGCCGACACCGCCGAAGATGCAGGCGCTGACGAACTTCAGGTCGCGGGCATAGAGCTTGAAGCTCTCGTGCACCTGGGCGGCCAGTTCGCGGGTCGGGGTCAGGACCAGCACGCGGGGTTGGCGCGGGCCGTGACGTTGGGACTTGTCCGGGTGACCGTTGGGGAACAACCGCTCCAGAATCGGGAGGGCGAAGCCGCCGGTTTTACCAGTACCTGTCTGTGCCGCGACCATCAGGTCGCGACCTTGCAACACGGCGGGAATGGCCCGCTGTTGCACCGGAGTAGGCTCGGTATAGCCCGCTGCCTCGATGGCGCGGACTAAAGCCTCGGAGAGACCGAGGGAAGCAAAGGACATGAGTAATCCTGTTCAGTTAGGGCATAGCCCGATGGGAATCTTGCCTGGCGCGAATGGCGTTTGGGGGCTGGACGAGAGCGGCCGGCATATCGCACGGCGCTTTTTCGTTCAGTCCTGGAGGACGCAATCCCGTCCGGTCCTGCTGGATCTTGAGGCTCTACGCACGGCGCGCGCGGGCCATTGGGCGGCGCTGGTCACAGTGTCGGAATACCTGATGCAAGGTCGAGCGTCCGGGCGTAAGCCTGGCGGGAACGCCGGAGTATAACAGAGCAATCGACGCGTGCCGCTTTCCTGCTGCTCAACGGTTTACTGCTTTTGCTTTCCCGAGGTCGCCGGCGGTTTTGCCGTCGGGGTGATTCCGCCATAGCGGGCAGCGAGTTCGGCATAGGCCGGCTCGCGCTTGAAGCGCTTGAGTTCGGCGTTGAAGCGCTGCACCAGCAGGTCCATGCCGGCGTTGCGGCGCAGGGCCAGGTACTGGCTGCCCTGGCGGATCACCGTCGGGTACTGGGCAATCCGCTCTTGCAGGTGCAGTTCCTCAAGTATGCGCTGGCCCACCCGGCGGTCGGTGATCAACAGGTCGATGCGGCCCAGGTCCAGTTTGCCGAAATTGGCCTCGTGGGTGGGCGCCGGTTCGCGCCGGAACTGGGGCGAGTCGTTGAATGATTCACCGTAGAAGTAGCCGGGAGAGGTCCCCACGGTCAGTCCCTTGAGGTCGTCGAGGGTGCTGACGGGGTGCGGACGGGCCTTGGCGTAGAAAAGCACGAACTCCACTTCGGAGAGGGGTTCTTCGGGATACAGCAGCGTCGCGTCGCGCTCGCTGTTGTGAAAGATATCCAGGGCGCCATCGGCCTGGCCCTGTTCGAGCATCGCCAGGCAGCGCTTCCAGGGCAGGAACTGCCACTCCACTTCAATGCCCAGGCGCTGGAAGACGATCGCCGTGGTTTCGTAATCGAGCCCCACCGCCCGGCCGTTCTCTTCGTACACGTAGGGCGCCCAGGGTTCTGTGACAATACGCAGCTTTTCACCTCGAGCCGCAAAGCTCAGGCAAGCGAAGAGTACGGCTGTCAGAAGCTGGGCAATGACGGGCATCGTTGGAGATTACGACGAGAACCCGGCCAATGGCTAGATCGGAAAGGCTCTGGCTCAAGGTTTTACCCATAAAAAAAGGTCCTGCTTGCGCGAGGACCCTTGTCGCTGTCCGGGCTGGAAGTCAGCGCGGCAACTTCAGATTGTTCCAGATCGCCAGGCTCGGCTCGGCCTGGTTCAGGGTGTAGAAGTGCAACCCCGGGGCGCCGCCTTGCAGCAGGCGTTCGCACATTTCGCTGATCACCTGTTCGCCGAACGCCTGGATGCTCTGGCTGTCATCGCCGTAGGCTTCCAGTTGCTTGCGGATCCAGCGGGGGATCTCCGCGCCGCAGGCGTCGGAGAAGCGCGCCAGCTTGCTGTAGTTGGTGATCGGCATGATACCCGGCACGATCGGGATATTCACGCCCATCGCCCGTACCCGCTCGACGAAGTAGAAGTAGCTGTCGGCGTTGAAGAAGTACTGGGTGATCGCGCTGTCGGCACCGGCATTGGCCTTGCGCACGAAATGCTGGATGTCGTCTTCGAAATTGCGCGCCTGCGGATGCATTTCCGGGTAGGCGGCGACTTCGATATGGAAATGGGCGCCGGTCTCTTCACGGATGAAGCTGACCAGGTCATTGGCGTGGCGCAGTTCGCCGCTGGCCATGCCCATGCCGGACGGCAGGTCGCCGCGCAGGGCGACGATGCGGTTGATGCCCGCGGCCTTGTACTGGGTCAGCAGGCCGCGCAGGTCGTCCTTGCTGTCGCCGACGCAGGACAGGTGCGGTGCGGCGGGAATCTTCACTTCGCTCTCGAGCTGCAGCACGGTGTTGATCGTGCGGTCGCGGGTCGAGCCACCGGCACCGTAGGTGCAGGAGAAGAAGTCGGGGTTGTGACTGGCCAACTGACGGGCAGTGGCAAGCAGCTTTTCATGCCCAGCGTCGGTCTTGGTCGGGAAAAACTCGAAGCTGTAGCGACGATCTTGAGACATGGTAATACCTATGGAAGCTCAGAATACCGGTGTGGGAGCGGCCTTGCCCGCGATGCAGGCACCTTGCTCGTTCAGCAAGAGCGTGTCGCAGGCAAGCCGGCTTCCACAAAAGCCTGCTCCCACGGGGAGAGCAGGCAACCAGGCCGATCAGTAGCGATAGGCGTGCGGCTTGAACGGGCCTTCGACAGTCACGCCGATGTAGTCGGCCTGGGTCTTGGTCAGTTGGGTGACCACGCCACCGAAGCCGCGGACCATTTCCAGGGCCACTTCTTCGTCGAGTTTCTTCGGCAGTACTTCAACGGTCAGGCGCTCGGCTTTCTGGGCTGGCGACAGGTCGGCGTACTTCTGGCCGAACAGGAAGATCTGGGCCAGGACCTGGTTGGCGAACGAACCGTCCATGATGCGGCTCGGGTGACCGGTGGCGTTGCCCAGGTTCACCAGGCGGCCTTCGGCCAGCAGGATCAGGTAGTCATCGTTCTGTGGATCGAAATCGCCGTGGCCGGTGCGGTGGATCTTGTGCACCTGTGGCTTCACTTCTTCCCATGCCCAGTTCTTGCGCATGAAAGCGGTGTCGATTTCGTTGTCGAAGTGACCGATGTTGCAGACCACGGCGCGCTTCTTCAGGGCCTTGAGCATGTTCGCGTCGCAGACGTTGACGTTGCCGGTGGTGGTCACGATCAGGTCGATCTTGCCCAGCAGGGCCTTGTCGATGCTGGCTTCGGTGCCGTTGTTGATACCGTCGATGAACGGCGAAACCAGTTCGAAGCCGTCCATGCAGGCTTGCATGGCGCAGATCGGATCGACTTCGGAAACCTTGACGATCATGCCTTCCTGACGCAGGGACTGGGCCGAACCCTTGCCCACGTCACCGTAGCCGATGACCAGCGCCTGCTTGCCGGACAGCAGGTGGTCGGTGCCACGCTTGATGGCATCGTTCAGGCTGTGACGGCAGCCGTACTTGTTGTCGTTCTTGCTCTTGGTCACCGAGTCGTTGACGTTGATGGCCGGGATCTTCAGTTCGCCCTTGGCCAGCATGTCCAGCAGGCGGTGTACGCCGGTGGTGGTTTCTTCGGTGACGCCGTGGACTTTTTCCAGGACGGCCGGGTATTTCTTGTGCAGCAGCTCGGTCAGGTCACCGCCGTCGTCGAGGATCATGTTGGCATCCCAGGGCGCGCCGTCCTTCAGGATGGTCTGCTCCAGGCACCACTCGTACTCCTGCTCGGTTTCACCTTTCCAGGCGAACACCGGGATACCGGCGGCGGCGATGGCGGCAGCGGCCTGGTCCTGGGTCGAGAAGATGTTGCAGGACGACCAGCGAACTTCGGCGCCCAGGGCAACCAGGGTTTCGATCAGCACGGCGGTCTGGATGGTCATGTGGATGCAGCCGAGGATCTTGGCACCCTTGAGCGGTTGCTCGGCCAGGTACTTGCGACGCAGACCCATCAGGGCCGGCATTTCCGATTCGGCGATGATGGTTTCACGACGGCCCCAGGCAGCCAGGGACATGTCGGCGACTTTGTAGTCGGTGAAATCTGCAGGCGTGTTGACAGCGCTCATGAAGAGCCTCCATTCGTAGTATGCGAATGGGCGCCGTTGTGCGTTTAGTGTCCGTGCAGGTGAACCTGAGCGAACAACGCCCCATCCGAGCCTGACAGGTCGAACCTGCTGCAGCGCCCCTCGGACAGGTGGCGGGAAAACGGTATCAAGAGAAGATGACCGTTTGAAACGGCGGTGATTATAGCGGGCCGGGACCGACTTCCCAAGGGTTTCTGTCGGTTCGATGAAGATTGCTCATGGCGACCATAGCCCGACGCTCATAGAGCTTGACCCTGTGGTCTGCCATGATAGGTGGCATCAATGGCAAGACGGTCAGGAGAACGCATGAATTTCCATACGCGCAAGTGGGTCAAACCCGAAGACCTCAACCCCAACGGCACCCTGTTCGGTGGCAGCCTGCTGCGCTGGATCGACGAGGAAGCGGCGATCTACGCCATCGTCCAGCTGGGCAACCAGCGCGTGGTGACCAAGTACATCTCCGAGATCAACTTCGTCAGCGCCTCGCGCCAGGGCGACATCATCGAGCTGGGGATCACCGCGACCGAATTCGGCCGCACTTCCATCACCCTGACCTGTGAAGTGCGCAACAAGATCACCCGCAAAAGCATCCTCACCGTGGAGAAGATGGTCTTCGTCAACCTGGGTGAGGACGGCCTGCCGGCTCCCCACGGGCGTACCGAGATCAAGTACGTGAAAGACCAGTTCAAGGACGACGGGGCCGACGAGAACTGATCGACGGACGTACTGAACAGCCCTGAACCCCCAGTGTCGTAATGACACACACCTCGGGTTCAGGAGCTTCATGGGCACGCAAAAAGACGGCAAGACTCCGGACCTGTCCCCGGCGGAACAACAGGATGTCACGCGCAACCAGCCGCCTCGGGCTGCCGTGTTGCACGAGATCATCCGCCTCCAGGGCAACCAGGAACTGGAGCGCAGTGTCGCCGCGCTCTGGTGGTCGGCACTGGCCGCCGGCCTGACCATGGGCCTGTCGCTGATGGCGATGGGATTGCTCAATTCCCGGCTGCCGGATGGCGAGGCCTTCAAGGTGATCGCCAGCTTCGGCTACTGCGCGGGGTTTCTCGCGGTCATCCTGGCCCGCCAGCAGTTATTCACCGAAAACACCCTGACGGCCGTGCTGCCGGTGATGAGCCGGCCGACCCTCGGCAACTTCGGCCGGCTGTTGCGGCTGTGGGGCGTGGTGTTGCTGGGCAACCTCTGCGGCACCCTCCTGGTGGCCTATGTGATGCTGCATCTGCCGATCTTCGACAGCAAGACCGACCTGGCCTTCCTGGAGATCGGTCGCAAGGTGATGGAGAACGAGCCGCCGCAGATGTTCGCCAAGGGCATCGTCTCCGGCTGGATGATCGCCACCATGGTCTGGATGATCCCCTCCATGGAGAGCGCCAAGATGTGGATCATTATCCTGATCACCTACCTGATGGCGCTGGGGGATTTCACCCATATCGTCGTCGGCTCGGCCGAGGTGTCCTACCTGGTCTTCGCCGGCGAGCTGTCCTGGCGCGAATTCTGGCTGCACTTCGCCGGCCCGACGCTGGGTGGCAATATCATTGGCGGCAGCTTTATCTTCGCCTTGATCAGCCATGCGCAGATTCGCAGCGAGAGCGGCGTGCCCAAGGGCCAGGCAGCGCCCGCTCCTAGCCGGAGACGCCCACCGCCTGGATCCGGCGACGCTGCAGGAAAATAAACAGCAGCGCCGCCAGCAGGGTGACGCAACCGCTCAAGGCCCCGGTCCATGGCAGGTCCGCCAGGTCGATCCCGCTGCCGACCACCAGCCCGCCGATCCACGCCCCGCTGGCGTTGCCCAGGTTGAACGCGCTCTGGTTGAGGGTCGAGCCCAGGTTCGGTGCCTCGTGGGCCTGGTCGATGATCAGCAGTTGCAGGATCGGGCACAGGGCAAAGGCGAAGATCCCCCACAGGACCAGGGTGATCGCCGCCGGAATCAGCGAGCGGCTGGTCTGGCTGAATGCCGCGAGCACCAGCACCACCGCCAGGGCCATGCCCACCAGCGAAGGCAGCAGGCGGCTGTCGGCCAGGCGCCCGCCGAGCATGCTGCCCGCGGTCAGGCCGACGCCGAACAGCAGCAACATGATCGTCACGCCGTGGGGACTGACGCCGGTGACGTCCTGCAGGATCGGCGCGATATAGGTGAAGACGCTGAACAGGCTGGTCGAGGCCAGCACGCTCATGCCCAGCGCCAGCAAGACGTTGGTCTTGCCCAGAACGCGGAATTCGCTGGCGAGGTTGGCCTTGTCCATGGCGATATGTTTCGGCAGCCAGATCCACTGGGCGATGGCCGCGATCACCCCGATCACCGACACCGCCCAGAACGTCGAGCGCCAGCCGGCGTACTGTCCCAGGGCCGTGCCCAGAGGTACGCCGAGGACGTTGGCCAATGTCAGCCCGGTGAACATCATGGCAATCGCCTGGGCCCGCTTGTTGGGGGCGACCAGCCCGGCCGCCACCACCGAACCGATGCCGAAGAACGCCCCGTGGCACAACGCCGTGACCACCCGTGCCGCCATCAGCGTGGCGTAGTTCGGGGCCAGTGCGCAGAGCACGTTGCCCAGGATGAACATCATCGTCATGCCCAGCAACGTGGCCTTGCGGGGCATGTTGGCGGTGCCGATGGCCAGGATCGGTGCACCGAAAACCACGCCCAGGGCATAGCCGGTGATCAGCAGGCCGGCGTGGGGAATGCTGACGGCGAGGTCGCGGGCGACATCGGGCAGCAGGCCCATGATGACGAACTCGGTGGTGCCGATGCCGAAAGCGGCGACGGCGAGGGCAAGCAAGGCAAGTGGCATGCGCTTTGATCTCGGGCAGTGGGTTCGGGCGTGCGCACACGACTGTCCGGGCCGTGACCGATCGGGCAGAAGCGAATAGTTATTGGAATGGGTTTTTGCGCATTGAGTGCGGCGTGGTGGCTTTAGTATAAACAGCTGTTGAAATATGACGAATCAATTCTCTTCATTCGAACAAGGAGTGTGCCGTGCTGGCGACGGCTCTGGTGCTGGTCGCGGCAGTCCTGCATGCGGCATGGAACACGCTGATCAAGTTCAGCGGCGAACGCCTGCTGGTGGTGGCCTGCATGGACAGCGTGGCGTTGCTGTTCGTCCTGCTGATGCTGGGGTTCGTCACGCTGCCGCCGGCCGGGATCTGGCCCTGGATCATTGCCTCGGCCCTGTTCGAACTGCTTTATCGCTACCTGCTGATCCAGGCGTATCGGGTCGGTGACCTGGGTCTGGTCTATCCGCTGATGCGCGGGCTGTCGCCCCTGGTGGTCCTCGGTTTGACCCTGGTGTTTGCCGGCGAGTCCCTGACCACGCAGCAGATCCTCGGCATCCTGCTGATTCCCTGCGGCATGCTCTGCCTGCTCTGGCAGGGCGGTGGCGGGGATCGCCTGCCCTGGTCGATGTTGCCGGTGGTGTTGCTGATCGGCCTGTGCATCGGTGGCTATACCTTTGTCGATGGTCAGGCACTGCGGCGCTGGCCGCACCCGCTGGACTACCTGGTGTGGATGAGCCTGCTCAGTGCCTGGCCTTACCCGCTGGTGGCGCTGACCCGCCGTCGTGCCGCCTTTGCCCGGTTCTGGCGCGAGCAATGGCGACTGGGCCTGGGCGTCGGGTTCTGTGTGTTGTTCAGTTATGCGCTAGTGTTGTGGGCGATGCAGTTGGGCTCGATTGCCGAGGCGGCGGCGTTGCGCGAAATCAGCGTGATCCTGGTGGTGCTGTTCGGCATGCGCTACCTGAAGGAACCGTTCGGCCGGCCCCGGCTCCTGGCCTGCGGGCTGGTGCTGGCCGGCATGCTCATCATGAAAATCCAATAAGAAGGGACTGTGTTATGATTCCAGCGTTCTGGTGTGTATTGATCGCGATTTTCCTGCCGTACCTGTGCACCGGCATCGCCAAGTTCAGCGGCGGCAAGTTCGGCCCCCGGCAGAACCATGATCCGCGGGCCTTCCTGGAAACCCTCGAAGGTTTTGCCAGGCGGGCGCATGCGGCGCAATTGAACAGTTTCGAAGTGACCCCGGCCTTCGCGGCGGCGGTGATCATTGCGCATATCGCCGGCAATGCCTCGCTGGTGACGATCAATGTGCTGGCGGTGCTGTTCATCACCAGTCGCCTGCTGTACATCATCTGCTACCTGGCGGACTGGGCTGCCTTGCGCTCGCTGGTGTGGTTTGTCGGGATGGCACTGATTGCGAGTTTCTTCTTCGTCTCGATCTGAGAGGCGCGGCCTTCAGGTCATGGGGCGCCTGTTCGATCGTTATCGCGGGCAAGCCGGCTCCTGCACAGGTTTGTGTCGTGCACAAAATCCATGCTCGACGCTGTACTGTAGGAGCCGGCTTGCTGGCGAAGGCGCCAGTTCAGGCACCAGAGCCATCAGCTCCCGATATCGGCTGTCTTGGGCAAGGCCATGCCTTTCGGCCACAACATCCAGATATTGCCCTTCTGCTTCATGTCCCCGGCCAACTGCCCGGCGGCATCGCCGGTGCCCCAGAACAGGTCGGCGCGTACTTCGCCGGCAATGGCTCCGCCGGTGTCCTGGGCGGCCACCGGACGGACCAGGGCGCTGCCATCCGGCCGGGTGGTCGACAGCCACAGCAGGCTACCCAGCGGAATCACCTTGCGGTCCACCGCCACGCTGTAGCCGGCGGTCAGCGGCACGTTCAGCGAACCGCGCGGACCCTCGTTGCTGTCCGGGTTGCGGGCAAAGAACACATAGCTCGGATTGCTGCCCAGCAGCTGCGGGATACGCGTCGGATGGGCCTTGGCCCAGGCGCTGATGCTGCCCATGGTGACGTCTTCCTTCTTCAACTCACCCTGTTCCACCAGCCAGCGGCCGATGGCGCGATAGGGGTAGCCGTTCTGGTCCGCGTAACCGATGCGCAACTGCCGGCCATCATCCAGGCGGATGCGACCGGAACCCTGGATCTGCAGGAACTGCAGGTCCATCGGGTCGGTCAGCCAGGCCAGCACCGGAGCCTTGACGCCCTGGGTGGCGATCAGCGCGGCATCGTCATAGGGCTTGATCACCCGGCCTTCCAGGCGTCCGCGCAGGCGCTTGCCCTTGAGCTCGGGGTAGAGGCTTTCCAGTTGGACGATGATCAGGTCGTCGGGCACGCCGTAGACCGGCACCGTGGCCTTGGCGGTGCGGGTCAGGCTGCCGGGATAGACCGGTTCGTAGTAGCCGGTGATCAGCCCGTCGGCACTGTTTTCGGCGGAGCGTAGCCCGTAGACCTCGAGGTTCTGCTGGAGGAAAGTGCGAATGGCGGCGGGTGTATTCGCGACATTGGCGGCAGTGGAGCAGGTCGCCGCCCAGTTGGCATCGTTCTTCAGCCGGGTACAGGCACTGCGCCAGGAGGCAAAACCGGCCTGCAGGTCGGCATCGGAAACATCCGGCAAGGCCTTCCAGTCCGCCTTGACATAGGTGGTCACCGCCGGTGCAGGTGGTTGGTGGTCCTTGCCATTGCAGCCGGCGAGCAGGGCCAGGGCGAGCATGCTCCAGCCCAGGCGTTTGAAAGTGGTGTTCATCAACAAGCGTATTCCTTGAGTCACTACCCGTTCAGTCTCTGTTCAGGTAGTCCATTCAAATAGTAAGGGTATTGGCCCTTGGGCCTATTGGTCTTTGATGTCGAGGCGAGGATACTGGCCGCCGTCTCCCGTGACCTGAAGCCATCATGACTCTTAAAAGACTTTCCGTTGTATTGCTGGCCTGCCTGGCCCTCGGTGCCTGTGGCGGCATTGACCCGAATTCGCCCCTGGGTCAGCGCAAGGCCATTTTCAAGCAGATGCTCAAGACCAGTGAGGACCTGGGTGGCATGCTGCGTGGGCGCATCCCCTTCGACGGTCCGAAGTTTGCCGAGGGGGCGAGCAAACTTGACGGGTTGTCCCATGAGCCGTGGCAGCATTTCCCGCAGGTCAAGGAATCGGAGCATACCAGTGCCAAGGCCGATGTCTGGCAGAAGCAGGCGCGTTTCCAGGAGCTGGCGCGCTCGCTGGAAGGGGCTACCGGCCAACTGGTGATCGCCAGCCGGGTCCAGCCCTACCAGGCGAGCATCCTCAGGCCGGCAGTGGAGAAAGTCGAAGACGCCTGTGATGCCTGTCATAAAGAGTTTCGCGATCACTGATCGGTAACGGGCGCCGCTGGCCGCAAAGTCCGGTCGCGAATCACTTGTCCAGCTCATCCAGCGCGTCCTGCAGTTCCTTGCGGGACTCGGCCAGCTTGTCCTTGCGTTTGTTGATCTTGTCCGGATCGCCCTTTTTCATTGCCTTGTCGAGGTCGGCCTGGCGACGGCTGACTTCGTGGCGGGCGTCGAGGACCTTGTTTTCCCGCTCCTTTTTCAGCGAGGCGTCGGTGCAATGGGTGGTTACTTCGGCCAGGGCTTTTTCCAGGCCGGCCTGCTGGTCGCTGTTGCCCTGGGCCCTGGCGATTTCCAGCTGGCTGCCGATGGCCTGGCGCTTGGCGGCGCAGCCGGTCAGCTCGGGTTGTTCTTCGGCGGCCAGGAGCGGGGCGGCCATGACGCTGCACAGGGTGAAAAGAGCCAGCGGTGAGAGAAATTTCATGAAAAGCTCCGTGTAGAAAAAAGACTGAAAAAACACACTATGAATAAATAAAGCCAATCCGCCTTTATGACAGGCCCGGATTAGCCGGCAATTATGTCCTCAAAATCCATCGACCCCGGCGGTACTTAATGATTCAGCCAGGGCCATCACCTGCGGGTCGCGGAAGAAAGCGCTCAGTTGCGCGGCCCGCCCGGGCCCGATTCCCGGTTGCGCCTGCCAGTCCTCGGCGGTTCGACTGGCCAGGACCTGCCAGGGGCCGGTCAACCTGACGCCGGCGGTCGCCGGCAGCCCCAGCGCCTTGAGCCAGCGTTCGAAGGGGCGTTGCCGAGCCACCTGGACACTGTCGAGCCATTGTCGGCTGCGGCTCGGACCGAAGCCTGCAATGTTAGCAAGCTCGCGGGCATCGAGGGTCAGCCAATCGAGCAGGGACTGCAAACGACCTGCGTGAATCAGCGTCTCCCAGGTGCCGCGCCCCAGGTGCGGCAGCGCCAGGCCCTGCTTGCCACTCAGCCAGATCAGGCGAGCGAGGAACTGGCTTTCGCAGCCCGGGCTGTTTTGCCAGCAGCTCGCGGCATGGAAAGCATCCGGGTCGGGGACGTCCAGCGGCTCTCGCTCGATGCTGCGCCAGGCCACGCCTTCCAGGCGCGGGATGGTCAGGCCCGCCAGGCTGATGGTCACCTGGTCGCCTGGACGGATATCCAGTGCCTGCCAACGTTGCAGGGAGCCGACGCTGATCCGCCTGATCTGTCGATCATCCAGCCGCACAGGCATCAGATCGAGCATCGGCGTGATCCGTCCGGTGCGGCCGACCTTGAAACTGACCTTGCGCACATGGGCCAATGCCCGGGCATGCGGGTATTTCCAGGCGACGCTCCAATGGGGCGGCCGGGCTTGCCAGCGTCGCGCGTCGGGTCGCTGGCTCTGGCGCAGCACCACGCCATCGCTGGCAAAGGGCAGCGGCTGGCGAAACCAGTACTCGCGCCAGTCCCGGGCCTGGGCAAAGTGGCTGATCGGTCGGCTGTAGGTTTCGCTGTCGGTGAAGCCGAGGGCGCTCAGGCCGCGCAGGCGTTCGAGCTGGGTGGACGGTCCGTCGGGCCAGTCCCAGACAAACAGGCCGATACCTTCCGCTTCATCGGCGCTCAACTGGTGTCGTGCCATCAGTCCCGCGACCTTGCCGCGGGCATTCAGGCTGCCGTTTTCGGCTTGTACATGGTCGACCAGGCGCCAATACAGTTCGCCCTGCAGCACCAGGTCCAGGGGCTGTGGCAGTTGCGCCGGGATGGCGGCGATCCTGCGGGCACTGTCGGTCCAGTCCTGGCCCTTGAGTCCATCGCCACGGCTGATGGCCTGGTGCAGCCGGCCTTGTCGATAAACCAGGGTCACGGCCACGCCGTCGACCTTGGGCTGAATCCACAGGTCCTGGCGGCCCTGCACCCACTCCCGGACCGCCTGGTCGTCCGGCAGCTTGTCCAGTCCGGTATGGGCCGTCGGGTGGGCAACGGTTCCGCGGGCCTTGAGCAACGGGTTGTCCGCCTGCCCGGGCGGCAGGGCGAAACATCGGCGCCACTGGGCCAGGGTCTGGCGGGATTGATCGTAGAGTTCGTCGGCCACTGGCGAAATGCCCTGGCGGTGGTAGAGCTCGTCCCAGCGCGCCAGTTGCTGTTGCAGGGCGTCGGCCTCGCGTCGGGCGCGTTCCGCCGGCCAATCCGGGCATTGGCCGGCATAGGCGTTGAAACACCAGACAAGAACTGCCCAACCAGTGAAGACACGCATGCCGGAGCATCCTTGCTCGACTTAAAAATACAGCCTAGATCAGTCCGGGCATAAAAAAGCCCCGCCGCAGGCGAGGCTTTTTTACCGCGTGTGTCGCCTTACTTGAACAGGCCGCCGAGCGCCTTGATACCGGCATCAACCGCCTGGGCCTTGGGGTCCTGGGCCGCTGTCGGGGTTTGTGCGACCGGCTGCGGCGCCGCGGCTACCTGGCCATTGAGCTGCGTGCAGCTCTTGGAAGCATGGTCCATCGCCAGTTGCAGGCCGCTGGCCTTGAGGCTGTCGCCCTTGGCCTTGGCGGTGTTGATCTGTGTCTGCAGGTCCTGGATCTGTTTGGTGCAGCCGCCGGAGTTGGCGGTGGTGCCCGCTGCGGGCGTTGTCGCGCCGCCGGTCAGTTGCGATGCCAGGTCGCCAAGCGCACTCAGGTCGGCGGCTTGTACGGGAATAGTGAACAGACCCAGCAGAATCGCGGCGGGCGCGAAGACGGAAGTACGCATGGCAAACCTCAATGTTCGATTGCCGACGGCCAAGGGGCTCTCGAACAGGCGTCGCGCAATATCCAAGTAGGGGAAAAGGTCCGAGAACGCGAAATATTAGGAAACATGATCGGCTCGTGCAAGATTTTGCACCCATGAAAAAGCCCTCCCTGGCGGACCAGGGAGGGCTTTTGTGACGCAGGCGACATTACAGGCCGGCAGCAGCTCGCAGAGCCTCTACACGGTCGGTCTTTTCCCAGGTGAAGGTGGTGAAGGTGTCGTTGCCGACGGTCTTCTGCTGCGGGGTACGACCGAAGTGGCCGTAGGCCGCGGTTTCCTGGTACATCGGGTGCAGCAGGTCGAGCATGGTGGTGATGGCGTATGGACGCAGGTCGAAGATCTCGCGGACCAGCTTGATGATCTTGTCATCGCTGATCTTGCCGGTGCCGAAGGTGTTCAACGAAATCGAGGTCGGTTGCGCGACGCCGATGGCGTAGGAGACCTGGATTTCGCAGCGGTCGGCGAGGCCGGCGGCAACGATGTTCTTGGCCACGTAGCGACCGGCGTAGGCCGCGGAACGGTCGACCTTCGATGGGTCCTTGCCGGAGAACGCGCCGCCGCCGTGACGGGCCATGCCGCCGTAGCTGTCGACGATGATCTTGCGACCGGTCAGGCCGCAGTCGCCCACCGGGCCACCGATGATGAAGTTGCCGGTCGGGTTGATATGGAACTGGGTGTCCTTGGTCAGCAGTTCGGCCGGGATGACGTGCTTGACGATCAGTTCCATCACGCCTTCGCGCAGATCGCTGTAGGAGACGTCAGGGTTGTGCTGGGTCGACAGGACGATAGCGTCGACACCAACCACCTTGCCGCCTTCGTAACGGCACGTCACTTGCGACTTGGCGTCCGGACGCAGCCACGGCAGCACGCCGGATTTGCGAGCTTCGGCCTGGCGCTGCACCAGTTGGTGCGAGAACGCGATCGGAGCAGGCATCAGTTCCGCGGTTTCGTTGCTGGCGTAGCCGAACATCAGGCCCTGGTCACCGGCGCCCTGGTCTTCCGGCTTGCTGCGGTCAACGCCCTGGGCGATGTCCACGGACTGCTTGCCGATGATGTTCATCACACCGCAGGTGGCGCCGTCGAAACCGACGTCGGAGCTGTTGTAGCCGATGTCGAGGATCACGTTACGCACGATGTCTTCGAGGTCGACCCAGGCCGAAGTGGTCACTTCGCCGGCGATGATGGCAACACCGGTTTTCACCAGGGTTTCGCACGCGACGCGGGCGAACTTGTCTTCGGCGATGATGGCGTCCAGCACCGCGTCGGAGATCTGGTCGGCGATTTTGTCCGGATGCCCTTCAGACACGGACTCGGAGGTGAAAACGGAATATTCGCTCATATCGATGGTTTTCCTGAGTTTACCGATGTTGAGTGGCACCAGCCGGTCGCTGAAAGTGGCGAACCTGGATCTGGAAACCATTACGTAAGCCTACATAGAGGCTGTCCCCGGGCATGAGCCCCGCAGCAGTGGCCCAACGGGCCAGATCTTCCTGTTCGAACCCCAACCAAAGATCACCGCAGGCCTCCCTGGCCCAACTCTGGTTGTGGCTGCACAACTCTGTTACCAGCAGACTGCCGCCCGGTCGCAGCAGGGCGGCCATCTGCTTGAGGGCCTCGGCCGGCGCGGCGAAATGGTGCAGGACCATGTTCAGGACCACGCAGTCGGCCTGGATACTGTCGTCCAGCAATGCATCGGTCAGCTGCAGGCTGACATTAGCCAGTGATTCGCGTTCGCACAGCTGGCGCGCTAGCTCGAGCATCGCCGGGCTGTTGTCCAGTGCCGTGACCCGCTGGAAGCGCCGCGCCAGGTCTGGCAGGAAGCCACCGTCGCCGGGGCCGACTTCCAGCGCCGTGGCTTCGGGGCCGAAGCCGAGCTTGTCGAGCAGCGCCAGGATGCTTTCGCGGTACTGCGGCAAGCCGGCGATCAGATCCTGCTGGGCCCGAAACTTTTCCGCGACCCGCGAGAAGAAGTCCTGGCTGGCGGCCGCGCGTTGGCCGTGTACCAGGGCGATGCGCGCTTGCACGTCGGCCGGCAGCTCAAGGCTGTCGACTTCATCGAGCAGGGCGGCATGCAGCTTGCCGCCGGGCAATTCGGTGTGGGGCAGGGCGCGACGGTAGAAAATCGCGTTGCCTTCACGACGGGTGGCCACCAGGTCGGCCTGGGCCAGCACCTTCAGGTGATGGCTCATGCCGGACTGGCCGATGGCGAAGATCTGCGCCAGCTCCAGCACCCCGAACGAATCATTGGCCAGGGCCCGCAATACATTGAGACGCAACGGGTCGCCGCCGGCCTTGCACAGGGCGGACAGTTCGTCGCAATCATCAGGACGCAGGGCAGGTGCACGTAGATTCATAAGGCCAGCAGTCTAGATGACGGTCGCGGCGCCTCGCAAGATCAATATCAAAAAGTTTTGATATTGCACGATAAATGGCACTTTCCCGTGCGCCTTTGTCTCTACAGACGAAGCGCGGAAAGGTTTCACCCGTGCAATGCGCAACTATCGGCAGGAAAAACGTGGTCGAGCGACTATCTGTCATTGCCCCCTGGCGGTGCCTGAGGGAAAATGCTCGCCTTTTTTCCGTTTCGTTTTATTTACTTTCAATTGAACATCCTCCAGGAGATCAGCGATGCCCAGCCGTCGTGAGCGTGCCAACGCCATTCGTGCCCTCAGCATGGATGCCGTGCAAAAAGCCAACAGCGGCCATCCGGGTGCCCCGATGGGCATGGCGGATATCGCCGAGGTGCTTTGGCGCGATTATCTGAAGCACAACCCGAGCAACCCGTCCTTCGCCGACCGTGACCGCTTCGTCCTGTCCAACGGCCATGGCTCGATGCTGATCTACTCGTTGCTGCACCTGACCGGCTACGACCTGTCCATCGACGACCTGAAGAACTTCCGCCAGCTGCACAGCCGCACTCCGGGCCACCCGGAATACGGCTACACCCCGGGCGTGGAAACCACCACTGGTCCGCTCGGCCAGGGCCTGGCCAACGCCGTTGGCTTCGCGTTGGCGGAAAAGGTGCTGGGCGCGCAGTTCAACCG